>NZ_AJMM01000017.1 GCF_000259505.1 Streptococcus sp. SK643
AAAGGAATTAAGATTCCAGAAGGTGGAAAAGTAACGAATGTAGAAAACATTCCAGACTTGACAACTCCAGGTAAGAAAGACCCAGTTAAAGTAACGGTTGAATTACCAAATGGAAAAGTGATTACAGTCGAAGTTCCAGTAACAGTAACACCAACAAAAGACATCATTAAGAATGTTGGAGATCCAATTACAAATGATGATGTTGAGAAAAATGTTAAAATTCCAGAAGGTGGAAAAATCATTTCAATTGGTGAAAAACCAGGTACTGACACTCCGGGTGTGAAACCAGTGGTACCAGTAGTTATTGAATTACCAAATGGTAAACGAATTACAGTCGAAGTTCCAGTAATTGTTAAGCCTAAAGTTACCCCAGTGGTAGTAACGGTAGGAACTCCGGTTACCCAAGATGATGTCAAGAAACACATAGACTTACCTGAAGGATGGAAGATTACTAAGGTGGGAGATGTTCCAACAACAGAAACACCAGGGGCGAAACCGTTAGTACCAGTTGAGGTTGAGTTGCCAGACGGACGTAAGATTATTGTCGAAGTCCCAGTAATCGTAACACCTGGTGTGAGACCAATCATTGTTCCTCAAGGAACACCAGTAACACCAGAAGATGTGAAGAACCACATCGACATACCAAATGAACCAGGTTGGGAAATTATCGAAATTGGAGAAATTCCTTCAACAGTTCCGGCAGGAGTGAAACAAGGTGTTAAAGTGAAGATAAAAGTTCCTTCAGGAGAAATTATCGAAGTTGAAGTACCGGTTATTTCAACTCCTAAAGTAACGCCGATCGTTGTAGAAGTAGGTACACCAATTTCGAAAGAAGATGTGATTGGACGTATTGAACTTCCGAAAGAAAAAGGCTGGGAGATTGTAGAAGTTGGAGAAATACCTACAACAGAAACACCAGGTCAGAAATCAAGTGTTAAAGTTAAGGTTAAATTGCCAAATGGTCAAATTATTGAGTTAGAAGTACCGGTAACAGTAACTCCTAAATCAACAGCAACTCCAAGTCAAGAAATCCCTTCTAAACCTCAAGGGCAAACAAGTCCATCAACTCCGGAAGCACCAAAAGTTCTTGAATCTACAGAAGCTAAGGAAACGAAAGAAGTTGTAAAAGAATTGCCTAACACAGGTACAAAAGCCAATGCTAGTCTTGCAGCACTTGGACTTCTAGGAGCTTTAAGTGGATTTGGACTTCTTGGACGCAAGAAAAAAGAAGACTAATCACTGATTGACTTTTATTGTCGAAAATGAGTGAATAGACTTGAAAAACGATGAATCCTAGATTCATCGTTTTTTTTTAATTTATGTTTTAAAAAATAGTCAACTTTAGTCAAACAAAGTCATTGACTTTTACTGACCAAAGTGTTATATTAGGAACGTAAGGTAAATGAAAGCCTTACTAGAACACTTATTTAAAGTAAAATAGAAAGAGGTGGGTCTATGTTTAATCTAGAAATCTTCAGAAGTAAAGATAGTCTACTCCTGCTTGAAAAAGAAAAACCAGAAATAGTACGTAGAGTAGCGATTTAGCTAGTCTAAATTTTTTAAAACAAAGGTCAAAGATAGTCAATATCAGTAATCATAACTAAGTAAACAAAAAGAGGTAAAGAATATGAACAACAACTTTAATAATTTTAACAACATGGATGATTTATTTAACCAATTGATGGGTGGTATGCGTGGATATAGTTCAGAAAACCGTCGTTACTTGATTAACGGCCGTGAAGTAACGCCTGAAGAATTCGCTATTTACCGTCAAACTGGTCAACTTCCAAGCGAAGGAAGTGAACAAGCTCAGTACGTTCAAGGTAAAGGTATGAAACAAGATGGTGTCCTTGCTAAACTAGGGCGAAACTTGACAGCGGAAGCTCGTGAAGGAAAGTTAGATCCTGTTATCGGCCGAAACAAGGAAATTCAAGAGACTTCTGAGATCCTATCTCGTCGAACTAAAAACAACCCTGTTCTTGTCGGAGATGCAGGGGTTGGTAAAACGGCAGTAGTTGAAGGGCTAGCCCAAGCTATTGTAAATGGAGATGTCCCAGCTGCTATTAAGAACAATGAAATCATTTCAATCGATATCTCAGGTCTTGAGGCTGGTACTCAATACAGAGGTAGTTTTGAAGAAAATATTCAAAATCTAGTGAAGGAAGTAAAAGAAGCTGGGAATATCATTCTCTTCTTTGACGAAATTCATCAAATTCTTGGTGCGGGTTCAACAGGTGGAGACAGTGGTTCTAAGGGGCTTGCAGATATTCTCAAGCCAGCTCTTTCTCGAGGTGAATTGACAGTCATTGGGGCTACTACTCAGGATGAATACCGCAATACCATCTTGAAGAATGCAGCTCTTGCTCGTCGTTTCAATGAAGTCAAGGTCAATGCTCCTTCAGCAGAGGATACTTTTAAAATCCTTCAAGGTATTCGAGATCTTTATCAACAACACCACAATGTTATTTTGCCAGATGAAGTCTTAAAAGCTGCCGTTGATTACTCTGTTCAATATATTCCACAACGTAGCTTGCCAGATAAGGCTATCGACCTTGTCGATGTTACGGCGGCTCACTTGGCAGCTCAGCATCCAGTAACAGATGTTCATGCTGTTGAACGTGAAATTGAGGCAGAAAAAGACAAGCAAGAAAAAGCAGTTGAGGAAGAAGATTTTGAAGCAGCTCTAAACTATAAAACACGCATTGCAGAATTGGAAAAGAAAATCGAAAACCATACAGAAGATATGAAAGTGACTGCAAGTGTCAACGATGTGGCTGAATCTGTAGAACGAATGACCGGTATTCCAGTATCTCAAATGGGGGCTACGGACATCGAACGTTTGAAAGATATGGGTCATCGTTTGCAGACGAAAGTTATTGGTCAAGATAAGGCCGTGGAAGCAGTAGCAAAAGCTATTCGTCGTAACCGTGCCGGATTTGATGAGGGGAATCGTCCAATCGGCAGCTTCCTTTTTGTAGGGCCAACTGGAGTTGGTAAGACAGAGCTTGCTAAGCAATTGGCGCTCGATATGTTTGGTACCAAGGATGCTATCATCCGTTTGGATATGTCTGAGTATAGTGATCGCACAGCGGTTTCTAAGCTAATCGGTACAACTGCAGGGTATGTTGGTTACGATGACAACAACAATACCTTGACAGAACGCGTCCGTCGCAATCCATACTCAATCGTCCTTCTCGACGAAATTGAAAAGGCTGACCCTCAAGTCATCACCCTGCTACTTCAAGTCTTAGATGATGGTCGTTTGACTGATGGTCAAGGAAATACAGTGAACTTTAAAAACACTGTCATTATTGCGACATCAAATGCTGGATTTGGCTATGAAGCCAACTTGACTGAAGATGCGGACAAACCAGAATTGATGGATCGTTTGAAACCTTACTTCCGTCCAGAATTCCTTAACCGTTTCAATGCTGTCATCGAATTCTCACACTTGAGCAAAGAAGATCTTTCTAAGATTGTAGACTTGATGTTGGTTGAAGTTAACAAGACGCTTTCTAAGAAAGACATTGATTTGGCAGTGAGCGAAGCTGCTAAAGAATACATGACTGAGGAAGGCTACGATGAAGTCATGGGTGTTCGTCCACTCCGTCGTGTGGTTGAACAACAAATCCGTGACAAAGTCACAGACTTCCACTTGGATAACCTTGATGCTAAATACCTAGAAGCTGACATGGAAGATGGTGTTTTGGTCATTCGTGAAAAAGCCTAAGACAGAATTTTGAGCATAAAAAAGAAGGAGCCAGCTGAAAAACTGGTTCCTTTTTTGTGTTTAAATTACATGACGCTCAAAGGCATCATCTGAGATTCCTTGTTCCAGGATGAGTTTTGCCCATTCTTTGGCAGAAAAGAGACTGTGGTCCTTGTAGTTTCCACAAGATTCAATAGTTGTTCCTGGAACGTCTTCCCAAGTAGTAGTTTCAGCGATTTCCTTGAGTGAATCCTTGATAACAGCTGCAATTTCAGCGCTTGTGTGGCGTCCCCACATAATCATGTGAAAACCAGTACGGCATCCAAATGGTGAACAGTCAATCATGCCGTCGATTCGTGTGCGGATGAGTTTTGCCAAGAGGTGCTCGATAGTGTGAAGGCCAGCAGTAGGGATAGAGTCCTCATTTGGCTGCACCAGGCGAATATCATAGTTGGAGATGACATCTCCTTTTGGTCCTGTTTCTTCACCAATCAAGCGAACATAAGGGGCTTTAACAATGGTGTGGTCAAGTTCAAAACTTTCAACAATAACTTCTTTTGTCATGAGATTTCCTTTCAGTTTTCTTCTTTCATTATAACATAAAGCCGGCTTCTGAGACAGAGAGAAAACCTCTCCGAGGCTGGAGAGGTTGAAATCTTTACTTACGATATAAGCGATCGTATTGGTAGTAGGGGTCAAAGGTTACGTTGATACCTAATTTACGAAGGACATTCTTGTCTTCATCGGTCAAGATGATGGTTGAGTGGGCTTCGCTTCCTTTGAGGTTGCCAAGTTCTTCCATAGCACGAGCAGCATCAGGATTCTCCGTAGCTGTGATAGCAAGGGCAATGAGGATTTCATTTGAATGAAGGCGTGGATTGCGGCTACCTAGGTGGTTGATTTTCAGACCTTGAATTGGCTTAACAACTTCAGGCTCAATCAGTTTTACTTCTTTAGCGATGTTAGCTGATTTCTTGATAGCGTTGATAAGAGCAGCTGCTGTAGGACCAAAGAGTTCTGAGTTCTTACCAGTGACAATTTCTCCGCTTGGCAATTCAAGGGCTAGGGCAGGTCCGCCAGTTTCTTCTGCTTTTTGGCGAGCGGCAACAGCGACTTCACGGTCTGCTGGAGTGATGCCTAGGTCATTCATAAGTAACTCGATTTTCTTGACAGCTGCTTCACTAACTTTTTCGGCTTTAAAATCAAGAACAGTTTGATAGTAACGGCGGATGATTTCTTGCTTAGAAGCTTCGATAGCAGCGTCGTTATCAGTAATAGCAAAACCAACCATGTTGACACCCATATCTGTCGGTGAATCGTAAGGAGACTTACCTAGGATGCGTTCTAACATACGTTTAAGAACGGGGAAGATTTCGATATCACGGTTGTAATTGACAGTTGTTTCTCCATAGGTTTGGAGATGGAAGGGGTCAATCATGTTGACATCATCAAGGTCAGCTGTTGCTGCTTCATAGGCCAAGTTGACCGGATGATGAAGGGGCAGATTCCAAACTGGGAAGGTTTCAAACTTAGCGTAGCCAGACTTGATACCATTGATTTGGTCGTGGTACATATTGGACATACAGGTTGCCAATTTTCCTGAACCAGGTCCAGGAGCTGTAACGACAATTAAATTACGACTGGTTTTAATGTAGTCGTTTTTCCCCATGCCTTCTGGAGAAATGATGTGATCCATATCTGTTGGATATCCTTTGATAGGATAGTGGAGATAAGAATCAATTCCATTTTTCTCAAGCTGATTGCGGAAGGCATCTGCAGCTGGTTGACCAGCGTACTGTGTGATGACAACGGAGCCAACAAAAATTCCCAATTCATTGAATTTATCAATCAAACGAAGAACTTCTTGGTCATAAGAAATGCCCAAGTCACCACGGGCTTTGGAATGCTCGATGTTACTAGCATTGATGGCAATCACGACTTCGACCTGCTCTTTCAATTCCTGTAAGAGCTTGATTTTGTTGTCAGGCTCATAACCAGGAAGAACACGAGCAGCGTGGAAATCTTCTAACATTTTGCCACCAAACTCCAAGTAGAGCTTGCCGTCAAATTGGTTAATGCGCTCCAAAATGTGGTTGCGCTGTAGATTCAAATATTGTTCAGAACTAAAAGCTTGTTTTTTCATTTTTTTACCTCTGACCTCTATTATAATAAAAAATTGGAAGTTAGGAAACTATGGAGTTAAAAAAGGAATCAAAAAGATTAGGCAAACGCTTGCACAAAATTCTGAAAAGCGCTATCATAGACTATAGATTATTAAACTAATGAGGTAAGAAGATGCAAGAAAAATGGTGGCACAATGCCGTAGTCTATCAAGTCTATCCCAAGAGTTTTATGGACAGCAACGGAGATGGGATTGGCGATTTGCCAGGAATTACCAGTAAGTTGGACTATCTAGTCAAGTTAGGAATTACAGCGATTTGGCTTTCTCCCGTTTATGACAGCCCTATGGATGATAATGGCTATGATATTGCTGATTATCAAGCGATTGCAGCTATTTTCGGGACCATGGAGGATATGGACCAACTGATCGCAGAAGCTAAGAAGCGTGATATTCGTATCATCATGGACTTGGTGGTCAATCATACCTCTGATGAACATGCTTGGTTTGTAGAAGCCTGTGAAAATCCTGATAGCTCTGAGCGAGATTACTATATCTGGCGGGATGAGCCCAATGACCTTGATTCTATCTTTAGTGGATCTGCTTGGGAATATGATGAAAAGTCAGGTCAATACTATCTTCACTTTTTCAGCAAGAAACAGCCTGATCTCAACTGGGAAAATGAAAAACTTCGCCAGAAAATTTATGAGATGATGAACTTCTGGATTGATAAAGGCATTGGTGGTTTCCGCATGGATGTCATTGACATGATTGGGAAAATTCCTGACGAGAAGGTAGTCAATAATGGTCCCATGCTCCATCCCTATCTCAAGGAGATGAATCAGGCAACCTTTGGAGATAAGAATCTCTTGACAGTGGGGGAAACCTGGGGTGCAACTCCAGAGATTGCTAAGCTCTACTCTGATCCGGAGGGGCAAGAATTGTCTATGATTTTCCAGTTTGAACATATTTGTCTTCAGTATCAAGAAGGAGAGCCTAAATGGCACTATCAAAAAGAGCTGAATATCAGTAAGTTGAAAGAGATTTTCAACAAATGGCAGACAGAACTAGGAGTTGAGGACGGCTGGAATTCGCTCTTCTGGAACAATCATGACCTTCCTCGTATCGTCTCAATCTGGGGAAATGACCAAGAATACCGTGAAAAATCTGCCAAAGCCTTTGCAATTTTGCTTCATCTCATGAGAGGGACACCTTATATCTACCAGGGTGAGGAGATTGGGATGACCAATTATCCGTTTGAAACACTGGATCAAGTAGAAGATATTGAATCTCTCAACTATGCGCGTGAGGCTCTTGAAAAAGGTGTTTCGATGGAAGAAATCATGGACAGTATCCGTGTCATTGGACGTGACAATGCCCGTACCCCTATGCAATGGGACGAGAGCAAAAATGCTGGTTTCTCAACAGGTCAACCTTGGTTGGAAGTGAATCCAAACTATCAAGCAATCAACGTTCAAGAAGTGCTGGCGAATCCAGATTCTATTTTTTATACTTATCAGAAGTTGGTCCAAATCCGCAAGGAAAACAGCTGGCTGATTCAAGCCGACTTTGAATTGCTTGATACGGCTGACAAGGTCTTTGCTTATATCCGTAAAGATGGCGACCGTCGCTTCCTGGTTGTGGCTAACTTGTCCAATGAAAAACAAGACTTGACCGTAGAAGAAGAAGTCAAATCTGTCTTGATTGAAAACACCCTAGCTCAAGAAATCTTTGAAAAACATATCTTAGCTCCATGGGATGCTTTCTGTGTGGAATTACTATAGACATTTTTTACAGAAAAATCTAAAAATGAAATCGTATAAAAACAAGGGAGGACTGTATGAAAGACAGAAATCCTTTGCTTTTTTATGTATAAATCTTATAAAATTTCATTATAAAGTTTAAGTTTCTTTACAATTTGAGTGATTTTTGGTAAAATAAACTTATGTTATAAAAACTGACATATAAGGAGAGATGCATGAAAACTCAAAAGAAAGTCCTTGGTTTAGGCTTAACTTTTGCAGCGAGCTTGTTGTTAGCTGCTTGTGGCCAGTCAGGTACAGATACAAAAACTTACTCGTCAACCTTTAGTGGAAACCCAACAACATTTAATTATTTATTAGACTATTATGCAGATAATACGTCTATTATTACCAACTTGGTAGATGGTTTGTTAGAAAATGATAATTACGGGAACCTTGTTCCATCACTAGCAGAAGATTGGACTGTTTCTAAAGATGGGTTAACGTATACTTACAAACTAAGAAAAGATGCAAAATGGTTTACAGCCGATGGTGAAGAATATGCTCCAGTAAAAGCTCAAGATTTTGTTACGGGTATTAAATATGCAGTAGATAACAAATCACAGGCGCTTGACTTGATTCAAAATTCAATCAAGGGCTTAAATGATTATATTACAGGTGCTGATTCTGATTTTTCAAAAGTAGGTGTTAAAGCTTTAGATGACCATACAGTTGAGTATACTTTATCGCGTCCTGAGCCGTATTGGAACTCAAAAACGACTAACAATATTCTTTTCCCGGTTAACGAAGAATTTTTAAATTCAAAAGGCAAGGATTTTGGTACTCTTTCACCAGATAGCATTCTATACAGTGGTCCTTATTTGTTAAAAGAGTTCACATCAAAATCATCTATCGAGTATGTGAAGAATCCACATTACTATGATCAAGATAAAGTATCCATTGAACATGTAAAATTAGCTTACTTCGATGGTTCCGACCAAGAATTGACAATCCGTAATTTTGAAAGTGGAGCTTATTCAATTGCAAGTGTTTATCCAAATAGTTCAAATTTTGCTAAGACAAAAGAAAAATATAAGGATAATATCATTTATAGCTTGCAAGATAAGACTTCGTGGTACTTTAATTTCAATGTCAATCGTAAGGCTTACAATCATACTTCTAAAACAACAGATGAGCAGAAAAAGTCAACAGAAGCAGCTGTGTTAAATAAAAACTTCCGACAAGCGGTGAACTTTGCCTTGGATCGTACTGCCTACTCTGCCCAGTCAAATGGCGAAGAAGCAGCTAGCAAGACTCTGCGTAACATGTTAGTTCCACCAACATTTGTTCAAGTTGGAGATAAAACTTTTGGAGAAGTAGTGGCTTCAAAATTGGTAAACTACGGGACAGAGTGGTCAAACATGAACTTGGCTGATGCTCAAGATGCTTATTTTAACAAAGAAAAAGCTCAGGCTAAATTTGATAAAGCTAAAAAAGAGCTCTCAAGTCAAGGTGTGACCTTCCCAATTCATCTAGATGTAGCTGTTGATCAAACTAATAAAAATGTTGCGGCAGGTATGAACTCTATCAAGCAGACGCTTGAAACAGTTTTGGGTGCTGAAAATATTGTGATTGATGTACATCAACTTTCTACCGATGAATATACAAATGTCGCCTTTCTAGCACCAACCCCTGCAGATCGTGATTATGATTTGAATTTAGATGGTTGGTCACCGGATTACCAAGATCCATCTACTTATCTAAATCCGTTTAATGCAGAAGATGGTTTCTATCTTAAGATATTTGGACTAGACTCTAAAGCTGATCTAGAAAAGATTAAGAGCCTTGGTTTGGATACTTACACAAACATGCTGAAAGAAGCAGATGCTGAGAATAATAACGTTGAAAAACGTTATGAAAAATATGCCGATGCTCAGGCTTGGATGATTGACAATTCTTTACTAATGTCAGCTATGTCAAATGGTGGAACAGCCTCTGTCACCAAAGTGACTCCATTTACAAGAGGATTCTCATTAGTTGGTATCAAGGGTGACGGATTTAACTATAAATATATGAAGTTGCAAAAAGATACTGTGACAACTAAGCAGTTCGAAGAAGCTAAGAACAAGTGGGAGCAAGAAAGTAAAAAAGCAATCGAAAAAGCTCAAAAAGAAGCAGAAAAACATGTGAAATAATCTTTAGCAAGGTTCTATAAGGGACCTTGCTTTTTTATCAAAATCAGATAGTTATGTCAAATTTATACATGAAATGGTTTGAAAATGAAAAAAAGAGTGAGGAAAGTGGATGAAAACGCCTTACTGGAACGGATTTCCTCCACAATTATCTCTTTTTATGGTATAATGAAAGGAAATAAAAATTAAATACAGAGGTATATCGTGAGTAAGTTATCGAAGCGAACTCGTCAAGGGAAAACAAAAACAATCATTAGTTGGGGGTTGCTGCTTGTCTACACAATACTAGCGGTCTTTTTATTGTTTTTGATTTTTAGGTATAATCTGCTAGCATTTCGTTATTTGAATATCTTGGCTACGGTCTTGATTGTAGTGCTAGCTATTGTAATTTTCTACTTGATAAAAGCTAAAAAAGCTAAAAATTTTACTTTGTTTTTATTGATCTGTGGTATTTTGATTAATGGGACATCACTATTTGCAGTAGGACAGTTTATTGGCTTTACCAGTCACTTGAATGCCACATCTAATTACTCAAATTATTCTATGAGTGTAGCTGTACTTGCCGATAGTCCAATTGACAATATTGGAGAAGTGACTAGTCTTACAGCTCCAACTGCGACAGATAAGGCCAATATTCAACAGCTCCTAGAAGATATAAAGACTACTCAAAATAAGGAGCTAACAGTTGAAGAGAGTAGTTCTTATTTGGCAGCTTATAAGAGTTTGTTATCAGGTGAAGCAAAGGCTATCGTTTTAAATAGTGTATTTGAAAATATCATTGAAGCAGATTATCCTGATTATGCATCTAAGATCAAGAAAATTTATACAAAGGATCTAACAAAGACAGTTGAAACTCCCAAGTCTGTCAAGGGAGATAGTTTCAATATTTATGTAAGTGGTATTGATACTTATGGGCCTATTAGTTCCGTTTCTCGTTCAGATGTCAATATTATTATGACAGTGAATCGTGAAACGAAAAAGATTCTTTTAACAACAACACCTCGTGATTCTTATGTTTCAATCGCAGATGGTGGGAATAACCAAAAAGATAAATTAACCCATGCGGGTATCTATGGGGTAGATGCCTCCATTCATACTTTGGAAAATCTTTATGGAATTGATTTAAACTACTATGCTCGCTTAAATTTCACCTCTTTCTTGAAATTAATTGATTTGATTGGTGGAATTGATGTTTATAATGATCAGGAATTCAGAGCTCATACAAATGGGAAATTTTATCCTGTAGGAAATGTCCATCTTGACTCAGAACAGGCTCTTGGATTTGTTCGGGAAAGGTATTCATTAGCTGATGGGGATCGAGATCGTGGGCGCAATCAGCAAAAAGTAATCGTGGCGATTATTCAGAAGTTGACTTCATCTGAAGCTCTGAAAAATTATGATACGATTATTCAAGGCTTACAAGATTCACTACAGACTAATATGCCAATCGAAACTATGATTAGTTTAATAAATACTCAGCTTGAGCAGGGTGGTTCTTATCAGGTAACTTCACAGGACTTAAAAGGTACAGGTCGAATGGGCTTGCCATCATATGCAATGCCTGACAGTAACCTCTACATGATGGAAATTAGTGATAGTAGCTTAGAATCCGTGAAAACGGCTATCAAAGATGTGATGGAAGGAAGATAATATATCATGATTGATATTCATTCTCATATCGTATTTGGTGTGGATGATGGTCCAAAATCCAAGCAAGAAAGTAAAGCTCTCTTGACAGAAGCCTACAGACAAGGAGTTCGGACTATTGTATCGACCTCTCATCGACGCAAAGGGATGTTTGAAACTCCTGAGGAAGTGATAGAGGCTCATTTTAAAGAGGTTAAAGAACTGGCTAAAGAAGTGGCCCCTGACTTGACAATTCTTTATGGTGCAGAAATTTATTACACCCATGATGTACTTGAGAAATTAGAGAAGCAAGTGATTCCAAGACTCAATGAGACACGGTATGCCCTTATTGAGTTTAGTATGGCTACCCCTTATAGGGAAATTCATACTGCTTTAAGCAATGTTCTCATGCTTGGTATAACACCTGTAGTTGCTCACATTGAACGTTATCATGAGTTGGAAAATAACGAAAAGCGTGTCAAAGAGTTGATTGATATGGGGTGTTACACTCAAATCAATAGTTCCAGTATCTTAAAGCCAAAGTTATTTGGAGATACCTATAAATTTATGAAGAAACGAGCTCGGTATTTTCTTGATAGAGATTTGGTTCATGTTGTGGCAAGTGATATGCACAATCTAGATCAAAGACCTCCTTATATGGAAGAAGCATATGAGCTCATAGCAAAGAAATATGGTAAAAGAAGGGCGAGAGAACTCTTTATCGAAAATCCTCGCTTAATCATTGAAAATCAAATTATTTAGGAGTTAATATGAAAGAGAATAAAGAAATCTCAATTGATGTTTTTCAATTGTTAAAAATCCTTTGGAAGAAAAAAATTGTTATTCTACTAACAGCATTTGTTGCTGCTGTACTTTCTTTTGGAGTAAGTAGTTTTGTGCTGACGCCAGAGTACACAAGTACGACGCGTATTTATGTCGTTAACCGTAATCAGGGAGATAAACCAGGCTTGACCAACCAAGACTTGCAAGCTGGATCATACCTTGTAAAAGACTACAAGGAAATCATTCTTTCTCAGGATGTATTAGAAAAAGTTATTGCAAATCTCAAATTAGGGGCAACGGTTAAAGAGTTGGCTAAGAAGATACAGGTAACGGTACCGGTAGATACTCGTATTGTATCGATTGTTGTTAAAGATCATCAGCCAGAAGAGGCTAGTCGTATTGCAAACGCTGTTCGTGATGTCGCTGCTGAAAAAATTATTTCTGTAACTCGTGTCTCAGATGTGACAACTCTAGAGGATGCAAGACCCGCAGTAAATCCTTCCTCTCCTAATATCCGTCGCAATACCTTACTTGCTTTCTTAGTAGGTGCTACTGTGATGCTTGTTGCAGTGTTATTAATTGAATTGTTGGATGATCGTGTGAAACGACCAGAAGATGTGGAAGAGGTCATGCAGGTTTCGCTTCTAGGAATTATTCCTGATTTAGACAAGTTAAAATAAGGGAGAAAATATGGCAACATTAGAAATAGCACAAAAGCGTTTGGTTTTTGCAAAAAGAGCCGAAGAACATTATAATGCTTTGCGTACCAATATTCAATTGAGTGGTAATAATCTGAAGGTGATTTCTGTATCATCAGTAAAACCTGGTGAAGGAAAATCAACTACCTCAACAAATATAGCCTTGGCTTTTGCAAGAGCAGGTTATAAAACCTTATTAGTAGATGCTGATATTCGTAACTCGGTAATGTCTGGGGTCTTTAAATCACGGGAAAAAATTACTGGTTTAACTGACTTCTTATCAGGAACAACAGATTTATCTCATGGTTTGTGTGATACCAATGTTGACAATTTATTTGTGATTCAGGCAGGACCTATCTCACCAAATCCAACAGCTCTTCTCCAAAGTGAGAATTTCGACACTATGATTGATACATTACGTAAGTATTTTGATTATGTTATTGTCGATACAGCACCGATTGGGATGGTCATTGATGCGGCTATTATTGCTCAAAAATGTGACGCGTCTATTTTGGTAACAGCGGCAGGAGAAACAAAACGTCGTGATGTATTGAAGGCTAAAGAACAATTGGAACAGACTGGGGTACCATTTTTAGGTGTAGTCTTAAATAAATTTAACACAACAGTAGAGCGATACGGAGCTTATGGTGGATATGGATCCTATGGTTCCTATGGAAATTATGGGAAAAAGTAAGATTTTTCATAAATGAAAACCGTTTAGGATTATTATGAAGAGAGGAAGGATATTGTGAGAAAAAACAATATTATCTATATTGGTTTTAAAAAGATTATGGATATTGTAATTGGTTTTCTTGGGACAATATTTATAGTTTTACCGTGTTCTTTAATTATCTTTATAATTTATAAAGTAAAAGGCTATAAGGGAAGTATTTTCTTTACACAATATAGAGTAGGACGTTTTGGAAAAAAATTTAAAATTTATAAATTCAGATCAATGGTTGAAAATGCAGAGGAAATTTTAACTGATAATAAAGAGTTATATGCGAAATATAAAGAAAATAGTTACAAATTACCACCCGATGAAGATCCCAGACTTACTAATATTGGTGATTTTATAAGAAAAACAAGCATTGATGAATTTCCGCAGTTTATAAATTTGATACTAGGAGATATGAGTCTTATTGGACCAAGGCCGATTTTGGACAATGAGTTGAAAGAGTATTCTGAGGAAGAACAGAAAATTTTATTATCTGTGCGTCCAGGAATTACAGGGGTATGGCAAATTTCAGGAAGAAGTGAAGTTCATTACCCTGAGCGTTGTGAAATGGAGCTCTACTATCCAAAGAATCAGTCTTTTATGTTGGATGTGAAAATTTTCTTTTTAACTATAAAACAGGTGTTAATTAGAGAAGGAGCTCATTAAGTATAAAAGATACATTTTTAAAAAGATAATATTTGAAAATGAAACTGAATGCGAATCATTTTATAGTGCTATTCGCATTTCATTTTTTAGTAAAGAGATTATTAATAAATAATTTGGTTTATTATTTCTGGGGTTGAAGTTGATTGTGACTTTAACGAAAAGAATTGCTAAACCTTTTAAGATTTAGTTAGGGATTTTAAAACTAGGTTAAATAAATGACAAAAAAATATAAAATTATCGTGGCAACACACAAGAAATTTAAAATGCCTGTTGACAACGAACTATATTTTCCGATTCATGTTGGTAGTGAAGGAAAAACAAAATTAGGCTATCAATGTGATAATGAAGGTGATAATATCTCGCACTTAAATCCTTATTATTGTGAGTTAACTGGGCTATATTGGGCGTGGAAAAACTTAGACTGTGACTATCTTGGATTGGTACATTACCGTCGTTATTTTACATCAAAGAGTCAAACTTATCGCGAAGATCTTAATACGGATAATATCATTTTATCTAAATCAGAAGTCGAAAAATTAATGCTAGATTATGATGTTGTTGTTCCCCGTAAACGAAAATATTATATTGAAACTCTTTATTCTCACTATGCACATACACATGATGCAAGCCATCTAGATCTCACTCGCCAAATTATTTGTGAATTGAACCCAGATTATTTAGATATATTTGATAAGGTGATGAAACATCGTAGTGGATATATGTTTAACATGTTTATCATGTCAAAAGATAATGTAGTAGCATATTGTGAGTGGTTGTTCCCAATTATTGATGAGTTATACAAAAGATTGGATATTTCTGGATACTCTGATTTTGATGCTAGATTATTTGGACGTGTAAGCGAGCGGTTATTTAATGTTTGGTTGATCAATCAAGATTTACGTGTTAAAGAAGTGCCGTTTATTTATATGGAAAAAATTAGTCTGATAAAAAAATGTAAATCATTTTTACAGGCAAAATTTTTCGGGAAAAAATATGGACAGAGTTTTTAGTTAGGAATAAAAATAGTGATGAAAATAGTAGTACAAAAAAGGTCTTTGCCAGAAATTTTAGCTCTTGCTGCTCTAGGAATATTTTTAATTGTTTCAATTTTAGAAGCTACTTTTTATGTTCAACATCTACCAAGAATTGCTAATAAGGTTCTGATAACCCTCTCACTTGCTCTGTTAGGTATAAAAGAGTTATATAAAAAGGAATATGATTTTAGAGCTATTATAGGTTTAATTATTACAGTTTCAATTTATTTGATTATAGGGAAAATAAGTACTTTAAGCTCAAATATTGCAATAGGGATAATATTTATTTACGCTTTACGTGATATTCCTTTTAAAAGTGTAGCAAAAACTTCCTTACTAGTAAGTGTTCTGATGTTACTGTTTGTTATAGTTAGCGCAAATATGGGAGTTATTACAAACTATTTAGAAATTTCTGGGACTCGAGTTCGTAGTTATCTAGGGTTCAGATATGCCTTACTTCCATCGATCCTACTTATGAATGTAGTTGCTATTGTACTCTATATAAATAAAAACAATATAAGGTATTGGCAGTGGTTATTACTATCCTTGTCTGTGTATTGGATATATGGACAAACTGATTCTCGCTTAACATTTTACAATTCTTGTATATTGTTAGTCTTCAATATACTAATAAAGTGGTTCCCTAATATGTTATCTAAGTTAGGAAATGTGTTAAATGTTTTCAAACTTACCTTTATTGTAAATGCAATAATTAGCTTTTGGATTACAATAAATTATCTCGGATCAAACAATTCTTTTGTAAATAGTTTCTTATTCAAGTTAAATCAGATGTTAGGTGGTAGATTATACTTGGCTAATAAATCTCTGGAATTATTCGGTTTTGGTTTATTTGGGAAACCAGTTGAATGGAATGGCAATGGTCTGACCGTTGAAGGAGTTAGAAATTATCAGACATATCTGTATGTTGATAATTTGTATATTCAAGTTCTACAAAAATTTGGTTTACTCGTTCTAGTTTTAATGGTAACGCTATTAACGTTAACACTTTCTAAAGCTATCAAGAAAAATCAGTGGATTATTGCTTTTATTTTAATTGTGATGAGTTTTCAATCTATGATAGACGATCTAAACTTGTACCTTCATTACAATATCTTTTGGATTTTGATAGGAAGTTTAATTTACTCAGATTATCAATTTTCTGAATCAAGTAATGAGGAATTAGAGTATAATTTATTTGAAAAAAGCATGTAGTTAAACACCGAAATTATTAGTTAAATATAGGTTATCATATTCAAAAAGGTGCAGTATTGAAAAAAATAATCAACCTTCACTCTCTTTACGTAGGAGGAAAGTATGTCGGATATCAAAATTATTCAAGATAAAATTTTATCTATCTTGAAGGAGTTTATTAGCATTTGCAAAGATAATAACCTGACCTACTATGCTCTAGGTGGTACCTTACTAGGAGCTGTACGTCATAAAGGATTCATACCTTGGGATGATGATATAGATATTGGAATGCCAAGAGAAGATTATGAGAAATTTAAGAAAATAGCTTCAAATGCCTTGTCAGATAACTACAAGTTTTTAAGCGAAGACACATCAAATTATAAAAAAGCCTTCTCTGTGATTCGTGATGATTCTACAAAAATAATCATGAATTATAGCAATGAGGAACAGGAAGAGAGTTTGTGGATAGACATTTTTCCATTGGATGGGATGCCTTCTAACCCGTTAAAGAAAAAATATCATTCTTATAGATATTTATATACCAGAATGATGGTTCAGCTTTCACAATTCAACAGTCTAGTAAATCAGAAAAAAGAAAATCGTCCATGGTTTGAAAAAGTGATTATTAGAATTGCTAACGTGGTAAAAATAGAGAAGGTTGTTTCCTTCTCTTGGGCGCAAAAAAAATATTTACAGACAATCAAAAAATATTCTTTTAATGAAGGTTTCGCAGGGAATTATACGGGAGCTTATAAATTAAGAGAAATCGTACCAAGTGACTATTTTGGACAACCGGTCTTATTACAATTTGAAGATCTTAAACTTTCTTGTCCTCACAAATTTAGAGAGTATTTAACAGCAATTTATGGAGCGGATTATATGCAATTACCGCCGGAAGAAAAAAGGGTTTTTCACCACTATGAAATTATATCACTTGGTGAGAATGAAGGAAAAGTGTAGTTTAAAGATGAAAAAAATAGCAATTGTTAGATATAATCTTAGTAAAATTGGTGGGGCTGAGAAAGTAGCCATAAATATGGCGAATGAATTATCTCGCTTTTATGATGTGAAATTAGTCTCAATTCTTTTAGATGAAAACGGATTTATAAACTATGACATCAATTCAAATGTGGAATTAGTAAATTTTTTTAAAGGGGATATACGTATCAGAACTGCTATCTTAAAATTGACTTCTAAGCTAAGAGAGTATATAAAAAAAGAAAAAATAGAGGTGATTTTTTCGATAGCTCCATTAACAAATATCATGATAAAATTAGCTACTATTGGTCTAAAAGTCAAAATTGTTTTTTGCGATCACCATAGTTTAGAATTCCAGGACGGAAGAAGCCGTAAAATTCAAAGATATATAGGAGCAAAGTTTTTTGATAAAGTTATAACATTGACGGAAGAAGATCGTTTAAAATATTCACAACAATACAACATTCCTATCACGAAAGTTGACTCGATATATAATTGGATAGACGAAGTAAATTCAAACAATATTAAATATGACAAACTTGCGAAAAAAATAGTTACAGTTGGTAGATTTCATAACCAAAAGGGCTATGATTATCTCGCTGAAGTAGCTATAAAAGTATTATCTAAACATCCAGAGTGGCAGTGGGATATCTATGGATCAGGAGATAAGATTATTGAAAATGCCCTAAATAGGAAACTAGTACAAGGTGGTGTGTTGTCTCAAGTAAATTTTAAAGGTAATGTAAAGGGAACTGAAAATATTTATCCTAATCATAGTATCTATGTTATGACTTCTCGCTATGAGGGTCTGCCTCTAGTATTATTGGAAGCACAACAATATAATCTTCCTATTGTTAGCTTTAGTTGTCCGACAGGACCGAATGAAATTGTTGAAAATGGAGTTAATGGCTATCTGGTTGAGTGTTATGATACGGACAAGCTGAGTGAAGAATTGCTTGAACTGATGGAAGATGAAGTTTTGAGGCAGTCTTTCTCAGAACACGCAAAAGATAATATGGATAAATTCGATAAAGATAAAATTCTTAATCAATGGATTGAATTGATTGAGACTATTTAGGAGGTATGATGAAGGATTGTTTATTAACAGTTGTAATGCCTAGTTATAATATTCAGGACTATATTTCAAAAGGAATTGAATCTTTCCAACAAGTACACCCAGATTATAAAAATAAATTTGAAGTACTGGTTGTGAATGATGGAAGTACAGATGATACAGCTCAAGTGGCAGAAGAAATACTATCCAAAGATTCCTTGCTGAATGGGCGTGTAGTAACAAAAGAAAACGGTGGGCACGGTTCGACTATAAATCGTGGTATTCAAGAAGCAAAAGGAAAATTTTTTAAAGTGATTGATGGGGATGACTGGATCATTCCGTCAGATTTTGAAAAATTTTTAGATGTTCTTGAAACTGTTGATGTGGATATGGTGTTGACTGATTTTACAGAACAGCATGTCTATAACAACACTACAATACGAAATGATTTTGTTGACAAGTATGAAGTTGGTAAGAAATATTCAGGAATTCCAAATGTTCGAATTCCAATGCACTCGGTTACTTATAGGACCTCTATCTTATCAGATAACAAGATTCGTTTGAGTGAAAAAACATTTTATGTTGATATTCAATATACACTCTTTCCATTAGAGTATGTTCATAGTTTTAGTTATTGGAATTATGATATTTATCAATACTACATAGGTAGACCAGGACAAAGTATGAATATTGAGAGTATGAAGCGTAATGTTCATCACCATTTGACTGTTACAAAATCAGTACTAGACTATTTTTCAAAAATAAAAAGTGAACCCGTTCTAAATCTAGTTGTTTCTGAAACATTGGTTTATCTCATTAGCTTGCAGGTTGATTTGTCCTGGATGGTCAATGATTCTGAGAACTTGGTAAAAGAACTATATAGCAAAATTGATCAAAGTTCCTATAGGTATAACCCTGTAAAAAGATTTGATAGATTGTCTTATTTAAATTATAAAACAAACTATATTCTAAGATTGCTCTTTAATCCAATATTGAAGAAATACTCTAAAAAGAAAGAAAAGGAGAGAGGGATTTAGCATGTATATTAGCATTGTTGTTCCGGTATATAACGTCGCAGACTATTTACATTATGCGATAGAAAGTTTGCTGAAACAAACCTATCAAAACTTTGAAGTAATCCTCGTCAATGACGGTTCAACAGATGATTCCCCTCGCTTATGTGATGATTACGCTCAAAAATATGAAAATATCCATATTTTTCATAAGGAAAATGGTGGTTTGTCTGAAGCGCGTAATTTTGGAGTAACAAAAGCCAACTCGGATTGGATTTTCTTTTTAGATCCAGATGATTACCTTGAAGATTACACGCTTGAATTAATTGTAAAAATACAGGAAAAATTTCAAGCCGACTTGATTTCAACTAAGGTAAAAGCAACTTCAAAGTATAATGATTATAGTTCTTATCATCTTAAGACGTCAGACTATGAAGGTTTGAGCCTAATTTCAAAAGAAAAAGCTTTGGAATGGATGTTGGAAGATAAAATTGCGACAGTATCTGCTTGTGCTAAGCTCTATCGTAAGAGCATCTTAGAGAGTATTCCGTTTCCGGTCGGGAAAATCTATGAGGATTTTTATGTTGTAGCAGAGCATCTAGCATTAGCTGAAAAAATTGTTATAAGTCCTCTTGAAACTTACAATTACTATCGTAGGGAAGGAAGTATTGTTCGTTCAACCTTCACTGAAAAAAGATATGATTTTTTTGATGCTGTTGCGAAAAATGAGGAAGTTGTTAAGAGAGTATACAATCAAAGTGTAGGATTAAAACAATCTCTACAAGCGAAAAAATTAATGGGCGGTTTTGCAGTTATTGGATCAAAAGCTGATTCAGGTTTTACAGATTTTACTAGGGATCAATATTTGTTAAAGGTAAAACTAGGATCTTTAGTATTGAATAAAAAATTAACGTGGAAGTTAAAAATTAAATATTTGATTTTTAGTTTAAATCCGAAACTATATTTACGATTAAGATAGTATAAAAAACTTATCTTTGTTAAACTAAAAAAACAAATATAGTTTAATAGAGAGATTATGAAAAATATTTATAATGTAGTTTTTATGAAAATTGTTTTAAATATAGGTTTTAAAAATTATGAACAGGATGGAAAAATATGAAAGTTCTAAAAAACTACGTCTACAATCTCTCATATCAGTTGTTGGTAATTATACTACCTATCATTACAACTCCATATGTGACACGAGTCTTTTCATCAGATGATTTAGGATCATATGGTTATTTCAATTCGATAGTGACTTATTTTATCTTGTTAGCAACACTTGGGGTTGCTAACTATGGTACAAAGGTAATTTCAGGCCATCGTAAAAACATTGAAAAGAACTTTTGGGGTATCTATTCGTTACAATTAGGTGCGACAGTTCTTTCTCTGTTATTATATGTCCTTCTGTGTCTCACTGTATCTTTTATGAAAAATCCAGTAGCCTATATTCTTGGATTGAGTTTAATCTCAAAAGGGTTAGATATTTCCTGGCTTTTTCAAGGGATAGAGGATTTTCGAAAAATTACAGTAAGAAATATAACTGTGAAAATCATTGGGGTAACCTCGATTTTCTTATTTGTAAAATCAGCTAGTGACCTCTACCTTTATGTTTTTCTTTTAACGATATTTGAGTTATTAGGGCAACTTAGTATGTGGTTACCAGCTTGGAAATTTATTGGGAAACCACATTTTGATTGGGAATATGCTAAACAGCATCTGAAGCCAGTTATTTTATTATTTTTACCACAAGTTGCTATATCGCTCTATGCGATTTTAGATAGTACGATGCTTGGTTCTTTATCCTCAATAAGAGATGTTGGAATTTATGATCAATCTATGAAATTAGTAAAGATTCTATTAACTTTAGTAACTTCATTGGGGAGTGTCATGTTACCACGAGTCTCAAATCTTTTATCTTCAGGGGATCATAAAGCGGTTAACAAAATGCATGAGATGTCATTTCTGATTTATAATTTAGTGATTTTTCCAATGATGGCAGGAATTTTGATTGTGAATGATGATTTTGTTCAGTTTTTCCTTGGTCAAGATTTTCAGGATGCACGTTATGCAATCGCCATTATGATTTTCCGTATGTTCTTTATTGGTTGGACCAACATCATGGGAATTCAGATTTTAATTCCTCATAATAAAAATAAAGAATTCATGATTTCAACAACAGCTCCCGCAATTATCAGTGTAGGTTTGAACTTACTATTCCTTCCTAAACTTGGATATATCGGAGCAGCCATTGTTTCTGTTCTGACAGAGGCGTTAGTATGGGCGATACAATTATACTTTACTCGTAACTATCTAAAAGAAGTTCCTATTATTGGATCTTTGACAAAAATTGTTCTAGCGTCAGCTACCATGTATGGCATTCTGGTAGGTTTAAAAACAGTTATACATTTTTCACCAACTATAAATGTTTTAGTATTTGCAGTGCTTGGTGGAATCATTTATCTTTTTGCAATTCTTTCTCTGAAAGTGGTAGATGTGGAAGAATTAAAACAAATTATTGGGAAGAAATAGAATGCAGAAAACTAGGAATATTAATTTAGACTTACTAAAAGTGCTTGCGTGTGTTGGAGTGGTTTTACTCCACACAGCTATGGGTGGGTTTAAAGAGGCAGGTTCATGGAATATTTTGACATATTTATATTATTTAGGAACCTATTCAATCCCTCTATTTTTTATGGTTAATGGTTATTTATTATTAGGAAAGAGAGAAATTACCTATTCCTATATATTTCAGAAAATAAAATGGATTCTAATAACAGTGGTGTCATGGACCCTTATCGTTTGGGTATTTAAACTGGATTTTGCAGTTAATCCAATAAAAAAACTTATAGGCTCGTTGGTGCAAAAAGGTTATTTCTTTCAGTTTTGGTTTTTTGGTGCATTGATTCTTATTTATCTATGTTTACCAGTTATGAAAATAATTTTAAATTCCAAAAGAAGTTATTTATACATTTTATCTTTATTGGCAGTCATCGGTTTGATTTTTGAGTTAACAAACATTGTGCTTCAAATGCCGATACAAATATATGTTATACAAACCTTTAGATTATGGACTTGGCTTTTCTATTATCTTTTAGGTGGTTTTATAGCTCATTTTGATATAAATACTATCAAACATAGGTTTAAGAGATGGATGAAAATAGCTACGATATTTTTATTCTTAGTCTCGCCCGTGATACTATTTTTATTAGCAAAGACTACTTACCATAATTTTTTTGCTGAATATTTTTATGATGTTCTATTTGTAAAAGTTGTAAGTTTAGGATTATTTCTAACTATATTCTCACTTTCATTGAATCAAGACAGAAACAAATGGATTGTTTTTCTTGCTAATCAAACCATGGGAGTTTTTATAATTCATACTTATATTATGAAAGTGTGGGAAAAACTATTTGGTTTTAATTTTGTCGGAGCATATTTACTTTTTGCTCTGTTTACATTAAGTGTTAGTTTTATTATTGTTGGAATGTTAATGAAGATTCCTTACTTCAATCGAATCGTCAAATTATAAAAAGGAGAACAAGATGTACGATTATCTAATCGTTGGTGCTGGGTTGTCTGGAGCAATTTTTGCTTATGAGGCAACCAAGCGTGGAAAAAAAGTAAAAGTTATTGATAAACGTGACCACATTGGTGGGAATATCTATTGTGAGAATGTTGAAGGAGTTAATGTTCATAAATATGGTGCCCATATCTTCCATACTTCTAATAAGAAAGTTTGGGATTATGTTAATCAGTTTGCTGAGTTTAACAACTACATCAACTCGCCTGTAGCTAATTACAAGGGTATCCTTTATAATCTACCTTTCAATATGAATACTTTCTATGCTATGTGGGGGACAAAAACTCCTCAAGAAGTCAAAGATAAGATTGCTGAGCAAACGGCTCATATGAAGGATGTTGAACCTAAAAACTTGGAAGAACAGGCCATCAAGTTGATCGGTCCAGATATTTATGAAAAGTTGATTAAAGGATATACTGAAAAGCAATGGGGACGTTCTGCGACTGACCTTCCACCGTTTATCATCAAACGTCTACCAGTTCGTTTGACTTTTGATAATAACTACTTCAATGACCGTTACCAAGGAATTCCAATCGGTGGCTATAATGTTATCATCGAAAATATGCTGAAGGATGTAGAAGTAGAACTTGGAGTTGACTTTTTTGCTAATCGTCAAGAATTAGAAGCTTCTGCTGAAAAGGTTGTCTTTACAGGGATGATTGATCAATACTTTGACTACAAACATGGTGAATTAGAATACCGTAGCCTTCGTTTTGAGCATGAAGTTTTAGATGAAGAAAACTATCAAGGAAATGCTGTTGTAAACTACACAGAACGAGAAATTCCTTATACTCGCATTATTGAGCATAAACATTTTGAGTATGGTACGCAAGATAAAACGGTCATTACTCGTGAATACCCAGCTGATTGGAAACGTGGTGATGAACCTTATTATCCAATCAATGATGAGAGAAACAATGCTATGTTTGCTAAATATCAAGAAGAAGCAGCGCAGAATGATAAGGTAATTTTCTGTGGTCGCTTAGCAGACTACAAATACTATGACATGCATGTAGTCATTGAACGTGCACTGAATGTTGTAGAGGAAGAATTAGGTAACTAAAGAGGCTATTCAATATTCCTATAAGTGAAATGAGAAGCTAAAATATGGAGAAGACCATCTTGGTATTCTCTTTTTTTATGTAACAAAACGTTATAATAAGTATGCTGAAGCCCAAGCTTAGTTGACAGATGGTGCTTTGATTATTTCAACGACATCTCGTACAGGTCGTCCAATCTTGTCTAAAATGGTACCATTTACTTTAGCAGGTAACAAAGGTACAAGTGAACCACTCTTGTACAAATATTTAGAAATTCAAGGTAAGGCAGTTACTGCAGATGAGTATCAAAAAGCGCAAGAAGAACTTGCAAAACATGTCAAATAATATAAAAAGGAGTTAGCTCATATGCGAGCAACTCCTTTTATGTCTATACAATGTTTTAGTTCGATAATATCAACGGTGACTTTATTTACTGTAAATGTTATAGTGGTGTAGTTCCAAAAATTTCTGCTAAATCTGCATCTGTTATTCCAATCATAGCTGGAATACTAGTCCAGTTTTCTTCTGTCAGGATATAAGATTGTTTGGAATCGATTTGAGTGCTGGATTCAGTAGAGGCTGTGCTTGATTCCTTAGAGGTTTCTAGTAGATCATTGAAGCGTTCAATCAGATAAGTCTTGCGGGCAGTTCCAATGTGTTGGGTAGCATAGTCGAAGGCCTGTAATTCACCTAGCAGTATGAGCTTACTTTTTGCGCGTGTGATAGCTGTGTAGATCAGATTGCGCTCTAACATACGTTTGCTAGAACTGGTAATGGGCAGGATGACAACTGGGAATTCACTTCCTTGAGACTTATGAATACTCATGGCATAGGCTAGGCGAATCTTGTACCATTCGTTACGGGGGTAATTGACTTCGTTGCCATCAAAATCAAGAATAATCTCGTCCTGTTTGGATTCGGTGTATTTGCCAGGAATCAAATCAGTGATGTATCCTAAATCGCCATTGAAGACATTAATTTCCGCATCGTTAACTAGGTGAATGATCTTGTCTCCTTTACGATAATGGCATTGGGGAGCTTCAAAACTGAGTTGGTCTTTTTGCTGGGGATTGAGGAGGTCCTGCATGAGCTGATTAATGGCATCAATCCCAGCTGTTCCTCTATACATGGGGGCTAGAACTTGAATATCGTAAGCGGGAATACCACTTCTTAGGGCTGCAGCTATGATTTTCTCAATACTTGCTGGGATAAGGCTGCTTGCAATTTCAAAATAGGAACGGTCTGCCTTTTTCTGGGTGAAGTCTGCAGGTAGTATCCCCTGTCTAATCTGACTAGCTAGGGTTACAATAGTGGATTCTTCACTCTGGCGGTAAATTTTCTCTAAGCGGGTCTGGGGGATCAGTGGAATATGAAGCAGATCAGCTAAAACCTGCCCAGGACTGACAGAAGGTAACTGGTCGCTATCTCCTACGATAAGGATTTTACTACTAGAGGAAATGTTAGAAAAGAGCTGGTTGGCGAGCCACGTATCTACCATAGAGAATTCATCTACAATGATAAAGTCAGCGTCCAGATAATCCTCTAGGTGGCTGGTGTCATCATCTCCGGTCATTCCCAAATGACGGTGAATAGTAGAACTTGGTAAACCAGTTAGTTCATTCATACGGCGTGCTGCTCGACCAGTTGGAGCAGCTAGTAGTATGGGTAGGTTACTTTTTTTTCTGAGATCAAGTCCTTCTAAAAGGGCGTAAACAGCGATAATACCATTGATAACAGTGGTCTTACCTGTGCCAGGTCCACCTGTTAGGATAAAGACTTTATGTTGAATGGCATCACAGATAGCCTGCTTTTGGATAGTGTCGTAGTGAATACCCAATTCTTCCTCGACAGTTGCGATATGTTGTTGAATTGTGTCTAAGTTTTGGCTTTTTTGTTTTCCTTTTTCAAGGATACGCATGAGATGGCTACGGATACCTTCTTCAGCGAAAAAGAGGCTGTTATCAAAAATTTTAGTATCAATTTGTTGAACTTTGTCTTCGTCTATGAGAGAAGATAGTTCTTGGGCAACATGACTCGGATCTAATTCGACTGGACGAGAGGATTCAAGGAGAGTCAGGGTTTGTTCTAGTAAATCCCTAGCTTCAACATAGGTATCTCCAGTCTCCATAGAAGCCTGAAAAAGGCTATGGATGAGTCCAGCGCGAAAGCGTTCGGGAGCCTGACTTTCAATTCCTAGTTCCTCAGCTAGTTGGTCTGCGATGGTAAAGCCTAAGCCTTTAATATCCTCGACTAGTTGGTAGGGATAGTTTTCAACTACATCCAGTGTTTCTTCCTTGTAAAAATCTTGAATTTGAAAGGCTAGTTTGTTAGGAATACCGTAATTGGCAAGTTTAGCCAAGACCATCTCTGTTCCGTAGTTGAGTCGGAGAGTAGAGACAAATGCTTCACGATTTTTAGCAGAGAGTCCTGAAATGCTCTCTAGCTTTTTTGGATCTTGTAGAATGTCATCAATGGTATTGTCGCCATAAATATCAACAATTTTTTGAGCTGTCTTCAGACCGATGCCCTTAAAGTGGTTGCTTGAAAAGTACTTGACCAACCCTTTTTTAGTTGGTTTTGCTCGCTCGTAGCGGCTGATTTGTAATTGTTCGCCGTATTTTGAGTGTTGAACGATTTGTCCCCAAAAAGTATAGTCTTCGCCCTCAATCACATCAGCCATGGTTCCTGTGACAATGATTTCAACATCATCAAAATCTTCGGTGTCTGTATCTTCGATATCTAAGAGAAGGATGCGATAAAAATTACTGGGATTTTCAAAAATAATTCGTTCAATAGTTCCTGAAAAATAAACTTCCATAAAATTCCTTTACATAAATGAGTAAGAGCAGGTTTCACCTTTCTATTTAGATTAGAAAGGTGTTGGGCTTTTTCTTATGATAGAAGAAAAAGGCAGAGAGTGATGATTCTCGGCCTTTTAGTCGTTTTAAAATGTTCCGATACGATTCATCGGCCATAGACGGAATTTAGCTTCTCCAGTAATATCTTTGGCTTTGAATGTTCCGACATGACGGCTATCGCTTGAAACTAAGCGATCGTCTCCGAGGAGAAGATATTCTCCTTCAGGAACAGTAAAGCTAAAGTTAGTATTGTAGTTGACATCAACTGTAAAGGCTTGGGCTTTTTGAGCGATACTTCTAAAGAAAGTTCCTTTGTCTCCTTCAAAACCTGCACCAGAGTATGTGCTTTGTAGCTTGTCTTCTTTGAAACGTTTGATGTAGTCAGCTAGATAAGGCTCATCAGTTTCTTTGTCATTGATGTAGAGCTTATCATTTTGGTAACGAATCGTATCACCGGGCATTCCGATGACGCGCTTCACAATATCTTTATTCCCATCATCTTCATGCGCAACCACGATGTCAAAACGGTTAATCGGAAGGTGTTTGACAACAAATAGGACTTCGCCATCGGCTAGGGTTGGGTCCATAGAGTGTCCTTCTACACGGACGTTGCTCCAAAGGAAGAGACGGCTTAAAACTAGGAGGGTCATAATCAGGATGATTCCTCCCCATTCTTTTAAAAATCGTTTAAATAATTTCATAACTTACCTTTCTATACGTTTTTGAGCTTTTTCAGTATTTTTAAAGTGTAGTTTGGCAGAGAAGTTGAGCCCCTGAATGCCATAAGCTTGTAAGATTTGACTCGCTACCTTATCAGATTGCGTTCCAGCCCCACTAGGAAGTTGGTAGCCTAGTTCTTTACCAAGATTTTCAAGATTTTCAAGGAATAAATCACGCGCTATGATGGAAGAAACGGCTACGGCTAAGTATTTACCTTCAGCCTTTTCTTCTAAGCTGATAGGATTGCTGAAACGATTGGTTTCTTGCATTAAGTACTTGTCATAATTTTTAGCACTAGTAAAGGCATCAATCACTATTTTCTCTGGCTCAACTCCTTTTTGAAGGAGAAGATAGATAGCCTGATTATGGAGGGCCACTTTGACTGAAACAGCATTATAGCGTTCTCCGATGACCTCATTGTACTTGCTTGGTGAGAGAAGTAGGGCTTGATGTTGGATTTTTTCCTTGAGAATTGGAGCAATCTGACGAATTTTTTGGTCGGTCAGAGTTTTAGAATCCCCCACACCGAGTTTTCGTAAGAAGTCATGCTGGTCTGGTGTGACAAAGGAAGCCACGACTGCAAGACCACCAAAGTAGGAACCATTTCCCACCTCGTCTGTTCCAATCAAAGGGAAGTTTTGTCCACCATTTTCCTCTACAACTTGATAGCCAAAGAAACTGGCGTATTTCTCAGCTCCTTCTCCTTGTAACAAAACCTTTCCAGAAGTATAGATGGAAACCGTTGCTTGAGGAAGTCTCAAGAAATAGCGTATATAGGGATTGTTGCTAGAAGTGATCCTGGTTTGATTGGCTTTAATAAAAGCTTGAATTTCTTTTTCACTAGGTGTTAGTGTGATACTTGCCATAGCTTCTATTTTACCATAAAAGAGAGAGAATTTGTTAAAAATGACAAAATTAGCGAATTTTGGTATAATATCGTGAGGTGAATTTTATGGCAAATTTAAATCGATTCAAATTTACATTCGGGAAAAAAACATTAACATTGACGAGTGAGCATGATAATCTCTTTATGGAGGAAATTGCCAGGGTTGCAACTGAAAAATACCAAGCAATTAAAGAACAAATGCCTAGTGCAGATGATGAGACAATCGCTATTTTGTTAGCAGTCAACTGTCTCTCGACTCAACTCAGCCGTGAAATTGAGTTTGATGATAAGGAACAGGAATTAGAAGAACTTCGTCACAAGCTCGTGACTTGTAAGCAAGAACAAAGCAAGATTGAGGATTCTTTATGATTTCACTCTTTCTTCTATTGGTTTTGGCTTGGGGATTTTATATTGGCTATCGTAGAGGTCTCCTTTTACAGGTTTATTACCTGATCTCAGCCATGATTTCAGCCTATATAGCGGGGCAATTTTACAAGAGTCTTGGAGATCAATTTCATTTACTCGTTCCTTATACAAATCCTCAAGAAGGTCAGGGAACTTTTTTCTTTCCTTCAGATCAACTTTTCCAGCTGGATAAGGTATTTTATGCAGGTATCGGCTATTTACTCGTATTTGGGCTTGTTTATTGTCTCAGCCGTTTGCTTGGACTCTTTTTGCATCTAATTCCTAGTCAAAAATTAGGAGGCAAATACTTTCAAGTTGCAGCAGGCATCTTGTCTATGTTGGTGACCTTATTTGTTTTGCAAATGGGCTTGACTATACTTGCGACTATTCCTATGGCAGCTATACAAAACCCACTTGAAAAAAGTATCGTAGCAAAACACATCATCCAGAGCATACCACTAACAACCAGTTTGCTCAAACAAATCTGGGTGACAAATTTAATCGGATAAAAAGGGCAGGAATTTTCCTAGCCCTTTGTTTACAGATTTCACTAAAAAGTAGAAGAAGGATTAGGTCTTGTAATCGAGAATTTACAAGTTTTTCCTATCTATCAAAAACAAGGAAATAAAAATGAACAAGAAAATTTTAGAAACATTAGAGTTCAGTAAGGTCAAAGCCTTATTCGAACCTCATTTGTTGACCGAACAGGGCTTGGAGCAACTGAGGGAGTTGGCTCCAACAGGGAAGGTAGATAAAATCAAACAAGCCTTTGCTGAGATGGAGGAAATGCAGGCCCTATTTGTTGAACAACCGCATTTTGCGATTCTAGCAACTAAGGAAATCGCAGGAGTCTGTAAGCGCCTAGAGATGGGGGCTGACCTCAATATCGAGGAGTTTTTGCTCTTGAAGCGTGTGCTTCTCTCTAGCCGAGAGTTGCAAAGTTTTTATGATGATTTAGAAAATATCAGCCTGCAAGAACTAGCCATCTGGTTTGAAAAGTTGCATGATTTCCCGCATTTGCAAGGCAATCTGCAAGCCTTTAATGATGCAGGATTTATTGAAAATTTCGCTAGTGAGGAATTGGCTCGTATCCGTCGAAAAATCCATGATAGTGAAAGTCAGGTTCGAGATGTCTTGCAAGATTTGCTCAAACAAAAAGCACAGATGTTGACAGAAGGCATTGTAGCAAGCAGAAATGGTCGTCAAGTCTTACCAGTAAAAAATACCTTTCGTAACAAAATTGCAGGTGTAGTTCATGATATTTCTGCTAGTGGGAATACCGTTTATATAGAGCCTCGTGAAGTTGTCAAACTGAGTGAAGAAATTGCTAGCCTGCGAGCAGACGAGCGTTATGAAATGCTTCACATTCTACAAGAAATTTCTGAACGTGTTCGTCCTCATGCAGCAGAGATTGCCAATGACGCTTGGATTATTGGTCACCTAGACTTGATTCGCGCTAAGGTTCGTTATATCCAAGAAAGTCAAGCGGTTGTTCCTAAACTATCAGAGCAACAGGAGATTCAATTACTTCACGCGCGCCATCCACTCGTTAAAAATGCAGTTGCAAATGATATTCATTTTGGGAAAGACTTGACAGCTATTGTCATTACAGGTCCTAATACAGGTGGGAAGACCATCATGCTCAAAACCTTAGGCTTGACTCAGGTCATGGCCCAGTCAGGTTTACCGATTTTAGCGGATAAGGGAAGTCGTGTTGCTGTCTTTGACCAAATCTTTGCGGATATTGGGGATGAGCAGTCTATTGAGCAGAGCTTATCTACCTTCTCGAGCCACATGACCAACATCGTGCAGATTCTTGGACAGGTGAATCAAAACTCACTCTTACTTTTAGACGAGTTGGGTGCGGGTACTGATCCGCAAGAGGGAGCAGCACTTGCTATGGCCATCTTGGAAGATCTTCGTCTTCGTCAGGTCAAGACCATGGCGACAACCCACTATCCAGAACTCAAGGCCTATGGTATTGAGACAGCCTTTGTGCAAAATGCAAGCATGGAGTTTGACACAGCTTCGCTTCGACCAACTTATCGCTTTATGCAGGGGGTTCCTGGTCGAAGTAATGCCTTTGAGATTGCCAAACGTTTGGGCTTATCAGAGGTTATTGTAGGAGATGCTAGTCAGCAAGTCGATCAGGACAATGATGTTAACCGTATCATTGAACAATTAGAAGAGCAAACCTTGGAAAGTCGCAAACGCTTGGACAATATCCGTGAGGTGGAACAAGAAAACCTCAAGATGAACCGAGCCCTCAAGAAACTTTATAATGAACTCAATCGAGAAAAAGAAACCGAGCTCAATAAAGCGCGTGAACAAGCTGCTGAAATTGTAGATATGGCCTTGAGTGAAAGTGATCAGATTCTGAAAAATCTTCACAGTAAATCCCAACTCAAGCCCCACGAAATCATTGAAGCTAAGGCCAAATTGAAAAAATTGGCTCCAGAAAAAGTAGATTTGTCTAAGAACAAGGTCCTTCAAAAGGCCAAGAAAAAAAGGGCTCCCAAGGTTGGAGATGATATCATTGTACTTAGTTATGGTCAGCGTGGTACCTTAACCAGTCATCTAAAGGACGGTCGATGGGAAGCTCAAGTAGGACTGATTAAGATGACCTTGGAAGAAAAAGAATTTGACCTAGTTCAGGCTCAACAAGAAAAGCCAGTCAAGAAGAAACAAGTCAACATTGTCAAACGTGCATCAGGTCGGGGACCACAAGCAAGATTGGATCTCCGTGGTAAACGCTACGAAGAAGCCATGAATGAGCTTGACGCTTTTATCGACCAAGCCTTGCTTAATAATATGGCTCAGGTTGATATCATACATGGTATCGGTACGGGTGTCATTCGTGAGGGAGTTACTAAGTACTTACAAAGAAACAAACATGTCAAGAGTTTTGGTTATGCTCCACAAAATGCTGGAGGTAGTGGTGCTACCATTGTGACCTTTAAAGGATAAATAAGTGATAAAAGTTCAAAACACAATGGAGAGAAGGATAAGGGACTAGTCTAGTATACTTCCTTTCTCTTAGCTAAGGGAGAAAATATGAAAAAGATATTACTTGTAACAACGCTTTTACTGCCACTAGTTTTAGGAGGCTGTCAGTATCTACCTTGGAATAAAACAGCTGAACCAGCTGCTGATAATAAGACTACAAATAAAGACTATAGCTACTATAATAAAGTTCTGGATGATTATGAAAAAGTAGCTAAAGGAAGTGCATCTAGTGATATGGATGTCAATCCTTTAGCGAGTCAAATCAAGTCTTCTCAAGGTTTTTATACAGATCTGGTATACCATACCACAGACTTGAACAATGACGGAGTGGATGAACTTTTGATTGCCCTTGAAATGAAGAGTGGAGAAAAGAGTCTGCTTGATATTCGTACTCTAAAAGATGACAAGGTCATTCGTCTGACCAATCAAGAAAACCGCTTGGATCAGATTGGAGAGAGGATGACGGTCAATATCTTACCAGATAATTCTCTACTCTATCGTGGAGCAGGTTCAGCTACTAGCCACATCTATTCCCATTATCAGTTCAGCCAAGATGGACAGTCTTTAGTGAAGGCTAAGGAAGCTCAAGAATTAGCAGATCTTGGAACAGGTGCCCCCGTTTCTCTTGAAACCTTAAACTGGAAGTCTGTTTCCGAAAAAATTCCTGGGGTAGCTGGTTCGGATAAAGTACAGGTCGAAACTAAGCCTGCTGTAGAGTATAGCCCCTATAATCGTATTTTGGAGGATTATGAGTTTCTTCTAGATCATAGGTCAGAAGTTAAAGATAGCATAAATACAATGGCAAATATCTATGCAGGTATGGCAGATCGCAGTCAAGCATTTACCTACACAATGGTTGATATGGATAAAAATGGTGTGGATGAGCTAATTGTATCATCCAAAAATGGTAGTGAATTGTTAGATATCTTTACTTTAAAAGATAGCAAAGTTACTCGCCTTACCAATGCTGAAAATAAAATGCAGATGCTTGGAACTCGTTTTAAGGCTTATCTATTAGAAGATGGTAATCTCTATACTCAATGGAACCCTTTTGCAGGAGATCCTAAAACCTTCTATGCTGTTTGGAAATTAAATAGTAGTGGTGAAAAACTAGAAAAAATCAAAGAGGCATTGACGGAAGAAGAATTGAATCCGGGAACTCGAATGAATTTAACTAATTTGACTTGGAAGTCAGTAACAGAAAAGTTTGCGGAAGTGGCACCTTCAACGAACCAAAATGCTTCAGGTAAAATGGATATCAATGCTATCAAAAATGGAGATTTTTCAAGTATAGAAGGAAGATGGAGTACAGGAAATGGGGGCCAAGATCTAGTTTTTAGTAAAAATGGATTAATAGAGCCAGCAGAATTTTATGTAGATATAAATGGTGCAGTCTTTCGTGATGGCTACCTGATTACTGGGTATAGAGCACCAACAATTGGAGCTCAACTAGATATGATTCCCGCAGGCGTCGTGATTCCAACTGTAACTGAACCAAATTATGTGAAAGATGCTTCTTATACTAGCAAGGATCGGATGATTATTCACCAAGCGCCTCATGCGCATGGAAATGCTGGAAGTTTTTACTACAAAGTTAAATAAGTTTTCCAAAAATAGATTGACAAAATCCAACAGTTTTTGTAAAATAAGAATCAATTAAATACCAACACCGAATGAAGTTTAATAGAAGTGGTAAATCGTTTGATTTTTCATGACTGTAAATGGACGGAACTCTGGAGAGACCGTAAAGGCACCGAAGGGGCAAGGCAGGCAACTGCTCAAACTCTCAGGTAAAAGGACAGAGCTAGGATAGACCGCTTTTTAGCATTTATCTAAGCATTCCAGAGTACATGTATCTTGCATGTGCTCTTTCTTTTGGGGTTGAAAAGATAGGAGAAGGAAATGTTAGAATTGCTTAAATCAATCGATGCTTTTGCTTGGGGACCTCCCCTCTTGATTTTATTGGTAGGAACGGGGATTTATTTAACTGCTCGTCTGGGTTTCCTACAGGTTTTGCGTCTACCTAAGGCTTTCCAGCTTATTTTTACTAAGGATAAGGGACATGGTGATGTATCCAGCTTTGCGGCTTTGTGTACGGCGCTAGCAGCGACGGTTGGTACTGGAAACATTATTGGGGTGGCAACTGCGATTAAGGTTGGTGGACCTGGCGCCCTATTTTGGATGTGGATAGCTGCATTCTTTGGAATGGCAACTAAGTATGCGGAAGGCTTATTAGCCATTAAATACCGGACCAAGGATGACAACGGTGCTGTCGCAGGAGGTCCCATGCACTACATCCTTTTGGGTATGGGCGAAAAATGGCGTCTCCTTGCTATCTTCTTTGCCCTTGCAGGAGTACTAGTTGCCTTATTAGGTATAGGGACTTTCACTCAAGTGAACTCCATTACAGAATCTATCCAAAATACGACGACGATTTCGCCAGCCATCACAGCTCTTGTCTTGTCTGTCTTTGTAGCGATTGCAGTTTTTGGCGGGCTCAAATCCATTTCAAAGGTTTCAACAACCGTTGTTCCTTTTATGGCCATCATCTATATTTTGGGAACTCTTACAGTTATTTTCTTTAATATTGAGAAAATCCCTGCTACAATCGCTTTAATCTTGACATCCGCTTTTAGTCCTGTTGCTGCGGTAGGTGGATTTGCCGGTGCTAGCATTCGGATGGCTATTCAAAATGGTGTGGCGCGTGGTGTCTTTTCAAACGAATCTGGTCTAGGTTCTGCTCCCATTGCAGCTGCTGCAGCTAAGACAAATGAACCAGTAGAGCAAGGTTTGATTTCCATGACAGGAACCTTTATTGATACCCTCATCATTTGTACTCTAACTGGTTTGACCATCTTGGTAACTGGAGTATGGAATAGTGACTTGAATGGAGTGGCTTTGACTCAGTCAGCCTTCTCAACAGTCTTTTCACACTTTGGGCCTGCCCTCTTGACCATCTTCCTTGTACTTTTTGCCTTTACAACGATTCTAGGTTGGAACTACTATGGAGAACGCTGTTTCGAGTTCCTCTTTGGTGTTCGTTTTATCTGGCTTTACCGTGTGATTTTTGTGCTCATGGTCTTGCTAGGAGGATTTATCGAGTTGGATATGGTATGGATTATTGCTGATATTGTCAACGCTTTGATGGCTCTGCCAAACTTGATTGCTCTCTTAGTTTTATCACCAGTTGTTATTGCTGAGACTAAAAAGTATTTTAATAAATAATAGAATCACACATCGCGTGTGATTTTTTGCTTTCATAAAAAATTTCTATCGATGCAATTTAAAATATATATTATACACGGTATAGAATCTGTGATAGACTAGGTTTCAACAACATGAAAAGAGGTTTTATAATGACAACATTTACCATCCATACAGTAGAATCAGCACCAGCAGAAGTGAAAGAAGTTCTTGAAACAGTAGAAAAAGATAACAATGGCTATATTCCTAACCTAATCGGTCTCTTGGCTAATGCACCAACTGCTTTAGAGGCTTACCGTACTGTCGGAGCTATCAACCGTCGCAACAGCCTGACACCTGTTGAGCGCGAAGTAGTGCAAATCACGGCAGCTGTGACAAATGGTTGTGCCTTCTGCGTCGCAGGTCACACAGCCTTTTCAATTAAACAAATCCAGATGAACGATGACCTTCTTCAAGCCCTTCGCAATCGTACTCCAATTGAAACAGATCCTAAATTGGACACCCTAGCTAAGTTTACCTTAGCAGTTATCAATACCAAGGGTCGTGTAGGAGATGAAGCCCTAGCTGAGTTTCTAGAAGCTGGCTACACTCAACAAAATGCCTTGGATGTGGTTCTTGGTGTCAGCCTAGCAAGTCTCTGTAACTATGCCAACAATCTAGCCAATACACCAATTAACCCAGAATTGCAACCTTATGCTTAATTCATATCTGAGTAAAATGAAGTCTGAAATAATCGGACTTCATTTTTTATCCCCTCATTTAAGCGCTTTTATGATATACTGAAACTAACATGATTATTGGAGGTTAGGATGAAAAAACTCCCCTTGGTATTTTCTGGTTGTTTGCTAGGTTTGGCAGGAGCTGGAAATCTTATTTTAGATATTTGGCCACTTTTGTCACATGTCTTTAGTCTGACAGGTTTGGTTTTGTGGGTTTATTTTCTTATTCTTCATCTGAGTAATTGGTCAGAAACCAAGCAGGAATTAAGCAAACCGCCTCTTTTGTCAGGTATGGCCACCTTTCCCATGGCTGGGATGATTTTATCGACTTATGTCCTACGCCTGTTCCCTCATTTTCCTCTTTTAGCACAAGGACTTTGGTGGTTTTCTTTTCTTTTAGATGTGACGTTGATTCTTTACTTTACAGTCAATTATGCCCGTCCAGGTCGTCGGGTCAATTCGACACCAAGTTGGACTGTTCTATATGTAGGTATAGCAGTAGCAACTTTGACTTATCCAGTTGTAGGTCTTGTAGAAATTGCTTATGGCGCCTTGATCTTTGGCTTTCTCTTGACTTTTTGTCTCTATCCCCTTATCTATAGGGATTTACAAAAAAATCCTCTTCCTCCAGCACTCTTGGGACAAGAAGGAATCTATTGTGCTCCTTTCTCTCTACTCTTGGCCTCACTGGTTCGAGTTGGAGGAGCAAGCCTACCGACTTGGCTCTTGATCGTCATGATCTTGGCTTCCCAATCCTTCTTTTTCTTTGTTTTGACTCGCCTGCCCAATATTTTAGAACAAGGTTTTCAACCAGCATTCTCAGCCCTCACTTTCCCAACTATTATCACAGCAACATCTCTTAAGATGGCTCAGGGTATTTTGAAACTTTCAATTTTAGATTATCTGGTACTGGCTGAAACAGCTATTTGCTTAATTAATTTACTCTTTGTATTAGGTGCTTATATGATTTGGTTACGAAAAAAGGTCTAGCTAGAAATAGCTAAACCTTATTTTTTATGGTTTGATAACTTCAGCACCACCCATGTATGGACGAAGTACTTCAGGAATAGTAACAGAACCATCAGCATTTTGGTAGTTTTCAAGAATAGCAGCCACTGTACGTCCGACAGCAAGTCCAGAACCGTTCAAAGTGTGAAGAAGTTTAACTTTACCATCAGCCTCGTCACGGTAACGGATTTGAGCACGACGAGCTTGGAAATCTTCCGTATTTGAACAGCTTGAGATTTCACGGTAAGTATTTTGCGCTGGAATCCAAACTTCCAAGTCGTAAGTCTTAGCAGCTGAGAAGCCCATATCTCCAGTTGAGAGGGCAACGACACGGTATGGAAGGTTGAGTTTTTGAAGGATATTTTCAGCGTTAGCTGTCATTTTTTCTAATTCTTCATAAGATTCTTCTGGTTTGGCAAATTTCACCATTTCAACCTTGTGGAATTGGTGCAAACGAATCAATCCACGAGTATCACGACCAGCTGAACCAGCCTCAGAACGGAAAGAAGGACTCATAGCTGTAAAGTAGATTGGAAGATCCTTACCATCAAGAATTTCATCGCGGTAGTAGTTTGTAAGAGGCACTTCAGCAGTTGGGATCAAGACAAAGTTGGTATCGCTAAGTTCAAAAGTATCTTCCTTGAATTTTGGATATTGACCAGTTCCAAACATTGAATCGTGGTTAACTATGTAAGGCGTGATGACTTCAGTGTAGCCTTCTTTTCCATGCTCATCTAGCATAAAGTTGTAGATAGCACGTTCTAGACGAGCTCCAAGCCCTTTATAGAAGAGGAAGCGAGCACCAGTAACTTTTGCTCCACGTTCCCAGTCAAGAATATCAAGGTCTTCACCAAGGTCCCAGTGAGCTTTTGGCTCGAAGTCAAACTCACGTGGAGTACCCCAACGGCGAACTTCCACATTGTCATCTTCATCAGCTCCAACAGGAACGCTGTCAGCAGGGATGTTTGGAAGAGTCGTTGTAAATTCTGTTAATTTAGCATCGATTTCAGCCAATTCAGCGTCCAAAGCTTTGACCTCAGCAGATAGAGTTTGCATAGCGGCAATCTTGTCATCTGCATTTTCCTTGTTGCGCTTAGCTTGGGCAATTTCAGCTGAAACTGTGTTACGTTCTGCCTTGAGGGTTTCAACCTTGACCAAGATGTCACGACGTTTAGCATCGATTTCTTTCATCTCATTCAAGATAGCAGCATCTACACCACGTGTAGCTAATTTTTCAGCTACAGCATCAAAGTCCGTACGAATACGTTTGATATCTAACATATGAACTCCTTTTTATGAAAAAAGCACACCTGATAAAGTGTTGGAGTGGCAGGGCCACGGTTCCATCCAACTTCACAGGTGTGCACTTAATTGTGTATTGAATTGTTGACAACGGTAGAATTTCGCTTATCTCCCCTATCTGCTCACAGCACCCGCAGACTTTCTGAAAGAAGAGGATAACCTACTTATCCGTTGCTTTGATTATACTAAAGTTTCTACTTTTTTGCAAATAGATTTTTAAATTTTTGACAGATAGTTTGGATCAATGTTGGTAGTTTCACAACTTTGTCATTTCCTAACTTTTCACGAGCAATTTTAAGAATAGCCCCTGAGTCTTTTGATGCAAAGAGGAATTTTCCTCGATCTGTGAAGACTTCGAAGTGGCGACTGATTTTACGACCAGTGACATTGGCTCCAATCTGGTTGATATGGTTCCAAGGAATCTGGATAAATTGTTCTACATTGACATCTGGGTAAAACTCTAAAGCCTGATCTCCGACAAGGAATTTCCCAACTTTTCCAGCTATAGAGAGGTAGGACGTACCTGTTGTATTGAGTAGCACTGTTTTGTTAAGAGATTGGACCATGATTAGTCTTCCTTACTTTCACCGAAAAAGGCATTGTAGAGAGCTTTGATAGCTGCTTTTTCTTGATCTTTATTGACAACAAACATAATAGAAACTTCACTAGAGCCCTGAGACATCATCTGTATGTTGATCTTGTTTTCAGACAGAGCACGTGTAGCAGTGGCAGTTACTCCGATATGACTCTTCATTTTTTCACCTACAATCATTATGATTGAGAGGTCGTGTTCAATTTCAGCATGGTCAACTTCAGCCTTTTGAACTAGCTGACGAAGAATCTCCTCCTCTTTAATAGGAGTTAATTCACGAGAACGAAGGATGATAGACAAATCATCGATTCCTGTTGGCATGTGCTCCCAACTGATATTGAGATCTTCAAGAATTTGTAGAACCTTTCTACCAAAACCAATTTCGCGGTTCATTAGGTACTTAGAAATATTAATGCTAACAAAACCAGAGTCACCAGCAATTCCGACTACTGGGAATTTATCGTTAGTATGTTTAAGAAGGATACGAGTACCTGGATGTTCAGGATTATTGGTATTTTTGATAACAAGTGGAATTTTCCCACGATAGGCAGGAAGCAGGGCTTCGTCATGAAGGACAGAGAATCCTGCGTAGGCCAATTCACGCATTTCACGGTATGTTAATTCTGGGATAGAGTGTGGTTGGTGGATGATACCAGGATGAGCTGCAAAGATACCATCAACATCTGTAAAGTTTTCGTAGAGATCGGCCTTGACACCTGCGGCAATGATAGATCCTGTAATGTCTGATCCCCCACGTGAGAAGGTACAGATTTGATTTTCTTTAGTTACACCAAAGAAACCAGGAATGACAAGGACTTCAGTACTATTTGTTAATTCTTCAATCTTATCATAGCTTGATGGAATAATACGAGCATTCCCTGGTTCACTCGTTACGACAATACCAGCTTCTCTTGGGTGAACATAACGCGCATCTAGGCCATTTTGGTTAAAGTAGGCAGCAATGAGCTTGGCATTGTTGTTTTCTCCAGCTGCAAGGAAAGTATCGTAGAGAAATTCATTCTCTTCAATAGGTAGTGTTGCTAAGGTACGAATGCTTTTTGAAATTTTTTCTAAAACAGCTGGCTTTAATCCTAGTTCATTAACCATAGCAGCATAGCGTTCGATGATCCAGTTCTGGCTTTTACTAATATCGTTTCCAGCTACATAATCACGATAATATTTGATTAAGGCATCGGTAACCTTTGTATCCTCTGCATTGCGTTTTCCGGGTGCAGAAACAACCACAAAACGACGTTCCTGATCGCTTTTTACAATGTTTAAAACTTTTTCTAATTGACTAGCAGAAGCGAGAGAACTTCCACCAAATTTTACAACTTTCATAAGGGCTCCTCAAGTAAGTATTTTATACGATTATAGCAGAAAGAGGTGCTTTTTTCAATGAAGAAAATACGATGATTATTCGGAAAAAAGCAAATCTTATTTTCGGATGAGACACATTTGGTTTATTTTTACTTGATTTCTACTTTTTAAAAATATATACTTTGATAATAAAATAATTTAACTATCGTAGGAAAAAAGGAGTCCTGATGGAACATATTATTTATCATTTTGAAAATGATTTAGCAATCATTACGTTAAACCGGCCTGAGGTCGCTAATGGTTTTCATATTCCAATGTGTGAAGAGATTCTAGAAGCCCTATCCTTGGCAGAGGAGGATCCGGCTGTACATTTTATATTAATCAATGCTAATGGGAAAGTTTTTTCAGTTGGTGGTGACTTGGTTGAAATGAAACGTGCAGTGGATGAGGATGATATTCCTTCATTAACGAAAATTGCGGAATTGGTTAATACGATTTCTTATAAGATGAAACAAATACCTAAACCAGTTTTGATGGAGGTAGATGGTGCAGTTGCTGGAGCAGCTGCCAATATGGCTGTTGCGGCTGATTTCTGTTTGGCTACAGATAAAGCTAAATTCATTCAAGCTTTTGTCGGAGTAGGGTTAGCCCCGGATGCTGGAGGCATTCACTTATTGAGTCGCAGCATCGGTGTCACTCGTGCTGCCCAGCTCGCAATGACAGGAGAATCTTTGACAGCAGAAAAAGCCTTAGAGTGGGGTCTTGTTTATAAGCTTTGTGATGCTACTACATTGGAAAAGACTAGAGATCAAGTTCTAAAAAAATTAAGACGTGGGGCAGCTAATTCTTATGCAGCAATTAAGAAGTTGGTTTGGGAGAGCCAATTTAAAGATTGGGAAGATTATGCTCGACTGGAACTAAATCTTCAAGCAACCCTTGCCCAGACAGAGGATTTTAAAGAAGGAGTTCGAGCACACTCGGAACGAAGACGACCTAAATTTAGTGGAAAGTGAAAAAAATACTTGCAGTATTCTTTGTAGTTTGATATAATTCCGTTATCAAATGTTTTGATAATAAAAGTTTTTTTGATTAAGGGGGGAGAAAATTGGACTACCAACGAATTAATGAATATTTAACATCTATTTTTAACAATGTCCTTGTTATTGAGGAAGTTAGCTTGAGAGGTAGTCGTTTCAGAGATATCTCTATCAAAGAAATGCATACGATTGATGTGATTGGGAAGTTCCCAGAGGTAACACCTAGTAAGGTTTCTAAAGAATTAATGGTAACCTTAGGGACAGTTACAACAAGTTTAAATAACCTAGAAAGAAAAGGTTATATCGAGCGTATTCGTTCTGATCAGGATCGTCGTGTTGTTTATCTACATTTGACTAAAAAGGGGCGCTTGGTTCATAGACTCCATAAACGTTTCCACAAGGCCATGGTTGAAAAAATCATTGACGGTATGAGCCCTGAGGAGATGGAGGTTATGAGCAAGGGCTTGACCAATCTTTATCAATTTTTGGAGGATTTGAGATAATGGCTTTTGCGAAAATAAGCCAAGTGGCTCATTATGTGCCAGAGCAGGTAGTCACAAATGATGACTTGGCTCAGATAATGGATACCAATGATGAGTGGATCTCAAGTCGAACAGGAATTAAACAAAGGCATATTTCAAGGACAGAGTCAACTAGCGACTTAGCGACGGAGGTTGCTAAGAAACTGCTAAAACAAGCTGGAATTAGAGGAGAGGATCTAGATTTTATTATCTTAGCTACTATTACTCCGGATTCTATGATGCCATCTACAGCTGCGCGTGTTCAAGCCAATATCGGTGCCAAAAAGGCATTTGCTTTTGACCTTACAGCTGCTTGTAGTGGATTTGTTTTTGCCTTATCGACTGCTGAGAAGTTCATCTCTTCTGACCGCTTTCAAAAAGGCTTGGTGATTGGTAGTGAAACCCTCTCTAAAGCAGTCGATTGGTCAGACCGATCAACAGCTGTTTTGTTTGGAGATGGCGCAGGTGGTGTCTTAATAGAATCTAATGAAATCCCTCATTTCTTGGCTGAGAGTCTCAATAGTGATGGAAGTCGGAGTGAGTGTCTGACTTACGGGCATTCGGGTTTGAATTCTCCATTTTCAGATCAAGAAAATGCAGATTCATTTTTGAAGATGGATGGTCGTGCGGTCTTTGATTTTGCTATTCGAGATGTTGCCAAGTCTATCAAAGAGACAATAGGAGTTTCGTCTATTGAGGCAAGAGACTTAGATTATCTTCTACTCCATCAAGCCAATATCCGTATTTTGGACAAAATGGCTAAAAAAATTGGTGTAGACCGAGAAAAACTTCCAGCTAATATGATGGAGTATGGAAATACGAGCGCTGCAAGTATCCCGATTCTACTTTCTGAGTGTGTGGAAAAAGATTTGATCCATTTGGATGGGAGCCAAACGATTCTGTTATCAGGCTTCGGTGGGGGTCTGACTTGGGGCACACTCATTCTTACAATTTAGGTAACAATGTGGTAAACACATTTTTATAAAAAACTATTTATTTTAAAGGAGTCTATCATGGCAGTATTTGAAAAAGTACAAGAAATTATTGTTGAAGAACTTGGGAAAGATGCATCAGAAGTAACACTTGAATCTACTTTTGATGACTTAGATGCAGATTCATTGGACTTGTTCCAAGTAATCTCTGAAATTGAAGATGCTTTTGATATCCAAATCGAAGCAGAAGATAACTTGAAAACAGTAGGTGACCTAGTTGCCTATGTTGAAGAACAAACAAAATAAACAGAATATGATTAGAAGGAGTAGGGAAACCCGCTCCCTCTTGTTTAGGTAATAGTTTGATTTTCAAATTATGATAATATCAAACTATTACGTAAGCAAGTCAGATGGAGGCACTATGAAAACACGTATTACAGAATTATTAAATATTGATTATCCTATTTTCCAAGGTGGAATGGCTTGGGTTGCTGATGGTGATTTGGCAGGGGCTGTTTCCAAGGCTGGAGGACTAGGGATTATCGGTGGGGGGAATGCCCCTAAAGAAGTTGTCAAGGCAAATATTGATAAAATCAAATCATTGACTGATAAACCCTTTGGTGTCAATATCATGCTCTTGTCTCCCTTTGTGGAAGATATTGTAGACCTCGTTATAGAGGAAGGTGTTAAAGTAGTGACAACAGGAGCAGGAAATCCAAGTAAGTACATGGAACGTTTTCATGCTGCTGGTATCACGGTTATTCCAGTTGTACCAAGTGTTGCCCTAGCTAAACGTATGGAAAAAATTGGTGCGGATGCCGTTATTGCTGAAGGTATGGAAGCTGGGGGTCATATTGGGAAATTAACGACCATGACCTTAGTCAGCCAAGTAGCTGCAGCTGTTTCTATTCCTGTCATTGCAGCTGGAGGAATTGCAGATGGTGAAGGTGCAGCTGCAGGCTTTATGCTAGGTGCTGAAGCAATACAAGTAGGGACACGTTTTGTAGTCGCAAAAGAGTCCAATGCCCATCCAAATTACAAGGCTAAAATTTTAAAAGCCAGAGATATTGATACTACAATTTCAGCTCAACACTTTGGGCATGCTGTTCGTGCTATTAAAAATCAGTTGACTCGTGATTTTGAGCAGGCTGAGAAAGATGCCTTTAAACAGGAAAATCCAGATCTCGAAATTTTTGAACAAATGGGTGCAGGAGCCTTAGCAAAAGCAGTTGTACATGGAGATGTGGACGGTGGTTCTGTTATGGCCGGTCAAATTGCAGGTCTCGTTTCTAAAGAAGAAACGGTTGAAGAAATCCTAAAAGATTTGTACTATGGAGCAGCTAAGAAAATTCAAGAAGAAGCCTCTCGTTGGGCAGGAGTTGTAAGAAATGACTAAAACAGCCTTTTTATTTGCCGGGCAAGGAGCCCAATATCTTGGGATGGCACGAGACCTTTATGATTACTATCCTATCGTTAAAGAAACAATTGACCAAGCAAGTCGGGTGCTAGGATATGATTTGAGACAACTCATCGATACAGATGAAGAAAAGCTCAATCAAACTCGTTATACGCAACCAGCTATTTTAGCGACTTCTGTTGCTATCTATCGTTTGCTTTTAGAAAAGGGACATGAACCTGATATGGTAGCTGGCCTATCTCTAGGAGAATACTCAGCCTTGGTAGCTAGTGGAGCCTTGGAGTTTGAAGATGCGGTAGACTTGGTAGCCAAACGAGGTGCTTATATGGAGGAAGCTGCTCCGGCTGGCTCTGGTAAGATGGTAGCGGTTCTTAATACACCGATAGAAGTTATTGAAGAAGCTTGTAAAAAAGCATCTAAGCTTGGAATTGTGGCACCAGCGAATTACAACACACCCACACAAATTGTGATCGGTGGAGAGGTTGCTACGGTGGACCATGCAGTCCAACTTTTGCAAGAAGCAGGTGCGAAACGCTTGATTCCTTTAAATGTCTCTGGTCCCTTCCATACAGCTCTTCTTGAGTCCGCTAGCCAGAAATTAGCTGAAGCCTTATCTCAAGTAAACTTTTCAGACTTTACGTGTTCCTTAGTCGGAAATACAGAAGCAAGAGTCATGAAAAAAGAAGAAATTGTTCCCCTTTTGACACGTCAGGTCAAGGAACCGGTTCGCTTCTATGAAAGTATCGCAGTTATGCAAGAGGCTGGTGTGACCAACTTTATTGAAATTGGTCCGGGAAAAGTTTTATCAGGTTTTGTTAAAAAAATCGATAAAACAGCTAAACTTGCCAATATTGAAGATAAAGCTAGCCTAGAAGTCTTACTAGCAAATAACTAACCTATTCTCCTATAACCAGAAGAGAAAAGAGGAAACAAAAAGAATGCAACTAAAAGATAAAAATGTACTGATTACGGGATCGAGTCGTGGAATCGGACTAGCCGTTGCCCACAAATTTGCTCAAGCAGGAGCCAATATCGTTTTAAATAGTCGTAGTCCCATCTCTGAGAACTTGTTGGCAGAATTTAGAGATTATGGGGTTAAGGTGGTTCCCATCTCTGGAGATGTGTCCGATTTTGCAGACGCTAAGCGTATGGTTGAAGAAGCTATTGCAGAGCTGGGTTCAGTAGATGTTTTGGTCAATAATGCAGGGATTACCAAAGATACCCTTATGCTCAAGATGACTGAGGAAGATTTTGAAAAGGTTCTTAAGGTCAACTTGACCGGTGCCTTTAATATGACACAGGCTGTCTTGAAGCAGATGATGAAAGCCAGAGAAGGTGCAATCATTAATATGTCCAGTGTTGTAGGTTTGATGGGGAATGTTGGTCAAGCAAACTATGCAGCTTCAAAGGCTGGTTTGATTGGTTTTACCAAGTCTGTCGCGCGTGAGGTTGCTAATCGCAATGTCAGGGTCAATGCAATCGCACCTGGTATGATCCAGTCGGACATGACAGCTGTGTTATCAGATAAAGTAAAAGAGGTTATGTTAGCGCAAATTCCTATGAAAGAATTTGGGCAGGCAGAGCAGGTTGCAGATTTAACAGTATTTTTAGCAGGCCAAGATTATCTTACTGGCCAAGTAGTTGCCATTGATGGTGGCTTAAGTATGTAGCGAAAGCTAGAGGTGAAAAGATGAAACTAAATCGTGTAGTTGTAACTGGTTATGGAGTAACATCTCCAATCGGAAATACACCAGAAGAATTTTGGAATAGTTTGGCAACTGGGAAAATTGGAATCGGTGAAATTACTAAATTTGATCATAGTGACTTTGATGTCCATATTGCTGCAGAGATTCAAGACTTTCCTTTTGATAAATACTTTGTAAAAAAAGATACCAACCGTTTTGATTATTATTCCTTATATGCCTTGTATGCTGCTCAAGAAGCGGTAAATCATGCCAATCTTGATGTAGAGGCTCTTGACAAGGATCGTTTTGGTGTTATTGTTGCATCAGGGATTGGGGGAATCAAGGAAATTGAAGATCAAATTCTTCGTCTTCATGAAAAGGGACCGAAACGTCTGAAACCATTGACTCTTCCTAAGGCACTACCGAATATGGCTTCAGGTAATGTTGCTATGCGTTTTGGAGCAAATGGTATTTGTAAATCCATCAATACTGCCTGTGCTTCATCAAATGATGCAATTGGAGATGCTTTCCGCTCCATCAAGTTTGGATTCCAAGATGTGATGTTAGTAGGTGGTTCAGAAGCCTCTATTACACCTTTTGCGATTGCTGGTTTCCAAGCTCTGACAGCTCTCTCTACTACAGAGGATCCAAGCCGAGCTTCAATCCCATTTGACAAGGATCGTAATGGGTTTGTCATGGGAGAAGGTTCAGGAATGTTGGTTCTTGAAAGTCTTGAACATGCTGAAAAACGTGGAGCTACTATCTTGGCTGAAGTGGTTGGTTACGGAAACACTTGTGATGCCTATCATATGACTTCCCCACATCCAGAAGGTCAGGGAGCTATCAAGGCCATCAAACTAGCTTTAGAAGAAGCAGAGATTGCACCAGAACAAGTAGCCTATGTCAATGCCCACGGAACATCGACTCCTGCTAATGAAAAGGGAGAAAGCGGAGCAGTTGTTGCGGTTCTTGGCAAGGAAGTTCCTATCTCCTCAACCAAGTCCTTTACAGGACATTTACTTGGTGCAGCAGGTGCGGTGGAAGCCATTGCCACAATTGAGGCTATGCGCCATAACTATGTTCCAATGACAGCTGGAACAAGTGAAGTATCAGACTATATCGAAGCCAATGTCGTTTATGGACAAGGCTTGGAGCAAGAAATTCCATACGCTATTTCAAATACTTTTGGTTTTGGTGGCCACAATGCAGTTCTTGCTTTCAAACGTTGGGAGAGTAAATAACGATGAATTTAAACGATATTAAAGACTTGATGTCCCAATTTGACCAATCAAGTTTGAGAGAATTTTCTTATAAAAATGGAACGGATGAGTTGCAGTTTAGCAAGAATGAAGCTAGACTTGTGCCTGAAGTTGCAGCTCCAGTCGCTTCAGCACCCGTTCTAGCAACACCAAGTCCAGTAGCTCCTGTATCTGTTCCAGCAGAAACTGCAGTGGAAGAAATTTCGACGCCAGCTGAAACAAGTGTAGCTCCTGAGGGGGATATTCTGGAAAGTCCACTTGTTGGGGTGGCTTACCTAGCTGCAGGACCTGATAAACCAGCTTTTGTTACAGTTGGAGATAGTGTCAAGAAAGGCCAAACTTTGGTTATTATTGAAGCCATGAAAGTCATGAATGAGATCCCAGCTCCTAAGGATGGTGTGGTAACAGAAATTCTCGTTTCTAACGAAGAAATGGTAGAGTTTGGTAAAGGATTGGTACGTATCAAATGATTGATATTCAAGGAATCAAAGAGGCTCTACCCCACCGTTACCCTATGCTCCTAGTAGACCGTGTCTTGGAAGTGAGCGAGGATACTATTGTTGCTATCAAAAATGTGACCATTAACGAGCCCTTCTTCAACGGTCATTTTCCTCAATACCCTGTCATGCCAGGTGTTCTGATCATGGAAGCATTGGCGCAAACAGCTGGTGTCTTGGAGTTGTCAAAACCTGAAAATAAAGGAAAACTGGTCTTTTACGCTGGTATGGATAAGGTTAAGTTCAAGAAGCAAGTTGTACCAGGCGATCAATTAGTTATGACGGCCACCTTTGTCAAACGTCGCGGTAGCATTGCCGTGGTTGAAGCAAAGGCTGAAGTGGGTGGCAAGCTTGCAGCAAGTGGCACCTTAACCTTTGCAATCGGGAGCTAAGGAGGTTCTCCATGTTTCGAAAAATTTTAATTGCCAATCGTGGTGAAATTGCGGTTCGAATTATCCGTGCGGCGCGTGAATTGGGGATTGCGACGGTGGCGGTTTATTCAACTGCTGATAAGGAAGCTCTTCATACGCTTTTGGCAGATGAAGCAGTTTGTATCGGCCCTGGTAAGGCAACAGAGTCTTATCTCAATATAAATGCGGTTCTATCAGCTGCAGTTTTGACTGAGGCAGAAGCCATTCACCCAGGTTTTGGATTTCTCAGTGAAAATTCCAAATTTGCTACTATGTGTGAAGAGGTGGGGATTAAGTTTATCGGTCCATCTGGTCATGTCATGGATATGATGGGGGATAAGATCAATGCACGTGCTCAGATGATTAAAGCAGGTGTGCCTGTCATTCCAGGTTCAGATGGAGAAGTACATGACTCAGAAGAAGCTCTTCTGGTTGCTGAAAAAATTGGTTATCCTGTTATGCTCAAGGCTTCAGCAGGTGGTGGTGGTAAAGGGATTCGTAAGGTTGAAAAACCAGAAGACCTCGTTTCCGCCTTTGATACTGCTTCAAGTGAAGCCAAGGCTAACTATGGTAATGGTGCTATGTACATAGAGCGGGTTATTTATCCAGCTCGCCATATTGAGGTTCAAATCCTAGGAGATGAGCATGGACATGTGATTCACTTGGGTGAACGGGATTGTTCTCTTCAACGGAATAACCAAAAGGTTTTGGAAGAAAGTCCTTCGATTGCAATCGGGAAAACATTACGCCATGAAATCGGTGCTGCTGCTGTTCGAGCGGCAGAGTCTGTTGGCTACGAGAATGCAGGGACCATTGAGTTTCTCCTTGATGAAGCTAGCGGTAAATTCTATTTTATGGAGATGAATACTCGTGTACAAGTAGAACATCCAGTAACAGAATTTGTTTCAGGTGTGGATATCGTTAAGGAACAGATTCGCATTGCGGCAGGTCAACCCTTGTCTCTTAAGCAAGAAGATATTGTTCTACGAGGTCATGCTATTGAATGTCGTATCAATGCAGAAAACCCAACCTTCAACTTTGCTCCAAGTCCAGGTAAGATTACCAATCTCTATCTTCCAAGTGGAGGTGTTGGCTTGCGCGTGGATTCAGCAGTTTATCCAGGCTATACCATTCCCCCCTATTATGATAGTATGATTGCCAAAGTCATCGTTCATGGAGAGAATCGTTTCGATGCCTTGATGAAAATGCAACGAGCCCTTTATGAATTAGAGATTGAGGGAGTACAGACTAATGCGGACTTCCAGCTTGACCTCATTTCAGATCGCCATGTTATTGCTGGAGATTATGACACTTCCTTCTTGATGGAAACCTTCTTACCTAAATATCAAGAAAAAGAATAAAATGACTTCAAGAGTTTAAACCAAAAAGGGGAATCAATGGCTCTATTTAGTAAAAAAGATAAGTATATTCGAATCAACCCCAATCGTTCGGTGAGGGAAAAACCTCAAGCTAAACCAGAGGTTCCAGATGAACTATTTTCCAAATGTCCGAGTTGTAAACACACCATCTATCAGAAAGATTTGGGAAGTGACCGTATTTGCCCACAGTGTAGTTATACCTTTCGTATTTCTGCCCAAGAACGCTTGGCTTTGACGATTGATACGGGAACCTTTAAGGAATTATTTACAGGGATTGAAAGCAAGGATCCCCTAAATTTCCCTGGATATCAAAAGAAACTAGCAACTATGCGTGAAAAAACAGGTCTGGATGAAGCCGTTGTGACAGGAACTGCTCTTATTAAAGGTCAGACTGTGGCTCTTGGGATTATGGATTCCAACTTTATCATGGCTTCTATGGGTACAGTTGTTGGCGAGAAAATCACTCGCTTGTTTGAATATGCGACGGTTGAACAGTTGCCAGTTGTTCTCTTCACAGCTTCTGGTGGAGCTCGTATGCAGGAGGGAATCATGAGTCTCATGCAAATGGCTAAGATTTCTGCAGCAGTTAAACGTCATTCAAATGCTGGCCTCTTTTACCTGACCATTTTGACAGATCCAACGACAGGTGGTGTGACAGCTTCCTTCGCTATGGAAGGAGATATTATTTTGGCTGAACCACAGAGTTTGGTTGGCTTTGCTGGGCGCAGGGTTATTGAAAATACGGTTCGTGAAACCTTGCCAGATGATTTCCAAAAGGCAGAATTCCTGCTTGAACATGGATTTGTAGATGCTATTGTCAAGAGAAGAGAACTACCAGATATAATCGCTCGTTTGGTCAGATTACACGGAGGTAGTCCAAGATGAATATAGCAAAAATAGTCAGAGAAGCGCGTGAACAGAGCCGATTGACAACCTTGGATTTTGCAACAAGCATTTTTGATGAATTTATTGAATTGCATGGCGATAGATCTTTTCGAGATGATGGCGCGGTTGTTGGTGGTATCGGCTGGCTTGGAGAGCAAGCTGTAACCGTGGTTGGTATCCAAAAAGGCAAGAGTTTGCAAGACAACCTCAAACGGAATTTTGGACAACCGCATCCAGAAGGCTACCGCAAGGCCTTGCGTTTGATGAAACAGGCTGAAAAATTTGGTCGCCCAGTTGTGACCTTTATCAACACTGCTGGTGCCTATCCAGGTGTGGGAGCTGAAGAACGCGGTCAAGGTGAAGCAATTGCCCGCAATCTTATGGAAATGAGTGATCTGAAAGTTCCTATAATTGCCATCATTATTGGTGAAGGTGGTTCAGGAGGGGCTTTGGCTCTAGCAGTTGCTGATCGTGTCTGGATGCTGGAAAACTCTATTTATGCTATTCTCAGTCCAGAAGGTTTCGCATCTATCCTATGGAAGGATGGTAGTCGTGCTATGGAAGCTGCGGAATTGATGAAGATTACCTCACATGAATTGCTAGAAATGGAAATTGTTGATAAGGTGATTTCTGAAACAGGGCTTTCTAGTAAAGAATTGATTCAAAAGGTTAAAGGAGAGATTCAAACGGAATTGACCAGATTAGCTCAGTTGCCCTTGGAACAATTACTAGAAAATCGCTACCAACGATTTAGAAAATACTAGTTCTTCAAAAGAATACATAAAAACTAGAGTTGATAATCAGCTCTAGTTTTTATTTGATTCTAACTGAGTGTCGAAAACAAAAGGTGCCTGATAAGGACCAAACACCTTTTAGATTATTTACTTTCTTCTGTTACAAACTGACTAAGCAGTCCATTGATAAAACGGGCAGACTTTTGATCTGAGAAGTTCTTTGCAAGCTCAATGGCTTCATTTACAGCGACAAGTTGAGGAGTATCAAATGAAGTGATTTCAAAGATTCCCAAACGCAGTAAATTCTTTTCGACCAAGGTTAAGCGTTCAACAGTCCAACCAGACCTGAGGTGCTGATTGATTTGTTTATCCAACTCTGTTTTGTGAGTTTGGATACCAGACACCAAGTCTCTTAGAAAGGCAGGGACTTGCACATCCGTATCTTCACGATCATGTGTGTAGGCAAAATGACAAGCCGTTTCAATATCAGTGCCGAATTCAAGACTCATGAGTGCCTGAAAAGCACATTTACGAAGTTCACGTCTAGATTCTAATAGTGGACTAGTCATTGAGGAAGTCCTCGTTAAATAAGTCTTTCAACTCTGGTTTTGGTGTTTTATCTGGTACGATTCCTGTAACATGAATGTTGATAGCAGTGAGCTCTACATCAGCCATATCACGAACTGCATCTTTGACTGCTTTTTGAATGGCTACAGCGACTTTAGGCACTTTGACACCATACTCAAGGTAAAGATAGATGTCAGCTGTTAAGTCTTCTTCAGTGTTTTTAAGGTAAACACCACGGCCAAGTGAAAGTTTTGAGAGGGTGTCAGATACAGATTTGTTTGAAAATGAATGGACACCTTCTACCTTAGCAGTAGCGATAGCAATAATTTTTTCAAGTACACGTGGAGCGATAACGATTTCGCCAAACTGTTCTTCAATTCCCATAGAATGACCTCTTTCTAGAGATTAGGCACGAGAAACGTAAGTTCCTTCTGCAGTGTTGATGATCAATTTTTGTCCAGCTTCGATGAAGTCTGGAACGTTGACAACAAGTCCAGTTTCCATAGTTGCTGGTTTACCAGAACCTGTAACAGTAGCACCTTTGATAGATGGTTGTGTTTCAGCAACTGTCAACTCAACAGTAGTAGGTACAGTTACACCGATCACTTCAGTTCCGTAGAATTGGATTTTAACATCAGAGTTTTCAAGGATGTAAAGCAATTCATTTTCAACATTTACGACTGGAATTTCGTATTGGTCGTAAGTTTCAGTATTCATGAAGTAGGCAGTTTCATCCATCTTGTACAAGTATTGAGCTGGAACAGTTTCGATAATAGCTTGTTCGAATTTTTCTTCTGGACGGTAGCTTGTGTCAAAAGTAGAACCAGTACGGACATCACGTAATTTCATACGCATGATTGTGTTCCCTTTACCTGGTTTGTGGTGGCTAGCTTCCAAAACACGGATCAATTTTCCGTCTGCAGTTTCAAATGTCATACCAGCTTTCAATTTGCTTGCTTCAATCATGTTTTTACCTCTTTAATAAATATTATTACTCCTTATTTTACCACAAAATGAGTTAAAAAGAAAGATACAGGTAGAATAATGAAGATATTTGCAGAATTCAATCGAAAATTCCAGTTGAGTCAGTTTAATAGGTAGAGGTGAAAGAAACTGAAGCTAAATGCGAATTGCCTAATACTGGTACAAAAAATTACATCAGCATTGTAGCATTTGGATTTCTTGGAGTCTTGAGTGGATTTAGATTGATTGATCGTAAGAAGAAAGTTTATTAATATTTCTCAATGCTATTCATAGATTTAAATGGACAGATAATCCTAAAAATGATAAATCAAGTGATTCATCAATTTTTTAGGAAAATTATAAACTTTTTTGTTGGACTTGTTTTAAAAGCATCCTGAAAGAATTTTCGAAAAATTTTAAAAAATTCTGAAATATTCTTGACAGGTGATGAAAAAGATAGTAAGATAAGAAACATCAAAAAAGAAAGCAGAAAAAGAATGATTAAAAGACAAGCTTTAACTATGAATCAAAACTTTTACTTTAGCTACTTTAGATAGTGTTTGTAGACATGTCACCATGGATGCAAACAGTTCAAGCAATTTGTTTGTATCTATGTGGCTAAGATTTTTGATTGTGGTCCATATAGATGAATATCTAAATGGACTAGCAAAGTTATAACTTGTTAGATTATTTCAAGCATCCGTTTAGATATTATCTAGGCGGTTTTTTGTTTTATCTTTTCTGAGAAGGAGTTTCATTATGAAAGCTGTTCGAAAATTACTAGCCCCTCTCTTGGTTGTAGGGATTCTCTTGACCTCTCTGATCAGTTTGCATCAGTTGAAGGCAAATAAGAAAAAAGATGTGTTTCGTATTGGTATTTCGCAATTTATTACCCACCAGTCTTTGGATGCTACTCGAGAAGGTTTTATGGATGAGCTAGCTAAACAAGGCTATGTTGAGGGGGAAAATATTGAGATTGATTTGCAAAATGCACAGGGTGAGCAACGAAATCTAAAAACTATTTCCCAGCAGTTAGCAGAATCTAGTGATGTCGTATTAGCTATTGCAACGCCTTCTGCCCAGAGCTTGGCCAATACGACGCAAACAACACCGGTTGTCTTTTCAGCGGTAACAGATCCTGTCAGTGCCAAATTGGTTGAGTCAAAAGAGCATCCTGGCGGCAATGTAACTGGAACTAGCGACCAATCATCAGATGCTATTTCAACTCAAATCAATTTGATAAAGAAAGTGTTACCAAAGGCTAAAACGATTGGGATCCTTTATACTCAGAGTGAGCCCAATTCAGTTGTCCAAAAGGATGAAGCTAAGCGCCTTCTGGAAGAAAAAGGTTTTACCGTTGTTGAAAAAACAATCTTGGACAGTAACAACGTCAAGGTGGCAGCAGATAGCTTGATGACAGAGGTGGATATGGTTTTTGTACCAACGGATAATATTATTTCGTCAACTATGGAAACAGTTAAGCAGGTTTCTATTAAACACAAGGTTCCAGTATTTGGTGGATCAACAGAAATGGTTGCGGTTGGTGGCTTGTATAATTACGGAACCAATTATGAAGAATTGGGAAGACAGACAGCAAGAATGCTGGTTCGTATTTTAAAAGGTGAGAAGCCAGACAATATAGCAGTTGAGTTGCCTGAAAAACTGGAATTGCATACCAATCAAGAAATTGCAACTGCACTAGGAATTGATATTAGTAGGTTAGAAGGCAAGGAATAGGAGGTTTAAGATGAATTTTGTATTATCTAGTTTATCAGAAGGTTTGTTATGGTCGATTATGGCTATTGGAGTCTACTTGACTTTCCGTATTTTGGATATTGCGGATATGACTGCGGAAGGAGCCTTTCCTCTGGGGGCAGCTGTCGTTGTATCACAGATACAGGCAGGGACAAATCCTTGGATTGCGACCTTACTAGCTTTGCTGGCAGGTATGGTAGCAGGTCTTGTATCAGGAATGCTCCACACTAAGATGAAAATTCCAGCTCTCTTGACAGGGATTGTGACCTTGACAGGGCTTTATTCCATCAATATTAAAATCATGGGAAGCGTGCCTAATCTTTCCTTGGGAGATTCTGCAACCGTATTTAAACAATTGGCGAGCTTGGGGCTGACAACTGAAGAAGCTGTTTTCTCTCTCAGCTTGACATGTCTCTTACTTGTTTGTCTGGTCTTGACTCTCTTGATGAAAACAGAGATTGGCTTGGTCTTGCGTTCAACTGGGGACAATATTCCGATGAGTGAGGCCAATGGGGTTAATGTAGACACCATGAAGATTTTTGGTTATATGATTTCAAACGGTTTGATTGCTCTATGTGGTTCTTTGTTTGCTCAAAATGATGGATTTTCAGATGTAACTTCAGGGACAGGAACTATTGTTGTTGGTTTGAGCGCGGTGATTATTGCGGAAGTTTTGATTCACGATTTGACCATTGGAGGCCGCTTGTTATCTATCGGAATCGGTGCGATTGTTTACCGTTTGATTATTTTAAATATCTATGAAATTCCAAATCTAGATCAAAATTTGGTTCGTCTCTTTAATGCAATTTTGCTCGCCTTGGTTTTATTTGCACCAGAATTGCAAAAGAGGTTAAAAATTCGTGGTCTGAAACTGAGAAATGAATAGGAGGAGAAAGTTATGGCAAGTTTGTTAACACTTGAAAATATTCACAAAACATTTGAAGCAGGGACGGTCAATGAGAACCATGTCCTCAAAGGATTAGATTTAGAAGTTGAAGAAGGAGATTTTATCTCTGTGATTGGTGGAAATGGAGCAGGAAAATCCACTTTGATGAATATCTTGGCTGGCAATCTATCGGTAGACGAAGGAGACCTCTTACTGGAGGGGAAATCCATTAAAAATCTGAGCGTTCGCAAAAGATCTAAGGATATTGCCCGTGTTTTTCAAGATCCTAAGATGGGGACAGCTTCTCGTTTGACAATTGAGGAGAATATGGCTATTGCCTTAAGACGTGGGCAGAAGAGAGGGCTTGGCTGGGGCGTAAAGGAGAAGGATAGAATCCAGTTCCAAGAGGCCTTGAAGGAGTTGAATATTGGTCTTGAAAACCGCTTGAAAGTGGATACTCAATACCTCTCAGGAGGACAAAGGCAGGCCTTGACCCTAGTCATGGCAGCCCTGGTGAAACCCAAACTTTTGCTTTTGGATGAACACACTGCGGCACTTGATCCTAAAACGAGTCAAATGGTGATGGATTTGACGCAAAAAATTGTGGAACAGCATCAGTTGACCACTTTGATGATTACCCATGATATGAACCATGCTATTGAGTTTGGAAATCGTCTCATTATGCTCTATCAAGGCAAAATAGTGGTGGATGTCAAGGGAGAGGAGAAAAAGCATTTGACGGTTGAAGATCTCATGCATCTCTTCCATAAAAATAGTGGCCAAAGTCTAGTCAGTGATGAATTGGTTTTGGGATAAAGAAAAAGGCTGAGAACCAGTGTCTCAGTCTTTTATTTCTTGCATTTTGCAAAATCTACAAATCGGAATTCATATAGGTTACCTTATATCTAGTAGCCTACCCAAAAGAACAAATTTTGATTTTGAATTATGAAGATGCAGAAGTGTCTAAAAAATTCTACTCAAACCTTATCAAACATTGGCTAACTATGTGAGTTAAACTTAGAAAGGAGCTCTCTTTTTAAACAATTGAGGATAGTTAATCCGTAGGTGAAAGCGTAAATCAAACTAGTCAGTTTGCCTTCTTTGTGTTATAATAGTATAGACTCAAAAAGGAACAGGAGAAATGTTATGAATCTTATTTTAGCAATTGTATTGATTGTTTTAGCAGCCTTAGGGGGCGCTCTTGGAGGCATGTACTTGGTTCGTAAGCAAATTGAAAAAGAATTTGCTGATAACCCACGTTTGAATGCAGAAGCAGTTCGTACTTTATTAAGTGCAAATGGTCAAAAACCAAGCGAAGCAAAAGTACAACAGGTTTACCACCAAATCATCCGTCAACAAAAAGCAGCTCTTGCAAACAATAAAAAGAAATAAATAGGAAAAGTCTGGGATGAAAGTTCCAGACTTCTCACTATGTTTAATAGTTCTCAAGGATAATCCTTTTTCCTTGCATTCTATTGATATTTGATTATGATTAAGAGGGAGATAGTTGGATTTTCTCAATTTATCAGTAATATATTCAAGTTGTGTTAATCATGATGAACTATCAATCAGAAAAAGAAAACTAGAAAGAAGACTGTATGGATAATCGACCAATTGGTTTTTTGGATTCGGGTGTCGGGGGCTTGACCGTTGTGCGCGAACTCATGCGCCAGCTTCCTCATGAAGAGATCGTCTATATTGGAGATTCAGCGCGGGCACCATATGGGCCTCGTTCTGATGAGCAAATTCGTGAATATACTTGGCAGTTGGTTAACTTTCTCTTAACCAAGGATGTCAAAATGATTGTCCTTGCTTGTAACACTGCAACAGCAGTCGTTTGGGAAGAAGTTAAGGCTAAGCTAGATATTCCTGTGCTTGGAGTCATTTTGCCAGGTGCTTCAGCTGCTATCAAATCCAGTCAAGGTAAGAAAATAGGTGTGATTGGAACGCCTATGACTGTACACTCTGACATTTATCGTAAAAAGATTCAAGATCTGGATCCAGACCTACAAGTGGAAAGTTTGGCATGCCCTAAGTTTGTACCCTTGGTCGAGTCAGGGGCTTTATCAACTAGTGTGACTAAAAAGGTCGTATATGAAACCCTAAGACCCTTGGTTGGTAAGGTGGACAGTTTAATCTTAGGCTGTACCCACTATCCGCTCCTCAGGCCTATTATTCAAAATGTTATGGGACCGAATGTCAAACTCATCGATAGTGGAGCGGAATGTGTGCGAGATATCTCCGTCTTACTCAATTATTTTGAAATCAATCGTGGTCGCGATGCCGGACCACTCCATCACCGTTTTTACACAACAGCCAGCAGCCAAAGTTTTGCACAAATTGGTGAAGAATGGCTGGAAAAAGAGATTCATGTGGAGCATGTAGAATTATGACAAATAAAATTTATGAATACAAGGATGAACAGGACTGGTATGTCGGGTCCTATGGTATTTTTGGTGGCGTCCGGACGTTGACGGATGATGACTTGGATTTTCCTCTATTGGAGTTTGCCCAAAGATTTCGAGATGAGGATCGAGGTTTTCCTGTTTCTGTTACTGTTTTACGCTATGGTTCTCTCTATCGTTTATTGTCTTTTGTGGTAGATATCCTTAACCAAGAAATGGGACGAAATGTGGAAGTCATCCAACGTCAGGGGACTTTGCTCCTGGTTGAAAATGGGCAACTCCTGCATGTAGAATTACCCAAAGAAGGTGTTGATGTAGAAGCCTTCTTTGAGACAAACAAGGTCAGAGAAACCTTATTGATTGCGACTCGTAACGAGGGCAAGACCAAGGAATTCCGAGCTATCTTTGACAAGCTAGGCTATGATGTGGAAAATCTTAATGACTATCCTGACTTGCCTGAAGTAGCAGAAACAGGTATGACTTTTGAAGAAAATGCCCGCCTCAAGGCAGAAACTATTTCTCAATTAACTGGTAAGATGGTCTTGGCAGATGATTCTGGACTGAAAGTTGATGTTTTGGGCGGCTTACCAGGGGTTTGGTCAGCTCGTTTCGCAGGTGTCGGAGCTACTGATCGTGAAAACAATGCCAAGCTCTTGCACGAATTGGCCATGGTCTTTGAACTCAAGGACCGCTCTGCTCAATTCCACACGACCCTAGTTGTAGCCAGTCCAAACAAGGAAAGTTTGGTTGTCGAAGCTGACTGGGCAGGCTATATTAACTTTGAACCTAAAGGTGAAAATGGTTTTGGCTATGATCCCCTCTTCCTTGTGGGAGAGACTGGTAAATCATCAGCTGAGTTAACCCTTGAAGAAAAAAATAGCCAATCTCACCGTGCCTTAGCTGTTAAGAAACTTTTGGAGGTGTTTCCATCATGGCAAAGCAAACCATCATTGTAATGAGTGATTCCCATGGGGATAGCTTGATTGTAGAAGAAATCCGTGATCGTTATGTAGGCAAAGTTGATGCCGTTTTTCATAACGGAGATTCTGAATTACGTCCTGATTCACCACTATGGGAGGGTATCCATGTTGTCAAAGGAAATATGGACTTCTATGCCGGCTACCCAGAGCGTTTGGTGACACAGTTGGGACCAACCAAAATCATTCAGACCCACGGTCACTTGTTTGACATTAATTTCAATTTTCAAAAATTGGATTTCTGGGCTCAGGAGGAAGAGGCCGATATCTGCCTTTATGGCCACTTGCATGTACCTAGTGCTTGGATGGAAGGAAAAACTCTCTTTTTAAATCCTGGTTCTATTAGCCAACCACGTGGCACTATTCGAGAATGTCTCTATGCTCGTGTGGAGATTGATGACAAGAGCTTTAAAGTTGACTTTTTGACACGTGATCATGAGGTCTATAAAGGCTTGTCCAAGGAGTTTGATCGATGATTACCAAGGAGTTTGAGACTTTCTTGCTAGGACAAGAGGAAACTTTTTTGACACCTGCGGAGAATTTAGCGGTCTTGATTGATACTCATAATGCAGACCATGCCATTCTGTTGCTGAGTCAGATGACCTACACCCGTGTGCCTGTCGTGACAGATCAAAAACATTTCGTTGGAACGATTGGTCTAAGAGATATTATGGCTTATCAAATGGAGCATGATTTGAGCCACGAAATCATGGCTGATATAGACATCATTCATATGACGAGAAAAGATGTGGCTGTAGTTGCTCCTGATTTTACTATTACAGAGGTTTTACACAAGTTGGTGGATGAGTCTTTCTTACCAGTTGTGGATGAGAATGGTATTTTTCAAGGGATTATCACCCGGAAGTCCATTTTAAAAGCTGTGAATGCCCTCTTGCATGACTTTAGTAAGGAATATGAAATTCGATGCAAATGAGAGAAGGAATTTCAGTATTTTTAGAGGAAAAACAGGGTTTATCTATCAATTCTAGACAAGCATATAAGTATGATTTGGAGCAATTTTTAGATATTGTAGGTGAACGTATTTCAGAGACTAGTCTCAAGATATATCAAGCACAGTTATCCAAGTTAAAAATCAGTGCCCAAAAACGTAAAATTTCAGCTTGTAATCAATTTCTCTATTTTTTATATCAAAAAGGAAAACTAGAAAATTTTTATCGTTTAGATTTGGTCAAACAAACAGAAAAAAAAGCTGAAAAACCAGCTCTCATAGATTTGGAGTCTTTTTGGCAAGAAAGTAACTATCCTGAGGGACGCTTGCTAGCTCTTCTTATCTCGGAAATGGGACTCTTGCCAAGTGAGATTTTGGCTCTCGAAGTTGCAGATATCAATCTTAATTTTCAAGTTTTGAGAATTACAAAGGCTTCTCAACAAAGAGTTGTAGCTATTCCTACAGATTTGATCTCAGAATTGGAGCCTTTAATGAAGCAGACCTATCTTTTTGATAGGGTCGGGAAGCCTTATTCTAGGCAGTGGGCTTTTCGCCAACTGGAATCATTTTTGAGAGAGAAAGGTTTTTCAGACTTGTCTGCTCAAGCTTTGCGAGAACAGTTTATCCTGCGACAATTTGAAAACAAGGTTGATTTGTACGAAATCGCAAAAAAATTAGGATTAAAAACAGTTCTGACTTTAGAAAAATATAGATAATGGATATTAAATTAAAAGATTTTGAAGGGCCACTGGACTTGCTCTTGCATCTAGTTTCCAAGTATCAGATGGATATTTATGATGTGCCTATTACCGAGGTTATTGAGCAGTATCTAGTCTATGTCTCTACTTTACAAGCCATGCGTTTAGAAGTCGCGGGCGAGTATATGGTTATGGCCAGCCAGCTCATGTTGATTAAAAGTCGGAAACTTCTTCCGAAGGTGGCGGAAGTAACAGATTTAGAAGATGACCTTGAGCAGGATCTTCTCTCTCAAATCGAAGAATACCGTAAATTCAAGGTTTTGGGGGAACAGTTGGAAGCTAAACACCAAGAACGAGCCCTGTACTATTCAAAGCCACCAACGGAATTGATTTACGAAGATGCTGAGCTTGTACATGATAAAACAACCATTGACCTTTTCTTGGCTTTTTCGAACATTCTAACTAAGAAAAAAGAGGAGTTTTCTAAAAATCATACGACTATCTTACGTGATGAGTATAAGATTGAGGATATGATGGTCATTGTGAAAGAGTCGTTGGCTGGAAGAGATCAGGTACTCTTGCAAGATTTGTTTAAGGAAGCTCAGAATGTCCAAGAGGTCATTACACTCTTTTTAGCAACTTTAGAGTTAATCAAGACTCAGGAGTTAACCCTAGTGCAGAATGAGAGTTTTGGGGATATCTATCTCATGGAAAAGAAGCTAGATAGTCAAGCAGAAAAAAGCCAGACTTGATAGAGAGGAAATATGACGACTTTAGCAAAAATAGAAGCGCTCTTGTTTGTGGCGGGTGAAGATGGTATTCGGATTCGTCAGTTGGCGGAACTTCTTTCTCTTCCGCCGACAGGTATTCAACAGAGTTTAGAAAAATTAGCCAAAAAGTATGAAACTGATGAGCAGTCAAGTTTGTCCCTTATTGAAACAGGGACTTCCTATAGATTGGTGACCAAGCCTCAGTTTGCAGAGATCTTGAAGGAATACTCAAAGGCACCTATCAACCAGAGCCTCTCCCGAGCTGCCCTTGAGACCTTGTCCATCGTTGCTTACAAACAGCCCATCACACGGATAGAAATTGATGCCATCCGTGGAGTTAACTCCAGTGGGGCCTTGGCAAAGCTGCAGGCATTTGACCTGATAAAGGAAGACGGGAAAAAAGAAGTATTGGGTCGCCCCAACCTTTATGTGACTACGGATTATTTCCTAGATTACATGGGAATTAACCATTTGGAAGAATTACCAGTGATTGATGAGCTTGAGATTCAAGCCCAAGAAAGCCAATTATTTGGTGAAAGGATAGAAGAAGATGAGAATCAATAAATATATTGCCCACGCAGGTGTGGCCAGTAGGAGAAAAGCAGAAGAGTTGATTAAGCAGGGCTTAGTGACTGTAAACGGACTAGTGGTGCGTGAATTAGCAACCACTATTAAATCTGGAGATAAGGTAGAAGTAGAAGGGCAACCCATCTACAACGAGGAAAAGGTCTACTATCTGCTCAATAAACCACGCGGGGTAATTTCTAGTGTGACAGATGATAAGGGGCGTAAGACAGTTGTAGACCTCTTGCCCAATGTGAAAGAGCGTATTTACCCAGTTGGACGTTTGGACTGGGATACATCAGGTGTTTTGATTTTGACTAATGATGGGGATTTTACGGATGAGATGATTCACCCTCGTAATGAGATTGACAAGGTTTATGTCGCGCGTGTTAAAGGTGTGGCCAATAAGGATAATCTCCGCCCCTTGACCCGTGGACTTGAGATTGATGGTAAGAAAACCAAACCGGCTGTCTATGAGATTCTCAAAGTGGATCCAGTCAAAAACCGCTCTGTGGTGCAGTTGACTATCCATGAAGGGCGTAACCACCAGGTTAAAAAGATGTTTGAAGCTGTTGGTCTTCAAGTGGACAAGTTGTCACGGACCCGTTTTGGACACCTAGACCTGACAGGTCTTCGTCCAGGTGAATCCCGTCGTCTTAATAAAAAAGAAATCAGCCAACTACACACCATGGCTGTAACCAAGAAATAATGAAACGAATTTTAATAGCGCCTGTGCGCTTTTACCAACGGTTTATCTCACCAGCCTTTCCACCCTCTTGTCGCTTTGAGCCGACTTGTTCCAACTACATGATTCAGGCTATTGAAAAACATGGCTTCAAGGGTGTTTTGATGGGCTTGGCTCGGATTTTACGTTGCCATCCCTGGTCGAAAACAGGTAAGGACCCCGTCCCAGACCACTTTTCACTCAAACGGAATCAAGAAGAAAATGAGGCTGGGTAAAAGTATTTTAGTGAAATGATAAAAACGCATCCTATCAGATTTGAGTGAGTCTGATAGGATGCGTTTTATCATGTAAAGATGTTAGTTGAGTTTGAAGCAGCTTATTTCAAGGCTTTTTGTGCGTCTTCAATCATGAGTTTGGTTGATTCAAGTCCGCCTCCGCTTAGATACCAGAGATCTGGTGTTAGTTGGATAATCTTGCCATTTTTTGCGGCAGGAGTTTCAGCGATAAGGGCATTTTCTAGGACACCGTCGTTGCTAGAGTTGTCCCCACCGATGGCAAGGGTACGGTTGATGACAAAGAGGATGTCAGGATTGATTTCTTTGACACTTTCAAAGCTGACTTCTTGTCCGTGGCGAGAATCTTCAAATTGAGTATCAGTTGGTTTGAATTTCAAGGTTTGATACAAGAAAGAGAAACGAGATTGGGCACCAAAAGCAGCCATTTTTCCTTCGTTGAGGAGAATAGCAAGGGCTTTTTTGTCAGAGCTTTCATTTTTAGTAGCGACTTCTTGGATATTCTTGTCTAGCTTGGCCAATTCTTCCTTGGCTTTCTGTGTACCAGTTTCGCCGAAGGCACTTGCTAAGGACTCAATGTTGCCCTTAGTTGAAGTCCAGTAGTCGTCCTTGCTTGCTTGAAAGAGAACGGTCGGAGCGATTTCTTTGAATTTATCTACAAATTTTTGGGTACGTGGTGAAGCGATAATCAAATCTGGTTCAAGAGCAGCAATGGCTTCTAGGTCTGGCTCAACCATAGAACCAACATTTTTAACTTTTTCAGCTAGGTCTTTTAGGTAAGTCGGAACAGTTTTTGTAGGCATTCCAACGATATTCTTTTCAAAACCTAAAGCGCGAATAGTATCAGCAGCACCGAGATCAAAGGTCACAATCTTTTCAGGAACCTTTGAAAGTTTGACATCATCTAGCGAACTTTTAATGGTTACCTCTGTTGGAGCGGAGCTACTTATCTCCGACTGGCTGGTACTTGAGTTTGTATTTGTACTACATGCACCAAGTAGGAGCAAGAAACTAGCCACTAGGGCAGTGAGGTAAAGTTTAAGGGATGTTTTCATGATTTTTCCTTTTTAAAATGTGATAACGATTTAGGGAGTCTCTAGGTTTTATTGACTAAGAGACAAAGTTTCTTCTAACTCGAGTTTCTGAGTTGCTAGCTATAGATGCAGATCTTTTTGCCATTGATATCAGCCAGCGTGATGGGAATCTCGTAAAGTTGACTGAGCAGGTCAGCCTGCATGATTTGATTTGTGGTTCCCTTGCGAAAGACTTGTCCGTCTTTAAAGGCAACAATTTCATCCGCGTACTGACTGGCCATGTTGATATCGTGGAGGACGATGATAATGGTCTTGCCGAGTTCCTCCACCAGTCGCCGAAGAATCTGCATCATGCTGACACTTTGCTTAATATCGAGGTTGTTGAGCGGTTCGTCTAGCAAGATAAAGTCTGTATCCTGGGCTAGTACCATAGCGATAAAGACCCGTTGGAGCTGTCCCCCAGACAGGCTATCGATGTAGCGGTCTTTTAAGTTGGTCAGTTCCAGATAGTCCAGAGTTTCTCGGATTTTTTCCCAGTCTTCTGGTCTCAGTCGACCTCTGCTGTAGGGAAAACGTCCAAAACTGACCAGTTCTTCAACAGTCAATTTGGCTTGGTAATTGATTTTCTGCTTTAGGATAGTCAGTTCTTGAGCCAGTTCTTGTGAATTCCAACTCTCGATTTCACGGCCTTTGATACTGAGAATTCCCTGATCTTTCTTGGTCAGTCTGCTCATGATGGAGAGGAGAGTCGATTTTCCAGCACCATTTGGACCAATAAATGCTGTCAGTTTCTGAGGACTGATTTCAAGCGAAATGCCTTGCAAAATATCCTGTTTTTGAATGGATTTGTCAATGTTTTCCAGTTTCACTGACGCGCCCTCCTGTAGAGTAAGATAAAGAATAAGAGACCACCTACGCTCTCGATAATCATACTGATGCGAATTTCCAGCGCAAAGACTCGTTCAATCAGGGCTTGCCCCAAGGTCAAACTGATAAATCCAACCAGAATGGCCACTATAAAGAGTAACTTATGTCGATAGTCTTTGACGATTAGGTAGGTGAGGTTGGCCAACATAAAACCGAAGAAGGCCATAGGTCCTACCAGGGCAGTGGCCGTTGAAGTTAAAAGTACGATACCCCAGAGGAGTTCTTTCTGTTCTTTTTCAACATCGAGTCCCAATATCTGAGCTGTTTCTCTTTGCAGATGCAAGACATCCAGAATGACTGCTTTCCGAAAGAAAAAGATTGTCAAAGCAAGGATAATCAGAGAACCGATGGCTAGGATGGAAGTGTTGAGATGTTGAAAGGAGGCAAAGAGACTGTTCTGCAGTTTATCGTATTCGTTTGGATCCATCAGGACCTGAAGGAAGGTACTGATATTTCGAAAGAGACTTCCGAGGGCTAGACAGATTAGCAGGATGAAGACCAGGTCTTGTTTCATCAGTGTCTTCAAGTAGCCTTGTAAGGCAAGAAAGAAGAGGGATTGAAGCAGAAGCAAGACTAGGAATTCTAAGATAGGGGACTTGCCAAGTTGAAGAAACTTGCTTTCAAAAACCAGTAGCAGGGTTTGTAGCAAAACATAGAAGGATTCGATTCCTAAAATACTAGGTGTCAGGAAGCGATTTTCCGTCAGGGTTTGAAAACTAATGGTCGAAATCCCAGTCGCGATGGCTACCAAGAGATAAACGATAACCTTTTGGGAACGCAACTTCCAAGCAAAGGCTGACAGGTGAGTAATGGGCCAAAAGTAGAGAAGACAAGCTCCGATGGCAAGAATAATGAGAAGCCAGAATAGCTTAGTATGTTTGCTTTTAGACTGCATCTTTTCGTCCCCCTCTCCATAGAAGTAGGATAAAGACGAGGCTACCAATGATTCCTAGTAGAAGACTGACAGACAGCTCATAGGGCCGAATCAGAACTCGGGATAGGATGTCGCAGGCCAGAACTAGATTGGCACCGACTAGTGCGACCATGAGTTTGGTCTGGCTTAGATTATCTCCATAGCGCTTGCGAACAAGATTTGGAACGATGACCCCGAGAAATGGTAAGCCACCCACGGTAATCATGGTGACACTTGTCGTTAGCGCCACCAGAAAGAGGGCCAGTTTTTCAAGTAGGGAGTATGAAATCCCCAAACTCTCGTTGGTTTCTTTCCCTAGATTCATGATGGTAAAAGTTTGGGATAATTTCCAAACGGCTATCAGGATAATGAGGCCTAAGAAAAGCCATTCATACTGATGGGTCTGAATCATGGAGAAGGAGCCCTGGGTCCAGGCAGTCATACTCTGAACCAGATTGAAACGATAGGCGATAACTTCTGTCACAGAACCGATAATCCCGCTATAGATGATCCCAATCAGAGGCAACATCCACCTTTCCTTTACAGTAAAAATGGTCATAAAGGCTAGGAAGAAGAGGGTGAATACGATGGATGAAACAAAAGCGAAGAGCATCTTTTGGGTCAGACTAGCCGACGGAAAGACAAAGAGGCTCAATACCATTCCCAGTTTGGCGGCTTCAGTGGTTCCAACTGTACTCGGAGCAGCAAACTGATTTTGAGTGATAGTCTGCATGAGAAGTCCTGCCATACTCATACTAGAAGCAGTCAGGAGAATGCTAATGGTTCTTGGAAGACGAGACTCTTGAAAGAGAAGCCAGGTCTGTTGGTCGAAAGCAAAGAGCATTCCCCATGAAAAATCACTGGTCCCAATGCTAATAGAGAGAAAGACTAGGAGTAGAAGTAAGCCAATTAAATAATGAGAAAGTTTCATACCCCATCCTTTCATGTAGATTTGGTACCGAAAGATACCTGCGGATATTACTGTAACACGATTTCTTTAATCTGTCAATAAATTTTCTGACAATTTAATAAATAAGATATGGAGAGGGCGCAAGGCTTTCTCCTTTGTTATCCTATTCCAAAATGTTTTTACCTTCTTTAACCCGCAAATGATAATCCGATAAAATGATATCTTCAAGGGAGTAGCTAGTTTTCCAATCAAGATATTTTTTAGTTTTTGAGGCGTCTGCTAGGACGCTAGCTGGGTCACAAGTGTGATATACAACAATCGGACATGGAATTTTCAACATTGCCCCGATAGTTGTACTAAAAATCTAATTTTGTATTGACCTCAAAAGTTAGAAAAATAATTTATAGTAAAATGAAATAAAAACAGTACGCAATGTGGTATAAGCTTCTTATGGCATATTCAATAGATTTTCATAAAAAAGTTCTCGCCTATTGTAAGCGAACAGATAGTATAACAGAAGCATCGGACCTTTTCCAAATCTCACGTAATGCCATTTATGGCTGGTTAAAACTAAAAGAGAAAACAGGAGAGCTAAACCATCAAGTAAAAGGAACAAAACCAAGAAAGGTTGATAGAGATAGATTTAAAAACTATCTTACTGACAATCCAGATACTTATTTGACTGAAATAGCTTCTGAATTTGGCTGTCATCCAACTACCGTTCACTATGCTCTCAAAGCTATGGGATACACTCGAAAAAAAGAACCACACCTACATGAACAAGACCCAGAAAAAGTAGCTTTATTTCTTAAAAATTTTAATAGTTTAAAGTACCTAGCGCCTGTTTATGTTGATGAAACAGGGTTTGGTACTTATTTTTATTGAGAATATGGTCGCTCATTAAAAGGTCAGTTAATAAGAGGTAAAGTATCTGGAAGAAGATATTAGAGGATTTCTTTGGTTGCAGGGCTAACAAATTGTGAGTTAATCGCTCCAATGACTTACGAAGAGACGATGACGAGCGACTTTTTTGAAGCTTGGTTTCAGAAGTTTCTCTTACCAATATTAAATACACCATCAGTTATTATTATGGATAATACAAGATTCCATAGAATGGGTAAGCTAGAACTCTTGTGTGAAGAGTTTGGGCATAAACTTTTACCACTTTCTCCCTACTCACCTGAGTACAATAAAACAGGGGCACATATCAAAAAGCACCTTTGAGATTGTAATCTCAAAGGTGCTACTATTCAATATTTATTGTTGCTGGACAGATGATGGCTGCTCACCTTGGATTGTAGTACGTTGGTTTGAATTGGTAGAATTGTTTTGTTGTCCATTGGTTTCAGTTGTAGTTGTGTTTGATGCAGAATCTTCAGTTGAAGATGTTGAATTTTCTACGACTGGAGTTTCTTGGATTACAGGGGCCGTCCAAGTATTTCGAGCCCCATTCTTAAAGATAAATCCTCCATTTCTGTATAAACCATCTGGGGTCGACCAGTCTCCAGGATGGTTATTTTCAGCCAGATAGGTCATCATAGAGCGATAGACTCTGGCAGCAACTGTGAGGCCACTACCTATGACTGGTGTGAGACGATTTGTATAGCCGGTCCAAACAGCCATTGAGTATTTACGAGTGTAACCTACAAACATTTCATCAGGAGCGACCAATTGTCTAGTCTTAATATGATTTTCAATTTCCTCATCTGAGTAGTTAGAAGTACCTGTTTTACCAGCCTGAGGGAGCCATGGGATGTATGCATTGTAACCAGTTCCAGAAGTCAATACTGTTTTCATCATTTCTGTCATCATGTAAGCAGTCGTCTCTTTCATCGCTCTTGTACCAGAATCAGAAAATTCTTTTTCACTTCCATCGCTAAAGATAATCTTATTAATGTACATTGGCTTATGGTAAATCCCACCATTAGCAAATGCAGCATAGGCAGCTGCCATTTTTTCACTACTTGCACCGTACTGTCTACTTGATTCAGTTGTGTTACTTGAAATGGCGTTAGAGTAGTGTATTTCTGGATAATCAATTCCTAAACCATTTAAGAAGGTTTTAGCACGATTTAATCCCACCTTATTGAGAGTTTCTACAGCAGGGACATTTCGAGATTGTTGAAGGGCGTATTGTAAGGTTATATTACCAAAATACCCTCTATCCCAGTTGTAAACAGGAGTGTTTGTTCCAGGATAATTGTATGGGACATCACGTACAGTAGTTGCAGTTGAGTCATAGATATCATATTCTAAAGCAGGGGCGTAATCGGTGATTGGTTTCATGGTTGATCCCCAGTCACGATTAGTTTCTACGGCTTGGTTTGTACCAAATGATACGTTGCTTGATTGATGGCGAGAACCAAGTTGCGCAATAACATTACCAGTAGAGACGTCAACAATAGTTGAAGCGACTTGCATGTCATCATCAGGATAAGAGACATATTGGTCTGTATTATAAATATCCCACAGACGTTTTTGAGCATCTTGATCTACATTTGTGTAGACATCCATACCCGTAGTTAGAAGATTGTAGCCTGTCTCTTGTTCAACTTGTTCGATGACTTCTTTGAGATAGTTGTCCATATAAGCAGGATAACTACTTGTTGACTTAAGACTTTGTAGCCCATCTGTAATTGGGGTGTTTATAGCATTTTCGTATTGTTCAGCAGTAATGTAATTTTGTCCCTTCATTTCAGATAGAACCAAATTACGACGTTCTAAAGCTGCTTCTGGCTGAGAGTAAGGATCATACTGGTTTGGAGCTTGTGGCATTCCGGCTAATAGCGCAAGTTGAGGAAGAGAAAGGTCTTTTAAATCTTTACCATAATAGTTTTGCGCAGCAGTTTGCATGCCATAGTTTCCATTGGACATATAGACTTTATTAACGTAATAGGTTAGTATTTCTTGTTTAGTCGCTTTTCGTTCTAATTGAACAGCTAACCAAGCTTCCTGGGCCTTACGTGAAATAGTCTGATCTGCAGTAGAAGTTGAGAAGTAGGTCAACTTGATTAATTGCTGGGTGAGTGTGGAGCCCCCTTGTAGGGTGTTACTTTTCAAGTTGCGAAGAAATGCCCCCATGATTCGAATAGTGTCGACACCACGGTGATTGAAAAAGCGATGATCTTCTATCGATACGATTGCATTTACTAAATCCGTAGGAATTTCACTAGATTGAGCATTTACACGACGCTCCGAACCCAAATCAGCAATCAGTTCATTTTTATTGTCGTAAATCTTACTAGAAGTAGTAGCGACTAATTTGCTTTCAGATAAGGCAGGAGACTTGGCGACATAGTAAAGAAATATACTTCCTCCAAGCACGAAGGCTGTTAGAAATAAAGATAAGAGGCCAATGCCTAAATATTTAGATAGACGCAGGATAGTTTCTTTGTTAATCATGTTTTACCACCTAATAAATGCTCTCTAATAACATCGAGATAGGGAATTTGAGGGAAGGCACTAGTTTCAATTTTGAATCCAAATTCTTGGATATATCCAAGTGGCATTGATTTTTGTCCTTTATCTTGATGATAAAAGGAAATCAAATGAGGTGCCGGCAATAAGTAAGTTTCTTGTTGAGAAGAAAAGTGAAGTAGAACGAAGCAAATACCTTTTTGATTAAGAACTTGTTCCATGTGATGAATCTGATGAAGATGGAAATTCTTCATCGGGATTGCATTTTTTTGTTTTGTTTCCTTTGCTTCAAAGTCGATGTAATATCCATCATAAACGCCAGAATAATCCGTCGTTGAGGCTTGTCTAAAATAGGCTTCAACAATCTTTGCTCGACTTCGTTGTGGATAGTCCACGCGGACGATTTGAATAGGAGTTGGTTTTTTGTGAATGACAGCAAGCCCCTGAGACAAATAGTAGTCGTTGGTTGCATTGATCATCTTTTCAAAAGACATTCCCCTATTTGCGAAATTTTTGGGATTTGAAAGGGAGGATTGCCTTTTTTTTGATGAAATTTTATGAGGATAGTTGACCATATTTCTCCTTATTGGTACAATAACATCACTCTATTATACCATAAAATATAAAGAAAGGTGTAAAAATGACTGTTGCTTTAATTATGGGCTATTCTCATTTTGATTTGGGATTATTCAATGAAAAGGATATTCGTACAAAAATTATTAAAAAAGCCATACAACAAGACCTAGAAAGTTTAGCTGAAGAAGGAGTTAATTGGCTAGTATTTACAGGAAATTTGGGATTTGAATCATGGGTGCTAGAAGTTGCAAATGAAATGAAAGAAGATTACAATTTTCGGCTAGCAACTATTTTTGATTTTGAAACACATGGGCAAAATTGGAATGAAGCAAATCAGCTCAAACTAAGCCAATTTAAGCAAGTGGACTTTGTTAAATATGCTTATCCTAGTTTTGAACATAAGGGACAATTACGCGACTACCAACGGTTTTTACTAGATAATACAGATTTGGCCTATTTTTTCTATGATCCAGAGAATGAAACTAAATTAAAATTTATGGACGATTTGATGAAAAGTGAGGAAGGTTATAGGGTAAAAAGACTAACATTTGACATTTTAAATGAGGTGGCAGAAATTTTTTCTGAAAAGTAAGGTTTTGACCTTGATTTTTGTTTGCCTTTTTTTATATAATAATACTATTAGCAACCGAGAATGGAGAGAGTAATGACAGGTATTATTTTTACAGCAAAAGATATTTTTGAGCAAGAGTTTGGACGTGAAGTTCGTGGATATAGTAAGGTGGAAGTTGATGAATTTTTAGATGATGTCATCAAAGATTACGAAACTTATGCTGCTCTGGTCAAATCTCTCCGTCAGGAAATTTCAGAATTGAAAGATGAATTGTCTCGTAAATCACAAGTGTCGTCAGTTCAAGCAGAAACACTTGAGGTGACTGGAACAAGTTCAATGACGAATTTTGATATTTTGAAGCGCCTCAATCGTCTTGAAAAAGAAGTTTTTGGTAAACAAATTTTAGATAACTCAGATTTATAGGAGTTTATTTAAAGCATGCAATTTTTGGATAATCGCGTGAAGATATATTTTTCATGAGGAAAGTCCATGCTAGCACAGGCTGTGATGCCTGTAGTGTTTGTGCTAGGCGAAACCATAAGCCTAGGGACGAGAAATCGTTACGGCAGTTGAAATGGCTAAGTCCTTGGATAGGTCAGAGTAGGCTTGAAAGTGCCACAGTGACGGAGTCTTTCTGGAAACGGAGAGAGTGGAACGCGGTAAACCCCTCAAGCTAGCAACCCAAATTTCGGTCGGGGCATGGAGTGCACGGAAACGAACGTAGTACTCTGACGGTTACCATCTTAAACTGGTAACGGTAGACAGATGATTATCGAAGGAAGTGATCCTAGTCACTTCTGGAACAAAACATGGCTTATAGAAAATTGCATATAGGTTGGGGCTGAGAAAGATTTCTCAACCTCATTTTTTAAAGTGAACAAGAGAAAGGTCTTTAAAGACTGTAACATGAAAAAAGAATTTAATTTAATTGCAACGGTAGCCGCAGGTCTTGAAGCAGTGGTAGGACGAGAAGTGCGTGATTTGGGCTATGACTGTCAGGTTGAAAATGGACGCGTTTGTTTCCAAGGAGATGCTAGATCCATTATTGAAACCAATCTTTGGCTCCGTGCAGCAGATCGCGTCAAGATTTTAGTTGGAAGCTTTCCTGCTAAGACTTTTGAGGAGTTATTTCAAGGGGTATTTGCCTTGGATTGGGAAAACTATATCCCACTTGGAGCGCGTTTCCCGATTTCAAAGGCCAAATGTGTCAAATCAAAACTACACAACGAACCTAGTGTTCAGGCTATCTCTAAGAAAGCTGTTGTTAAGAAATTACAAAAACATTATGCTCGTCCAGAAGGTGTTCCTCTGATGGAAAATGGTCCAGAGTTTAAAATTGAAGTTTCAATTCTCAAGGATGTAGCGACTGTTATGATTGATACGACAGGATCTAGTCTCTTTAAACGTGGCTATCGTACGGAAAAAGGTGGAGCGCCAATTAAGGAAAATATGGCAGCAGCGATTTTACAACTGTCCAATTGGTATCCGGATAAGCCTTTTATTGATCCGACCTGTGGTTCAGGAACTTTTTGTATTGAAGCGGTCATGATTGCTAGAAAAATGGCTCCAGGTCTTCGTCGATCTTTTGCATTTGAAGAATGGAACTGGATCAGTGATCGCCTAATTCAAGAAGTTCGTACTGAAGCTGCCAAGAAAGTGGATCGTGAGTTGGAGTTAGATATCATGGGCTGCGATATTGATGCCCGTATGGTGGATATTGCTAAGGCCAATGCTCAAGCTGCAGGTGTTTCAGGGGATATTACCTTTAAACAGATGCGAGTACAGGATTTGCGTTCAGAAAAGATTAATGGTGTCATTATTTCTAATCCCCCTTATGGGGAACGCTTGTCAGATGATGCAGGGGTTACTAAACTTTATGCTGAAATGGGTCAAGTATTTGCTCCGCTTAAAACATGGAGTAAATTTATACTTACGAGTGACGAAGGATTTGAAAACAAGTATGGTAGCCAGGCAGATAAGAAGCGTAAATTATATAATGGGACCCTAAAAGTCGATTTGTATCAATATTTTGGTGAGCGTGTTAAACGTCAATAATAAAATGAGAAAGGTAAACTCATGACAAATAAAAGAAGTGATCGTCATAAAGAAGAACAAGAAGAATTACAGTTGGATTTTGATGAAGCAAAAGGTCTAACGGTCGGACAGGCTATGCGTAAAAATGAAGAAGTAGAAGCAGGAGTATTGCCTAGTGATTCTATTTTAGATAAGTATGTGAAACAGCATAAAGAAGAAATTGAAGCAGATAAATTCGAGACTCGTCAATATAAAACGGAGGACTTAGTTGAGACTCAGACTTTAGAAGAATTAATTCAGGGTGTTCGTGAATCTGTAGACGATTTGGAAGACTATTCCGAGGAAATGCCAAGTTCAGAAGAGACCATCCACTTACCTTTCAATGAGTTAGAAAAAGCAATCGATCCTTTTATAGTAGAGGATGGTAGGCACTCAGAAGGTGTTTTAGAAGAAGTGGTAGGGCCCCCTTCTCTATCAGATCAAGAAGACTCAGGAAAGAGAAAGAAAAAAAACTTTTTCGTGATAGTCTTGCTTCTTCTATCAATGCTTATTTGTGTAGGTGCTTACTATGTTTACCGTCAAGTTTCTCGCTCAACAAAGGAAATCCAAACTTCTCAGTCAACATCAAATAGTCAAGCAGATATTGAAGAATTTAATAACTTATATGATGCTTTTTACACAGATGCTAATAAAATTGCCTTGAAAAATAGTCAGTTTGATCAGTTAAGCCAGCTCAAGAAACTGTTAGATAAATTGGAAGGTAGTCGTGAATATGCACTTTCTAAATCAAAATACGATAGTCTTGCAAGTCAGATTAAAGCTGTTCAAGACGTGAATGCCTTATTTGAAACTCCAGTCCTTACGGATGGTGTTATAGATACTAATGCGAAAGCTAAAAAAGATGCTGCATTTACTGATATGAAAACAGGCAATACAGAACTTGATAAATTGCTAGATAAGGCTATTAGTCTTGGTAAGAGTCAACAAACGACAACTTCTAGTTCGAGTCAACAAGATAGTTCTAGCCAAGCGAGTTCTACTGCTAGTTCAGAAGCGAGTCCAAGTACATCAACATCAGCTTCAAATGAAAGAAAAGAATCTAGTAGTCAGGTAAATATGGGGCTCTCTAGTGCAGGTATTTCTCTTCAAAGAAGTGTTAGTCGTGTTCCTTATAATCAGTCTGCTATTGATGATAGTGGGAATTCAGCTTGGAAATTTACTCCGGGAGTATTGGAAAAAATCCTAGCGACTTCACGTTCACGTGGTTATATCACTGGTAACCAATATATCCTTGAACGTGTCAATATCGTTAACGGCAATGGTTATTACAACCTCTACAAGCCAGATGGAACTTATCTCTTTACTCTTAACTGTAAGACCGGTTATTTTGTTGGAAATGGTTCCGGACATGCAGACGCTTTGGACTATTAACCAGTCGTTACAAAATTCTTTCTTTTCAACATTAAAAATGATAAAATAAAACAAATTAAACAAGAGGAGTGTCATATGACAAAAGCTAACTTTGGTGTCGTAGGTATGGCCGTAATGGGTCGTAACCTTGCCCTTAATATTGAATCTCGTGGTTACACAGTTGCTATCTACAACCGTAGTAAAGAAAAAACTGAAGATGTAATTGCTTGCCATCCTGAAAAGAACTTTGTACCAAGCTATGACGTTGAAAGTTTTGTAAACTCAATCGAAAAACCTCGTCGTATTATGCTCATGGTTCAAGCTGGACCTGGTACAGATGCGACAATTCAAGCCCTTCTTCCACACCTTGACAAGGGTGATATCTTGATTGACGGCGGAAACACTTTCTACAAAGATACAATCCGTCGTAATGAAGAATTGGCAAACTCAGGTATCAACTTTATCGGTACTGGGGTTTCTGGTGGTGAAAAAGGTGCCCTTGAAGGTCCTTCTATCATGCCTGGTGGACAAAAAGAAGCCTACGAATTGGTTGCGGATGTTCTTGAAGAAATCTCAGCTAAAGCACCAGAAGATGGTAAACCATGTGTGACTTACATCGGTCCTGATGGAGCTGGTCATTATGTGAAAATGGTTCACAACGGTATTGAGTATGGTGATATGCAATTGATCGCAGAAAGCTATGATCTTATGCAACACTTGTTAGGCCTTTCTGCAGAAGACATGGCTGAAATCTTTACTGAGTGGAACAAGGGTGAATTGGACAGCTACTTGATCGAAATCACAGCTGATATCTTGAGTCGTAAAGATGATGAAGGTCAAGAAGGGCCAATCGTAGACTACATTCTTGATGCTGCAGGTAACAAGGGAACTGGTAAATGGACTAGCCAATCATCACTTGACCTTGGTGTGCCATTGTCACTCATCACTGAGTCAGTATTTGCACGTTACATTTCAACTTACAAAGAAGAACGTGTACATGCTAGCAAGGTTCTTCCAAAACCAGCTGACTTCAAATTTGAAGGAGACAAGGCTGAGTTGATTGAAAAAATCCGTCAAGCCCTTTACTTCTCAAAAATCATTTCATACGCACAAGGTTTTGCGCAATTGCGTGTAGCTTCTAAAGAAAACAACTGGAACTTGCCATTTGCAGACATCGCTTCTATCTGGCGTGATGGCTGTATCATCCGTTCTCGTTTCTTGCAAAAGATTACAGATGCTTACAACCGTGATGCAGACCTCGCTAACCTTCTTTTGGATGAATACTTCTTGGATGTTACTGCTAAGTACCAACAAGCAGTGCGTGATATCGTATCTCTTGCTGTTCAAGCTGGTGTACCAGTACCAACGTTCTCAGCAGCCATTACTTACTTTGATAGCTACCGTTCAGCTGACCTTCCAGCTAACTTGATCCAAGCACAACGTGACTACTTTGGTGCCCACACTTACCAACGTAAAGACAAAGAAGGAACCTTCCACTACTCTTGGTATGACGAAAAATAAGTAGGTCTGCCATGGGGAAACGGATTTTATTACTTGAGAAAGAACGAAATCTAGCTCATTTTTTAAGTTTGGAACTCCAAAAAGAGCAATACCGAGTTGATCAGGTTGAGGAGGGGCAAAAAGCCCTCTCCATGGCTCTTCAGACAGACTATGACTTGATTTTATTGAATGCTCGTCTGGGGGATATGACAGCCCAGGATTTTGCAGAGAAACTGAGCCGTACTAAACCAGCTTCAGTCATTATGGTCTTGGACCATCGTGAAGAATTACAAAATCAAATTGAGGACATCCAACGCTTTGCCGTTTCTTACATCTATAAGCCAGTTATTATTGAGAATCTGGTAGCCCGTATTTCAGCGATTTTTCGAGGTCGGGACTTCATTGACCAGCACTGTAGTCAGATGAAGGTTCCAACAGCTTGTCGCAATCTACGTATGGATGTGGAACATCATACTGTTTACCGTGGTGAGGAGATGATTGCTCTGACGCGCCGTGAGTATGACCTTCTGGCAACGCTTATGGGAAGCAAGAAAATCTTGACTCGTGAGCAATTATTGGAAAGTGTCTGGAAGTATGAAAGTGCGACCGAAACTAATATTGTGGATGTCTATATCCGTTATTTACGTAGCAAGCTTGATGTAAAAGGTCAAAAAAGTTACATTAAAACAGTTCGTGGTGTCGGTTACACCATGCAAGAATAGAAAGCAGTTGCAGTTGTGTAACTGCTTTTTTTAAGGGATATTCTATATATTGACATGCGGTTTGGTGTTTACTATAATCAGCTATGGAGGTTACGTCTAATGAAAATAATAAAAAAAATTGATGCGAATCTCATTAGCAGTCTTTTTCTTCGGTTTGTTAGCAACAAGTGCAGTATTGGCGGATGATGCTGATTCAGAAGGCTGGCAATTTCCAAGAAAATGGTAGAACCTACTACACGAAGGGGGAACTCAAAGAAACCTACTGGCGAGTGATTGATGGTAAGTACTATTATTTTGATTCTTTATCTAGAGAGACGGTTGTCGGCTGGCAATATATACCTGCTCCACACGAAGGGGTTACGATTGATTCTTCTCTAAGGCAAGATATTGCTTTTAGACCAGATTGGTTTTACTTTGGTCAAGATGGGGGTACTACAAGAATTTGTTGGTAAGCAAGTTTTAGAAGCAAAAACTGCTACAAATACCAACAAACACCATGGGGAACAATATGATAGTCCAGCAGAGAAACGAGTCTATTATTTTGAAGATCAGTGTAGATATCATACCTTAAAAACTGGTTGGGTTCATGATGAGGAACACTGGTATTATTTACTGAAGGATGGTGGCTTTGATTCTCGTACCAATAGATTGACTGTTGGGGAGCTAGCACGTGGTTGGACCAATGATAACTCAACTTGGTACTACCTAGACCCAGAAACTGGCATTATGCAAACGGGTTGGAAACAACTTGGCAATAAGTGGTACTATCTCCGTTCATCAGGAGCCATGGCAACTGGTTGGTATAAAGATGGTTCAACTTGGTACTACCTAAATGCAGGTAATGGAGATATGAAGACAGGCTGGTTCCAGGTCAATGGCAAATGGTACTATGCTTATAGCTCAGGTGCTTTGGCAGTGAATACGACCGTAGATGGCTATTCTGTCAATTATAATGGCGAATGGGTTCAATAATGAAAGAGGCGATTGTGAAGGAAACAATCGCTTTTTTTATGAAAATATAATAAAATAGATAGGAAAGAATAAATACTTGTATGAAAAATGGGACGGCTTTTTCGTCTAGCAAAAGGAAAAAATGACAAAAGAAGTGGGTGTCGGTCAGGCACATAGTAAGATAATTTTAATAGGGGAGCATGCGGTCGTTTACGGTTATCCTGCCATTTCCCTGCCTCTTTTGGAGGTGGAGGTGACCTGTAAGGTGGTCCCTGCTGAAAGTCCTTGGCGTCTTTATGAGGAGGATACCTTGTCCATGGCAGTTTATGCTTCTCTGGAGTATTTGGATATCAAAGAAGCCTGCATTCGCTGTGAGATTGACTCGGCTATCCCTGAAAAACGGGGAATGGGTTCGTCAGCTGCTATCAGCATAGCGGCCATTCGTGCGGTATTTGACTACTATCAGGCAAATCTGCCTCATGATGTATTAGAAATCTTGGTCAATCGGTCGGAGATGATTGCCCATATGAATCCAAGTGGTTTGGATGCCAAGACCTGTCTCAGTGACCAGCCTATTCGATTTATTAAGAATGTAGGATTTACAGAGTTTGAGATGGATTTATCTGCCTATTTGGTGATTGCCGATACGGGTGTTTATGGCCATACTCGTGAAGCTATTCAAGTGGTTCAAAACAAGGGCAAGGATGCCCTACCGTTTTTGCATGCCTTGGGAGAATTGACCCAGCAGGCAGAAGAAGCGATTTCACAAAAAGATGCTGAAGGATTGGGACAAATCCTCAGTCAAGCGCATTTACATTTAAAAGAAATTGGGGTCAGTAGCCCTGAGGCGGATTCTCTAGTTGAAACGGCTCTTAGTCATGGTGCTCTGGGGGCCAAGATGAGCGGTGGTGGGCTGGGAGGCTGTATCATAGCCTTAGCAGCCGATTTGACAGACGCACAAGAACTAGCAGAAAGATTAGAAGAGAAAGGAGCTGTTCAGACATGGATAGAGAGCCTGTAACAGTACGTTCCTACGCAAATATTGCTATTATCAAATATTGGGGAAAGAAAAAAGAAAAAGAGATGGTTCCTGCTACTAGCAGTATTTCTTTGACTTTGGAAAATATGTACACAGAGACGACCTTGTCGCCTCTACCAGCTCATGCGACGGCTGATGCCTTTTATATCAATAGTCAGCTACAAAATGAGGCGGAGCATGCCAAGATGAGCAAAATTATTGACCGTTATCGTCCAGCTGGTGAGGGCTTTGTTCGAATTGATACTCAAAATAATATGCCTACCGCAGCGGGCTTGTCCTCAAGTTCTAGTGGTTTGTCTGCCTTGGTCAAGGCTTGCAACGCTTATTTCAAGCTTGGTTTGAATCGGAGCCAGTTGGCGCAGGAAGCTAAGTTTGCTTCTGGGTCTTCCTCTCGTAGTTTTTACGGACCTCTAGGTGCTTGGGATAAGGATAGCGGTGAGATTTACCCTGTTAAGACAGAACTGAAATTGGCCATGATTATGTTGGTCTTGGAGGACAAGAAAAAACCAATCTCTAGTCGTGACGGGATGAAACTCTGTGTGGAAACCTCGACGACCTTTGATGACTGGGTCCGTCAGTCTGAGAAAGACTATCAGGATATGCTGGTTTATCTCAAGGAAAATGACTTTGCCAAGGTTGGGGAATTAACGGAGAAAAATGCCCTGGCTATGCACGCTACGACCAAAACAGCATCACCAGCCTTTTCTTATCTGACGGATACAAGCTATGAAGCAATGGACTTTGTCCGCCAGCTTCGTGAGCAAGGGGAAGCCTGCTACTTTACTATGGATGCTGGTCCCAATGTCAAAGTACTCTGTCAAGAGAAAGATTTGGAGCATTTATCAGAAATCTTCGGTCAACGTTATCGCTTGATTGTGTCAAAAACAAAGGATTTGAGTCAAGATGATTGTTGTTAAAACTTGCGGAAAACTCTATTGGGCAGGCGAATATGCTATTTTAGAGCCGGGACAGTTGGCCTTGATAAAGGACATTCCCATCTATATGAAGGGCGAGATTGCTTTTTCAGATAGTTACTGTATCTATTCGGATATGTTTGATTTCGCAGTGGATTTGACGCCAAATCCTGACTACAGCTTGATTCAAGATACAATTGCTTTGATGAATGACTTCCTCGCTGATCGTGGGCAAACCTTGCGACCTTTTTCTTTGGAGATCCGAGGGAAAATGGAACGAGAAGGGAAAAAGTTTGGTCTAGGTTCTAGCGGTAGCGTCGTTGTTTTGGTCATCAAGGCTCTGCTAGCTCTGTATAAGCTTTCGGTTGATCAGGACCTCTTGTTCAAGCTGGCTAGCGCGGTCTTGCTCAAGCGCGGAGACAATGGTTCTATGGGGGATCTTGCCTGTATTGTGGTAGAGGAATTGGTTCTTTACCAGTCATTTGATCGCCAGAAGGTAGCAGCTTGGTTGAAAGAAGAAAAATTGGCGACAGTTTTGGAGTGTGATTGGGGATTTTTAATCTCACAAGTGAAACCAACTCTAGAATGTGATTTTCTAGTGGGATGGACCAAGGAAGTGGCTGTATCGAGTCACATGGTTCAGCAAATCAAGCAAAATATCAATCAGAATTTTTTAAGTTCCTCAAAAGAAACGGTGCTTTCTTTGGTAGAAGCCTTGGAGCAGGGGGAATCAGAAAAAATTATCGAGCAAGTAGAAGTAGCCAGTAAGCTCTTAGAAAGCTTGAGCGCAGATATTTACACGCCTTCGCTTAGACAGTTGAAAGAAGCCAGTCAAGATTTGCAAGCTGTTGCTAAGAGTAGCGGCGCTGGTGGTGGTGATTGTGGTATTGCCTTGAGTTTTGATGAGCAATCAACTGAAACCCTAAAAAACCGTTGGGCCGATCTGGGGATTGAGCTCTTATACCAAGAAAGGATAGGACATGACGACAAATCGTAAGGATGAGCACATCCGCTATGCCCTTGAGCAAAAAAGCTCCTATAATAGCTTTGATGAGGTGGAGTTGATTCATTCTTCACTCCCTCTTTACGACCTAGATGAGATTGATCTTTCGACAGAATTTGCAGGGTACAAGTGGGACTTTCCTTTTTATATCAATGCCATGACAGGTGGGAGTGAAAAGGGTAAAGAAATCAATCAAAAACTAGCTCAGGTGGCAGAAGCCTGTGGTATTTTGTTTGTAACGGGCTCTTATAGCGCAGCCCTCAAGGATCCAGCAGATGACTCTTTTTCTGTCAAGTGTGATCATCCAAATCTCCTTCTTGGAACCAATATTGGATTGGATAAGCATGTTGAACTTGGTTTGCAGACTGTGACGGAGATGAATCCTTTACTTTTACAAGTGCATGTCAATGTTATGCAGGAATTGCTCATGCCTGAGGGAGAAAGGAAGTTTAGAAGTTGGCAATCGAATCTAGCAGACTATAGCAAGCAAATCCCCGTCCCTATTGTTCTCAAGGAAGTTGGTTTTGGAATGGATGTGAAGACCATTGAAAGAGCCTATGAACTGGGTGTTCGAGCCTTTGATGTATCGGGGCGTGGTGGTACCAGCTTTGCTTATATCGAAAACCGTCGCAGTGGTCAGCGTGATTACCTCAATCAATGGGGGCAGTCTACCATGCAAGCCCTTCTCAATGCTCAAGAATGGAAAGACAAGGTCGAACTCTTGGTCAGTGGAGGCGTTCGGAATCCGCTTGACATGATTAAATGTTTGATCTTTGGGGCTAAGGCAGTCGGTCTCTCTCGGACCATGTTAGAGCTAGTAGAAAACCACACGGTTGAAGAGGTCATTGTTATTGTTCAAGGCTGGAAAGCAGATCTACGCTTGATCATGTGTGCCCTTAATTGTGCAACCATAGCAGATCTGCAAAAAGTAGACTATCTTCTTTATGGAAAATTAAAAGAAGCAAATGATCAGATGAAAAAGGCGTAACCACCGCCTTTTTTCCATCCTCAGACCGAGGCGGCTTTTTTGAATTGTGTTAAAATAGAAAACAGAGGATCATCTATGAAAAAATTTCAAATCTTTTTGTTTATCGAAGTCTGTCTCTTGACAGGAGCTCTGATTTTAATGGTATCAGAGCATTTTTCGCGTTTTCTGTTGATTTTATTTCTATTTCTGCTTTTGATTCGTTACTATACAGGTAAAGAGGGCAATAACTTTTTTCTTCTTGTGGCGACAATTCTCTTCTTTTTCATCGTTATGCTCAATCCTTTTGTGATTCTAGCTATTTTTGTTGCGGTCATCTATAGCCTCTTTCTTCTTTATCCGATGATGAATCAGGAAAAAGAGCAGACCAATTTGGTTTTTGAAGAGGTGGTAACGGTTAAGAAGGAGAAAAATCGTTGGTTTGGAAATCTCCATCATTTTTCAAGCTACCAGACTTGCCAGTTTGATGATATCAATCTCTTTCGCCTCATGGGCAAGGACACTATTCATCTGGAGAGGGTCATCCTAACCAATCATGACAATGTCATTATCCTCAGAAAGATGATAGGAACGACCAAAATCATTGTGCCTGTAGATGTGGAAGTTAGTCTCAGTGTTAACTGTCTCTATGGGGATTTGACTTTTTTCAATCAGCCCAAGCGTGCTCTCCGCAATGAACACTATCATCAGGAAACAAGAGACTATCTCAAGAGTAACAAGAGTGTCAAGATTTTCTTGACTACTATGATTGGGGATGTTGAGGTGGTCAGAGGATGAAAAAACAAGCCTATGTAATCATTGCCATTACCTCCTTCCTGTTTGTCTTATTTTTCTCCCACAGCTTGCTGGAAATCCTTGACTTTGACTGGACTATTTTCTTGTATGATGTCGAAAAAACAGAAAAATTTGTCTTTTTGTTGTTGGTGTTCAGCATGTCCATGACCTGTCTCTTAGCCTTATTTTGGCGAGGTATTGAAGAGCTTTCTCTAAGAAAAATGCAGGCTAATCTCAAGCGTTTGTTGGCAGGGCAAGAAGTGGTTCAGGTTGCAGATCCAGATTTGGATGCCAGTTTCAAGTCCTTGTCAGGTAAACTTAACCTTTTGACAGAAGCTCTTCAAAAGGCTGAAAATCACAGTCTTGCTCAGGAAGAGGAAATCATAGAGAAAGAACGGAAGCGGATTGCTCGTGATTTGCATGATACAGTCAGTCAGGAGTTGTTTGCAGCCCACATGATTTTATCGGGTATCAGTCAGCAGGCTTTGAAATTGGATAGAGAAAAGATGCAGACCCAGTTGCAGAGCGTCACAGCTATTTTAGAAACTGCCCAGAAGGATTTGCGGGTCTTGCTCTTGCATTTGAGACCAGTTGAACTGGAGCAGAAGAGTCTGGTTGAAGGGATTCAAATCCTCTTAAAAGAGCTTGAGGACAAGAGTGATCTCAAGGTTAGTTTCAAGCAAAATGTTACGAAATTGCCTAAGAAAATCGAGGAGCATATCTTCCGTATCCTGCAAGAGTTGATCAGCAATACCCTCCGTCATGCCCAGGCCTCTTGTTTGGATGTCTATCTCTATCAGACAGATTTTGAATTGCAGCTGAAGGTGGTGGATAATGGGATTGGTTTCCAGTTAGGGAGTTTAGATGACATGAGTTATGGACTCCGCAATATCAAGGAGCGGGTTGAAGATATGGCAGGGACGGTTCAGTTATTGACAGCTCCCAAGCAAGGATTGGCAGTTGATATCCGTATTCCCCTGTTAGATAAGGAATGATAAAGGAGTAAAGATGAAAATTTTACTAGTAGATGACCACGAAATGGTTCGATTGGGCTTGAAAAGCTACTTTGATCTCCAAGATGATGTAGAAGTTGTGGGTGAGGCATCCAACGGGTCTCAAGGCATTGAGTTAGCCTTGGAATTGCGTCCAGATGTTATTGTCATGGATATCGTCATGCCTGAGATGAATGGGATTGATGCGACCTTGGCTATCCTCAAAGAATGGCCTGAAGCCAAGATTTTAATTGTGACTTCTTACTTGGATAATGAAAAAATCATGCCTGTCTTAGATGCAGGTGCTCGTGGCTATATGCTCAAGACTTCTAGTGCAGACGAACTACTCCATGCCGTCCGTAAGGTGGCTGCTGGAGAGTTGGCCATTGAGCAAGAGGTCAGCAAGAAGGTCGAATACCACCGTAACCACATAGAACTACATGAGGACCTGACTGCGCGTGAGCGAGATGTACTCCAACTCATCGCCAAGGGCTACGAAAATCAGCGTATCGCAGACGAACTTTTTATCTCTCTCAAGACGGTCAAGACCCACGTGTCCAACATTCTTGCCAAACTTGAAGTCAGCGATCGTACCCAGGCGGCAGTCTATGCCTTTCAGCACCACTTGGTAGGGCATGAAGACTTTTAATACTAGCACATTAAATTAAGAAAATAACAAAAAGGAAAATCTATGAGATACATTGTAAGCATTTTAGCTATCGGTCTTGTAATAGGAGGAGGAATCTTATTTTGGAAAAATAGAGAGAATACATCTCCTCGTATTCAAGCTGAAGAAAGTATTTCATCTACTTCTAGTCAAGAAACGAATCAATCACCTAAAACACAAGAGAGTCATTTAGTTCCGACAGAAGATATTGTTACCGAGGAATATACGGTTACTTATGAAGATAAAAAGCTGTATGGTCAAATCACTGCACCTAAAGATTATAAAAATAAAAAATTACCAGTAGTGGTCATCTCACATGGCTTTAACAATACATTTGATATGTATAAGGATTATATCCAATTGTTAGCAAAGCAAGGCTTTTTGGTCTATGGTTTTGACTATTATGGAGGAAGTCGCAATTCTAAAAGTGGTGGTCAAGATATGCTTCAAATGTCTGTAAAAACAGAACTAACAGACTTAACGAACGTAGTAGAGAAACTGACATCAGAAAGTTATGTTGATAAAGATCATCTGAGCATAATAGGTGTTAGTCAGGGTGGTGTAGTAGCTAGCCTGTATGCGGCTGCTAAACCTGAACATATCTACAAGCTTGGCCTGATTTTTCCCGCTTATGTTTTATTTGATGATGTGAAGGAAACTTATCAAAGTCTTGGAAGTCCATCCTTTGATCAGCTCCCTGATAGTTTGACACATCATAATGCTAGTTTGGGTAAAATTTATCTGACAGATGCACTAGATATTGATATTGAAGATGTACAGAGGAAGATTATTGCTCCTACTTTAATTGTACATGGGACGAATGATACAATTGCTCCCTATCAATATTCAGTTGATGCTATCCAAAGAATTCCAAATGCTAAACTGGTGACTGTAGAAGGTGGAAGTCATCGTATTGATGAGAATTTTAGTAAAATTGCCATACCAGACATTCAGAACTTTTTGGTAGAGTAAAGAATTTTTAGTAGCTGATCTTAGTATCAAAGAAGTGAGTAAGTAGCCCTAGCATGATTGAAGAGCGCATTCATTACTTGAAAAAAATCGCTCGTTTATGTTATAATAGACTGTATTTAAAAAATTTTAAGGAGAAATGACAGAATGTCTGTATCATTTGAAAACAAAGAAACAAACCGCGGAGTCTTGACTTTCACTATCTCTCAAGACCAAATCAAACCAGAATTGGACCGTGTCTTCAACTCAGTGAAGAAATCTCTTAATGTTCCAGGTTTCCGTAAAGGTCACCTTCCACGCCCTATCTTCGACAAAAAATTTGGTGAAGAGTCACTTTACCAAGACGTTATGAACGCTCTTTTGCCAAACGCTTATGAAGCAGCTGTAAAAGAAGCTGGTCTTGAAGTGGTTGCTCAACCAAAAATTGATGTAACTTCAATGGAAAAAGGTCAAGACTGGGTTATCACTGCTGAAGTCGTTACAAAACCTGAAGTAAAATTGGGTGACTACAAAAACCTTGAAGTATCAGTTGATGTAGAAAAAGAAGTAACTGACGCTGACGTTGAAGAGCGTATCGAACGCGAACGCAACAACTTGGCTGAATTGGTTATCAAAGAAGCTGCTGCTGAAAACGGCGACACTGTTGTCATTGACTTCGTTGGTTCTATTGATGGTGTTGAATTTGACGGTGGAAAAGGTGAAAACTTCTCACTTGGACTTGGTTCAGGTCAATTCATCCCTGGTTTCGAAGACCAATTAGTAGGTCACTCAGCTGGTGAAACTGTTGATGTAGTTGTAACATTCCCAGAAGACTACCAAGCAGAAGATCTTGCAGGTAAAGAAGCTAAATTCGTGACAACTATCCACGAAGTAAAAGCTAAAGAAGTTCCAGCTCTTGACGATGAACTTGCAAAAGACATCGACGAAGAAGTTGAAACACTTGCTGAATTGAAAGAAAAATACCGCAAGGAATTGGCTGCTGCCAAAGAAGAAGCTTACAAAGATGCCGTTGAAGGTGCAGCAATTGATAAAGCTGTAGAAAACGCTGAAATCGTAGAACTTCCAGAAGAAATGATCCACGAAGAAGTTCACCGTTCAGTAAACGAATTCCTTGGAAACTTGCAACGTCAAGGTATCAACCCTGACATGTACTTCCAAATCACTGGAACTACTCAAGAAGACCTTCACAAACAATACGAGGGAGAAGCTGAGGCACGTACTAAGACTAACCTTGTTATTGAAGCAGTTGCGAAAGCTGAAGGATTTGACGCTTCAGAAGAAGAAATCCAAAAAGAAATCGAGCAATTAGCAGCAGACTACAACATGGAAGTTTCTCAAGTACAAAGCTTACTTTCTGCTGACATGTTGAAACATGATATCACAATTAAAAAAGCTGTGGAGTTGATCACAAGCACAGCGACAGTAAAATAACCTTTTAAAAAGTTAAAAACCACCTGTATAGGTGGTTTTTCTTGTTTAATAGTCAATTTATTAAAACTTGGAGTTTTAATTAGTATTAAACCCTATATAATTGAGTTGAAGAATGAAATAGTGAAAATTCAAGATCAAAGTAAGGCTTGGATGGCCTCTTCAATTTGTTGTGGGTCTGTTTTGGAAGAGAAGCGTTCAAAGACTTGCCCATCTCGACCGATGAGAAACTTAGCGAAATTCCATTCGATTCGTTTTCCTAGTGGACCAGATTTCTGGTCTTTCAACCAAACATAGAGGGGATCTGCCTCCTTACCGTTGACCTTGATTTTGGCAAAACGTGGGAAGGTGGTTTGATAGTGTAGGCTACAGAAGGCGTTGATTTCTTCTGCACTACCTGGTGCTTGTCCCATAAACTGATTGCAAGGGAAGTCTAAAATCTCAAAACCTTGTTCTTGATAGCGGTCATAGAGTTCTTGGAGTCCTTGGTACTGGGGAGTTAAACCACATCCAGTAGCAGTGTTGACAAGCAAGAGAACTTTCCCACGATAGGCATCTAGTGAGATTTCTTGATTGTCTTGATTCAAGACTGAAAAATCGTATAGTGAAGTCATTGCTTTCTTTTCTCCTTCTGTTTGCTATTTTTAGCAGTTTTCTCCTCCTGTAGTGATAGAAATCCGTAGGTCATGGTTCCAAAAATGCTACCGATAATCAGGCCATACATCAGCAAAGGAACACTTTTATCAAATTGCATGAGCAACTTCACAAAATCTGGAAGGGACATCTGCTGAACGAAGACTTTATGAAAGATGAGTAAGGTAAAGAGGCCAATCTGAAGACCGATAAACACAACCCAGCTTCGAAATTTGATTTGGGCTTTGCTGTAGGTTTTGAGGATGATTTCTGACTTGTCATCTTTTTCCAGATGGAGTTCTTTGACGGCTCTTTGAGTTTTTAAAGTAATGAAAAAAATGAGTCCAGAGTAAACGTAGGGCATGGCATAGCGAACGGCTTCTATGAAGCGTCCAAATAATAGATAAAACAAGAAGAGGAAGAAGGAAGAATAAACGATTTGAACCATAGAGCGGGCACAAGCTTTGTAGATAATCTCTTGTCGGCATTCATCAAAAGGACCTTGGATGTGAAAGAGATTTCGAAGTAAGCGAGTGGTTAAGTCTTCTTTTTTCATGTTAGTAACCTCCTAAATGAGCGGTTTTTGATTGACTTCTTTAACGAGTTGATAGAGATAATAAAGATAAGTGATAGAAGAAAGGCTAGCGATAGTGAGCAGTAAATAATAATTCCAATTGCCTGAGACGAGCATCAGTTGTGGAAAAGATAGAATTATAAAGTATAGTGCTAAGTTGAGTATGCGTGTTTTTGGGGAGTTAATCTTTAGATAAGTTAGTCCTTTGTTAAGTGCTGGAAAAAAGACTAGCACGAGTAATATCTCTCTGATTGGCAAGTTCCCTGAAACGATGATGAAGATGAGCAGAGAACTGAACAAAAGATGATAGGTAAGTAAAGTTACTAGTGATTTCATAAGGTACCTCCTAATCCTCATCTTGATTTTTCTTAGTTTTTGCAATGCGACGGGAGATGAGGAACTGTATGCTCGCTCCGAAGAAAATAGAACCGAGAATGCTTGATACACCATTTCTTATAGTGAGGAGAGAATGCAAATAGTCCTGACCTTCACCTATGAGTATACTGAGAAGAGGAGTTATAAAAAACATCCATAGACCAAAGAACAAACCTGCTTTCAGACCTGGGTAGTGTAGTTGCTTGCTTTCTTTCTCGCTCAGCATATCTGGATCAATAGCTGTAATTCCTGTTTTTTTCATTTGGTAGGTGACATAGCCAGCAGCGATGAGGGCAATCACTAAAATCAGAGGAGGATAGATTAGAGCCACTTCTTGAGGGTATTTATAGGCCAGAAGGAGTGGAATAAGATTTCCGAAAATCATCAGATAAAAGAGGATGATAAAGACTTGGTTCCCAATACGATCGGCCTCACGCCGTTTGTATTCGTCAAGGGGACCAGAAATACCGTATGTGCGTTTGATCAGTTTTTCCGTGAAGGTTTCTTTTTTCATATGTTTGCTCCTTTTTTAAAAATTATCCTCCCAAAAGAGACTGTTGAGGTCAGTTTGGAGGCTACGGGCGAGATTGAGACAGAGTTCCAGGGTTGGATTGTACTTGTCGTTTTCAATCATATTGATGGTTTGTCTCGAGACACCAATATCCTTGGCGAGTTCGAGCTGGGAAATGCCTAGTTCCTTGCGAAATTCTTTCACACGATTCATCTGTTCTCCTTTCTGATTTGTGTCGTATATATTTGACTATATTATATTCTTCTATGAAATAGATGTCAAGCATATTTGACATATTTCTTAAAGAAATCTTACTTTTTTTGACCTATTTGTCTGACTAGTGCAAGCTAGTCGGATTTGTGGTAAAATAGATAGGATATGACAAAAGAATTTCATCATGTAACGGTCTTACTCCACGAAACGATTGATATGCTCGACGTAAAGCCTGACGGTATCTACGTTGATGCGACCTTGGGTGGAGCGGGCCATAGCGAATATTTATTAAGTAAATTAAGTGAAAAGGGCCATCTCTATGCCTTTGACCAAGATCAAAATGCTATTGATAATGCGCAAAAACGCTTGGCACCCTACATTGAAAAGGGAATGGTGACCTTTATCAAGGATAACTTCCGTCATTTACAGGCACGTTTGCGCGAAGCTGGTGTTCAGGAAATTGATGGAATTTGTTATGACTTGGGAGTGTCTAGTCCTCAATTGGATCAGCGTGAGCGTGGTTTTTCTTATAAAAAGGATGCGCCACTGGACATGCGGATGAATCAGGATGCTAGTCTGACAGCTTATGAAGTGGTGAACCATTATGACTATCATGACTTGGTTCGTATTTTCTTCAAATATGGCGAGGACAAATTCTCTAAACAGATCGCGCGTAAGATTGAACAGGCACGTGAAGTCAAGCCAATCGAGACAACGACTGAGTTGGCTGAGATTATCAAGTCGGCTAAGCCTGCCAAGGAGCTCAAGAAGAAGGGCCATCCTGCCAAGCAGATTTTCCAGGCTATTCGAATCGAGGTTAATGACGAGCTTGGTGCTGCAGATGAATCTATTCAGCAGGCCATGGATTTGTTGGCTATTGGTGGTAGAATTTCGGTGATTACTTTTCATTCGCTAGAAGATCGTTTGACCAAGCAATTGTTCAAGGAAGCTTCAACGGTTGAAGTTCCTAAAGGTTTACCTTTCATTCCAGATGATCTAAAACCTAAGATGGAATTAGTATCCCGTAAACCAATCATGCCAAGTGCTGAGGAGTTAGAAGCAAACAACCGTTCGCATTCAGCCAAGTTGCGTGTAGCCAGAAAAATTCACATGTAAGAGGGGAAAATGGCAGAAAGAATTGAAAAAACAAGTCATTTATTACAAGCTAAATTTAAGAGATTTTCACGAGTAGAGAAGTTTTTTTATCTTTCTATTGCTTTTACAGCACTCGTTTTAGCAGTTAGTATTATTTTTATGCAGACACGACTCCTGCAAGTGCAAAGTGATTTGACGAAAATGAATGCACAGATAGAGGAGAAAAAAACGGAGTTAGATGATGCAAAGCAGGAAGTAAATGAGTTGATCCGTTTAGAACGATTGAAAGAAATAGCAAATAAAAAAGATTTAAAATTGAATAATGAAAATATCCGAGCAGCGGAGTAATATATGAAGTGGACAGAAAAAATAATCCGATTTGCGGTTAAAAATCGTAAATCTCCATCATTAAATCGTCGTAAAGTTGGACGCAACCTTAGTTTAGTATCAGTTTTTCTTTTCTTGATATTTTTGATAAACTTTGCCACCATTATAGGTACAGGAAATCGTTTTGGGACAGATTTGGTTAAAGAAGCTAAGAAAGTACACCAAATCACTCGAATTGTCCCTGCTCGTAGAGGAACTATCTATGATCGAAATGGTGTTCCTATTGCCGAAGATGCGACGTCTTATAACGTCTATGCCATTATTGACGAGAAGTACAAATCGGCAACAGGTAAAATTCTATATGTGGAGAAATCACAGTTCAATAAAGTAGCTGAGATTTTTCATAAGTATTTGGATATAGATGAGTCGTATGTAAAAGATCAGCTTTCACAACCAAATCTAAATCAAGTCTCATTTGGTGCAAAAGGAAATGGAATTACTTTTGCAAATATGACGGCTATAAAAAAAGAATTAAAAGATGCAAATGTTGAGGGTGTTGATTTTACGACTAGTCCTAATCGAAGTTATCCTAATGGACAGTTTGCTTCATCTTTTATAGGTTTGGCCCAGCTCCATGAGAACGAAGATGGAAGTAAAAGTCTTTTGGGGACATCTGGGATGGAAAGTTCTTTGAATAGTATCCTGGCAGGAACAGATGGTATTGTTACTTATGAAAAGGACCGTCAGGGAAACATTGTACCAGGTACTGAAGAAGCTTCTCAACCAACTGTAGACGGGAAAGATGTTTATACAACAATTTCTAGCACCCTTCAATCCTTTATGGAAACCCAAATGGATGCTTTTCAAGAAAAGCTAAAAGCTAAGTATGTGAATGCAACGCTCGTGAGCGCAAAAACAGGTGAAATCCTTGCAACGACACAGCGTCCAACTTTTGATGCGGATACCAAAGAAGGGCTTACAAAAGACTTTGTTTGGCGGGATATTCTTTATCAAAGTAACTATGAACCCGGTTCAACAATGAAAGTTATGACACTAGCTTCTTCTATTGATAATAAGACTTTCCCAAATGGGGAATATTTTAATAGTAGTGAGTTAAGAATAGCAGATGCTACCATTCGAGATTGGGATGTTAACGGAGGATTGACTACAGGTCGGACAATGACTTTTTCTCAAGGTTTTGCTCACTCTAGTAATGTGGGGATGACTCTTCTTGAGCAAAAGATGGGGGATGCGACTTGGTTAGATTATCTAAACCGCTTTAAGTTTGGATATCCAACTCGTTTTGGTTTAACAGATGAATATGCAGGTCAACTTCCGGCTGATAATGTTGTCAATATTGCACAAAGTTCCTTTGGACAAGGGATTTCAGTTACACAAACTCAAATGTTACGAGCCTTTACAGCTATTGCAAATGACGGAGTCATGCTAGAACCTAAATTTATTAGTGCTATCTATGATCCAAACAATCAATCTGTACGTAAGTCTCAAAAAGAGATTGTAGGGAATCCTGTTTCAAAAGATGCAGCAAGTACGACTCGTAATCATATGGTGCTTGTTGGGACAGATCCTTTTTATGGGACCATGTATAATCATAGTACAGGTCAACCAATCATCACAGTTCCTGGACAAAATGTAGCTGTTAAGTCTGGTACAGCGCAAATTGCAGATGAAAAAAATGGTGGGTATCTGGTTGGTGATACGAACTATATTTTTTCAGCAGTATCCATGAATCCTGCAGAAAATCCTGATTTCATTTTATATATAACAGTGCAACAACCGGAGCATTATGTAAGTACTCAGATGGGAGATTTTGCAAATCCAATCTTAGAGAGAGCTGTTGCAATGAAAGAATCCCTTAATCTTCAATCAACAGTTAAAAATTTAGAGCAGGTAAATAGCAAAACTTCTTATGCAATGCCGAGTATTAAAGATATATCCCCTGGTGACTTAGCAGAAGCATTACGACGTAATATCGTGCAACCGATTGTACTTGGGACTGGAACAAAGATTAAGGAGGCTTCTGTAGCTGAGGGAAAAAATATTGAACCCAATGAGCAAGTTCTCCTTTTATCTGATAAGGTAGAAGAAATTCCAGATATGTATGGTTGGACAAAAGCGACTGCTGAAAAATTTGCAAAGTGGTTGGATATTGAACTTGAATTTGAAGGTTCGGGTTCCTTTGTTCAGAAACAAGATGTTCGTGCTAGTACAGCTTTAAAGAACATCAAAAATATTAAATTAACTTTAGGAGACTAATATGTTTATTTCTATTACTGCTGGGATTGTGACATTTTTACTAACTGTGGTAGGAATTCCAGCTTTTATACAGTATTATAGAAAGGCACAGATTACAGGCCAGCAAATGCATGAGGATGTCAAACAGCACCAAGCAAAAGCTGGTACTCCAACCATGGGAGGACTTGTATTCCTTATTGCAACAGTTATCGTGAGTTTCCTTTTTGCTCTTTTTACCCAACAGTTAACAAATAATGTTGGTATGATTTTGTTTATATTAGTGTTATATGGTCTGGTAGGTTTTTTGGATGACTTCCTTAAGGTTTTTCGAAAGATCAATGAGGGATTGAATCCGAAACAGAAATTAGCTCTGCAACTTTTAGGAGGAATTGTTTTTTACCTCTTTTATGAGCGTGGAGGAGATGTTCTTTCTGTCTTTGGTTATCCAGTTCATTTAGGTTTTTTCTATATTGTCTTCGCACTGTTCTGGCTAGTCGGTTTTTCAAATGCTGTTAATTTGACAGACGGGATTGATGGCTTAGCTAGTATTTCTGTGGTTATCAGTCTTTCTGCTTATGGAGTTATTGCCTATGTGCAAGGTCAGATGGATATTCTTCTGGTGATTTTGGCTATGATTGGTGGTTTGCTAGGATTCTTCGTATTTAACCATAAACCTGCTAAGGTTTTCATGGGTGATGTAGGAAGTTTAGCACTTGGTGGAATGCTTGCAGCTATTTCGATGGCTTTACATCAAGAATGGACTCTTTTGATTATTGGGATTATCTATGTTTTTGAAACAACTTCTGTAATGATGCAAGTGAGTTATTTCAAGCTATCAGGCGGTAAACGAATCTTTAGAATGACTCCTGTTCATCACCATTTTGAGCTGGGAGGATTGTCTGGTCAAGGAAATCCATGGAGTGAGTGGAAGGTTGATTTCTTCTTTTGGGGAATTGGTCTTCTAGCAAGTCTTCTTACCCTAGCCTTTCTATATCTTTTGTAAAAAGTGAGATTATGAGTTTCTTTAAGCATAGGAAGGGATTGGCGAATAATTTTTTAAGTCTAGTTTTTAGACACTAAGAGTTACTTCTTTTAATTTCAGATAAAAACAGGATGAAGTTGTACTTCATCCTGTTTTTGTGTGGTTAAAAGTTAGTTAGATTCATCCTTCCTACTCTTAAGTAGAAAAGTTGCCGTTAAGATTAGACTCAATCCTGACAAGAATAGTAATGGATTGGATGTTTCACCAGTAGCTGGTAGGTGTTTTTTAGCTGAGTGATTTTCAGTTTGAACAGGAATAGGACTAGACGAAATGTCTTCATCCTTGATTGCTAATGGGTGTATATCTGTTCCACTTGTCTTTTGCTCAGGAATATTGCTTAATCTGCTAGCTTTATAGACTACAGCATAGGTACTGAAGTGAGTAGTCGTAAATTCTGCCATTCCCTCGCGAATAGTAAAATCGAGTGCCTGCAACTCTTTGGATGGAGTTAGGTAGTAGACATTTTCGACAGCAGAGGAAATAGGCAGTCGGACTAAGACAGTTCCTTTTGGTTGTAAACTTTGACCTGTTGGATTTTTTAGATGAATATCGTAGGCATCATATGTCTTACCAAATAGTTCTTGAGCTAATACACGTCTACTTGAAATGTGGGAAATGCCTTCTAAATCAGTGATTCCACCAATAATCTCAACACCGGTATTTTCATCTTTTAAGACACGAAGTTTGTATTCAGGAACAGATACGGTAGGCGCATGTTCTTGTCCCGCTGTACCAATAGGCTTAGTGTATTCAGGAACAGAAACAGTAGGTGGCTGTTCTTGTCCCACTGTACCAATAGGCTTAGTGTATTCAGGAACAGAAACAGTAGG
>NZ_AJMM01000018.1 GCF_000259505.1 Streptococcus sp. SK643
TCACGTCCGTCACGTCCTGCAGGTCCTTGCGCTCCATCACGTCCGTCGCGTCCCGCTGGCCCTGGTACACCTTCACGTCCGTCACGTCCTGCAGGTCCTTGAGCGCCATCACGACCAGCAGGTCCTTGAAGACCTTGAGCACCTTGGTCTCCCTTAGGACCTTTTGGCCCTTGTGGTCCTGCAACTCCGGCTTCACCTTTTAGACCTTGAGGTCCACGAATGTTACCGATTTGCTTCCAGTTTTCGCCTTCTTTTTTGTAAACGTCTCCTGTAGTTGCATCGATGTATGTGTCACCATCTTTACCATCTTGAGCTGTTGGAGCATTAGGACCACTTAGTAATTCAGCACCGTTACGGCCATCTTCTCCGGCTGCACCATTAGCACCATTAGCACCATTTTTACCATTTAAAATATCAGCTGAACTAATTAATTCATCCACATCTGGATCGTATTTACCGTTACCATTGTTATCAAAATATGCTGTAATACGAGTACCATCTACTGGTTGTGATGCTGGTGCTGTAGATGGGGCATCTGCTAATGCTCTTCTTACTCTTCCGCTTCTTTGATTATTAATTCTTGCTGCTGCTTCTGCTAAGGCATTTAAATCAATAGTTGGTGTACGTCCATCTTTTCCGTCTTTTACATTAACGGTTACAGGCTCTTCGCCAGGAATAGTAAATGTTATATCAGTACTACGTCCATCTTTTCCACGAGCTTGCGTAATTTGTGGCGTTTTACCATCACGTCCCGCTGCTCCTGTTTCACCACGGTCTCCACGTTCACCTTTTTCACCTTTAGCTCCAGTTAATCCACGTTCGCCTTGGTCCCCTTTTTCACCTTTGGCTCCATCTGCAATAACAACTTCTTTTAGTTTTGTATCGCCTGCATCAAATTCGTTATTATCATTTTGGTCATAATAGAAGATAACGGTCGTTGTTTTATCTGCGTCATTTCGTTGAGTCGCAACTAATGGACTTGCGCCATCGAAACCATCTCTTACAACAGTACTTGTAACATTACCTCTACCGTCGTTAATCGTGATAGTATGAGTGCCGTCATCTTTATTATCTTTAACGGTTACGGTTGGAGTTACACCGTCACGACCTGCCTGACCTTGGTCTCCTTTTTCACCTTTAGCTCCAGTCAGACCACGTTCGCCTCGGTCTCCTTTTTCACCTTTAGCTCCAGTGAGACC
>NZ_AJMM01000019.1 GCF_000259505.1 Streptococcus sp. SK643
TGATAATGGACTAGCCTTTCTTGCAGCGGTTCAGAAGACATTGCATAATTCGGATATGAGTTTGAAGGTAGAATTGCCCGAGTTATAAAGTCTCCATTTGATATAACAGCTGTTCATTTTGTTTTTGTACTCTCAAGATTTTAGTGACTGTGCAACAGCCATTCAATTTATTAATTTACTCTTATTATGACATGTTCATACTAAAAACCGCTCAGCCGAGCGGTTTTCGTCTATTCTTACCTTTTTACAGTACCCATGTACGGATAGCATGGGCAACGCCAGATTCGTCATTTGTTTTAGTGATGTATTTGGCGATTTTTTTGATTTCTGGATTTCCGTTTTCCATGACTACAGGGTTGCCAACGACTTCCAGCATGGCACGGTCATTTTCCTCGTCACCGATAGCCATGGTTTCATCTTTGGTCAATCCTAGTTTTTCAGCTAAGTGAGTAATAGCTGAACCCTTATCTACATTCTTTTTAAGGAGTTCGAGGTAGAAAGGAGCTGATTTGTTGATAGAGTAGCGCTCGTAAAATTCGGCTGGTATCTTTTCAATTGCAGCATCCAGAATCTCTGGTTCATCGATAAACATACATTTGACAATTTCCTTGTCAGCCATTTCTTCAGGAGTGCGGTAGAAGATAGGCATGCTGACGAGGGTTGATTCGTGCACAGTGTATTTTCCGATATTTCTATTGGCAGTATAGATACCGTCCTTGGTAATAGCGTGCATGTGAACACCGAGTTTGCGACTGAGGAATTCCATATCCAGATAATCCTCATAAGTCAAGGATTCGCTGATAATCTCATGGCCGGTAGCAGTTTCTTGGACCAGGGCACCATTGAAGGTCACAACATAGTCACCCTCGTCTCTCAACCGCAAGTCGTCCAGAAGTTTGGCAACACCTGCGATAGGGCGGCCAGTTGCAATCACGATTTTGACACCAGCTTCTTTGGCATCTTGGATGGCGGAAAAGACTTCAGGAGTAATCTCCTTTTGACTGTTGACTAGAGTTCCGTCGATATCGACGGCGATTAGTTTAATACTCATAAATTTCCTCTTCTAGTTTTTATTTGGGGTAAAATGATCGTTCTCAATCAAGTGTAAAAATTGCTGGGTAATACTTGCAAAGATGCTGTTTTGATCCAACATTTCTTTTGGGAAATAGAAACGATTATCTCCGTGGCGACTACCAGCAAGGGATTGGACGATAGGAGATAGGCTAGAGAGTTCTGCCAGTTGACCATTTTTCTGTAAAATCTCAATCTGTGTCCGTGGATTTTCAGATTCGGGACGATAGATATCATAAGGGAGGTCAAAGTTCTTATGAATAGCAGTGTAGTAGGCAGGATCAAAGCCGATATCCTCAACCAATTTTCTCATGCTAGCGAGTTGGTCTTGATTCTCTTGTGAAAAGGTAATGGATTTAAAGACCTTGCGGTTGACAAAGCGTTGCGATAAGTCAGCTAATATCTTGTCAGGACTGGTCATCCAGAGTTGGAAGTAGGTGTTCATCACACCATCATCCAGAGCCAGATAGTCTGATAGAGTAACCTTTTTTTCAAAGAAAGGAAGGAGGTGCGGAGAAGTACGTGCAAAGAAGTCCTTGTTCGCAGGATAAAGTTCCTTAGCTCGTTTGAGGAGATTTTGAAGGAGGACCTCCATAGCGCGTGTTGCTGGGTGGAAATAAACCTGCATATACATCTGGTAACGACTGAGTACGTAGTCTTCGATGGCATGCATGCCGTTGTGCTGAAAGGCGATACCGTTTTCGACAGGACGAATGACTCGGAGGATTCGAGTCAGGTCAAATTCTCCATAGGATGCTCCTGTAAAATAGGAGTCGCGCAAGAGATAGTCCATGCGGTCCGCATCAATCTGACTGGAAATGAGCTGCACGACCTGCTTGTTAGGATAGGTATGGTCGATGACACTAGCTACTTTTTCCGGAAAATCAGGAGCTACTTGTAGCAGGACTTGGTGAATCTCTGTCTCAGGACTTTGAATAATCTCCTGAGTGATGGCTTCATGGTCTGTATCAAAGAGATTTTCAAAAGTATGGGAGTAGGCACCATGCCCAAGGTCATGTAGGAGAGCAGCGGTCATGGTCAAGAGAGACTCGGCAGGATCCCATTCATCTGGATATTTTTCTTCAAAAATCTCAGTGATACGTCGTGCAATCTCATACACTCCTAAACAGTGGGAGAAGCGGCTGTGCTCCCCACCGTGGAAAGTATAACTGGACGTACCCAGTTGCTTGATACGACGCAAACGTTGAAATTCTTTGGTATTAATCAAGTCATAGATGATATGATTATTGACATGGATGTAGTTGTGAACTGGGTCACGGAATACTTTTTCGTTCATATGACCATTATAGCAAAAAGCCAGAGTTTTTGGTAAAATAGTAGGACAAGAGAGAAGAAAGAGGACCTGATGTGAAGATTCGGATGCGAAATACCATTCAGTTTGATGAGCAGTTGGAAGTGATTGACCAGCTTTATGATGTAGAGTTAAGAGAAAAGGGCGATTATAGCTATCTACTTTTTTACAATGAAGAAAAGGAAAAAGTGGTACTCAAGTTTCATGAGGAAGAACTAGTCATGACTCGTTTTTCTAAACCCAATACCATCATGCGTTTTTTAAAGGGACAGGATAGTTTAGCCTATATACCGACACCGATGGGGGTTCAGGAGTTTATCATTGAAACCAGTCGCTATGAGCTTGAAGGGCAAAAGATTTACCTAGACTATCAACTGCAAAACAAAGAGGGGCTACCCTTTGCCAGCTATCGTTTAGAAATTACTTGGGGTTAATAAGAAAAAGGTTGGCGATAGCCAACCTTATTTGATATAGAGTTCTTGATTGTTTAAGATGATTTCACGTACACTTGTAAACTTCTTGAGTTTTTTTAGTTCTTCTGGATGAGTAATGAGAGTGATAACATAGCCGTCTTTACCCATACGGCCAGTTCGGCCAGCACGGTGAGTGTAGGTTTCCATATCTCTTGGGACGTCAAAGTTTATGACACATTCTAGGCTATCGATATCAATTCCACGTGCCAGAAGGTCAGTAGCAAGAAGTAGGGTTAGTTGCTTGTCCTTGAATTTCTCTAAAATGACTTTCCTGAACTTGACGTTGACATCACTCGCGAGAGAAACAGCCAAGACATCGCGATACTGCAGTTTTTCCTCTGCGCTACCAAGGTCGGACAAGCTGTTAAAAAAAACTAAACCACGGAAATCTTCAACATAAGCTAATTTACGGAGTAACTCAACACGGTTACGTTGTTCCACTTGCATGTAGAAGTGCTGGATATTGTCCAACTTTTGGTCAGAGAGGTCGATGGTGCGCGTGTTAGGTGCAATCTTTTCTTGATCAAACTTAGTTGTTGCACTCATGTAGACCAGTTGGTGGTCACGAGGTGCGTAGTGGGTAATTTTCTCGACAAAGTGAATCTGAGAATCATCTAGTAACTGGTCAAATTCATCCAGGATGATGGATTCCACATTCATCATCTTGATTTTTTTCAGTTTAATGAGTTCAAAGATACGGCCTGGTGTACCGATGAGAATTTCCGGTCCTTTTTTGAGGCGCTCAATCTGACGTTTTTGGCTGGAACCAGATAAGAATAGTTGGGGATTTAATCCGATAGCTTCTGCCCAAGTCTTAGTTACCTCAAAAATCTGTCCTGCAAGTTCAGTATTAGGTGCCAGAATAAGTAATTGTTGGGCTTTTTTCTTTGTCAGTCTGAGGAGACTAGGCAGGAGATAGGCTAAAGTTTTCCCAGTTCCAGTTGGACTCACTCCAAGAAGAGTTTCTCCTGCAAGGATAGGATCAAAAAGTTGGGTTTGAATGGGTGTGAATTCTTGGAATCCAAGTTGTTCACTTAGTTCCTGCCATTCGGTAGGTAGTTTGGTTTTCATTTTTCTGCCTCAAATCTAATGCCAGCTTTCTGGCGCATGCTATAAAGTAGGTGGTGGACATGTGCTGCATCGTTCAGCCAGTCTTGGTAGAGAGATTGATCAGGTTCTTTCATCATGTTTGCAAATGTAACGGCTTCCTCAATCATGGTGTGGGGTGCTTGCTGGATAGGAAGATGAATGTCATTTCCTTTATGGTCTGTAAAAATAGCAGAGCGGATATGCTCGATAGTGTTGAGGGTCAAGGTACCATCAGCACTATAAATCTCGCAAGGAAGATTAGAAGTGATATTTTTTCCAGTCTTGATATGAACTTGGAAGTTAGGGTAGAATAGAATCCCATCTCCGTTTAGGTCCATGCTGTTTTCAAGTTGTTGCCCTTGATAGGAGGTATCTAGAGCCTTACCAAATAGACGAACAGCTGCATAAATGGGGTAAATACCCAAATCCATGAGAGCACCACCAGCAAAACGGTCTGAAAAGACATTTGGGGTCTGTCCAGCTAACAAGTCAGGCATCTTAGAAGAATACTTGGCATAGTTAAAATCAGCCCCTAAAATTTGCTTGTCTGCCAAAAAGTTTTTGATAGTAGTAAAAGCTTTCTCGTGGTAATTACGAGCCGCTTCAAAGATGAAAGAGTGATGATCCTCGGCTGTTTGGACTAAATCTTGCCATTCTTCTGGTCTCGTAACAGCTGGCTTTTCAAGGATGATGTGCTTACCCATTTCAAGGGCGAGCTTGGCTTGAGCATAATGTAAAGAATTTGGACTGGCAATATAGACCACATCGAAGGAGCTAGCGAAAAAATCTTCTAGCTTGTTAAACAAGTGGACATTACTGTAGCGATTAGCAAATATTTCTGCAGTTTCTATCTTTCTAGAATAAACTGCGACAAGCTGGTACTCTCCACTAGCATGGGCAGCCTCTATAAAATGATGACTGATGGCACCTGTTCCAATAATTCCTAGTTTCAGCATTCTTTTCTCCTTTTTCTGGCAAATCCTTTCTTCATTATATCATAGAATAGATGGACTATCCAATTACTGAGGAAATATTTAAAATAGACTACGATTTTTTTTAGAAAATGGTAAAATAGAGAGATGACTAAATGAATTGGAGTGAAAATGAGATTATTACCAATAAGAAAAATATCTCGTCAGTCTAAAAGGCTAGCGCTTTTTTTGACCTTTTGTGCAGGATATGTGGATGCCTATACCTTTATCGTAAGAGGAAATACCCTAGTAGCAGGACAAACTGGAAATGTTGTCTTTTTATCTGTCGAGTTAATTCATAATAATGTATCAGATGTGAGAGATAAGGTGATGACACTGGTAGCTTTTATGATGGGGGTATTTTTCCTAACTTTTTATAAGGAAAAATTAGGAATTGTCAAAAAGCCAATTTTTTCTTTATTACCCTTAGCATTCTTGTCTATTATTATCGGCTTTGTTCCTTTGACAGTTGACAATATTTACCTAGTTCCTCCACTAGCTTTTTGTATGGGCTTGGTAACAACTGCCTTTGGTGAAGTATCGGGGATTGCCTACAATAATGCTTTTATGACAGGAAACATCAAACGGACCATGCTAGCTTTTGGGGATTATTTTAGGACCAAGCACACACCATTTTTACGTGAAGGGATTATCTTTGTAAGCTTGCTTTTGAGTTTTAGTTTTGGAGTCGTTTTTTCAGCTTATTTGACTATTTTTTATAATGAGAAGACTATCCTAGGTATTCCAATCATGATGAGTATTTTTTACTCTAGTATGCTTTTTGCGAATTGGAGAAAAAAGGTGAAAGAAAAAGAGTAAATTTAGGTTGTTTTTACTTGTATCAAATTAGAAGATATGCTATACTTGAAGAGTTGACTATGCACATTCCTGTGCAACCGCACGAACATCGTTTCTCTAAGTGGTTCGTCCCACGATGCTAGGCGAGTCTTCACAAAAAATACGGGGAAACCCCAAAAATCATAGGAGGTGCATAATGAGCACATACGCAATTATCAAAACTGGCGGAAAACAAGTTAAAGTTGAAGTTGGTCAAGCAGTTTACGTTGAAAAATTGAACGTTGAAGCTGGTCAAGAAGTTACTTTTAACGAAGTTGTTCTTGTTGGTGGTGAAAACACTGTTGTCGGAACTCCACTTGTTGCTGGAGCTACTGTAGTTGGAACTGTTGAAAAACAAGGAAAACAAAAGAAAGTTGTTACTTACAAGTACAAACCTAAAAAAGGTAGCCACCGTAAACAAGGTCACCGTCAACCATATACTAAAGTTGTCATCAACGCAATCAACGCTTAATTTTAAGGAGAACACATGATACAAGCAGTCTTTGAGAGAGCCGAAGATGGCGAGCTGAGGAGTGCGGAAATTACTGGACACGCCGGTAGTGGCGAATACGGCTTTGATGTCGTGTGTGCATCGGTTTCTACGCTTGCCATTAACTTTATCAATTCCATTGAAAAATTTGCAGGCTATGAACCAATCTTAGAATTAAATGAAGATGAAGGTGGTTATCTGATGGTAGAAATTCCAAAGGATATTCCTTCACACCAGAGAGAAATGACTCAGTTATTCTTTGAATCGTTTTTCTTGGGTATGGCAAACTTATCGGAGAACTCTTCTGAGTTCGTCCAAACCAGAGTTATCACAGAAAACTAACACGGAGGAAAACATTATGTTAAAAATGACTCTTAACAACTTGCAACTCTTCGCCCACAAAAAAGGTGGAGGTTCTACATCAAACGGACGTGATTCACAAGCAAAACGTCTTGGAGCTAAAGCAGCTGACGGACAAACTGTAACAGGTGGATCAATCCTTTACCGTCAACGTGGTACACACATCTACCCAGGTGTGAACGTTGGACGTGGTGGAGACGATACTTTGTTCGCTAAAGTTGAAGGCGTAGTACGCTTTGAACGTAAAGGACGCGATAAAAAACAAGTTTCTGTTTACCCAATCGCTAAATAAAAAGGTCCAGTGAACCTTTTTATCCCGAGCCTTAAAATATAAAGGCGAGGAAGCTAGAAGTAGCATAAATAAGGCTTTCCGAGTTTTCGGAGAGCCTGTTTTTTTGGTTTGGTATCCATATTGGTACCCATATTTTAAAACCTATGTAAGAAGCGAATTTGTCAGCTACTTTATCTGTTGTTGAAAAATTATAATCTAGTAGAATTTTTACAGTAATGAATTTTATAAGGGAATAAGATATTGCAAAAATTGCTGAGGTTTGATAGTATAATTATATCTTAGTAAGCTAGCAGAAATATGGAAAGGATGTGAACCTGTATGAAAAAAATTATCACAATTATAGTCTGTTCAATCTCCTTTCTTGTTCTATCTGCTTGTGTCAGTAAGAAAAAACTTATTCTTCCTGAACCTGAAACGATTTCTGTAATTTCTCTGCAGAAAAAAATCTCAGAAGATGTTAAAACAATAACCAAGGGAGAAGAAATTTCAAAATTGATTGAGGAGATACAGAAACAGTCAAAACCCACAACTTTAGAAAGTTTAAATGATCAACCGACAAATGATAAAGATTACATCATTATCAAATTCACTCATCAGAATGAAGAAAATGATAGTGTAGCCTATCTATATACTATGAAAGAAAAACAGTATATTGAACAACCTTATGTTGGGATCTGGGAGATAAGTCCAGATATAGCTAATAGGATTGAGGAGTTTTTCTAGTTGATTTATAGAATAAAAGAAATCTTTAGAGAGTTTTCTTGTATCAAATTATGGAAAATCGAATTTGTATCATGTTTTAAACGGTAAATCAAAAAGATTTGCTGTTTTTATTTGTTTGAAATGAAATGAGGACGGGAAAAAGATATCATTCTAATTCTTGTATTGGGTTGTTAGAGTCTCATTTGAGACTTGAAAAGTTCATGACTTTTTTCCTTTGTGGAAAGCTTCTGAAATATGATATAATGGACAGATAGAGAAGTTGGAGGTAGAAGATGAACATTCAACAATTACGCTATGTTGTGGCCATTGCAAATAGTGGTACTTTTCGTGAAGCAGCTGAAAAGATGTATGTGAGTCAGCCAAGTCTGTCTATTTCTGTTCGAGATTTGGAAAAAGAGTTGGGCTTTAAGATTTTCCGTCGGACCAGCTCAGGGACTTTCTTGACTCGTCGTGGAATGGAGTTTTATGAGAAGGCTCAAGAGTTGGTCAAGGGCTTTGATATTTTTCAAAATCAGTATGCCAATCCTGAGGAAGAAAAGGATGAATTTTCAATTGCCAGTCAACACTATGACTTTTTACCACCAACCATTACAGCTTTTTCAAAACGTTATCCGGATTACAAAAATTTTCGTATTTTTGAGTCTACTACCGTTCAAATTCTGGATGAAGTGGCACAAGGTCACAGTGAGATTGGGATTATCTATCTAAATAACCAAAATAAAAAAGGAATTATGCAACGGGTTGAAAAGTTAGGTCTTGAAGTCATTGAATTGCTTCCTTTCCATACTCATATTTATTTGCGTGAAGGTCATCCTTTGGCAAAGAAAGATGAACTGGTTATGGAGGATTTGGTTGATTTACCAACAGTTCGCTTCACTCAAGAAAAGGATGAGTATCTCTATTATTCTGAGAATTTTGTAGACACTAGTTCTAGTTCTCAAATGTTTAATGTGACGGATCGCGCTACCTTAAACGGTATTTTGGAGCGGACAGACGCTTATGCGACTGGTTCAGGATTTTTAGATAGTGATAGTGTGAATGGCATTACAGTTATTCGACTTAAAGATAATCTCGATAATCGCATGGTCTATGTTAAACGTGAAGAAGTCGAACTCAGTCAGGCTGGAACTCTTTTCGTGGAAGTCATGCAAGAATATTTTAATCAGAAGAGGAAATCATGAAAAAAAGAGGAATAGTAGCAGTTTTGATTTTACTCTTAATTGCCCTAGATCAGTTGGTTAAATCCTATATTGTCCAGCAGATTCCATTAGGTGAGGTTCGGACTTGGATTCCGAAACTTGTTAGTTTAACTTACCTTCAAAATCGTGGCGCTGCCTTCTCCATGTTACAAGACCAGCAGTGGTTCTTTGCTATTATTACATTGGTCGTCATGGTAGGTGCCATTTGGTATCTACATAAACACATGGAAGACTCAATTTGGATGGTGATTGGCCTAACCTTAATCATCGCTGGAGGTCTTGGAAATTTTATTGATAGGCTGAGTCAAGGCTTTGTTGTGGATATGTTTCACCTAGACTTTATCAATTTTGCGATTTTTAATGTGGCAGATAGTTATCTGACTGTTGGTGTGATTATTTTATTGATTGCAATGCTAAAAGAGGAAATGAATGGAAATTAAAATTGAAAGTGGTGGACTGCGTTTAGACAAGGCTCTGTCGGATTTGACAGAATTGTCTCGTAGTCTTGCTAATGAACAAATCAAATTAGGACAGGTCTTGGTCAATGGACAAGTCAAGAAGGCCAAGTACACTGTTAAAGAAGATGATATCATCACTTATCATGTGCCAGAGCCGGAGGTCTTAGAGTATGTGGCTGAGGAGATTCCGCTAGAAATTATCTACCAAGATGAGGATGTGGCTGTCGTTAACAAACCTCAGGGGATGGTTGTGCATCCGAGTGCTGGTCATACCAGTGGGACCCTAGTAAATGCCCTTATGTATCATATTAAGGACTTATCGGGTATCAATGGGGTTCTGCGTCCAGGAATTGTTCACCGTATTGACAAGGATACGTCAGGTCTTCTCATGATTGCTAAAAATGATGATGCGCATCTAGCACTGGCCCAAGAACTTAAGGATAAAAAATCCCTACGAAAATATTGGGCGATTGTTCATGGAAATTTGCCCAATGATCGTGGTGTAATTGAAGCACCGATTGGTCGAAGTGAAAAAGACCGTAAGAAACAGGCTGTGACTGCGAAAGGCAAGCCAGCAGTGACTCGTTTCCACGTCTTGGAACGCTTTGGCGATTATAGCTTAGTAGAGTTACAACTGGAGACAGGGCGTACCCATCAAATCCGTGTTCACATGGCTTATATTGGCCATCCAGTCGCCGGTGATGAAGTCTATGGTCCGCGTAAAACACTTAAGGGACATGGACAATTTCTTCATGCCAAGACTCTAGGTTTTACTCATCCGAGAACAGGTGAGACCATGGAATTTACAGTAGATATTCCAGAGATTTTTAAGGAAACATTGGAGAGATTGAGAAAGAATTAGACGTGATAAAAGGTTGAGATGACTTGTCTCGACCTTTTTCCTATCAACTCTTTTCTATTTCCTATCATTCATGTTATAATGGATAAATATGAAGAATCGGAGTGAGACTATGAAATACAAACGGATTGTCTTTAAGGTGGGGACTTCTTCTCTAACGAATGAGGATGGAAGTCTGTCACGTAGCAAAGTGAAGGTTATTACTCAACAATTGGCTATGTTACATGAGGCGGGCCATGAATTAATCCTAGTATCATCTGGAGCGGTTGCTGCAGGTTTTGGAGCCTTAGGATTTAAGAAACGTCCGACTAAGATTGCGGATAAGCAGGCTTCAGCAGCGGTAGGGCAAGGCCTTTTATTGGAAGAATACACGACCAATCTTCTCTTGCGCCAAATCGTTTCTGCACAAATCTTGCTAACACAGGATGATTTTGTGGATAAGCGCCGTTATAAAAATGCCCATCAGGCTTTGTCAGTTCTACTTAGCCGTGGTGCAATTCCTATCATCAATGAGAATGACAGTGTCGTTATTGATGAGCTCAAGGTTGGGGATAATGATACTCTAAGTGCCCAGGTAGCAGCAATGGTCCAAGCAGACCTTTTGGTCCTCTTGACAGACGTAGACGGTCTTTATACAGGAAATCCTAATTCAGACCCAACAGCTAAACGTTTGGAGCGAATCGAGACTATCAATCGTGAGATTATTGATATGGCCGGTGGAGCAGGTTCGTCTAATGGTACAGGTGGCATGCTAACAAAAATCAAAGCTGCCACTATTGCGACAGAGTCAGGAGTTCCAGTTTATATTTGCTCATCCTTAAAACCAGATGCCATGATTGAAGCAGCAAATGAAACTAAGGACGGTTCATTCTTTGTTGCTCAAGAAAAGGGACTCCGCACCCAGAAACAATGGTTGGCCTTTTATGCCCAAAGTCAAGGGTCCATCTGGGTGGATGAGGGTGCCGCAGAAGCTCTCTCTCAACATGGCAAGAGTCTACTTTTATCTGGTATTGTTGAAGCAGAAGGAGCCTTTTCTTACGGTGATATCGTGACAGTATTTGACAAGGAAAGTGGAAAATCACTTGGAAAAGGACGCGTGCAATTTGGAGCATCTGCTTTGGAGGATATGTTGCGTTCTCAAAAAGCCAAGGGTGTCTTGATTCACCGTGACGACTGGATTTCCATTACTCCTGAAATCCAACTACTCTTTACAGAATTTTAGAGGTAAACTATGGTAAGTACACAAGAACAATTTGAGCAGGTACAGGCTGTTAAGAAGTCGATTAATACTGCAAGTGAAACAGTGAAAAATCAGGCCTTGTTAGCTATGGCTGATCATTTGGTAAAGGCTACGGAAGATATCTTAGCAGCCAATGCTCTTGATATGGCAGCGGCTAAGGGTAAAATCTCAGATGTGATGCTGGATCGTCTCTATTTAGATGCAGGACGTATCGAAGCCATGGCAAGTGGGATTCGTGAAGTGGTGGTTTTGCCAGATCCAATCGGTGAAATTTTAGAAACCAATCAACTTGAAAATGGTTTGATTATTACCAAGAAACGTGTAGCTATGGGTGTCATTGGCATTATCTATGAAAGTCGTCCAAATGTGACGTCTGACGCAGTGGCTTTGGCTCTTAAGAGTGGAAATGCGGTTGTTCTTCGTAGTGGAAAGGACGCCTACCAAACTGCTCATGCTATTGTGAAGGCCCTAAAGAAAGGCTTGGAATCAACTACTATCCATCCAGAAGTGATTCAACTAGTGGAAGATACCAGTCGTGACAGTAGCTATGCCATGATGAAGGCCAAGGGCTATCTAGACCTTCTTATTCCTCGTGGAGGGGCTGGCTTGATTAATGCAGTGGTTGAGAATGCTATCGTGCCAGTGATTGAGACAGGGACTGGAATTGTCCACGTCTATGTGGACAAGGATGCAGATGAAGACAAGGCTCTGTCTATCATCAACAATGCCAAAACTAGTCGTCCTTCTGTATGTAATGCCATGGAGGTCCTTCTCGTTCATGAAGATAAGGCGGCAAGCTTCCTTCCTCGCTTGGAGCAAGTTTTGGTTGTGGAGCGTAAAGAAGCTGGGCTAGAACCGATTCAATTCCGTTTGGATGAGAAAGCTAGTCAGTTTGTATCTGGCCAAGCAGCAGAAGATCAAGACTTTGATACAGAGTTTTTAGACTATATTTTAGCTATTAAGGTAGTGGGCAGTCTTGAAGAAGCGATAGATCATATTGAAGCTCATAGTACTCACCACTCAGATGCAATTGTTACTGAGAATGCGGATGCGGCAGCTTACTTTACAGACCAAGTAGACTCTGCTGCAGTCTATGTCAATGCCTCAACTCGTTTCACAGATGGTGGTCAATTTGGACTTGGTTGCGAAATGGGGATTTCAACTCAGAAACTTCATGCGCGTGGGCCAATGGGCTTAAAAGAATTAACCAGTTACAAGTATGTTGTCGCTGGTAATGGACAGATAAGGGAGTAAGAAATGAAGATTGGTTTTATCGGTTTAGGAAATATGGGAGCTAGCTTAGCCAAGGCTGTTTGGAAAGCTAGAAATACTGACACGATTCTTCTTTCTAATCTAAGTCAAGATAAGGTTGATACTTTTATTGCTAGTTATGGAGGTCAGGCTTCTAGCAATGAAGAAATCTTTGCAGAAGCAGATGTGATTTTTCTAGCTGTCAAGCCAGCACAGATATCTTCTTTACTTACGGAATTTCAATATATTCTTGAAAAACGTCAGAGTCTGCTCTTGATTTCCATGGCAGCTGGTGTAAGGTTGGAAAAATTGGCTAGTCTTGTTCCAAGTCAGCATCGTTTCATTCGTATGATGCCCAACACTCCAGTTTCTATCGGTCAAGGAGTCATTAGTTATGCCTTGTCAGCTAACTGCCAAGTAGATGATAAGGAAGTCTTTTGTCAACTTTTACAACATGCCGGTCTCTTGTTTGAAATCAGTGAAGGCTTAATTGATGCTGCGACTGGTCTTGCAGGTTGTGGGCCAGCCTTTGTCTATCTCTTCATTGAAGCTTTAGCAGACGCAGGTGTTCAGACAGGATTACCACGAGAAACTGCTCTACAAATGGCAGCTCAAACAGTTCTTGGTGCAGGTCAATTGGTCCTAGAAAGCAAACAACATCCAGGTGTTTTGAAAGACCAAGTTTGTAGCCCTGGAGGCTCTACCATCGCTGGAGTAGCCAGTCTAGAAGCTCATGCTTTTAGAGGAATCGTGATGGAGGCAGTCAATAAAGCCTATAAACGAACTAAAAAATTAGGCAAATAAGAGGTGGAGAAATCTACCTCTTTTATGCTTCTTTGAAATCAGTGTCTAAAAAGATTTTCACAATATCTATTTTTTTGATAAAATAGAAGATAGTAAAAAAGAAATGAGTTTGTCATGTCAAAAGGATTTTTAGTCTCGCTTGAGGGGCCTGAAGGTGCAGGAAAGACCAGTGTTTTAGAAGCCTTACTGCCGATATTAGAAGAAAAAGGAGTTGAGGTTCTGACTACACGAGAACCAGGTGGAGTCTTGATTGGTGAGAAAATTCGTGAAGTGATTTTGAATCCAAATCATACGCAGATGGATGCGAAGACAGAGTTGCTTCTTTATATTGCTAGTCGCAGACAGCACTTGGTAGAAAAGGTATTACCGGCTCTTGAAGCAGGTAAGTTGGTCATTATGGACCGCTTCATCGATAGTTCCGTTGCTTATCAGGGATTTGGTCGTGGCTTGGATATTGATGCCATTGATTGGCTCAATCACTTTGCGACAGATGGCCTTAAACCCGATTTGACAATCTATTTTGACATCGAGGTGGAAGAAGGTCTGGCACGTATTGCCGCTAATAGCGATCGTGAGGTCAATCGTTTGGATTTAGAAGGCTTAGATTTACATAAAAAAGTTCGTCAAGGTTACCTTTCTCTTTTGGAGAAAGAAGGAGACCGTATTGTCAAGATTAATGCCAGTCTTCCTTTGGATCAAGTTTTGGAAAATACCAAGTCTGTCTTATTTGAAAGAATAGGATTACGTAAATGAAGCAAGAGCAACTAAAAGATTTGCAACCAGAGCAGTTTGACCGTTTTGTCCGTATCTTGGATCAAAATCAGCTCAATCATGCCTATCTGTTTTCAGGCTTATTTGGTGGCTTGGATATGGCAAAATTTTTAGCTAAAAGTCTTTTTTGTACTGATAAGGTAGGTGTTTTACCCTGTGAAAAATGCCGAAATTGTAAGCTGATTGAAGAGGGAGAGTTCCCCGATGTTACCATGATTAAGCCAATCAATCAGATTATCAAGACAGAACGCATTCGGGAATTAGTTTCCCAGTTTTCCCAAGCAGGGATTGAAAGTCAGCAACAGGTCTTTATCATTGAGCAGGCAGAAAAGATGCATCCCAATGCTGCTAATTCTCTGCTCAAGGTCATCGAAGAGCCTCAGAGTGAGGCCTACATTTTCTTCTTGACTAGCGATGAGGAAAAAATATTACCGACCATTCGTAGTCGGACCCAGATTTTCCACTTTAAAAAGCAAGAAGAGAAGCTCATCTTACTCTTAGAACAACTGGGACTGGTTAAGAAAAAAGCGACTCTTTTAGCTCAGTTGAGTCTATCTCAGGCTGAAGCAGAAAAGTTGATCAATCAGGCTAGTTTTTGGACCTTGGTCGATGAAAGTGAACGCCTGCTGACTTGGTTAGTGGCTAAGAAAAAAGAAAGTTATTTGCAAGTTGCCAAACTAGCTAGCTTGGCAGATGATAAGGAAAAACAAGATCAGGTTTTACGGATTCTTGAAGTTCTCTGTGGACAAGATATCCTACAAGCAAGAGTAAGAGTGATTTTACAAGATTTGTTAGAAGCCAGAAAGATGTGGCAAGCCAATGTTAGTTTTCAAAATGCCATGGAATATATGGTATTGAAAGAAATATAAACTCAAAAATGAACGATATAGAAAGGAAAGGGCTGATTTATGGATAAAAAAGAATTATTTGATGCACTAGATGATTTTTCCCAGCAATTATTGGTGACCTTGGCAGATGTTGAAGCTATCAAGAAAAATCTCAAGAGCCTGGTCGAGGAAAATACAGCTCTTCGCTTGGAAAATTCTAAGTTGCGAGAACGTTTAGGGGAAGTGGAAGCAAATACACCTGCCAAAGGAAAACATGTACGAGAAAGTGTGCGTCGGATTTATAAAGATGGTTTTCACGTATGTAATGATTTTTATGGACAACGCCGAGAGCAGGATGAGGAATGTATGTTCTGTGACGAGTTATTATACAGGGAGTAGGCATGCAGATTCAAAAAAGTTTTAAGAGTCAATCGCCCTATGGCAAGCTCTACCTTGTAGCAACGCCGATTGGTAATCTAGATGATATGACCTTTCGAGCTATCCATACCTTGAAAGAAGTGGACTGGATTGCTGCTGAGGACACGCGCAATACAGGACTTTTGCTCAAGCATTTTGATATTTCCACTAAGCAAATCAGTTTCCATGAGCACAATGCCAAGGAAAAAATTCCTGATTTGATTGGTTTTTTGAAAGCAGGGCAAAGCATTGCTCAGGTCTCTGATGCAGGTCTGCCTAGCATCTCGGACCCTGGTCATGATTTGGTCAAGGCAGCCATTGAGGAAGATATTGCAGTTGTCACAGTTCCAGGCGCCTCTGCGGGGATTTCTGCCTTGATTGCCAGTGGTTTGGCGCCACAACCACATATCTTTTACGGCTTTTTACCGAGAAAATCAGGTCAGCAGAAGCAATTTTTCGACTTGAAAAAAGACTATCCTGAAACACAAATTTTCTATGAATCGCCCCATCGTGTGGCAGATACGTTAGAAAATATGCTAGAAGTCTACGGTGACCGCTCGGTCGTCTTGGTCAGAGAATTGACTAAAATCTATGAAGAATACCAAAGAGGTATCATTTCTGAGTTATTAGAAAACATTGCCGAAACGCCTCTCAAGGGAGAATGCCTACTCATCGTTGAAGGTGTCAGTCAGGATGTGGAGGAAAAGGACGAGGAAGATTTGTTCGTAGAAATCCAAGCCCGCATCCAACAAGGAATGAAGAAAAATCAAGCTATCAAGGAAGTAGCTAAGTTTTACCAGTGGAATAAGAGCCAGCTTTACGCTGCCTATCACGAATGGGAAGAAAATCAAGAAAATGACTAAACAGGGAAGTTTGCCTTCTTCCCTTTTTTTGTTATACTAGTAGAAGAAAAAATTAGAAAGATTTGTGGGTGTCAAACAGTCCAGTGAGGTGTTTTGATATGGACTTACGTCCCACCCAAAGAGGTATTAGTGTCGTGTCTCAATCTTATATCAATGTTATCGGTGCTGGTTTGGCAGGTTCTGAAGCAGCCTACCAAATCGCAGAACGTGGTATTCCAGTTAAACTCTATGAAATGCGTGGAATCAAATCAACACCCCAGCACAAAACAGACAATTTTGCTGAGTTGGTTTGCTCCAATTCTCTTCGCGGTGATGCTTTGACTAATGCTGTTGGGCTTCTCAAGGAAGAAATGCGTCGCCTGGGTTCTATTATCTTGGAATCTGCTGAGGCTACACGTGTTCCTGCAGGTGGGGCGCTTGCGGTGGACCGAGATGGTTTCTCCCAAATGGTGACCGAAAAAGTAGCAAATCATCCCCTAATCGAAGTAGTACGTGATGAAATTACAGAATTGCCGACAGATGTTATTACAGTTGTGGCGACTGGTCCCTTGACTAGCGATGCACTGGCTGAAAAGATCCATGCCCTTAATGACGGCGATGGTTTCTATTTCTACGATGCGGCAGCGCCTATTATCGATGTCAATACCATTGATATGAGCAAGGTCTATCTCAAGTCTCGTTATGATAAGGGAGAGGCGGCCTACCTCAATGCCCCTATGACCAAACAAGAGTTCATGGATTTCCATGAAGCCTTGGTCAATGCGGAAGAAGCACCGCTTAATTCTTTTGAAAAAGAAAAGTACTTTGAAGGCTGTATGCCTATCGAAGTCATGGCTAAACGTGGTATTAAAACCATGCTTTATGGTCCTATGAAACCAGTCGGTTTGGAGTATCCAGATGACTACACAGGACCTCGTGATGGAGAATTCAAAACACCTTATGCGGTGGTTCAGCTTCGTCAGGACAATGCTGCTGGTAGTCTCTATAATATCGTTGGTTTCCAGACCCACCTTAAATGGGGAGAACAAAAACGTGTTTTCCAAATGATTCCAGGTCTTGAAAATGCGGAGTTTGTACGTTATGGTGTCATGCACCGCAATTCTTATATGGATTCACCAAATCTTCTTGAGCAGACTTACCGTTCTAAGAAACAACCAAATCTCTTCTTTGCTGGTCAAATGACGGGTGTGGAAGGCTATGTTGAATCAGCAGCATCAGGTTTAGTAGCTGGCATTAACGCGGCTCGTCTCTTCAAGGGAGAAAGCGAGGCTATTTTCCCAGAGACAACAGCGATTGGAAGCTTAGCTCATTACATCACCCATGCAGACAGCAAGCACTTCCAACCAATGAATGTCAATTTTGGAATCATCAAGGAGTTGGAAGGCGAGCGTATCCGTGATAAGAAGGCTCGCTATGAAAAAATTGCAGAGCGTGCCCTTAGCGACTTAGAGGAATTTTTAACGGTTTAATTTTTTTGAAAGAATTGCTCATGATACTATAAATATCTTAGAAATTGTGATAAAATAGGTAGGATAAAAGAAGGAGAGTGAAAATGTCGAATCCCAAGTATAAACGTATTTTAATCAAGTTATCAGGTGAAGCCCTTGCCGGTGAACGTGGCGTAGGGATTGATATCCAAACAGTTCAAACAATCGCAAAAGAGATTCAAGAAGTTCATAGCTTAGGTATCGAAATTGCCCTTGTTATCGGTGGAGGAAATCTCTGGCGTGGTGAACCTGCTGCAGAAGCAGGTATGGACCGCGTTCAGGCAGATTACACAGGAATGCTTGGGACTGTTATGAATGCTCTTGTGATGGCAGATTCATTGCAACAAGTTGGTGTCGATACGCGTGTGCAAACAGCTATTGCCATGCAACAAGTAGCAGAACCTTATGTACGTGGACGTGCCCTTCGTCACCTTGAAAAAGGTCGTATCGTTATCTTTGGTGCTGGAATTGGTTCACCTTACTTCTCAACAGATACAACAGCGGCCCTTCGTGCAGCTGAAATCGAAGCGGATGCTATCCTTATGGCTAAAAATGGAGTAGATGGTGTTTACAATGCCGATCCTAAGAAGGACAAGACAGCTGTTAAATTCGAAGAATTGACTCACCGTGACGTTATCAATAAAGGTCTTCGTATCATGGACTCAACAGCTTCAACCCTCTCAATGGATAACGACATTGACTTGGTTGTCTTCAACATGAACCAACCAGGCAACATCAAACGTGTCGTTTTTGGAGAAAATATCGGAACAACAGTTTCAAATAATATCGAAGAAAAGGAATAAGAAAGATTATGGCTAACGCAATTATTGAAAAAGCTAAAGAGAGAATGACCCAGTCTCACCAATCACTTGCTCGTGAATTTGGTGGTATCCGTGCAGGCCGTGCCAATGCAAGTTTGCTTGACCGTGTACATGTAGAATACTATGGAGTAGAAACTCCTCTTAACCAAATCGCTTCAATTACGATTCCAGAAGCGCGTGTTTTGTTGGTAACACCATTTGACAAGTCTTCATTGAAAGACATCGAACGTGCCTTGAATGCCTCTGATCTTGGTATCACACCAGCTAACGACGGTTCTGTGATCCGCTTGGTGATCCCAGCTCTTACAGAAGAAACTCGTCGTGACCTTGCTAAAGAAGTGAAGAAGGTTGGTGAGAATGCTAAAGTGGCTGTCCGCAATATCCGTCGTGATGCTATGGACGAAGCCAAGAAACAAGAAAAAGCAAAAGAAATCACTGAAGACGAATTGAAGACTCTTGAAAAAGATATTCAAAAAGTAACAGACGATGCTGTTAAACACATCGACGACATGACTGCCAACAAAGAGAAAGAACTTTTGGAAGTCTAAAAATAAACAGAAAAACTCAGTTGGCATTGCTGGCTGAGTTTTATTCGAAAGAAGGAAATATGAATACAAATCTTGCAAGTTTTATTGTTGGACTCATCATCGATGAAAATGACCGTTTTTACTTTGTGCAAAAGGATGGTCAGACCTATGCACTTGCCAAGGAAGAAGGTCAGCATACAGTAGGCGATACGGTTAAAGGTTTTGCCTACACAGACATGAAGCAAAAACTTCGCCTGACAACTCTGGAAGTGACTGCTACTCAGGACCAATTTGGTTGGGGAACTGTAACGGAAGTTCGTAAAGACTTGGGTGTCTTTGTGGATACAGGCCTTCCTGACAAGGAAATCGTTGTGTCACTCGATATTCTCCCTGAGCTTAAGGAACTTTGGCCTAAGAAGGGTGATCAACTCTACATCCGTCTTGAAGTGGACAAGAAAGACCGTATCTGGGGCCTTTTGGCTTATCAAGAAGACTTCCAACGTTTGGCTCGTCCTGCCTACAATAACATGCAGAACCAAAACTGGCCAGCCATTGTATATCGTCTCAAGCTGTCAGGAACTTTTGTTTACCTGCCAGAAAACAACATGCTTGGCTTTATCCATCCAAGTGAGCGCTACGCAGAGCCACGTTTGGGTCAAGTCTTAGATGCGCGTGTCATTGGTTTCCGCGAAGTAGACCGTACCTTGAACCTCTCCCTCAAACCACGTTCCTTTGAAATGTTGGAAAATGATGCCCAGATGATTTTGACTTACTTGGAAAGCAATGGTGGTTTCATGACCTTAAATGATAAGTCATCTCCAGACGATATCAAGGCAACCTTTGGCATTTCTAAAGGTCAGTTCAAGAAAGCACTTGGAGGCTTGATGAAGGCTGGTAAGATCAAGCAAGACCAGTTTGGTACAGAGTTGATTTAGGGAGACTTATGAGAAAATCATTTTACACTTGGCTCATGACTGAGCGCAATCCTAAAAGTAATAGTCCTAAAGCTATCTTGGCAGACCTAGCTTTTGAAGAGTCAGCATTCCCCAAACACACGGATGATTTTGATGAGGTGAGTCGCTTTTTGGAGGAGCATGCCAGTTTCTCTTTTAACCTAGGAGACTTTGACGCTATCTGGCAAGAATACTTAGAACACTAGCATTTATTCATTGGGATTGGGCTAGTAATTTCTCCATCCCTTTGCTATAATATAGTCATTCCGTTTATCTTTTATTACGTCGTTAACTTGCCTTGCCTAACCTTAGTTATGCCTACGACTCGTTGCCTAGTACTAAAAGCAAACGAAAAACTACTAAAAATAAAAGGATTAGAGAGGTTCTTTATTTGAAGGAACATTCAATTGACATTCAACTGAGTCATCCAGATGATCTGTTTCATCTTTTTGGTTCCAATGAACGCCATCTGCGTTTGATGGAAGAAGAGCTTGATGTGGTGATTCATGCTCGTACGGAGATTGTGCAGGTTTTGGGAGAAGAGTCTGCTTGTGAGGAAGCACGTCAGGTTATCCAAGCCTTGACGGTCTTGGTGAATCGTGGGATGACTGTTGGTACGCCAGATGTGGTGACGGCTATTACCATGGTTAAAAATGACGAAATCGATAAATTTGTCGCCCTTTATGAAGAAGAAATCATCAAAGACAATACTGGGAAGCCTATCCGCGTCAAAACCTTAGGTCAAAAACTTTATGTGGATAGTGTCAAACAGCATGATGTGACCTTTGGAATCGGACCTGCAGGGACAGGGAAGACCTTCCTTGCAGTGACCTTGGCAGTGACTGCCCTTAAACGTGGGCAGGTCAAGCGAATTATTCTAACTCGTCCAGCAGTGGAAGCAGGAGAGAGTCTAGGTTTTCTTCCGGGTGACCTCAAGGAAAAGGTAGATCCTTACCTTCGACCTGTTTATGATGCCTTGTATCAGATTCTCGGGAAAGACCAAACAACTCGTCTCATGGAGCGTGAAATTATTGAGATTGCACCCCTTGCCTATATGCGTGGACGTACCTTGGATGATGCCTTTGTCATTCTTGATGAGGCGCAAAATACGACCATCATGCAGATGAAGATGTTCTTGACGCGTTTAGGTTTTAATTCTAAGATGATTGTCAATGGAGATATCAGTCAGATTGACCTTCCGCGTAACGTCAAGTCCGGTTTGATTGATGCCCAAGAGAAACTCAAGAACATTCACCAAATTGACTTTGTTCATTTTTCAGCCAAGGATGTGGTTCGCCATCCAGTTGTTGCTCAGATTATCAGAGCTTATGAACCAGCACCAATTAAAAATGAAGAGCGTGAAGAAGTCCAAGAAGAAACAGAATAGCAAAAAAGAGCAGTTCAGGTGGAATTGCTCTTTCTTTTATCTGATAATTAGATTTTTATACTAGTTCATCAATTGGAGTATGGTTTTTATCAAGACCTTGGGCTACTGGAAGACTGGTTAAGTAACCTTGATAAGTAGTAACACCTTGGCGCAAGCCCTCATCCTCAGAGATTGCTTGTACAAAACCTTTACCAGCCAAAGCTTCGATATAAGGAAGAGTGACATTGGTTAGGGCAATGGTAGAAGTACGAGCAACCGCACCAGGGATGTTAGCAACGGCATAGTGGAGCACACCGTGTTTTTCATATACAGGCTCATCGTGCGTGGTCACACGGTCAGCTGTCTCGATAACGCCACCTTGGTCAACGGCAACGTCAACGATGACAGATCCTGGACGCATTTGTTGGACCATCTCATCTGTGACCAGTTTTGGAGCCTTGGCACCAGGGATGAGAACCGCTCCGATAACGACATCAGCATCTCGAACACTTGCTTCGATGTTGAATGAATTGGACATGAGAGTTTGAATTTGGTGGCCAAAGACCTCCTCTAAAAAGGAGAGACGTTTAGCACTGATATCAAGGATAGTCACTTGCGCTCCCAATCCTAAAGCGATGCGGGCAGCATGGGTTCCTACGACACCACCACCGATGATGGATACTTTTCCTTTAGGTACACCCGGTACACCGCCAAGTAGGACACCAGAGCCACCAGCTTGTTTGGTCAAGAAGTGAGCTCCGATTTGAACCGCCATACGACCAGCCACCTCACTCATAGGTACGAGGAGTGGTAATTGCCCTTGATCATCACGGACAGTTTCATAAGCGATACTTGTCGTTTTTGCTGCTAACATGGCTTCAGCCAATTTAGGAGCAGCAGCCATGTGTAAGTAGGTGAAGAGAAGCAGGTCGTCACGCAAGTAGGCATATTCAGAAGGTAATGGTTCTTTTACTTTCACGACTAACTCTGCAGCCCAAGCTTCACCAGCAGTAGCGACAATTTCAGCTCCTTGTTTTTTGTAATCTGTATCAGTAAATCCTGAACTGAGACCAGCATTTGTTTCTACAAGGACGCGATGACCGCGACCGACCAAACTATGAACACCAGCAGGTGTGAGGGCAACGCGGTTTTCATTATTTTTAATTTCTTTTGGAATTCCGATTAACATAAAGGTTAACTCTCTTTCTATAGATGCTAGGGGTTAAAGATAAGTGATCACATTTTTTGAAAAAATGTGATGATTTTATATGAAACCGCTTTAAATTGCAAGAAAAATTTATTTTAAGACCAATTTTATGCTATAATACTAGAAATATTTTTAGAAGTAGAGGTAAGAAAATGGAATCAATCTTTTTAAAACTAGCCAGTATCCAATAGTGGAGACTGTGCGTTTATTGCTTAGACCTGTAACTTTGGATGATGCGGAAGAAATGTTTGATTATGTCTCAGATAAGAAAAATAGGAGGTTCTCGTGGACAAAAATCAAATTATAAAGTTAAAGGACGTTGAATTTGTAGGAATTGCTAATTTTGAAGGGGAAACAGTGTTTTATGATAAGAAAACAGACAAGATGTTCTTAGGTCGTTCTAAAACAAAGTTTAAAGTGTCTCCTGTCGCTTTCTCGACAGGAGTAGCACTTATTCTTTATGTTCTTGTAAGAGAAGTAACAAAAGCTCAGGTATTCAGTGGTTTTTGGCCCTTGATTTTTGGTTTTTTTCTAATGATCATTGTCTCAAAACTCCTCTACAGACCAGCTTTGAATGAAGAATTAATTATTAGTCCTTTTGTGCTTTCAAACGTTGATATGATAACTTTTCTTAAAAATGAGAAGAAAAATATAGTTAAGAGCCATCTAATTATATTATTGGCATTCCTTCTTCCAGTGCTTTTTTCTATAGTTTATTTATTGACTTCTAATTTTTTGTTTTTGTTTTTAGCCATTTTATTTTTTATGTTCCCCCTATTGTTATTAAACACGAAACCAGTACAAAGATATAAAGTGATTCATATGTTAGACAAAAAATATTCCACTAAGGAAAAGGATTCATGAAAAAATATTTAAAAAATATGGTTCCGATAGGAACAATTGATAAAAATCCAGTTTATTTTGATAAAAAGGATTCTGGTTTATACATAGTAAGAAAAAAGACTTCTTTTTGGGAAACTGCTGGCAGTAGCTTGATCATGATTCTTTATGTCATAATTGGAAGAGTCAATTCCAAATACTATTTAACCATTCTGGGAAGATATCAATTTCTAATGATTGGCATCCTGATTTCCTTTATAATAGCCTTTGTTGTTTGTTATGTTACGTACCATCGTGAGAGGCAAGTTGAAAAACTTCAATTAGAGGAAAAAGCAATGAGAGACTTCGTGTTAAGAGAGCGAAAGAATGTCTTTTTTACCTATTTATCTCTTATCATATTCCCACTAATTATAATATTTTTTGCGAACCTCTTTATCACATATGGCAATCTTCCGTGGGGAGTTGTTTCAGTTTTATTTATGACTATGTATTTTATGTTCTTTTATAATAAAATATTCCAAAGAGGAAAAATCATAAATGGACTTTATAAAGCTTATAATTAAGAAAGATAATTATGAAAAGCAACACTAAAAATTTCGTTGCCCTAGGTATATATCAGGAAAAATCTGTCTACTATAACAATGAAAATCATCAACTTTTATATCCAACAAAGGATAAAGCTAATGGAGCAGCTACCATTACTGGTTACAGTTCAATTGCTCTTGTTTTATATATTGTTTTGAGAAGTATAAGTGAAGATGGGAAAGTACCAACAGATCTTCGTATACTGTCTTTAATCTTTGCTTATATTATCATTAGTATTGGTAGCAGTCTATTCCTTTATTATGTTTTAAACCGTGTCATTGAGTTAGAAGAATTTCGAATTGATTTAATAAACTATCAAAACTTTTTAAAGCAAGAAAAAAGGAATGTTTTAATATTATATATAACGATGCTCTGTTTTTTGATTATAGGAATAGTGACTGCTGCAATTTTTATAAGTTCGGGTAATTATATTAGTCTTGTATTAACTTTATCATCATATTTTATCGTATACACTATTTTAAATACCAAATTGATTAAACGCAGCATGATATTGAGACAGTTATACAAAGAATTAGAAAATAAAGATATTTGATTGGAAGATCGAGTTCTACAGATTTTTTTATTTATCGAATAATTAGAATAAGCTGATTAAGCTGTGTTTTTTAATTAAAAGGGCTTAAAGGTAGGTCAATTTAGGAGGTTAATGTGAAAGAAAAAACAGTGAAAGATGTTGAAGAATTAAATAAAGCATATTTTAAAAGTTTAGCGAATACTCGCGCATCTGCAAGTATGATGGTTATTTCATGGACAGGAGTATTTATATTATCTTTAATTATTTGGGTTTTTTCCTGGTATTTAAAAGAGGTTTTATCAATAAATCCATTAACTTATTGGTTTTTTGATCTTCTCATTTTCTTCTTACTTTATTTAATTGTTGCTTTTTTTATTCCATTAGCAGGAATGTTTGCATATAAAAGACAAATTTTAGCAACCTTTTCTCTGATGATGGTTTATATTGGAATATACTTTTCATTACAAATGATGATGCTGATAATTCTTGTAACATCAATCTCGACGAAGGAATTTTCGCTTGGATTCCCTAAGTATTCTCCAATTTTTATTCCATTTTTGTTAATTTCTACAGTTTGTGGCTTTATTTATCAATATTTCTGGTTAAAACGCCAGTTAAAAAAAGGTTTCTCTGTAAATAGGACAATGGGGAATTATTTTGCTAAATCTAATGCATATGGTAGAAACTCTCTTTACATCATTTTTGGACTTTCTATGTTGGCTGCCTTACTTTCAGGTAAATTGATACTTATTTTTGGAATTCTTGGAGCTCTTCTTTTCAGCTATGCATTTTCTCAATTGATTACAGAAGTCGCCTATCTTTTATATCTTAAAACTCAAAGCAAGGAATATTGGGAAGATGTACCTACGAAAAAAGAGACTTTTCGAGATTTATTTAAGGGTTTCAGTCTCAAGAAAGCTAAAATTCGTATTCCACTTGAGATTGTAGCTTTTGCAATATTATTAGGGATTATTAATTATAGTGGTTATTCAGATGAGAGCATTAAGCGACCTATTTGGCTTGTCTGGAGTGTCAAATTGTTCATCTATGCAATAGAACTGGATATTTTGGGAAGTTTTATTCTTTATGTTATAAAAAAAGTAAATACTAGATTCAAAAAAGGAAGAAAAAACAGTGAAAGAAGTTGAAGAATTAAATAAAGCATATTTTAAAAGTTTAGCGAATACTCGGGCATCAGCAAGTATGATGGTTATTTCATTTGCAGGAGCCTTCGCTTTGGAATTGTTTCTGCTTTTCCAATATTTTTATTTTGTTAAAGGCTACGGAATAAATCCTTTGGAAAATTACTTTTTTGATTTTGTTTTGATCTATGTTATTTATCTTGTCGTGGCAACCTTTATTCCGCTAGGAATGACATTTATTTATCGTAGACAGATTTTATCAACCATATTATTACTTTTATCTTATATAGGTATTTTTTTATCTTTGATACTTATATCTTATATTATTCTTGTTTATTCAGGGACTAATTTACAAGAATATAACGAACGTTCATTAAACGCCATTCCTTTTTTGTTAATCTGTACAGTTGTTGGTTTTGTTTATCACTATTTTTGGCTAAAAAGAGAGTTAAAAAAAGGTTTTTCTACCAATAGAACAATGGGTAATTATTTTACGAAGTCTAGTGCCCACAATAATAATTCTCTTCTCATTATTTTTACAGTTTCCATGCTAGGCGGTGTTCTTTCCGGTAAGTTTGCGCTAGTTTTAGGAATTCTAACAGCGGTACTTTTTAGCTATGGCTTCTCTCAACTCATCACAGAAGTCGCCTATCTTTTATGTCTAAAAACTCAAAGCAAGGAGTATTGGGAAGCAGAACCGGACGGAGAGGTCAGTTTTAGAAATTTATTCAGAAATTTATTTAAAGAATTTAGTCTGAAGAAAGCTAAAATTCGCATTCCTCTTGAAATATTTTTACTTCTTCTTATTATTTACATTGATGGGGGAAATGCCTACATCAATGTATTCATTAATCAAACACGTTGGCTGCTTTGGCTTATCAGACTATTTATAATCTTAATAGGATTGGATATTTTGGGAAGTTTTATTCTTTATGTTATAAATAAAGTAAATACTAGATTCAAAAAAGGAAAGAAAAAATGATGAATCTTCATTGTCAGTGGAACTCTGAATTATGTAATTATTGATTTTAAGAAACATTTAGAAATGCTTCCAAAGACCAGTACACTCTCTGCTCTAGAATCAGTTATCTGGTATTCTTTGTTCGCGCTTCTTGTTGTAACTTCTTTTTTATGCTAGGCTGGTAGAAAATATTTTTAAATGGAGGAGAAGTATGGAATCAATCTTTTTAAAACTAGCTCAGTATCCCATAGTCGAGACTGATCGTTTATTGCTTAGACCTGTAACTTTGGATGATGCGGAAGCAATGTTTGCCTATGCCTCGGACAGAGAAAATACGCGCTACACTTTTCCAGCTAATCAAAGTTTGGAAGAAACCAAAAATAATATTGCTCAATTCTACTTGGTCAATCCCTTGGGACGCTGGGGAATAGAACTAAAAAGCAATGGTCAGTTTATTGGAACCATTGACTTGCACAAGATTGATCCTGTTCTTAAGAAGGCAGCTATTGGCTACATTATCCATAAAAAGTATTGGAATCAAGGATTGACGACAGAAGCCAATCGTGCTGTGATTGAGCTAGCTTTTGAGAAGATAGGGATGAATAAGTTGATTGCCCTTCACGATAAGGACAATCCTGCATCTGGAAAGGTCATGGAGAAATCAGGCATGCGTTTTTCCCACGAAGAAGCTTATGCTTGTATGGATCAGCATGAAGAAGGCCGAATCATGACAAGAGTTCATTATGTCTTGACCAAGGAAGACTATTTTGCAAATAAAAAAAGCAGTTGAGAAGAAATTTTTGACTGTTTTTTCTTTCTCTTACGAATAATCTAAGAGAGGAGAAAAGATGGAAGCAATTATCGATAAAATCAAAGAGTATAAAATCATTGTTATCTGTACTGGTATGGGCTTGCTTGTCGGCGGATTTTTCCTGCTAAAGCCAGCTCCACAAACACCTGTCAAGGAAACGAATTTACAGGCAGAAGTTGCAGCTGTTTCCAAGGATTCATCGACCGAAAAGGAAGTGAAGAAGGAAGAAAAGGCAGAGCCACTTGAACAAGATTTAATCACAGTAGATGTGAAGGGGGCTGTGAAATCACCAGGGATTTATGACTTGCCGGTAGGTAGTCGGGTCAATGATGCTGTTCAGAAGGCAGGTGGCTTGACAGAGCAAGCAGACAGCAAGTCGCTCAATCTAGCTCAGAAAGTTAGTGATGAGGCTCTGGTTTACGTTCCAACTAAGGGAGAAGAATCAGCTAGTCAACAGGCAGGTTCTGGAGCGCCTTCTTCAACAAGCAAGGACAAGAAGGTCAATCTCAACAAAGCCAGTCTGGAAGAACTCAAGCAGGTCAAGGGACTGGGAGGAAAACGAGCTCAGGACATTATCGATCATCGTGAGGCAAATGGGAAATTTAAGTCGGTTGATGAACTCAAGAAAGTCTCTGGCATTGGTGCCAAGACCATAGAAAAGCTAAAAGATTATGTTACAGTGGATTAAGAATTTCCCTATTCCCCGAATTTACCTGAGTTTTCTGTTACTTTGGTTTTATTACGCTATTTTCTCAGCATCCTATCTTGCTTTATTGGGTTTCGTTTTTCTGCTAGTCTGTCTCTTTATTCAATTTCCGTGGAAACCTGCTAGCAAAGTTCTAGTGATTTGTGGAATCTTTGGTTTCTGGTTTCTCTTTCAAACTTGGCAACAGAGTCAAGCGAGTCAACATTTGGCGGATTCTGTTGAAAAGGTACGGATTTTGCCTGACACTATTAAGGTCAATGGTGATAGTTTGTCCTTTCGTGGTAAGTCTCGTGGACGCATTTTTCAAGTCTATTATAAACTCCAGTCCGAGGAGGAGAAAGAACAATTTCAAACTTTAACAGACCTTCATGACTTAGAACTAGAAGGAAAACTTTCGGAGCCAGAAGGGCAGAGAAATTTTGGTGGCTTTGACTACCATGCCTATCTGAAGACTCAGGGAATTTACCAGATTATCAATATTAAAAGAATCCAGTCACTTCAAAAGGTTAGCAGTTGGGATATAGGTGAAAACCTGTCCAGTTTACGCCGAAGGGCTGTAGTTTGGATTAAGACACACTTTCCAGACCCTATGAGTAACTACATGACGGGTCTCTTGCTGGGACATCTGGATACAGACTTTGAGGAGATGAATGAACTTTATTCCAGTCTAGGAATTATCCACCTTTTTGCCTTGTCTGGTATGCAGGTAGGATTTTTCATGGATGGATTTAAGAAACTTCTCTTGCGATCGGGCTTGACCCAAGAAAAGTTGAAATGGCTGACTTATCCCCTTTCTATTATTTATGCAGGGCTGACAGGATTTTCAGCATCAGTTATTCGCAGTCTTTTGCAAAAGTTACTGGCACAACATGGTGTTAAGGGCTTGGATAATTTTGCCTTGACGGTCCTTGTCCTCTTTATCGTCATGCCCAACTTTTTCCTGACTGCAGGAGGAGTCTTGTCCTGCGCTTATGCGTTTATCTTGACCATGACCAGCAAAGAGGGGGAGGGGCTTAAGGCTATTGCCAGAGAAAGTCTAGTCATCTCCTTAGGAATATTACCCATTCTATCCTTCTATTTTGCGGAATTTCAACCTTGGTCCATCCTCTTGACCTTTGTCTTTTCCTTTCTATTTGACTTTGTCTTTTTACCGCTCTTGTCTATCTTATTTGCCCTTTCCTTTCTCTATCCAGTCATTCAGCTGAATTTTATTTTTGAATGGTTGGAGGGAATGATTCGCTTTGTATCACAGGTGGCAAGTAGACCGTTTGTCTTTGGTCAACCCAATGCATGGCTTTTAATCTTATTGTTAATTTCCTTGGCTTTAGTCTATGATTTGAGGAAAAATATTAAAAGGCTAGCAGTATTGAGCATATTGATTACGGGTCTCTTTTTCTTGACCAAGCATCCACTGGAAAATGAAATGACCATGCTGGATGTTGGGCAGGGGGAAAGTATTTTCCTAAGGGATGTAACTGGTAAAACCATTCTCATAGATGTCGGTGGCAAGGCAGAATCTAATAAGAAAATCGAAAAATGGCAAGAAAAGGCGACGACCAGCAATGCCCATAGAACCTTGATACCCTATCTTAAAAGTAGAGGAGTAGCCAAGATTGACCAGCTAATTTTGACTAACACGGACAAGGAGCATATTGGCGATTTGTTGGAGGTGATCAAGGCTTTCCATGTAGGCGAAATTTTAGTGTCCAAAGGCAGTTTGAAACAGAAGGAATTTGTGGAAGAACTACAGGCAACTCAAACCAAGGTGCGCAGTGTGACAGCAGGAGAGAACTTGCCCATTTTTGGAAGTCAGTTAGAAGTCCTATCTCCTAGGAGAATTGGAGATGGAGGACATGATGATACCCTAGTTCTGTATGGGAAACTCTTGGATAAGCACTTTCTCTTCACAGGAAATTTGGAGGAAAAAGGAGAGAAGGATTTGCTGAAGCAATATCCTGACCTGGAGGTGGATGTTTTGAAAGCTGGCCAACATGGATCTAAAAAATCATCAAGTTCAACCTTTTTAGAACAGCTCAAACCAGAGATGACTCTCATCTCAGTTGGAAAGAGCAATCGGACGAAACTCCCCCATCAGGAAACTTTGACCCGACTGGAAACGATCAATAGCAAAGTTTTCCGAACTGACCAGCAAGGAGCTATACGCTTTAAAGGTTGGAATAGTTGGAAGATTGAAACGGTTGGCTAATGAGCAGAAACTTTTCAAAAAATAACTTTTTATGTTGACAAGGGCTAAAAAACTTGGTATCATATAAAAGTTGAGAAAAGCAGAAGTGAGAGCTTCTCGCCTTGTGACATTAAGTTGCCTGGCCCTACGGATGAAAAGTTTCTAAGAAACGCTATCATAACGTGCGGGCTTGTATATTTACGAGTCCGCTATTGTTTTTCTCTAATAAAACAAAAGAGGTGAAAACCATAGCAAAGCAAGACTTATTCATCAATGATGAGATTCGTGTACGTGAAGTTCGCTTGATCGGTCTTGAGGGAGAACAGTTAGGCATCAAGCCACTCAGTGAAGCGCAAGCTTTGGCTGATAACGCTAATGTTGACCTAGTGTTGATTCAACCCCAAGCCAAACCGCCTGTTGCAAAAATTATGGACTACGGTAAGTTCAAATTTGAGTACCAGAAGAAGCAAAAAGAACAACGTAAAAAACAAAGTGTTGTTACTGTGAAAGAAGTTCGTCTAAGTCCAACTATTGACAAGGGTGACTTTGATACAAAACTTCGCAATGCACGCAAATTCCTTGAAAAAGGAAATAAAGTTAAGGTATCTATTCGCTTTAAGGGTCGTATGATTACCCATAAAGAGATTGGTGCAAAAGTTTTAGCCGAGTTTGCTGAAGCAACTCAAGATATTGCAATCATCGAACAACGTGCTAAAATGGATGGACGTCAAATGTTCATGCAATTGGCGCCAGCAACTGACAAAAAATAATTGTCAGAAAGTTAAATAAAGGAGAAAAAATCATGCCAAAACAAAAAACACACCGCGCATCAGCTAAACGTTTCAAACGTACAGGTTCTGGTGGACTTAAACGTTTCCGTGCTTACACTTCTCACCGTTTCCACGGAAAAACTAAGAAACAACGTCGTCATCTTCGTAAAGCATCTATGGTGCATTCAGGAGATTACAAACGTATCAAAGCAATGCTTACTCGCTTGAAATAATAGCTTGACTGTAAGTAAACAATTCTAGGAAATATTTGGAGGAAATAAAACATGGCACGTGTTAAAGGTGGCGTTGTATCACGCAAACGTCGTAAACGTATTCTTAAATTAGCAAAAGGTTACTATGGAGCTAAACACATCTTGTTCCGTACTGCAAAAGAACAAGTAATGAACTCTTACTACTATGCATACCGTGACCGTCGTCAGAAAAAACGTGACTTCCGCAAATTGTGGATCACTCGTATCAACGCGGCAGCTCGTATGAACGGACTTTCATACTCACAATTGATGCATGGTTTGAAATTGGCTGAGATCGAAGTTAACCGTAAAATGCTTGCTGACTTGGCTGTTAACGATGCAGCAGCTTTCAAAGCTCTTGCAGATGCAGCTAAAGCAAAACTTGGTAAATAATAATTGATTGTTTCATTTTGCCTTATGCGGTGTTTACCGTAAAAGGCAGGATGAAACTTTTTTATTTTTCAATTAAACTTCCTTTTTAATGAAAGGATGACAGAAATTTTAAAAGAAAATAGAATATTTCATGTATAATAAGTTTATATAGAAATGTTTGGAGTTGTTTGAAAATGATAGTTGGTATTGATTTGGGAACGACTAATTCGTTAGTGGGTATCTATCAAGATGGTCAGGTTAAGTTGATTCCTAATGCTTTTGGTGAGTTTTTGACTCCTTCTGTTGTAGCCTTAGATGATAATGATGAGATTATTGTTGGAAAAATAGCTAAGGAACGCTTGGTTACTCATCCTGATAAGACGGTTTCACAATTTAAACGTTTTATGGGAACGAAACATGAATTAAAGCTAGGGAGTCGTACTTATAAGGCTGAAGAATTAAGCTCTTTTATAATAAGAAAATTGATAGATGATGTAGAAACCTATCTTGGAAAGGAAGTTGACGAAGTCATTGTAAGTGTACCAGCCTATTTTAATGATGCTCAACGCTATGCAACAAAACTTGCTGGGCAATTTGCAGGGGTTAAGATTGATCGTATTATTAATGAGCCTTCAGCAGCTGCTCTTGCTAAAAGATCAATGCTCAATCAAGAAGACCAATCGCTTATTGTCGTCGATTTTGGTGGTGGGACTCTGGATATTTCTGTTGTCGAGCTTTTTGATAACATTGTAGAGATTGTCTCTATCGCAGGAGACAATCGCTTAGGAGGAGAAGACTTCACGTCAGTCATTGCTGAGGAATTTTTAGTCGCCAACCAATTGAACAAGGAGGCAATTTCCCGTGAATTCTACGGTAAAGTCTTAGTCCAAGCTGAGAAGGTGAAATTAGAACTAAATAGCAAAGAAGAAGTGCAGATGGTAGTTCTTGATGAGGAAAAGGAATTTTCTTTAGTCTTAACTTATCAGCGTTTTTATGAACTATGTAAACCATTGCTAGTACGTGTTAAATCAGTGTTGGATCGCGCTTTATTAGATGCGAATAATAGTTATGTGACATCTAATCATTTTGTTCTTGTTGGCGGCACTTCAAAACTACGCTTGGTTCAAGATTTTCTATCCTATTGTACCAAACAAATTATGGAGGTATCTGTGGATCCTGATCTAATAATTGCTCGTGGTTGTGCTCTTCTAGCTGGAATAAAGGAACGTCAGGGAGAAATACGTGATTTGTTGCTTTCTGATATTTGTCCGTTTACTCTCGGTATTGAGATAGTTGGAGACCATTTTTCACCAATTATTGAGCGAAATTCTAGCTTGCCAGCTTCTCGTATTGAATATTATTCTACTTCTTATTTAGGACAGAGTCAGGTCAAAATAAGGATTTATCAAGGTGAGATGATGAAAGCATCACAAAACTTGTTCTTGGGTGAATTGGATGTTCCAGTACCTATTAATCATCAAATAAATGAAAGTTTTACAGTTCGATTTACATATGATTTAAATGGAATTTTGGATGTAGAAGTTAAAATTGACTCAACTCAGAAAGTCTTTAGTCGGGCTATCCTACAAGATAGTATTACTTTGACAGAACAGGAAATCAAGATTAAACAAGCTGAATTGTCTCGTTATAAGATTAATGCTCAAGAAACGGAGATTTACCAATTTTTGGTTGAGAAATCAAATCGTTTGTATGCTATGCTCTTGGGAAAAAGACGTAATGAATTAATGACAGCAACAATACAATTTGAAGAACAAGTAAATCAAGCTTCTATGTATCATCTTCCGAAAATCTACCAATCGTTCTCTCGTTACTTAGATCAAGTAGAGAGAGGACTATAAAAAGGGAGATACTATGAATATATGGGAAACCTTAGGTATAGAAGTAACTTCTGATATTAAGGTCATTCGAAAACGCTATGCTGAATTGGTTCGGCTTTATCATCCAGAAGACCAGCCAGAAATTTATCAACAAATTGTTGAAGCTTACAAAGAAGCTTTGATTTTTGCGAAATCTAGAAAAATTAGGTCTCAAAATAGTCATAGAAAAATAAGCACTATTCAAGAAGAAATATTGATTAATAAAGAAAAGCCAGAAACGTATAAGGCTACTCTTGATTTTGACAGCTTCAATGATACATTAAAGAATGACATAGAAGGGTCTAAAAAAACTAGTCTTAATTTCAGTGATTATAATGAATCAACCCTTATTTTTAAAAATACTTTAAACTTAGAAAATCTTCAATCAGATTATAAGAAAACAAAGCTTGATCTTGACTTTAGTGCCTTTAATGAAACAAATTATCTGATTCAAAATGCGATTGAAAGTATTATAGGAAATAAATCCTATACTTTTGAGGAGCAAGAATATCTGTGGTTCCAGTTATTTCATGACTTCAAATATGATCTGTTTACACTAAAAAGTGTCTTGGAAGAAATGAATGTTTTTATTTTTGAGAGACCTGAACAATTATCCTTGATCAAATTTTTAGTTGAGGAGTATATTCCTGATTTCCTTTATTGGCCTTACTATTATAGACTAAAGTATTGGAGAGTGAAGAGAGCCACTGTTAAAGATCAAGATATTTTATTTGAAGATGCTTTAAGCAAAAAGGAAAAGTTCTACGCTTCCTATCGTTTATGTCAGGCAATACTTGATAATCTGCAAAAAGCAAATCAAATCAAAACTTGGGTAGATTTTTTTAAGGAGCCTTTTTCTACAAGTACATTACTATGGCAATTAAATGATCGACATCAGATTTTTGAGAATGTTTTAGTACTTAGGTATATTTTAGAGAAAATAAGACCAGCATTGAGTGATTCAGACTATGAGTCCTATTATATGCTAGTTACACACTTAGAGGTATTGGAAAAAGACTTTTCTAAAACTACCAACATTTACCAATATTCTCTAGATAGTAGCGATGAGGTTGAAGTTGCTTTTTATCAGTTGATTTACTCTTGTAATCAGGATGATTCTATTCTTTTAGAAGATTTGACATATTTTTTTAAAAAAGTAAAAAACACATCTCTTATACTAGGTTTTCTAAAGAAAGTGGATGTTTATTCTTTAATCAATCGAAAAGCCTTATCCATCATTCTCCAAAATGTAGATTATCATAGTGTGACAGATTCCAATGAATGCTTGAAAAAATTAGAAATTTGGTCCAGAGTTCAGTCTTATTCTTCAATTGTGAAGGAGTGTGATTTAAATAATAAAGAAAGATTTGAACATTGGTATGAGGAAGTTTATCTATTTGTCGAAAATGTAACAACTAGTGATGAGCTTATAAATAATTGGAACATATGGAAAACATACCTTAATAAAAAAAACTATATTCTAGAGATTTTATTTGAACAGATATATAAAGCATATCATCGATTCACAGATGGAAAAGTTTTAAGGGAAGTTCTTAAAACTTTTCCTAGCTCTAAAATGGCTCCTCATATGATGACAGAAGAAACAGATCAAAAATTAGAAGAGATGTTAGTCTATGCTTTTGAAATCAATCGTCCAAAATCTCAATTATCCTATTCCTCTTGGAAGAAACGGCAGTTTATTATCAATAAAATTCTTCAGTTTGTCTTTGCTATTTTTACATTTTTTTGTTTGATTCAAAGCATCTACGATCAACCTGGATCAAATATCTGGGTAAATGCTGGTACAGTATCTCTTTTTTACTTTTATTTGATAAGTTTGAAACAAACACCTATAGATGAAGGAGTTTCTATATATGGAGTGACATCACCCCCATTATTAAATTTAAACATGTGGGGCATTGGAACATTATTCCTTGTTTTAGCTATTCCATCGTCACCTTTGGGCACTTTAGCTACTTTATCTTTCATTACTTTCTTTTCGCTCATTGACGGTTTTAAGATAAATCAAGGGATTGTTTGGACCTATTCCTTAAATAAACTGATTCCTGTTGGAATTTGTTTTTCTAGTGGTTTTCTTGTAGCTCTAGCAATTCGAAGTCCGCTAATTTCTGAACTAGTGATGAAGTATGTATTTTTTCTAATAATAGCTCTCGGCCTACTTACTTTTACAAAATATAGTCCAGGTTTTTCTCCTTTACTTAAGAAAATTTTCTTTTCCAGTATGATTGGTATCATAGTCTTTCAACTATTTCCTCTTACATATAGTCGTCTAAAACTCTTTAATCCTCTTACTTTAGGACATGAAACTCTTTTTTTAACAGTCATTATTTTAATAAATGCCATTGCCTTATCTTATTTTAGAAAGGAACAAAGTTTAATCATTGGAGTAAAAAAAGTTTTTATCATTTATGGATTACAGTTATTCATTTTTTTAGGACGGCTACTTAGGATTTTATTTGCACCTATATCTCCGTATAGTAAGGTTGACTTTGATAAAGATTTGTTGATTATAAATACTGAATATAACTTTTTCTTTCTTGAGGTCTTATTTATATTGATGATGTTTTTCCTAATTCGCAATATTTTAAAGGAAAGAAAAGTAAGTTAAGAGATAGTTTTATTTTTTGTTAGATTTGATAAGGATATTAGTTACGATCTAATTTCTAGATAAAGGATCAGAAAAAGGGTATAATAAGAAAATCAAAATGAAATAGGAGAAAAATATGGCTTCAAAAATGCTACACACTTGCTTGCGAGTAGAAAATCTTGAAAAATCAATTGCATTCTATCAAGATGCTTTTGGTTTTAAAGAATTGCGTCGCAGAGATTTTCCAGATCATGCCTTCACGATTGTCTATCTGGGTCTTGAGGGCGACGACTATGAGTTGGAGTTGACTTATAATTACGATCACGGTCCTTATGTGGTTGGAGATGGATTTGCTCATATCGCTCTAAGTACACCTGATCTTGAGGCTCTTCATCAAGAGCACAGTGCAAAAGGCTATGAAGTGACTGAGCCAAATGGTCTACCGGGAACTGCACCTAACTATTACTTTGTCAAAGACCCTGATGGATATAAGGTCGAAGTTATTCGTGAAAAATAATCTCATGAAGTCAAGTAGAATGTTCGTCTTCTACTTGACTTTTTTAATTTGAAAGAGTATACTAATAAAAATTTAACCTTTAAGGGGAGTCCAGAGAGACTCACAAGGTGTCAGATAAAAGAATAGTACAATTTTCTAGAGGAGACTTTTTGAGTGTGCTCTCTTGTGTTGTACGATTTTAACTGAGGCCTTGCAATAGCAAGGTCTTTTCTTTATCTGGTCCCCTTAAAATTTAAGGAGGAAAAGTCATGAATCCCACATGCAAAAAACGTTTGGGTGCCATTCGTTTGGAAACCATGAAGGTGGTTGCACAAGAGGAAATCGCGCCAGCGATCTTTGAATTAGTCCTAGAAGGGGAAATGGTTGAAGCTATGCGAGCAGGCCAATTTCTTCATCTGCGTGTGCCTGATGATGCTCATCTCTTGCGTCGCCCTATTTCAATTTCGTCTATTGATAAGGTTAATAAGCAATGTCGTCTCATTTATCGGATTGAGGGAGCTGGGACTGCTATTTTCTCAGCATTAAGTCAGGGAGATACTCTTGATGTGATGGGCCCTCAGGGAAATGGTTTTGACTTGTCTGACCTATATGAGCAGAGCCAGGTACTCCTCGTTGGTGGTGGGATTGGTGTTCCGCCCTTGCTTGAGGTGGCTAAGGAATTACATGCGCGTGGTGTGAAAGTAGTGACAGTTCTCGGTTTTGCTAATAAGGATGCTGTTATTTTAGAGACGGAATTGGCTCAATATGGTCAGGTTTTTGTGACGACAGATGATGGTTCTTATGGCATTAAGGGGAATGTTTCTGTTGTCATCAATGATTTGAACAATCACTTTGATGCTGTATACTCATGTGGGGCGCCTGGAATGATGAAGTATATCAATCAAACCTTTTATGACCACCCAAGAGCCTATCTATCTCTGGAATCTCGTATGGCTTGTGGAATGGGGGCTTGCTATGCCTGCGTCCTAAAAGTACCAGAAAGCGAGACGATCAGTCAACGCGTCTGTGAAGATGGCCCTGTTTTCCGCACAGGAACAGTTGTACTATAAGGAGAAAATTATGACTACAAATCGTTTACAAGTTTCTCTACCTGGATTGGATTTGAAAAATCCGATCATTCCAGCATCAGGTTGCTTTGGTTTTGGACAAGAGTATGCCAAGTACTATGACTTAGATCTTTTAGGTTCTATTATGATCAAGGCGACAACCCTTGAACCACGCTTTGGCAATCCAACTCCAAGGGTGGCAGAAACACCTGCTGGTATGCTTAATGCAATCGGTTTGCAAAATCCTGGTTTGGAAGTTGTTTTGGCTGAAAAGTTACCTTGGCTGGAAAGAGAATATCCAAATCTTCCTATTATTGCTAATGTGGCTGGTTTTTCAAAACAAGAGTATGCGGCTGTTTCTCATGGGATTTCCAAGGCGGCTAATGTAAAGGCTATAGAGCTCAATATTTCTTGCCCCAATGTAGACCACTGTAATCATGGACTCTTGATTGGTCAAGATCCAGATTTAGCTTATGATGTGGTGAAAGCAGCGGTGGAAGCCTCTGATGTACCAGTTTATGTCAAACTAACACCTAGTGTGACGGATATCGTCACCGTCGCAAAAGCTGCAGAAGATGCGGGAGCAAGTGGCTTAACTATGATTAATACTCTGGTTGGTATGCGCTTTGACCTCAAAACTAGAAAACCAATCTTGGCTAATGGAACAGGTGGGATGTCTGGTCCAGCAGTCTTTCCAGTAGCCCTTAAACTCATCCGCCAAGTCGCCCTAACGACAGACCTGCCTATTATTGGAATGGGAGGAGTGGATTCGGCAGAAACTGCACTAGAAATGTATCTGGCTGGAGCATCTGCCATTGGAGTTGGAACAGCTAACTTTACTAATCCATATGCTTGTCCTGATATTATTGAAAATCTGCCAAAGGTTATGGACAAGTACGGCATTAACAGTCTAGAAAATCTACGCAAGGAAGTCAGAGAGTCTTTGAGATAAGTTGCAATCAATCTGTTCTTGATTGTTTTCAGATTGTTAAGAAAGTAAACTAAAAATCCTGATTTCAAGTAAAATCAGGATTTTTTCATGGATGCAATTTTTTCTGGGTCTGGTGTGACACGGAGGGTCTTTTGTCCTGTGTAGGTTACAAAACCGGGTTTTCCACCAGTTGGTTTGTTGAGTTTTTTAACTTCAATCATATCAACTTGAACTAGGTTTGAAAGTCGGCCTTTAGAGAAATAAGCAGCTAGTTCAGCAGCATCCGTCTTGACTTCATCAGAAGGGGTGAGGTTGCCTGAAATTACCACGTGGCTTCCGGGAATGTCTTTGGCGTGGAACCAAAGTTCTTCCTTGCGAGCCATTTTAAAGGTTAATTCCTCATTTTGCAGGTTATTTCGTCCAACATAGATGATAGTTTTACCATCACTCGCTAGATATTGTTCTGGTTTTTTACGTTTCTGGATTTTCTCCCGTTGTCTTCTGCGGATAAAACCTGTTTGAATTAATTCTTCACGGATTTCAGCGATTTCTTCCAGTCCAGCTTGGTTGAGGACGGTTTCTACACTTTCCAGATAGAGAATGGTTGCCTTGGTTTCCTCAATCAGATCAGTCAAGTATTTGACAGCTTCTTTGAGTTTCTGGTACCGTTTGAAATAGCGTTGGGCATTCTGGCTGGGAGTCAAGGCCTTATCAAGCGCAATCATGATCGGTTGGTTGGTGTAGTAGTTGTCTAGGATAACCTGGTCTTGGTCGTTTGGCACTTGATGAAGGAAGGTTGTCAGCAATTCTCCTTTTTGGCGAAATTCTTCCGCGTTGTCTGTCGCCAGTAATTCTTTTTCTTGTTTTTTCAGCTTATGTCGATTTTTTTGAAGTTCATTTTCAACACGACGAATGAGTTCACTGGCTTGCTGTTTGACGCGGTCGCGCTCAGCCTTATCCTTATAGTAGGTGTCCAACAAATCAGAAAGACTGGTAAAAGGCTCTCCCACCTGATTTGCAAAAGAAACTGGACTGAAGGAAGTCTCAGTCAAGCATGGCTTAGTTTCTTGATTGAAAAAGTTACGGAAAGTAGATAATTTCTCACTAACCAGAATATTTTCTAATTCATTTGCCGTATCACGTCCCAGACCTTGAAAGAGGCTTTGAAGGTTTTTAGCTGTTGTTTCCTGTGTTTGCAGGGTTTCAAAGAGCTTTTCATCCTTGATCGTGAAAGGATTGAGAGATTCCGTGCTTGGTGGAGCGATATAGGTCGACCCAGGAAGCAAGGTGCGGTAGCTATTTTGTGAAAAACCAACGTGTTTAATAACTTCGAGGATTTTGTGACTGCTTTTATCGATCAGTAGAATATTGCTATGTTTCCCCATAATTTCGATAACAAGAGTAGCTTGGATATGGTCCCCAATCTCATTTTTATTGGAAACGGTGACTTCCACGATACGGTCATTTTCCACTTGCTCAATCGACTCAATCAGGGCACCCTGTAAATATTTTCTTAAAACCATGATAAAAGTCGAAGGTTGAGCCGGGTTTTCAAAGGTGGTTTGGGTCAACTGGATGCGTCCGAAAACTGGATGAGCAGAAAGGAGCAGGCGATGACTTTGGCGATTGCTACGGATTTGTAAGACCAACTCTTGATCGAAAGGTTGATTGATTTTCTGAATGCGACCATTGATTAACTCTCTTTGTAATTCTTTAATCATATGGTGTAAAAAAAATCCGTCAAATGACATCGTACTCTCCTTGTAATTGTATTCCATAGTATTATATCAAAAAGGTAGAATAAAATCATGGAAATATGGTATAATAAAGCCAAGTAAAGAGAATCGAGAAGCACATGTATATTGAAATGGTAGATGAAACTGGTCAAGTTTCAAAAGATATCTTGCAACAAACCCAAGAAATTTTGGAATTTGCAGCTCAAAAATTAGGAAAAGAAGGCAAGGAGATGGCAGTTACCTTTGTGACTAATCAACGTAGCCATGAACTCAACCTAGAGTACCGTGATACAGATCGTCCAACGGACGTCATCAGCCTCGAGTATAAGCCAGAATTGGACATTGCTTTTGATGAAGAAGATTTGATTGAAAATCCAGAATTGGCAGAGATGATGTCTGAGTTTGATGCCTATATTGGAGAGCTATTCATCTCTATCGACAAGGCTCATGAGCAGGCCGAAGAATATGGGCATAGCTTTGAGCGTGAAATGGGCTTCTTGGCAGTACACGGCTTTTTACATATTAACGGCTATGATCACTACACTCCGGAAGAAGAAGCGGAGATGTTCGGTTTACAAGAAGAGATTTTAACAGCCTATGGACTCACAAGACAATAAACGAAAATGGAAAAATCGTGACCTGATTTCCAGTTTAGAATTTGCTTTGACAGGTATTTTTACTGCTATCAAGGACGAACGTAATATGCGAAAACATGTAGTGACATCCCTTGTGGTTATCCTTGCAGGTTTTGTTTTTCAGGTTTCACGAATCGAATGGCTCTTTCTACTGTTAAGTATTTTCTTGGTGATAGCATTTGAAATTGTAAATTCAGCTATCGAAAATGTAGTAGATTTAGCTAGTCACTATCACTTTTCTATGTTGGCAAAGAAAGCCAAAGATATGGCAGCTGGTGCTGTGCTTGTAGTGTCGTTTTTTGCAGCAGTTACGGGTGCCCTTATCTTTCTCCCACGTATTTGGGATTTACTATTTTAAGAATTAAGAGGAAATTATGACATTTAAATCAGGCTTTGTAGCCATTTTAGGACGTCCCAATGTTGGGAAGTCGACTTTTTTAAATCACGTTATGGGGCAAAAGATTGCCATCATGAGCGATAAGGCGCAGACAACGCGCAACAAAATCATGGGGATTTACACCACTGAGAAGGAGCAGATTGTCTTTATCGATACCCCAGGGATTCACAAACCTAAGACTGCTCTTGGAGACTTTATGGTCGAGTCTGCCTACAGCACCCTTCGTGAAGTAGATACCGTTCTCTTTATGGTTCCAGCTGATGAAGCGCGTGGTAAGGGAGATGATATGATTATCGAGCGCCTTAAGGCTGCCAAGGTTCCTGTGATTTTGGTGGTGAATAAGATCGATAAGGTTCATCCAGACCAGCTTTTATCTCAGATTGATGATTTCCGCAATCAAATGGATTTCAAGGAAATTGTTCCTATCTCAGCCCTCCAAGGAAATAACGTTTCTCGTTTGGTAGACATCCTAAGTGATAACCTAGAGGAAGGTTTCCAGTATTTCCCAGCTGACCAAATCACTGACCATCCTGAGCGCTTCTTGGTTTCAGAAATGATTCGTGAGAAAGTATTGCACCTAACTCGTGAAGAGATTCCGCATTCTGTAGCAGTAGTTGTTGACTCTATGAAACGAGACGAAGAGACAGACAAGGTTCACATCCGTGCAACCATCATGGTCGAGCGTGATAGCCAAAAAGGGATTATCATCGGTAAAGGTGGCGCTATGCTTAAGAAAATCGGTAGCATGGCCCGTCGTGATATCGAACTTATGCTAGGAGACAAGGTCTTCCTAGAAACCTGGGTCAAGGTCAAGAAAAACTGGCGCGATAAAAAGCTAGATTTGGCTGACTTTGGCTATAATGAAAAAGAATATTAACCAGAGGTGGGCTCGTGCCTGCTTCTTGTTTTTAGAGAAGGAGGACTTATGCCTGAATTACCTGAGGTTGAAACTGTTCGTCGTGGTCTAGAAAATTTGATTCTTGGAAAAAAGATTTCTAGCATTGACATTCGCTATCCCAAGATGATTAAGACAGATTTGGACGAGTTTCACAAGGAAGTGTCTGGTCAGATTATTGAGTCAATGGGACGTCGTGGTAAATATTTGATTTTCTACCTGACAGACAAGGTCTTGATTTCCCATCTGCGGATGGAGGGGAAGTTTTTTTACTATCCAGACCAGGTGCCTGAACGCAAGCATGCCCATGTTTTCTTTCAGTTTGAAGATGGTGGGACGCTTGTTTATGAGGATGTACGCAAGTTTGGTACCATGGAACTGTTAGCACCTCAACTCTTGGAAGCTTATTTTGTTTCCAAAAAATTGGGACCAGAACCAATGGAAGAGGATTTTGATCTGCAGACCTTTCAAGCTGCACTATCTAAATCTAAAAAGCCTATCAAGTCTCATTTGCTAGATCAGACTTTGGTGGCTGGTTTAGGGAATATCTATGTGGATGAGGTTCTTTGGCGGGCTCAGGTCCATCCAGCTAGAACTTCTCAGAGTTTAACAGCTAAAGAAGTGACGGCCCTTCATGATCAGACCATTGCCGTTTTGGGGCAGGCTGTTGAAAAAGGGGGATCAACTATTCGGACCTATACCAATGCTTTTGGAGAAGATGGGACTATGCAGGATTTTCATCAGGTTTATGGGAAGACGGGACAGCCTTGTGCTCGATGTAGTGCGACTATTGAAAAAATCCAGTTAGGTGGACGCGGCACTCATTTTTGTCCTCAATGCCAAAGGAGGTACTGATGGGAAAAATCATTGGAATCACAGGTGGAATCGCCTCTGGAAAGTCAACTGTGACAAACTTTCTGAGGCAGAGAGGCTTTCAAGTAGTGGATGCTGACGCTCTTGTCCACCAACTACAGAAACCTGGTGGTCGTCTGTATCAGGTTTTGGTCAATCATTTTGGTCAGGACATTGTATCAAAAAATGGAGCACTCAATCGACCTCTCCTAGCTAATCTCATCTTTTCAAATTCTAAAGAGCGAGAATGGTCTAAGCGAACTCAAGGAGAGATTATTCGTGAAGAGTTAGCATCTTTACGAGACAATTTAGCTCAGCAAGAATCCATTTTTTTCATGGATATTCCTCTGCTTTTTGAGCAAGACTATAGTTCTTGGTTTGACGAGACTTGGTTAGTTTATGTGGATAGGGATGTCCAATTAAAACGTTTAATGAAAAGAGATCAACTATCAAAAGAATTGGCTGAAGCCCGTCTTTCAGCCCAGTGGCCGTTAGAAGAAAAGAAGGGCTTGGCAAGTCAGGTTATCGATAACAATGGAAGTCAAGACCAATTGCTAGCTCAGGTTAATTCTCTTCTTGAAAGAAGTGAGCAAGATTAAATCCATTTGTTTAATAAGTTTTTTTAATATAGTTGAACCAAAAATAAGGATAAGAGTAAAGGAAATCTCGTGCGTGTAAAAATTAATCTCAAATGCTCCTCATGTGGAAGCCTCAATTATCTAACTAGTAAAAATTCAAAAACCCATCCAGACAAGATTGAGGTTTTAAAGTATTGTCCCAAGGAAAGAAAAGTAACCCTACATCTTGAATCTAAGTAGATTTTATGGTAAAATAATAGGGATTTTAAGGAGTTTGATATGTATAACCTATTATTAACCATTTTATTAGTATTATCTGTTGTGATTGTGATTGCGATTTTCATGCAACCCACTAAAAACCAATCTAGCAATGTATTTGATGCCAGTGCAGGTGATTTGTTTGAACGAAGTAAAGCGCGTGGTTTTGAAGCCGTGATGCAACGTTTGACAGGGATTTTAGTCTTTTTCTGGCTAGCCATTGCCTTAGCATTGACGGTATTATCAAGTAGATAAGAAAAGAATGGGCAGGACTAGGTCTTTGCCTGTTTTTATTTTAAAATGATTATGGTTTACGCCAAATAAAAAATCTAGAAAGAAAACATGAAAGAAATTATAAAAGAATATTTACAAGATAAGGGACGAGTAACTGTAAATGAACTTGCCCACGAGCTCGGAAAGGACGGATCCAAGGATTTTCGTGAGTTGATTAAAACCTTGTCCCTCATGGAAAGAAAGCACCAGATTCGCTTTGAGGAAGATGGAAGTCTGACCTTAGAAATTAAGAAAAAACATGAAATCACCCTCAAAGGAACTTTCCATGCCCACAAGAATGGTTTTGGCTTTGTTAGTCTAGAAGGGGAAGAGGACGACCTCTTTGTTGGTAAAAACGATGTTAACTATGCTATTGATGGTGATATCGTTGAGGTTGTCATCAAGAAAGTTGCTGACCGTAATAAAGGAACAGCAGCGGAAGCTAAAATTATTGATATCCTAGAACATAGTTTGACAACCGTTGTCGGTCAAATCGTATTGGATCAGGAAAAACCAAAGTATGCAGGATACATCCGTTCGAAAAACCAGAAAATTAGTCAACCGATTTATGTTAAGAAACCAGCACTTAAACTAGAAGGAACCGAAGTCCTTAAGGTTTTTATCGACAAGTATCCAAGTAAGAAACATGATTTTTTTGTAGCTTCTGTTCTTGATGTAGTTGGACACTCGACAGATGCAGGGATTGATGTCTTAGAAGTTTTAGAGTCTATGGATATTGTCTCTGAATTTCCAGAAGCAGTCCTAAAAGAAGCTGAAAGTGTGCCTGATGCTCCGTCTCAAAAGGATATGGAAGGTCGTCTGGATCTAAGAGATGAGATTACTTTTACCATTGACGGTGCTGATGCAAAGGACTTGGACGATGCGGTGCATATCAAGGCCTTGAAAAATGGGAATCTGGAGCTTGGTGTTCACATCGCAGATGTTTCCTACTATGTGACTGAGGGTTCTGCCCTTGACAAGGAAGCCCTTAATCGTGCGACCTCAGTATATGTGACAGACCGTGTGGTGCCAATGCTACCAGAACGCCTTTCAAATGGTATCTGCTCTCTCAATCCTCAAGTTGACCGCTTGACTCAGTCTGCCATTATGGAGATTGATAAACATGGTCGTGTAGTCAACTACACCATCACACAAACGGTTATCAAGACTAGCTTCCGGATGACCTACAGTGAAGTCAATGATATCCTAGCAGGCGACGAGGAAAAGATACAAGAATATAAGAAAATTATTCCAAGTATCGAACTCATGGCCAAGCTTCATGAAACACTAGAAAGTATGCGTGAAAAACGTGGAGCCCTCAATTTTGATACCAACGAAGCAAAGATTTTAGTGGATAAACAAGGTAAGCCTGTTGATATCGTTCTTCGTCAGCGTGGTGTTGCAGAGCGCATGATTGAGTCCTTTATGCTGATAGCTAACGAAACAGTTGCAGAGCATTTTAGCAAGTTGGAGTTACCTTTCATTTATCGTATCCATGAGGAGCCTAAGGCTGAAAAGGTTCAAAAGTTTATTGATTATGCTTCAAGTTTTGGTATTCGAATCTATGGGACTGCTAGTGAAATGAGTCAAGATGTTCTCCAAGACATCATGCGTACTGTTGAGGGAGAACCTTATGCAGATGTATTGTCTATGATGCTTCTTCGCTCCATGCAGCAGGCTCGCTATTCGGAGCACAATCACGGCCACTATGGACTAGCAGCAGATTACTATACTCACTTTACCAGTCCGATTCGCCGTTATCCAGACCTTCTTGTTCACCGTATGATTCGGGATTACGGCCGTTCTAAGGAAATAGCAGAGCATTTTGAACAAGTGATTCCAGAGATTGCGACCCAGTCTTCCAACCGTGAGCGTCGTGCTATCGAGGCTGAGCGTGAAGTCGAAGCTATGAAAAAGGCTGAGTATATGGAAGAATACGTGGGTGAAGAGTACGATGCAGTTGTATCAAGTATTGTCAAATTCGGTCTCTTTGTTGAATTGCCAAACACAGTTGAAGGCTTGATTCACATCACAAATCTACCTGAATTTTATCATTTCAATGAGCGGGATTTGACCCTTCGTGGAGAGAAATCAGGTATTACCTTCCGTGTCGGACAGCAGATTCGTATTCGAGTTGAAAGAGCGGATAAAATGACTGGAGAGATTGATTTTTCATTCGTACCTAGTGAGTTTGATGTGATTGAGAAGGGCTTGAAACAGTCTAGTCGCAGTGACAGAGGGCGTGGTTCAAGTCGTCGTTCAGATAAGAAGGAAGACAAGAGAAAATCAGGACGCTCAAATGATAAGCGTAAGCATTCACAAAAAGACAAGAAGAAAAAAGGAAAGAAACCTTTTTACAAGGAAGTAGCTAAGAAAGGAGCCAAGCATGGCAAAGGGCGAGGGAAAGGTCGTCGCACAAAATAAAAAGGCGCGCCACGACTATACAATCGTAGATACGCTAGAGGCAGGGATGGTTCTAACTGGAACTGAAATCAAGAGTGTACGAGCAGCTCGAATCAATCTCAAGGATGGCTTTGCCCAAGTGAAAAATGGAGAAGTTTGGTTGAGCAATGTTCATATCGCTCCTTACGAAGAGGGCAATATCTGGAACCAAGAACCAGAACGTCGTCGAAAACTCCTGCTCCATAAAAAGCAAATCCAAAAATTGGAACAAGAGACCAAAGGGACAGGAATGACCCTGGTTCCCCTAAAAGTCTATATCAAAGATGGTTATGCCAAGCTCCTTTTAGGCCTAGCTAAAGGGAAGCATGACTATGACAAACGGGAGTCTATCAAACGACGTGAGCAAAACCGTGACATCGCGCGTGTCATGAAAGCAGTTAATCAGCGATAAAAAGAGGAATGAAGATGGAAAAACTAGTTGCCTATAAACGCATGCCCTTGTGGAATAAACAAACTATGCCTGAAGCTGTTCAGCAAAAGCACAATACCAAGGTTGGGACTTGGGGGAAAATTACTGTCTTGAAGGGAACTCTCAAGTTTATTGAATTGACAGAGGATGGCGAAGTTCTAGCTGAGCATCTCTTTGAAGCGGGGACTGACAATCCAATGGCACAACCACAAGCTTGGCACCGAGTGGAGGCTGTAACAGACGATGTGGAATGGTACTTGGAATTTTATTGTAAACCTGAGGATTATTTCCCTAAGAAATACAATTCTAATCCTGTTCATTCAGAGGTCCTAGAGGCAATGCAGACAGTAAAACCAGGGAAAGCCTTGGATTTGGGTTGTGGTCAGGGTCGAAACTCTCTCTTCTTAGCACAGCAAGGTTTTGATGTGACAGCTGTAGATCAAAATGAATTGGCCCTTGAAATTTTGCAAAGCATTGTGGAGCAAGAAGATTTGGACATGCCTGTTGGTCTCTACGATATCAATTCAGCCAGCATTGGGCAAGAGTATGATTTCATCGTTTCGACAGTTGTTTTGATGTTTTTGCAAGCAAACCGCATTCCTGCAATTATCAAAAATATGCAGGAGAAAACTACTGTTGGTGGCTACAATCTTATCGTTTGTGCCATGGACACCGAAGATTATCCTTGCTCAGTGAACTTCCCATTTACTTTTAAGGAAAGAGAACTAGCGGACTATTACAAGGACTGGGAATTGGTTAAGTACAATGAAAATCCAGGTCATCTGCACCGTCGTGACGAAAATGGCAATCGTATTCAACTACGGTTTGCAACTATGCTAGCCAAAAAGGTCAAATAATTTGAAAGAAGGTTGGGTAGATAATACTCTACCTTTTTCTTTTAAAATCTCATAAAAAATAACTATAAAAGATATTTTTTGCAAAAAAATTGGTAACATTGTTTATTTATGCTATAATAGGAACAATTATTTTTAGGAGGTGCAGTATGTCTTATTTGTTTGAGATATTACCGAGTTTATTGAGCGGTGCAAGCATGACTTTGCAGGTTTTTGCACTGGTCTTGATTTTTTCTATTCCCTTGGGCGTTTTGATTGCCTTTGCCTTGCAAGTCCATTGGAAGCTCCTCCATCATCTGATTAACATTTATATCTGGATTATGCGGGGGACACCCTTGCTCTTGCAATTGATTTTTATCTATTATGTGCTCCCAAGTATTGGGATTCGTTTGGATCGCCTTCCTGCTGCCATCATTGCCTTTGTTCTCAATTATACAGCTTACTTTGCTGAAATCTTCCGTGGTGGGATTGATACCATTCCTAAAGGTCAATATGAGGCTGCTAAGGTCTTGAAGTTCAGTCCTTTTGCCACAGTACGCTATATTATCTTGCCTCAGGTGACCAAGATTGTTCTTCCTAGTGTCTTTAATGAAGTCATGAGTTTGGTTAAGGACACTTCTTTGGTCTATGCTCTAGGAATTTCAGACCTTATCTTGGCTAGTCGAACAGCTGCTAATCGTGATGCTAGCCTGGTTCCGATGTTCTTGGCAGGAGCCATTTACTTGATTTTGATTGGGATTGTGACTATCCTTGCCAAAAAAGTTGAGAAGAAGTACAGTTACTATAGATAGGGGGCTGCTATGTTAGAATTAAGAAATATCAATAAGGGATTTGGTGAAAAGCAAATTTTGTCCAATTTCAGTCTAAAAATTCCTGAAAAGCAAATCCTGGCTATTGTAGGACCTTCTGGTGGAGGTAAGACAACTCTCTTACGCATGCTCGCGGGTCTTGAAACCATTGATTCAGGGCAAATTTTTTATAATGGAGAACCTTTAGAACTGGATGAATTGGAGAAACGAAATCTACTGGGATTTGTATTCCAAGATTTTCAACTTTTTCCTCATTTGTCAGTTCTAGAAAATTTGACCTTATCTCCTGTAAAAACTATGGGAATAGAGCAGGAAGAGGCTGAGAAGAAGGCGTGTGGTCTCCTAGAACAGTTGGGATTGGCAGGGCACGCAGACGCCTATCCATTCTCATTATCTGGTGGGCAAAAGCAACGGGTGGCCTTGGCACGTGCTATGATGATTGACCCAGAAATCATTGGCTACGATGAACCAACTTCTGCTCTGGATCCAGAATTGCGCTTGGAAGTGGAAAAACTAATCTTGCAAAATAGGGAACTTGGCATGACCCAGATTGTGGTTACCCACGATTTACAATTCGCTGAAAATATCGCGGATGAGATTCTCAAGGTTGAGCCCAAGTAGGAGGTGTTGATGACTAATAAGAAAGTTGTTTTAGTATTGGTTTCTCTCCTGACTCTCTTTTTAACGGCATGTACTCAGAAAGCTAGTGATCCAAAGCAGGATAACTGGGATAAGTATCAAGAGCAGGGGACCATTACTATTGGTTTTGACAATACCTTTGTTCCCATGGGTTTTGAAGAAAAGAATGGCCAATATACAGGCTTTGATATTGACTTAGCACAAGCTGTCTCTGAAAAATTAGGTTTTAAGGTTCAATTTCAGCCAATCGACTGGGATATGAAGGAGACGGAACTGCAAAATGGAACCATAGACGCCATTTGGAATGGCTATTCTGCCACTGATGAGCGCCGAGAGAAGGTTGCTTTTAGCATTCCTTATATGGAAAATCAGCAGGTTCTGGTTGCTAAGAAAAGCCAGCAGATTCATTCAGTAGAGGATATGAAGGATAAGACCTTGGGAGCCCAAGCAGGTTCCTCAGGATATTTAGATTTTGAAGCCCAACCAAATTTACTGAAAAATCGTGTCAAAGATCAGAAAGCCAATCAATACCAGAGTTTCAATGAAGCATTAATTGATTTGAAGAATGACCGGATTGATGCTCTGTTAATTGACCGAGTGTATGCCAATTATTATCTACAGTCTGAAGGGTTATTAAATGACTATCATGTTTTTCCAGCTGGTTTTGAAAGTGAATCCTTTGCAGTCGGAGTTAGACCAGCAGACAAAAGATTACTGCAAGCTTTAAACCAAGCTTTTGTTAAACTTTACCAAGAAGGGAAGTTCCAAGAAATCAGCCAAAAATGGTTCGGTGATGATGTGGCAACTAAAGAAGTGAAAAGTAGAGATTGAGTTTTCCTCAGTCTCTTTTTGCATCGAAAAATCCTCTGGCAAGTACCAGAGGATAAGAGATTATTTCATTGTTGGGAAGAGCAGTACATCACGGATAGTTGTTGTATCAGTGAGGAGCATGCAGAGACGGTCAATACCGATTCCCAAACCACCTGTTGGTGGCATACCGTATTCAAGGGCTTCGATATAGTCGTAGTCGATACCCGTTGCTTCATCGTCACCAAGTTCTTTGGCTTTAGCTTGGGCTTCAAAACGGCTAAGTTGATCGATTGGGTCGTTCAACTCAGTAAAGGCATTACCGTACTCCTTAGTCATGATAAAGAGTTCGAAACGGTCAGTAAAGCGTTCGTCTTCAGGATTTTTCTTAGCGAGTGGTGAGACAGCTACAGGATGTCCATAGACAAAGGTTGGTTGGATCAAGGTTTCTTCAACAAACTCTTCAAAGAAGGCATTGATAATGTGACCAACTTCAGTGTAGTGTTTCTCAACTGGAACTTTCTTCTCAGCAGCGATAGCTTTAGCTTCTTCAAAAGTCAAATCTTGCCAGAAGTCTACTCCAGTAATTTCCTTAATAGCATCTACCATGTGAACACGTTTAAATGGTTCATTGATTTTGATTTCAGTTCCTTGATAGTTAACTGGACCATCGCCTTTAACTGATTTAGCAGCGTGTTGGATAATGCCTTCAGTCAAATCCATGATATCTTGGAAGTCTGCGTAAGCTTGGTAAACTTCAATTGAAGTGAATTCAGGGTTGTGAGTAGCATCCATTCCTTCGTTACGGAAGATACGGCCAATCTCGTAAACGCGTTCCATACCACCCACGATAAGGCGTTTCAAGTGAAGCTCAGTAGCAATACGAAGTACCATGTCAATGTTTTGGGCATTGTGGTGAGTAATAAATGGACGGGCAGCAGCACCACCAGCCTCGTTGTGAAGAACAGGTGTTTCCACTTCAAGGAAACCTTTTTGATCAAGGTAACGACGGATTTCAGAGATGATTTTTGAACGAGTTACAAAACGATCAAAGCTTTCACGATTCGAAATCAAGTCCAAGTAACGTTTACGGTAGATAGTTTCAACGTCTGTCAAGCCATGGAATTTTTCTGGAAGTGGACGAAGCGCCTTAGATAGGTGTGTAATGTGAGTAGCCTTGATAGAAAGTTCACCCATATCTGTACGCATGACTTCACCTTCAACACCAAGGAAATCGCCAAGGTCCGCTTTTTTGAAGATTTCATAGTTTTCTTCACCGACAGCATCCTTACGAACGTAGATTTGAATTTGACCTTCGCGGTCTTGAAGGTGGGCAAAGCCGACTTTACCCTTACCACGTTTCGTTACCAAGCGTCCTGCGATAATAGCAGTTTCGTTTTTATCATGTAATTGTTCTTTATCGAGGTCAGCATATTTATCTTTTAATTCTTGTGAATTTGCAGTACGTTCAAAACGTTTTCCGAAGGGATCGATTCCTTGTTCACGGAGTGCAGCCATTTTTTCACGGCGAACGATCTGCTGGTCATTTAGTTCTTCCATATGTTCTGTTGACATGGGATCCTCCTAGTTTTACTCAAAATTGAATACGATGAGTCATTTTTTGCGATACTCCCATTTTATCATAAATAAGCAAGAAATTCACGGATAATCTTTAAAAACTAAAAAGAACTTGACGCTAATACTCTTCGAAAATCTCTTCAAACCACGTCAACGTCGACTTGCCGTATATATGTTACTGAATTCGTCAGTTCTATATACAACCTCAAAGCAGTGCTTTGAGCAGCCTGCGGCTAGTTTCCTAGTTTGCTCTTTGATTTTCATTGAGTATAAAATCAAGTTCTTTTATTGATAGGAAGTATCATTCCAAACTACAAGAGTAAAGTTTTCAAAATCGTCAGTCTCTAAAATGGTTAAACTAGCGTTTGCTAGGCCCCCATCTTTACGAAGAAGGGGTTCTTTATACCCTAGAAGAGTACGAAGGCTAGCAGTGAGATTAGCACCATGACCAACGATAAGGATTCTTTCGGCATCACTTTCTTTCAGAGATTTGATAAATTGAATGGTACGTTGAGTGGTACTATAAAGTGACTCTGCGCCAAACATTTTTGTGTTAAATTTTGCGAGATTAAAACGAAAAGCTTGGATTTGTTTGGGATAAATAGCTTCTAGAGTTGCGATTTTTAAACCTTCTAGTTTACCAAGCTGGCATTCACGAATATTTGGGATACTTTCCAAAGGGCATAATGTTTCAAGTTGACTTTGAATAATTTCCGCCGATTTCCGAGCTCTGGGTAAGTCACTTGCATAAATCTGGTCAAAAGGAATTTCCTTTAAATATTGACCAAGCTTTGTTAGGGTCTGAATAGATTCCTCAAGTAGAGGAGAGTCACCGCTGGCACCTTGAAAACGTCCTTCTTGGTTCCAGAGTGTGCGGCCGTGACGAACAAAGTAAAGTTTCATGACTTGCTCGCCTCCAAAATATCTGCAAAGTCTGCTTTAACAAAGGTGGCTAGTTCTTTTGGATTGATGATGATGCTATGACCAACTTCTCCGGCAGAGACAATCATTTTCTCCAATTTGAGAGCTGTTTCATCAATAAAGATTGGGTAATTGTGCTTCTGGCGAATACCGACAGGATTATTAGCACCGTGAATATAGCCTGTTGTTTTTTCTAAATCTTTTTGTGGAATCATGCTGACCTTTTTATTGCCAGAAATCTTAGCTAATTTTTTTTCAGCAAGGTGTTCTGTTATAGGAAGGATTCCGATGATGGGACCAGTCTTATCTCCAAGTAGAGCAAGAGTTTTAAAAATTTGGGAATGGTCATAACCTTGAGGAAGTTCTCCCTCGAGTGCATTTAATTGAATACCAAGGTGGTGAATTCCAGCTTTTGACAAGATTTGTTCCACTAATGTTTTTTTTATTTTTACTTTTTTTGCCATTATTTATATTTATCCTCCAATTTATTCATCCAAATACCAAGCCAGATGCCAAGAGCAAAGAAGAAGGCAATGAGAACATAACTGATTAAAGAAAGACCAGTGTATTGGATACTTTCAGCATTTCCTGCATTTGGAATCAAAATTAAAAGTGTACTAGAAAGGACAATGCCAATAATAAAATGATAGACACGAGAATGGTAATTGTTTAGAGCATAATCCATTAATTTTGAAAATACGATGAAAGTGGCTACCAATCCAATCCCGATAGGAAGAAAGGTACCAAATAAGTCAAAGGTTTTAAATCCAGCGAGCATAGGAGCATAAAGACCTAGGATCAAAAGTAGATTTGAAGGACTCAAGCCAGGAACCAATATACCTAGTGCAAGTAGAGAACCAGCTAAGATAAAGTTAAGAAAAGATGGATTTAAGGTTCCTACGACAAAGTTTAAGGCGAACAGACCTAGACCAGAAATAACAAAGGTTGCCCAAAACCATATTAAATCGATTTTATCTCTATCAGATTCGCGAGTAGACTCTTTTACTAAACTAGGAACAGTACCAATAATGGCACCAGCAAAACTCCACAAGACATAGACTTGGAAATTTTCAAGTAAATACTCAATCGGGAATGAAAATAAACCAATACCTAAAAGCATTCCAATGGCAACTGGAATAAAATACAGAACATTGTCTTTAAAGTCTTTAAAAGGGTGCGCTAAAAAGGCAATCATTCGTTCATAAATACCTAGTATTGCAGCCAACACTCCTCCTGAAATACCTGGTAAAATAAAACCGAGAGCGATGATAATCCCTTTAATAATTTGCTTTAACCATGAAAACATATGGTTCCTCCAACTATTTCAAATTCAAAAATTCTTATTATATTGTATCACAATATAAAACAAAAATAAAAAGCAAATGACGAACAAATGCTTTTATGGTTTTAAAAAGAGTTTTCTAAAGGTCTCTTCTTTATTCTTTGATGCAGAGATGACATTGATATCTAAATCGTGATCAAAACCTGCAATTTTTCCTCTAGAAGTATACTGGTGAATATCATAGTCTAAATCAGTTTTAGGAGTGGCTTCATAAAATCCAGAGTCTGAACCATAGGAAGGAATCCAAACTGATGAAAATTTTGAAGTATCAATACTGTGTTCTTCCATGAAGTATACACCAACGTAGATACCAATGTTTTTAGCACCTAATGATTCTAGCTTAGCACGGAATGCTTCAACGCCTTCATTCATATCAGACATTGTTTTTTCTTCAACATCTAACCAATAGTAACTTGGATTATATGGTGATGCAGCGTTATAAAAGCTTTCTGCAGCCTTTTCCATTTCTTGGATACTTTTACCTGCTACGTATGCGTAAACACCAACTGGAATATTGCGTTTTTGAAACTCACCTATGTGAGACTCAAATGCCTTATCAAGACCATTAATGTGTGCAGCATCATTTTGCTTCGTAGTCTGTGCCCCACTATGAACACGTACAATAGCAGCGGATATATTTTGTGAGAGTGTGTCATAATTGATTTCTTCGGGACGTTGCCAACCAGATACATCAATGATTGGTTTACTTAACTTTTGCAATGCCAGAGTTTCAATTTGGGCAAGGTTTGATTTTGTTTTTATAGAGTGATCTTCAAAACGAGGTCTATTTAGGATTAAAATGAAAATTATAATCCCGAAAAAACTAAATAAAATAAGTGGATTAATTTTCTTTCTCATACTTCATAATTTTACCTTAAATAAGAAAAAAAATCAAAAAAAACACTTAATATTGTGACAATAAAGGACTTTAGAGCATTTTTTTTATGAATAGAGCGGAATAAATTGAAATATGGTATAATAAAAGTGAATTTCTAGAGAAAAGAGAAAATTATGTCAAATTATGCCATTATTTTAGCAGCGGGAAAAGGTACTCGCATGAAATCTGATTTACCAAAAGTTTTACATAAGGTTGCTGGTATCTCTATGTTGGAACATGTTTTTCGTAGTGTGGGAGCTATCCAACCAGAAAAGACTGTAACAGTAGTAGGACATAAGGCAGAATTAGTTGAGGAGGTCTTGGTTGGACAGACAGAATTTGTAACTCAATCAGAACAACTGGGAACTGGTCATGCAGTTATGATGACAGAGCCAATTCTAGAAGGTTTGTCAGGTCATACCTTGGTTATCGCAGGTGATACCCCTTTAATTACGGGTGAAAGTTTAAAAAATTTAATTAATTTTCATATCAATCATAAAAACGTTGCGACTATTTTAACAGCTGAAACGGATAACCCATTCGGATATGGGCGTATTGTTCGAAATGACAATGCCGAAGTTATGCGAATTGTTGAACAAAAAGATGCCTCTGATTTCGAAAAACAAATCAAGGAAATCAACACTGGAACATATGTCTTTGATAATGAACGATTATTTGAAGCTCTAAAAAATATCAATACCAATAATGCTCAAGGTGAATACTATATTACAGATGTGATTGGTATTTTCCGTGAAGCTGGTGAAAAAGTTGGAGCCTATACCCTCAAAGACTTTGATGAAAGCCTTGGTGTCAATGATCGTGTGGCTCTTGCAACTGCAGAAGCAGTCATGCGTCGCCGTATCAATCAAATGCATATGGTCAATGGTGTTAGTTTTGTCAATCCAGAAGCAACTTATATCGATATTGATGTGGAAATCGCTCCACAAGTCCAACTCGAAGCTAATGTTACCTTAAAAGGACAAACCAAAATTGGTGCTGAAACTGTCTTGACAAATGGTAGCTATGTAGTGGACAGCACTATCGGATCTGGAGCTGTGATAACGAACTCTATGATTGAGGAAAGTAGTGTTGAAGATGGTGTGACTGTCGGCCCTTATGCCCACATTCGACCAGGTTCAAGTCTGGGTGCCCAAGTCCATATCGGTAACTTTGTTGAGGTTAAAGGTTCTTCAATCGGTGACAATACAAAAGCTGGTCATTTAACCTATATCGGAAACTGTGAAGTGGGTAGCAATGTTAATTTCGGTGCAGGGACAATCACTGTAAACTATGATGGGAAAAATAAATACAAGACAGTCATTGGAGACAATGTCTTTGTTGGTTCAAATTCAACCATTATTGCGCCAGTAGAACTAGGTGACAATTCCCTTGTTGGTGCAGGTTCAACCATTACCAAAGACGTACCAGCTGACGCCATTGCTATTGGGCGTGGTCGCCAAGTCAATAAAGATGAATATGCGACTCGCTTGCCACACCATCCTAAGAATCAATAGGAGTTTATCATGGAATTTGAAGAAAAAACCCTTAGTCGAAAAGAAATTTACCAAGGTCCCATTTTCAAACTAGTGCAAGATCAGGTAGAGCTACCTGAGGGCAAGGGAACAGCACAACGAGATTTGATTTTCCACAATGGTGCAGTTTGTGTTTTAGCTGTTACAAACGAAGAAAAGATGATTTTGGTCAAGCAATATCGAAAAGCTATTGAGGCAGTATCCTATGAAATTCCGGCAGGAAAATTGGAAATCGGTGAAAATACAGATCCTATGGCTGCTGCTCTTCGTGAATTGGAGGAAGAAACAGCCTATACCGGCCAGTTAGAACTCTTATATGATTTTTATTCTGCCATTGGCTTTTGTAATGAAAAGTTGAAGCTATATGTAGCAAGTCATTTGACAAAAGTGGAGAATCCTCGTCCCCAAGATGAAGATGAGACCTTGGAAGTTATTGAAGTTAGTCTGGAAGAAGCAAAATCTTTCATTCAAACGGGTCACATCTGTGACGCAAAAACTATTATGGCAGTCCAATACTGGGAATTACAAAAAAACTAAAGGAGGGTCCTATGGGGAAACCTTTATTAACGGATGAAATGATTGAAAAGGCTAATAGAGGAGAAAAAATTTCTGGTCCACCCTTGTTAGACAATGAAGAAACTAAAATTTTATCGACTTCTTCTCGATCTTTTGGTTATGAAAGACCAAAGGGACATGGTTTTAGCCAAGAAACGTTAACGATTGAAGTAGAACCATCTATTCATAAGAGCCGTCGTATCGAAAATACTAAGAGAAATGTTTTTAATTCCAAGTTAAATAAAATCTTATTTACAATTATTTTTCTCTTGATTTTATTAGTGTTAGCCATTAAATATTGGCGTTAGAAAAGGAATTAACATGAAAATTGGAATTATTGCGGCCATGCCTGAAGAACTGATTTACCTTGTCCAGCATTTAGAAAAAGCTCAAGAGGAGCTTGTTTTAGGGAATACCTATCATACTGGTTCAATCTCTTCAGTTGAAGTGGTTTTAGTAGAGAGTGGTATTGGTAAGGTCATGTCTGCTATGAGTGTAGCGATTTTAGCAGATCATTTTCAAGTCGATGCTATTATCAATACAGGTTCTGCAGGGGCAGTAGCAGATGGTATTGCAGTGGGTGATGTGGTCATTGCGGATAAACTTGCTTATCATGATGTTGATGTGACTGCTTTTGGCTATGATTATGGACAAATGGCTCGACAACCTCTTTATTTCGAATCAGACTCAAACTTCATTTCTAAAATAAAAACTAGTTTGTCTCAACTTGAGCAGACTTGGCACCTTGGTTTGATTGCAACAGGGGATAGTTTTATTGCAGGAAATGATAAGATAGAAGAAATCAAATCACATTTTCCAAATGTCTTAGCAGTAGAAATGGAGGGGGCAGCTATCGCTCAGGCGGCTCATTCACTTGACTTACCTTTCTTAGTTATCCGTGCTATGAGCGATAACGCTAACCATGAAGCAAACGTTACTTTTGATGAGTTTATTATTGAGGCGGGACGACGCTCTGCACAAGTACTCTTGGCCTTTTTAAAGGCTTTAGATTAAGTGGAAATTTGACAGTTTTTCTAGCTTATGATAATATTTAAATAACGAAAAGTTAGAAAACGTTTCAGGGGATATTATGAGTATTGAAATGACCGTCAGTGAGATTGCAGAGGTTTTAGGTCTATCTCGCCAAGCAATCAATAATCGTGTCAAGGAATTACCAGAAGAAGACACAGATAAAAATGACAAAGGTGTAACAGTCGTTACCCGTAGTGGCTTGATTAAGCTTGAAGAAATCTATAAAAAAACTATTTTTGAAGATGAACCAGTTAGCGAAGATGTTAAGCAACGGGAACTGATGGAAATTTTAGTCGATGAAAAGAATGCTGAAATCCTTCGTCTCTATGAACAATTAAAAGCCAAGGATCGTCAACTTTCAGAAAAAGATGAGCAAATGCGCATCAAAGACCGTCAAATTGCTGAGAAAGACAAACAACTGGATCAGCAACAACAATTGACTCTTCAAGCCATGAAGGATCAAGAGACTCTGAAGTTAGAGTTAGACCAAGCAAAAGAAGAAGTTCAATCAACTAAGAAAGGCTTTTTTGCTCGTCTATTTGGAGGATAATCGAGGAGCTGTTTAGGTTAATCTTAACCTGATAGCTTCTTTTATTTCTATGATGCATGACCCCAGGAGAAGGATAAAATGGAAAGACTAAAAGATTACATTGCTTTTGATTTAGAATTTAACCAACACGAAGGACAAACACACTTAATTCAGGTATCAGCAGTGCGCTTTCAAGATGGGAAGGAAGTTGCTAGCTATGATTCTTATGTACATACTGAGGTGCCTCTCAAGAGTTTCATTAATGGTTTGACTGGAATTACTGCAGAAACCTTAAAAGATGCTCCATCTGTAGAACAAGTATTGCAGAAATTCCAAGAGTTTGTTGGTTCTTTACCTATTGTAGGTTACAATGCAGCTAAAAGTGATTTGCCTATTTTGTTGGAACATGGAATAGATTATAGTCCACAATACAAGGTGGATCTTTATGATGAGGCCTTTGAACGGAGGAGTTCAGACTTACATGGTATCGCTAATCTTAAACTCCAAACGGTTGCAACTTTTTTAGGTTTTCAAGGTCAGTCACATAATAGTTTAGAAGATGCTCGTATGACGGCGCGTGTTTATGAGTCCTTCCTTGAGTCTGATCAAGCAAAACTCTTATTAGAATCACAAAGTAGCTTATCAAATAATCCTTTTGGTGGATTGGACTTATCACAATTCTTTGATTAGGAGTGCCTATGAAACCAGAAAAACCAAAACTTCTAGGTTTTAAGCAGATTTACTATAACCTAGATAAAATTCTTTTTTTATTTTTCTTAACATTCTTGTTGATAGAGTTTGTTTGGCTACCCTTAAATTCATGGCTTGCAGGACTTTTATTGAGGCAGTCTGGTTATCTTTTTCTTTCGTACAATAATATTTTTGCGATTATTAAAGGCTCTCCCTTGATTAGTTTGGGCTTATTGATTTTGGTGATAATTAATTTGTTGGTTGCTTATTTCCAAATGGGTCTCCTTTTAACCGGAGCTAGACATCTTCTCTATCATGAAAAAAGAACCTTACTCGAATACAGTCATAAGGTCTTTGGTCAAAGTTTTATGATTATGAAAGAAATAACCATTCCCAAGATGACCTTTATTTTCTTTTATGTCATGATGCTCTTTCCCTTTATTAGAAAGATTCTCAAGATTTACTATCTCAATAAAATTGTGATTCCAAAATTTGTTGTTTCTTATGTTGAAGAACGGTATTGGTTGGTCGGTATCATTGTCATTCTTTTGTCGTTGATTATGTTTTACGTCTCGGTACGCTTGATGTTTGCGATACCTCAGCTTCTTTTTGAAAAGAAAACAGTAAGACAAGCAGTTTCTTATAGTATCGAAAAGACAAGGAGACAAAATTGGTTTTATACTTGGAACCTTCTTTGGATTGTGATTAAAACCTATCTGTTTTTCTTTCTCCTTTTAGTGCCAGTTATCCTTAGTCAAACCTTAATGGATGTCCTTACTCAAAGAGAATCCCTGGTTCTTGGAATAATCAACTATGTTTTGATTCGTAATTTTCACTATATGGTTCTGACTTATTTCCTAATCAAGTTTGTTTCTCTGTTAACAGGAGAAGGGCTTGAGATTATTCCTAGGAGAAAAAAAGACCACTGGATGCGATGGGGAGTACTGGGGTGTGCCTGCATCATCTTTTCTATAGAGGGCTATGTTTATCTTGAAGCTCCAGTAGCCCATAAACCTTTGGTTATTTCGCACAGAGGTGTCTCCAATAAAAATGGAGTTCAAAATACAGTCCAATCTTTAGAAAAAACAGCGCAATTGGAACCAGACTTTGTTGAAACCGATGTTCAAGAAACCAAAGACGGACAGTTTGTCATGATGCACGATGCCAATATTTGGGATTTAACAGGTGTGAATGCAAGTTCCCAAGATTTGACCTTGGAAGAATTGACCAAACTTGATATCTCAGAAAATGGGTATCATAGTAAGGTTACAAGTTTTGATGAATATCTTAAAAGAGCCAATGAATTGCATCAAAAACTCTTAATTGAAATAAAGACCAGTAAAAAAGATAAGCCGGATATGATGAAACGTTTCTTAGAAAAGTACGGTGAGACTTTGAAACAAAATGGTCATCAAATTCAATCTTTGGATTATCATATCATTGATCAAGTTCAATCTATTGTCCCTGAAATACCAGCCTACTTTATCCTGCCTTATAATAGTATTTTTCCTAGAACTAATGCTACAGGTTATACGATGGAATATTCAACCTTAGACGAAAATTTTGTCAACAAACTTTGGAATACAGACCAAAAATTGTACGTCTGGACTATTAATAGCTCAGATTCTTTTGATAAATCGATTCATCTAGGAGTAGATGGTATGATAACGGATAATATAGAGCTAGTGCAAGAACTAGTTACGATTGCCCAAGAAGATCCAGAGTATACGGACTTACTCTTAAAGCGGGCCTTAGAGTTTTTTAATTTTTAATAAAATAAAAAGAGGAACAAATGTTCCTCCAAGTTGTAGGCAAGTATCCATTTTGGGTGCTTGCATTTTTTGTTGCCTAGAATGGTAATTTTCCAGCGAAAGCACCCAATTTTTTCTTAGTTGTTTGGTCAATTTCTTCAAGTGCAGCGTTAATAGCTTGAACAGTCATATCAGAAAGAGTTTCGAGGTCTTCTGGATCCACAACTGCAGGGTTGAAGTCGATGCTGACAACCTTTTTATCTCCTGTCAAGGTCGCTTGAACAAGGTCTTGAGCAGATTTACCAACAAACTGCATAGCAGCAAGTTCAGCTTGGCTTTGTTCCATTTGTTTTTGAAGTTTTTGTGCTTGGCGCATCATGTTTTGCATGTTCATCATGGTGATTTTGTTTTCCTTTTCTCTTATTTTCCATATTATTTTATCAATTTTAAGACTAAAAGTCTAATGTTTGTTTAAACTATCACAGATTGAATTTTCAGAAAATTCATTGAAAAATTAGAAATAGCGTGTTTTAATAGAGTGTAAAATTAATTTAGGTTTTCTGAACCGATAGGAGTATACAATGAAAAAACTAGGTTTTGTCCTTTTATCTTCAGCCTTGCTATTGACAGCTTGTGCTACTAACCAAACTAAGCCAAGCAATACGAGTAATTCAGCAAAGGTGACAGCCTTGTCTGAAGACAAGCAAAAAATGCTTGATAAGGCCACTGCTGACTATAAGATTTTTGTGCAAGAGTAAATTGATAAACTGTTGACAGATACGGAAGGTTTTGTCAAACTGTTGAAAGAAGGTAAGTTAGAAGAAGCTAGGAAGGTTTATCCACTGATTCGTATGTCCTATGAGCGTTCAAAACCGATTGCCGAGAGTTTTGCTAAGTCAGATGTCAATATTGACTTCCGTATGGCAGATTATATGGATGAAAACAAGACAGAGGAAGGTTGGTCTGGTTTCCACCGTATCTAACGTATCCTTTGGGAAGACAATATCACTAAAGGAACTGAAAGCTGTGGCGATTAGTTGGTCAATGATATCAAGGAATTGAAAGCCAAGATTGCAACTGTAGATGTGGACTACAAGGTTATGTTGACTGGGGCAGTTGACTTGCTTAATGAAGTGGCAACAAGCAAGATTACAGGTGAAGAGGAAATTTATTCTCATGCAGACTTGTATGACTTTCGTGCCAATATCGAGGGAGTAGAGAAGATTTTCCAACTTTTTAAACATTTACTTGAAAAATCAGACGCTAATCTAGTTAAAGAATTGGAAGCTGATTTCAAATCTGTTAATAGCTTGTTGGACAAACACATGACCGACAAGGAACACTACAAACTCTATACTGATTTGACAAAAGAAGATACTAAAGAATTATCAGAAGCTGTGACAAAGCTTGGTGAACCTCTGTCACAAATGGGTAAATTTCTTAGTGGAGAATAAGAGTCATGACTGATAAAGATGAAAAGTTTTTTGAGAAGAAAATGGACCGTCGAGAATTTCTAAAAAAGGCAGGGTTTGGAGGGGCTAGTTTAGCGCTAGGACTCTCTGGTGCTTCTGCTTTTTTCGCACCTAAGCTAGGAAGTCAGGAAAAAATCTCGTACGGAAATGAAAATCAGGACAAGGAAGACTAGATTTTTTCTCAACCATTTTAGAATACAAAGTTAGGACTTAAATCAGTTCAAGCCGATTTAAGTCCTATTTTTTGTATAGTTGGAATTTTCTTTAAGTTTTTTTTAAGGAAACTATATTATTCTGAAGAACTCTAAAATTTCACAGTCATATCTATGTAATAACGATAGAATTCCTCGTAATTACTGTGATTTGATGGATAAAAACAATAAATGAATTGCTATTCTAGAACGGGAAGTCTGCAATTTTTGTTAGATAGGTCTAGATTGTGGTATAATAGAGAGAAATAGTTTTTTTGTATGATAAAGGAGAAAATAGATGATATATGCTGGAATTCTTGCCGGTGGAACTGGTACGCGCATGGGAATCAGTAATTTACCCAAACAATTTTTAGAGCTAGGTGATCGGCCTATCTTGATTCACACAATTGAAAAATTTGTTTTAGAACCAAGCATTGAAAAAATTGTAGTTGGAGTTCATGGTGATTGGGTTTCTCATGCAGAGGATCTTGTAGATAAATATCTTCCTCTTCATAAGGATCGAATTATCATTACAAAAGGTGGATCTGACCGCAACACAAGTATTGAGAAAATCATTGAAGCCATTGATGATTATCGTCCGCTTACTCCAGACGACATCGTTGTTACCCATGATTCTGTCCGTCCTTTTATCACACTTCGCATGATTCAAGATAATATCAAACTAGCGAAAGAACATGACGCTGTAGATACAGTAGTAGAAGCGGTGGATACTATTGTGGAAAGTACCAATGGTCAATTCATCACAGATATTCCAAATCGTGCACACCTTTATCAAGGCCAAACACCACAGACTTTCCGTTGTTTAGACTTTATGGATTTGTATGGTTCCCTTTCGAATGAAGAAAAAGAAATTCTGACAGATGCTTGTAAGATTTTCGTTATAAAAGGAAGAGATGTAGCCTTGGCTAAGGGTGAATACTCTAATCTTAAAATCACAACTGTAACAGATTTGAAGATTGCTAAAAGTATGATTGAGAAAGACTAGAGAAATGATTAATCAAGTTTATCAACTAACTAAGCCTAAATTTATCAATGTGAAATATCAGGAAGAAGTGATAGATCAGGAAAATCATATCCTTATCCGTCCAAACTATATGGCGGTTTGTCATGCAGATCAGCGTTATTATCAAGGAAAACGTGATCCCAAGATCTTATCTAAAAAACTTCCCATGGCTATGATTCATGAATCCTGTGGAACGGTCATTTCAGATCCAACAGGAACTTACAAGGTTGGACAAAAGGTTGTCATGATTCCTAATCAACCTCCTATGCAAAGCGACAAGGAGTTTTATGAGAACTACATGACAGGAACTTATTTCTTGTCTAGTGGTTATGATGGATTCATGCGAGAATTTGTTTCTCTTCCTAAAGATCGTGTGGTAGCATACAATGATATTGAAGATACTGTTGCAGCTATTACGGAATTTGTAAGTGTTGGTATGCATGCTATGAATAGATTTTTGACTTTAGCTCATAGCAAACGGGAGCGAATCGCCGTCATAGGTGATGGTAGTTTGGCCTTCGTTGTTGCAAATATTATTAACTATACACTTCCAGAAGCAGAGATTATTGTTATTGGTCGTCATTGGGAAAAATTGGAACTCTTCTCGTTTGCGAAAGAGTGCTATATTACAGATATGATTCCTGAGGATTTGACTTTTGACCATGCTTTTGAGTGCTGTGGTGGCGATGGTACTGGACCCGCAATTAATGATTTGATTCGTTATATTCGCCCACAAGGAACTATCCTAATGATGGGAGTCAGTGAATACAAAGTTAATATTAATACACGCGATGCCCTTGAAAAAGGCTTACTCTTAATTGGATCATCACGTTCTGGTCGAATCGATTTTGAAAAAGCTATCCAGATGATGGAAGTTAAGAAATTTGCCAATCGTCTAAAAAATATCCTTTATCTAGAAGAACCTGTAAGAGAAATCAAAGATATTCACCGTGTCTTTGCTACTGATTTAAATACTGCTTTTAAAACAGTATTTAAGTGGGAAGTGTAAGATTTGGAGGTTAATTGTGGAGAAAATCATTAAAGAAAAAATTTCTTCCTTACTTAGTGAAGAAGAGGAAGTCCTCAGTGTTGAACAACTTGGGGGTATGACTAACCAAAACTATTTAGCTATAACAAGCAAGAAGCAGTACATTGTTAAATTTTTTGGTAAGGGAACAGACAAGCTCATCAATCGTCAAGATGAAAAGTATAATCTTGAACTGTTGAAGGATTTAAACCTAGATGTAAAAAATTATCTTTTTGATATTGAAGCTGGTATAAAAGTAAATGAGTATATCGACTCTGCTATTACACTTGATGCAACTTCAATTAAGACAAAATTTGATAAAATTGCTCCTATTTTACAAACTATTCATGCTTCAGGCAAAGAACTAAGAGGAGAATTTGTTCCATTTGAGGAAATCAAAAAATATGAATCCTTAATTGAAGGTAGCCTTCCCTATCCTAATTATGAAGAAGTTAGAAGAAAAGTTTTTTCACTAGAGAAACGCTTAAATGATTTGGGGATTAACAAAAAATCTTGTCATATTGATTTGGTTCCTGAAAACTTTATCGAGTCCCCTCAAGGTCGTTTGTATTTGATTGACTGGGAATATGCCTCTATGAATGATCCTATGTGGGATTTAGCAGCCCTCTTCTTAGAGTCTGATTTCACAAGTCAAGAAGAAGAAACCTTCCTTAGTTATTATGAGAGCAATGAAACCCCCGTATCTCGTGAAAAAATTCGCATTTATAAAATTTTACAAGATACCATTTGGAGTTTGTGGACTGTTTATAAGGAAGAACAAGGGGCTGATTTTGGTGATTATGGAATTGACCGTTATCAAAGAGCGGTTAAAGGTTTAGTATATTATGGAGGAACTGATGAAAAATAAGAATGGTGTTTCTTTTGGTCTTCTTTCAGGTGTTTTCTGGGGGCTAGGACTGACTATTAGTGCAATTATCTTCTCTATTTTTACAGATTTGTCTCCCTTTGTGGTAGCTGCAGCTCATGATTTTTTAACAATCTTTATCTTGTTAGCTTTTCTTTTAATTAGAGAAGGGAAAGTTCGCTTATCAATTTTTACTAACATTCGAAATGTTAGTGTTATAATTGGAGCGCTCTTAGCTGGACCTATTGGAATGCAGGCTAATCTTTATGCAGTTAAATATATAGGTAGTTCCTTAGCTTCTTCAGTTTCAGCCATCTATCCTGCAGTTTCTGTGTTACTAGCCTTCTTCTTTTTAAAGCATAAGATTTCAAAAAATACAGTATTTGGTGTCTTTTTAATCATTGCAGCGATTATTGCCCAGACTTATAAGGTAGAACAAGTGAATTCGTTTTATATTGGAATTCTTTGTGCCTTAGTCTGTGCTATTGCTTGGGGTAGTGAAAGTGTCTTAAGCTCCTTTGCCATGGAAAGTGAATTAAGTGAGATTGAAGCCCTTTTAATCCGGCAAGTAACTTCTTTCTTATCCTATCTAGTAATTGTACTATTCTCTCATCATACATTTGGAGAAGTAGCTAATCTACAATTATTGGGACTAATGCTTGTCTTCGCTACATTCAATATGATTTCTTACTTGGCTTACTATATTGCTATTAATCGTTTGCAACCTGCTAAGGCAACGGGATTGAATGTTAGTTACGTAGTTTGGACAGTATTATTCTCAGCCCTTTTCTTGGGGACACCTCTTGATTGGCTGACAATTATTACATCACTTGTAGTGATAGCTGGTGTTTATATTATTATTAAAGAATAAAGGAGATTCGAGTGAAAGCAATCATTTTAGCGGCGGGATTGGGAACTCGTCTGCGTCCTATGACGGACAATACCCCAAAAGCCTTGGTGAAAGTAAATCAAAAACCCTTAATAGAATATCAGATTGAGTTTCTTAAAGAAAAAGGAATCCATGATATAATTATTGTTGTAGGTTATTTGAAAGAACAATTTGACTATTTGAAAGAAAAGTATGGTGTTCGACTTATCTTTAATGACAAATATGCTGATTATAATAACTTTTATTCTCTTTATATAGTAAAAGAGGAGTTGGCCAATAGTTATGTTATTGATGCTGATAATTATCTTTTTAAGAACATGTTCCGCAATGATTTGACTCGCTCAACATACTTTAGTGTCTATCGTGAAGACTGTACCAATGAATGGTTCTTAGTTTATGGAGATGACTACAAGGTTCAAGATATTATTGTTGATAGCAAAGCTGGTCGTATTTTAAGTGGTGTTTCTTTCTGGGATGAATCGACTGCAGAAAAGATTGTCAGCTTTATCGATAGAGCATACGAAAGCGGTGAATTCGTAGACTTATATTGGGACAATATGGTTAAGGATAATATCAAGGAATTAGATGTCTATGTTGAAGAATTAGAAGGCAATAGCATCTATGAAATCGATAGTGTCAAAGATTACCATAAATTAGAAGAAATTCTAGCAAATGAAAATTAAATTTTTCAGCATCTGACAAAATTGTTGGATGTTTTTATTTTTTTACGAATAAATAAATGAATAGAAAAAGAATTGGAGTAAGTTATGAAAATTACAAACTATGAAATTTATAAATTAAGAAAATCAGGGTTAACTAATCAGCAAATTCTGACTGTCTTAGAATATGGAGAAAGTTTTGATCAGGAACTTTTATTGGGAGACATAGCTGAGGTTTCAGGTTGCCGTAATCCGGCTGTGTTTATGGAACGCTATTTTCAGATAGATGATGCACATCTGGAGAAAGAATTTAATAAATTCCCTTCATTTTCAATTCTTGATGATTGTTACCCTTTTGATTTATGTGAAATATATGATGCACCTGCTCTCTTATTTTATAAAGGAAATCTAGATCTCTTAAAATTACCTAAGGTCGCAGTTGTAGGTAGTAGAGACTGCAGTAGCCAGGGAGCCAAAGCAGTTCAAAAAGTTATTCAGGGATTGGAAAATGAATTGGTTGTTGTTAGTGGTTTAGCCAAGGGAATCGATACAGCTGCTCACATGGCTGCCTTGAAACACGGTGGAAAGACAATAGCAGTCATTGGGACTGGGCTGGATGTTTTTTATCCAAGATCCAACAAACGCTTGCAAGAATATATTGCTAATGATCATTTGATTTTAAGTGAGTATGGACCTAGTGAACAACCTCTTAAATTTCATTTTCCAGCTCGCAACAGAATTATTGCTGGACTCTGTAGAGGTGTCATTGTAGCAGAAGCTAAGATGCGCTCTGGAAGTTTAATAACTTGTGAACGAGCTATGGAAGAAGGAAGAGACGTCTTTGCTATACCTGGTAGCATTTTAGACGGCCGATCAGATGGCTGCCATCATTTAATCCAAGAAGGTGCAAAATTAGTTACTAGTGGGAAAGATGTCCTATCTGAGTTTGAATTTTAAGGATAAAAAGGAAGTTTAAAGAAAGTTTTCTTCTATATATAGGTGCTAAGTCTTGACAGGTTATTAAAAATGGTTTACACTTTATAAAGTTTATTACTTTGAAAAGGTGTGGTAATGTGGCTACGGCAACAAAAAAGAAAAAATCAACAGTTAAGAAAAATTTAGTCATCGTGGAGTCTCCTGCTAAGGCTAAAACGATTGAAAAATATTTAGGTAGAAATTATAAGGTTTTAGCCAGTGTCGGTCATATCCGTGATTTGAAAAAATCAAGCATGTCCGTTGACATTGAAAATAACTATGAACCGCAATATATCAATATTCGTGGGAAAGGTCCTCTGATTAATGATCTAAAAAAAGAAGCTAAAAAAGCTAATAAAGTCTTTCTTGCTAGTGACCCGGATCGTGAAGGAGAAGCAATTTCTTGGCATTTGGCCCATATTCTTGATTTGGATGATAATGATGCAAATCGTGTTGTATTCAATGAAATTACCAAGGATGCCGTTAAAAATGCCTTTAAAGAGCCCCGCAAGATTGATATGAATTTGGTTGATGCCCAACAGGCTCGTCGTGTCTTAGACCGCTTGGTAGGTTATTCCATCTCTCCTATTTTGTGGAAAAAGGTTAAGAAGGGGTTATCAGCTGGGCGCGTGCAGTCAGTTGCCCTCAAGCTTATCATTGATCGAGAGAATGAAATCAATGCCTTTCAACCTGAAGAATATTGGACCATTGATGGGGTTTTTAAAAAGGGAAGCAAGCAATTTCAAGCTTCTTTCTATAGCGTAAATGGCAAGAAGAAAAAATTGACTACTAACGAAGAAGTCAAGGAAGTCTTGTCTCACCTGACTAGTAAGGAATTTACAGTAGATCAGGTAGATAAAAAGGAGCGCAAACGAAATGCTCCACTACCATATACAACGTCTACTATGCAGATGGATGCTGCTAATAAAATCAATTTCCGAACGCGTAAGACCATGATGGTTGCTCAACAGCTATATGAAGGGATTAATATTGGTTCAGGTGTCCAAGGTTTAATCACCTATATGCGTACCGATTCAACTCGTATCAGTCCAGTAGCGCAGAATGAAGCAGCTAGTTTCATTAATGATCGTTTTGGAAGTAAGTATGCTAAGCATGGAAGTAAGGTCAAAAATGCTTCAGGTGCTCAAGATGCCCACGAAGCTATCCGCCCATCAAGTGTCTATCATACTCCAGAAAGTATTGCTAAGTATTTAAATAAAGACCAGCTAAAGCTATACACGCTCATATGGAATCGTTTTGTTGCTAGTCAGATGACAGCTGCTATTTTTGATACAATGGCTGTTAAACTCTCTCAAAATGGTGTGCAGTTTGCTGCCAATGGTAGCCAGGTTAAGTTTGATGGCTATCTTGCTATCTATAATGATTCTGACAAGAATAAGATGTTGCCAGATATGGTTGTTGGAGATGCGGTTAAGCAGGTAAATAGCAGACCAGAACAACATTTTACTCAACCGCCAGCACGTTATTCTGAAGCAACACTAATCAAGACCTTGGAGGAGAATGGAGTTGGACGTCCTTCAACCTATGCACCAACCATTGAAACTATTCAGAAACGTTATTATGTTCGACTTGCAGCCAAACGTTTTGAACCGACAGAGTTGGGAGAAATTGTCAACAAGCTCATCATTGAATATTTCCCTGATATCGTAAACGTGACCTTTACAGCTGAAATGGAAGGTAGACTTGATGATGTCGAGGTCGGAAAAGAGCAGTGGCAACGTGTCATTGATGCCTTTTACAAACCCTTCTCTAAAGAGGTTGCTAAGGCTGAAGAAGAAATGGAAAAAATCCAGATCAAAGATGAACCAGCTGGATTTGACTGTGAAGTGTGTGGTAGTCCAATGGTCATTAAGCTGGGCCGTTTTGGTAAATTCTATGCATGCAGTAATTTCCCAGATTGTCGTCATACACAAGCGATTGTCAAGGAGATTGGTGTTGAGTGTCCAAGCTGTCATCAGGGACAAATCATCGAGCGTAAAACCAAACGTAATCGTATTTTCTATGGATGTAATCGCTATCCAGAATGTGAATTCACCTCTTGGGACAAGCCAGTTGGTCGTGATTGTCCAAAATGTGGTCACTTCCTCATGGAGAAAAAAGTCCGTGGTGGTGGCAAGCAGGTTGTTTGTAGCAAGGGTGATTACGAAGAAGAAAAGATTAAATAAGACGAGAGTCCTGAAAATGAATTTCAGGCTCTTTTTGGGTTAGAACTTGACAAAATTCATCATTGTATGCGAAACTAGAATAAAATTATTGTAATTAGGAGAAGTTATGCGTCTTATCTATTTGATAATTGGTTTTTTATCACTGGCCTTGGCTATTGTTGGGGTGGTTTTACCCTTGTTACCAACAACTCCCTTTCTTTTGTTGTCAATTGCTTGTTTTTCTAAATCTTCTAAACGATTTGAAAATTGGTTATATCACACAAAGTTATACCAAACCTATGTAGCTGATTTTCGCGAGACTAAGTCTATTGCGCGTGAACGTAAGAAAAAGATTATTGTCTCTATCTACATCTTAATGGGAATTTCCATTTATTTTGCTCCTCTCTTACCTGTCAAAATTGGTCTCGGAGCCTTGACCATCTTTATCACTTATTATCTCTTTAAGGTCATTCCGGACAAGGAATAAAAAATAGTAACAATTTTCCTTGATATAAATGAAAGCATATTCACAACAATATGATATAATAAATTTAAAGTAATTTTCAAGGAGAATCAAATGATTTACGAATTTTGTGCTGAAAATGTGACCTTGCTTGAAAAAGCGATGCAGGCTGGAGCTCGTCGAATCGAACTCTGTGACAATCTTGCAGTTGGTGGGACAACACCTAGCTATGGAGTGACTAAGGCAGCAGTTGAATTGGCAGCTAATTACGATACGACCATCATGACCATGATTCGTCCACGTGGTGGTAACTTTGTCTATAATGAACTAGAAATTGCAATTATGCTAGAAGACATTCGTTTGACTGCTCAGGCTGGAAGTCAAGGAGTTGTATTTGGGACTTTAACTGCTGATAAAAAGTTGGATAAGCCTAATCTAGAGAAGTTAATTGTTGCATCAAAAGGAATGGAAATTGTCTTTCACATGGCATTTGATGAATTGAGTGAAGAAGACCAGTTAGAAGCTATTGATTGGCTAAGCCAAGCTGGAGTCACCCGTATCCTGACACGTGCTGGTGTGTCTGGTGACTCTCTAGAGAAACGTTTTGCTCACTATCACAGAATTTTGGAGCATGCTAAAGGTAAAATTGAAATTCTACCAGGTGGGGGGATTGACTTGGACAACCGTCAAACTTTTATCGACCAGTTGGGTGTGACACAATTACACGGAACTAAGGTTGTCTTTTAAAAAATAGAAAGGAACTGCTAGCTTTGGGTAGCAGTTTTCACTTATGTTTGAAATTTTTAAATCCTATCAGTTTAATCAAGAAAAGGCTCATGCTTTTGGTTTTGTAGAAAATAGGGGAGTCTGGACTTATTGTTGCCAGATTTTACAGGGTGACTTTGTCATGACTGTGTCCATTACTGCTGATAATGTGAGTTTTCAAGTCTTTGACCAAGAGACTGCTGACCTCTATCCTCAAGTTCATATGGAAAGCATGAGAGGAAGTTTTGTTGCAAGTGTTCGTGAGGCTTGCCTGGAGATTCTTTACCAAATTCGGAAGGTTTGTTTTGATGTGCAAGATTTTATCTGTCCTCAGACTAAGCGTATCATGGTTCAGGTTCAGGAAAAGTATGGAAACCAGTTGGAGTATCTGTGGGAGAAATCGCCTGATACAGCCGTATTACGTCATAAAGGGAATCAAAAGTGGTACGTCGTCTTGATGAAAATCTCTTGGAATAAGCTGGAAAAGGGCAGAGAAGGACAAGTGGAAGCAGTCAATCTCAAACATGACCAAGTAGCTGATTTGCTTTCACACAAGGGAATTTATCCAGCTTTTCATATGAATAAACGCTACTGGATTAGTGTGGCGCTTGATGATACTTTATCAGATGAAGAAGTACTGAAATTGATAGAAAGAAGCTGGAATTTAACGATTAAAAAATGAAATATTTCAAGCATTCTCAATGATTTTCAATTAGCAAAATATTCTCTACTGAAGAAATTTTCAGAAAATATTGGATTTTTTCTTGACAACCACTTTTGCCTATGCTAAAATACTAAACAAGATATCAAACGAAGGAGAAAGTCAAACATGAGAACAGCTAAGTTTTATCAATTTGCTTTGTTGTTGAGGTACTCGGGCTAGTGCAAAAAGCATTAGTCCTGTTTGGCTTACCAAGCGGGAGTAAATCAACATCTCGCTTGGGTTTCTGAGCGAGATGTTTTTTTACATTCAAATTTGGAAAAGGGGAAATCACATGAGAACAGTTGAATTTTTAGATACTAGCCTTCGAGATGGAGAACAGACACCAGGTGTTAATTTTTCAATCAAGGAAAAAATTGCCATTGCAAGACAGCTGGAGAAATGGGGCATTTCAGCAATTGAAGCTGGTTTTCCGGCAGCGAGTCCTGATTCATTTACAGCAGTGCAGGAGATTGCTAAAGTCTTGAAGAAAACAGCGGTGACTGGTTTGGCACGCTCTGTCAAGTCTGATATTGATGCTTGTTATGAGGCGCTAAAGGATGCCAAGTATCCACAGGTTCACGTCTTTATCGCTACCAGTCCGATTCATCGTAAGTATAAGCTTAATAAGAGCAAGGAAGAGATTTTAGAAGCTATTAAGGAGCATGTTTCTTACGCACGTTCTAAGTTTGGAGTGGTCGAATTCTCTCCAGAGGATGCGACTAGAACAGAGTTGGATTTCCTTTTAGAAGTTGTTCAAACAGCGGTTGATGCAGGGGCGTCTTATATCAATATCCCTGACACGGTTGGATTTACTACGCCAGAAGAGTACGGCGCTATTTTTAAATACCTGATTGAGAATGTTAAGACGGATCGTCAGATTATCTATTCACCTCACTGTCACGATGACCTCGGAATGGCAGTGGCTAACAGCCTTGCTGCTGTCAAGAATGGGGCAGGACGTGTCGAAGGAACTATCAACGGTATTGGTGAGCGAGCTGGCAATGCTGCTTTGGAAGAAATTGCAGTAGCCCTTAATATTCGCCAAGATTATTACCAAGCAGAAACCAGTATTGTCTTAAATGAGACCATCAATACGTCAGAAATGGTTTCTCGCTTCTCAGGAATTCCAGTTCCTAAAAATAAGGCTGTGGTCGGTGGTAATGCCTTCTCTCACGAATCTGGCATTCACCAAGATGGAGTCCTTAAAAATCCTCTTACTTATGAGATCATCACACCTGAACTGGTTGGTGTTAAGAGTAATAGTCTCCCACTTGGAAAATTGTCAGGTCGCCATGCCTTTGTCGAGAAACTAAGAGAATTGGCCCTAGACTTTACAGAAGAGGACATCAAACCACTCTTCGCTAAGTTCAAGGCACTGGCCGACAAGAAACAAGAAATCACAGATGCAGATATTCGTGCTCTGGTAGCTGGAACCATGGTTGAAAATCCAGAAGGCTTCCACTTTGATGATTTACAACTGCAAACCCATGCAGATAATGACATTGAAGCGCTCGTTAGTCTAGCTAATATGGATGGTGAGAAAGTCGAGTTCAATGCGACAGGACAAGGATCTGTTGAGGCTATATTTAATGCTATCGATAAGTTCTTTAATCAATCCGTCCGTTTGGTGTCCTATACCATTGATGCTGTGACAGATGGAATTGATGCCCAGGCTCGGGTCTTGGTCACTGTTGAAAACAGAGATACAGAAACCATCTTTAACGCAGCAGGTCTCGATTTCGATGTGTTGAAAGCTTCGGCTATTGCCTACATCAATGCTAATACCTTTGTTCAAAAAGAGAATGCTGGTGAGATGGGACGTAGCGTTTCCTATCGAGATATGCCTAGCGTGTAAAGGAGAATGCTATGACAAAGAAAATAATAGCTCTAGCAGGGGACGGAATTGGCCCAGAAATCATGGAGGCTGGTTTAGAGGTTCTGGAAGCTCTAGCTGAAAAAACAGGTTTTGACTATGAGATTGACAGAAGACCCTTCGGAGGTGCAGGTATTGATGCTGTGGGGCATCCCTTACCTGATGAAACCCTCAAGGCAAGTAGGGAAGCAGATGCCATTCTCCTAGCGGCTATCGGTAGTCCCGAGTATGATGGCGCAGCTGTTCGGCCTGAACAGGGCTTGCTGGCTCTTCGTAAGGAACTCAATCTCTATGCCAATATTCGCCCTGTTAAAATATTTGAGAGTCTCAAGCATTTGTCACCATTAAAATCAGAACGAATTAATGGTGTAGACTTTGTTGTGGTGCGTGAGTTGACTGGCGGGATTTACTTTGGAGATCATATCCTTGAAGAGTGCAAAGCGCGTGATATTAACGACTATAGCTATGAAGAAATAGAGCGGATTATTCGCAAAGCTTTTGAGATTGCAAGAAATCGGAGAAAAATCCTTACTAGTATCGATAAGCAAAATGTTCTAGCTACATCAAAACTTTGGCGGAAAATAGCTGAGGAAGTCGCTCAGGATTTCCCAGATGTTACCTTGGAACACCAGTTAGTGGACTCAGCTGCCATGCTCATGATTACCAATCCTGCCAAGTTTGATGTCATTGTAACGGAGAATCTTTTTGGAGATATTCTCTCTGATGAATCAAGCGTTCTATCTGGCACACTTGGGGTTATGCCATCAGCCAGTCACTCTGAAAATGGACCAAGTCTCTATGAGCCCATTCACGGTTCAGCGCCTGATATTGCAGGGCAAGGAATTGCCAATCCTATTTCCATGATTTTATCAGTTGCCATGATGTTGAGAGATAGTTTTGGTCGTTATGAGGATGCAGAGCGTGTTGAGCGTGCTGTTGAGGCAAGTTTGGCAGCTGGTGTTTTAACAAGAGATATAGGAGGTCAGGCTTCGACCAAGGAAATGACGGAAGCTATTATTGCAAGATTATGAAGTTAGATGAAAAAATTACTCTAGTCCTCTTGATTTGGAATGTCATGATTTTCTTGATTTATGGCATTGACAAATCCAAGGCAAGGAGAAGAACTTGGCGCATCCCAGAGAAAATCTTACTCATTTTAGCTTTTACTTGTGGTGGTTTTGGAGCTAGGTTTGCAGGAATCATTTTTCACCACAAGACTAGAAAATGGTACTTTAAAACAGTTTGGTTTCTGGGGATGGTGACTACACTAGTAGCCTTATATGTTATTTGGAGGTAATGGATGGCAGGAAAATCAATTTTTGATAAATTATGGGACCGTCATGTCATCACAGGAGAAGAGGGGCAGCCCCAACTCATGTATGTGGACCAGCACTATATTCATGAAGTGACCAGCCCTCAAGCCTTTCAAGGTTTGCGAGATGCAGGTCGCAGATTGAGACGACCAGACTTGACATTTGGAACCTTTGACCACAACGTCCCAACTGTCAATATCTACGATATTCGAGATGTCATTTCCAAGGCTCAAATTGATAAGCTGGCTGAAAATGTTGAGGAGTTTGGAATTGAGCATGCGGCTCACGGTTCTGAAAAACAGGGAATCGTGCACATGGTGGGTCCAGAGACAGGACGGACCCAACCGGGGAAATTCATAGTATGCGGAGATAGCCATACAGCAACCCACGGAGCTTTCGGAGCAATCGCCTTTGGAATTGGGACCAGTGAGGTGGAGCATGTCTTCGCTACCCAGACACTCTGGCAGGTCAAACCCAAGAAAATGCTGGTAGAATTCACTGGTGTTCCTCAAAAAGGAGTTTATTCTAAGGATTATATTCTCTCCTTAATTGCTAAATACGGTGTTGCCTGTGGTGTTGGTTATGTCGTGGAATATCGAGGACAAGCGATTGATGCACTGAGCATGGAAGAGCGAATGACCATCTGCAATATGTCCATCGAGTTTGGTTCTAAGATGGGAATCATGAACCCAGATCAGACGACTTATGACTATCTCAAGGGACGGGAATGTGTTCCAGAGGACTTTGAAGAGGCTGTGGCGGATTGGAAGACCCTTGTCAGTGATGATGATGCCGTTTACGATAAGGTTATCCGGATGGATGTCTCAGACTTGGCTCCTATGGTGACCTGGGGGACCAATCCTGCTATGGGTGTTGACTTTGACAGTAGCTTCCCAGAAATTAAGGATATGAATGATGAGCGAGCCTACAATTACATGGACTTGGCACCAGGTCAAAAGCCAGCGGATATTGAACTAGGCTATATCTTTATCGGTTCTTGTACCAATGCTCGTCTCAGCGATTTGCAACTGGCTGCGAGATTTGTTAAAGGGAAGAAAATAGCACCCAACTTAACGGCTATCGTGGTTCCGGGCTCTCGTCCTGTGAAACGAGCTGCTGAGAAGTTGGGCTTGGACAAGGTTTTCCTAGATGCTGGCTTTGAGTGGAGAGACCCAGGTTGCTCTATGTGCCTAGGGATGAATCCTGACAAGGTTCCAGATGGTGTCCACTGTGCCTCAACCAGCAATCGTAACTTTGAAGATAGACAAGGCTTTGGTGCTAAGACCCATCTCTGCAGTCCAGCCATGGCAGCTGCGGCAGCTATTGCAGGGCGCTTTGTAGATGTTCGGCGAATGCCAGAAGCGCAGTAAGGAGAGGATATGGAGAAATTTACAGTTTATACGGGAACGACCGTTCCTCTTATGAATGATAACATCGATACCGATCAAATCCTTCCCAAGCAGTTTCTTAAGTTAATTGATAAAAAAGGCTTTGGTAAGTACCTCATGTATGCTTGGCGTTATTTGGATGACAAGTATACTGAGGATCCAGACTTTGTCTTTAACCGACCTGAATACCGCAAGGCTAGTATTCTCATCTCAGGGGATAACTTTGGGGCAGGGTCTTCGAGGGAGCATGCAGCTTGGGCTCTAGCGGACTATGGTTTTAAGGTTGTGATTGCAGGATCTTTTGGGGATATTCATTACAATAATGAACTCAATAATGGCATGCTGCCTATTGTTCAGCCCAGAGAGGTTCGAGAGAAACTAGCCCAGCTACAACCAAGTGACCAGGTAACTGTGGACTTGGAACAACAAAAAATCATCTCACCAGTTGGAGAATTCACTTTCGAAATCGATAGCGAATGGAAACATAAACTCTTAAATGGTTTGGATGATATCGGAATTACCTTGCAGTATGAAGATTTGATTGCTGCATATGAAAAACAACGACCAGCCTACTGGCAGGATTAGAAGAAAAATAGAAAAGGAAATAGAACTATGACAAAACACATTCAATGGAACGGAACACTTTCACAAGAAGGCTATGACATTTTAAAAGGTGAGGGCGGATGTATCGTTTGTCCTACAAAAGTTGGTTATATCATCATGACTAGTGACAAGGCTGGTCTTGAACGTAAGTTTGAAGCCAAAGAACGTAACCGTAATAAACCAGGTGTTGTTCTCTGTGGTAGCATGGATGAGCTTCGCGCTTTAGCACAACTCAACCCAGAAATTGAAGGCTTCTACCAAAAACATTGGGATGAAGATATTCTTCTTGGTTGTATCCTTCCTTGGAAACCAGAAGCTTTTGAAAAACTCAAAGCATATGGGGATGGCCGTGAAGAACTGATGACTGATGTGCGTGGTACTAGTTGCTTTGTTATCAAGTTCGGGAAAGCAGGTGAACAATTGGCTGCCAAACTTTGGGAAGAGGGCAAGATGGTCTACGCCTCATCTGCAAACCCATCTGGAAAAGGAAACCGAGGTAAGGTAGAAGGTATCGGAGAACGCATCGAAGGGGCAGTGGATCTTGTTATTGAGGCAGATGACTATGTGGCATCTATCCAGCCTGACAAAACGATTGAAACTCGCTACGAGCAAGGTGTGATGGTCTCTATGGTTGATAAAGACGGTAAACTCATCCCAGAACAAGGAGGAGCACGTTCAACTTCACCAGCTCCAGTGGTTATCCGCAAAGGGCTTGACATTGATAAGATCATGATGCACCTGTCAGACACCTTTAACTCATGGGACTACCGTCAGGGTGAGTATTATTAGGATGTAGAAGAAGTGGGGAGAAAATAATCTCTCCTTTCTTTTGTTTTTAACAAAAGTAAAATCCGAACTATTTATTTTTATTTATAAAAATATTTGACAAAAACTGTACTTTAATTTATAATAAATTAAGGAAACGTCGGAAAAGGCGTAGAGATGCGCAAGCATAGGTAGGTCATTACAAAAGAAACGAGACATCGATATGTTAAATGAATTTCCAATTTTTGATTACGAAGATATTCAGTTGATCCCAAATAAATGTGTCATTAAAAGCCGTGCAGAAGCAGATACAAGAGTGACACTAGGAAATCACACCTTTAAACTACCTGTTGTGCCAGCTAATATGCAGACGATTTTGGATGAAAATGTAGCAGAGCAACTAGCTAAAGGTGGTTACTTCTACATCATGCACCGTTTTGATGAGGAGGGACGTATTCCTTTTATCAAGCGCATGCACGATCAAGGGCTCATCGCATCCATCTCGGTAGGTGTTAAGGGATATGAGTATGATTTCGTTAGTCAGCTCAAGGCTGATGCTCCGGAATATATCACAATTGATATTGCTCACGGTCATGCGGATAGCGTGATTTCTATGATTAAACACATCAAGAAAGAATTGCCAGATACTTTTGTCATTGCTGGTAACGTGGGAACACCAGAAGCTGTACGTGAATTAGAAAATGCTGGTGCGGACGCTACGAAAGTTGGAATTGGTCCTGGTAAGGTTTGTATCACCAAGGTCAAGACTGGTTTTGGGACAGGTGGTTGGCAGTTGGCTGCTCTCCGTTGGTGCGCAAAAGCTGCTCGTAAACCGATCATTGCTGATGGAGGAATTCGTACTCATGGTGATATTGCCAAGTCTATCCGTTTCGGTGCTAGCATGGTTATGATTGGTTCCCTCTTTGCAGGACATATCGAAAGTCCAGGGAAAACAATTGAAGTTGATGGTGAACAATTTAAAGAATACTATGGTTCAGCCTCTCAATATCAAAAAGGTGCATATAAGAATGTTGAAGGTAAGCGTATCTTACTTCCAGCTAAAGGACATTTGCAAGACACTTTAACTGAAATGGAGCAAGATTTGCAAAGTGCGATTTCCTACGCTGGTGGTCGTGAGGTTGCTGACCTCAAACACGTTGATTATGTAATCGTCAAAAACTCAATTTGGAATGGGGATGCTTCCCACTAAGGGAAGACCTTCATTCCGGAAAAAACTTGTTATTAGAGCAAATTTTTGTTATAATGAAACGAGTTTCCACCCTTAGTGTAATGGATATCACGTAAGATTCCGGTTCTTGAGATGGGGGTTCGATTCCCTCAGGGTGGATGTAAACATCCTAACAAAGCCTTTAATAGGGCTTTTTTACTTTATACCGCTCCAAATTTGCCCAGAAAACTGAAAACTTCATTCTAAAGAATGCCCAAATCCTCTCCAGTCCCGTTTTAAAGTGACTCAGGGGGCTTTTTTTGATATAATAAAAAGGACTGTTATCAGTTAGAAAGAGGTTGGTATGAAAGAATTACAAACTGTACTAAAGAACCATTTTGCAATCGAATTTGCAGACAAAAACTTACTGGAGACTGCCTTTACTCATACGAGTTATGCTAATGAGCATCGCCTCTTAAAAATTTCACACAATGAACGCTTGGAATTTTTAGGAGACGCTGTTCTACAGTTATTGATTTCAGAATATCTGTATAAAAAATATCCTAAAAAGCCTGAAGGCGATTTGTCCAAACTCCGTGCCATGATTGTCCGTGAGGAGAGTTTGGCTGGTTTTGCACGTGATTGCCAGTTTGACCAGTTTATCAAGCTGGGTAAGGGGGAAGAAAAGTCTGGTGGACGCAATCGTGACACCATTCTTGGTGATGCCTTTGAAGCCTTTCTTGGTGCCCTTCTTTTGGATAAGGATGTGACCAAGGTCAAGGAATTCATCTATCAAGTCATGATTCCTAAGGTTGAAGCAGGCGAATTTGAGATGATTACAGACTACAAAACCCATCTCCAAGAGTTGCTTCAGGTCAATGGGGATGTCGCTATTCGTTATCAGGTGATTTCTGAAACGGGTCCTGCCCACGATAAGGTCTTTGATGTAGAAGTTCTGGTTGAAGGTAAGAGTATCGGTCAAGGTCATGGTCGCTCAAAAAAACTAGCAGAGCAAGAAGCTGCTAAAAATGCAGTTGAGAAGGGGCTTGATTCATGTATTTAAAGGAAATTGAAATTCAAGGATTCAAGTCGTTTGCTGATAAGACCAAGGTCGTCTTTGACCAAGGTGTGACGGCAGTTGTGGGTCCTAATGGATCTGGAAAGTCGAATATTACAGAAAGTCTACGTTGGGCTTTGGGGGAGTCTAGTGTCAAAAGTCTCCGTGGTGGAAAGATGCCGGATGTTATCTTTGCTGGAACGGAAAGTCGTAAACCCCTCAATTATGCTTCAGTAGTAGTGACTTTGGATAATCAAGATGGATTTATCAAGGATGCTGGTCAAGATATCAAGGTCGAGCGCCATATCTATCGTAGTGGAGATAGTGAATACAAGATTGACGGTAAGAAAGTCCGTCTGCGTGATATTCATGATCTTTTCTTGGATACAGGTTTGGGACGAGATTCCTTCTCTATCATTTCCCAAGGGAAGGTTGAGGAGATTTTTAATTCCAAGCCTGAGGAACGCCGAGCTATTTTTGAAGAAGCTGCTGGAGTTTTAAAATACAAGACTCGCAGAAAAGAAACTGAGAGTAAACTGCAGCAAACTCAGGATAATCTGGATCGTCTAGAAGATATTATCTATGAGTTGGACAATCAAATCAAACCCCTTAAAAAGCAGGCAGAAAATGCTCGTAAATTCCTAGATTTGGATAATCAGCGCAAGGCTATTTATTTAGATGTTCTGGTTGCTCAAATTAAGGAAAATAAGGCTGAACTAGAGTTGACAGAAGAAGAGTTGGCTCAGGTTCAGGAACTCTTGATGAGCTACTACCAAAAGCGTGAAAAATTAGAAGAGGAAAACCAGGATCTCAAGAAGAAACGCCAAGATTTACAGGCTGAAATGGCCAAAGACCAGGCAAGTTTGATGGATTTGACCAGTCTGATTAGTGATTTAGAGAGAAAATTAGCCCTATCTAAACTAGAGTCCGAGCAAATAGCTCTGAATCAACAAGAAGCACAGGTACGCTTGGATTCTTTAGAAGAAAAGAGAATTGCCCTCAGTCAAGAGAGGTCTGTAAAAGAAGCTAATCTAGCTTTATTAGAAGAAAGTTTCGCTGAAAATCATGGAAAACTCAACCGTTTAGAAGCAGAATTACTGGCTTTTTCAGATGATCCAGACCAGATGATTGAGCAATTACGTGATCGCTTTGTGGCCTTCATGCAAGAAGAAGCAGATGTCTCAAACCAGTTGACGCGAATCGAGAATGAACTAGAAAATAGTCGCCAGCTTTCTCAAAAACAAGCAGAGCAGCTTGAAAAATTAAAAGAGCAACTAGATACAGTAAAGGAAAAAGCGAATCAGCAAAAAATAGACTTGGATACAGCCAAGGAGCAGGTTCAGCAATTATTGACGGAGTATCAAGACTGTGCTAAGGAGCAAGAAGAGCAGAAATCTTCCTATCAAACTCAACAAAGTCAACTTTTTGACCGTCTGGATAATCTCAAGAACAAGCAGGCCAGATCCCAAAGTTTGGAAAATATCCTTAGAAATCATAGTAACTTTTATGCAGGTGTTAAGAGTGTTCTCCAAGAAAAGGAGCGTTTGGGAGGGATTATTGGTGCGGTCAGTGAACATTTGACCTTTGATGTTGGTTACCAAACTGCTTTGGAGATTGCTTTGGGAGCAAGCAGCCAGCATATCATCGTAGAGGATGAACAAGCGGCAACCAAGGCCATTGATTTTCTCAAACGTCATAAAGCAGGTCGTGCCACCTTTCTACCTTTGACAACGATTAAGGCTCGGACTATTTCCAGTCAGAATCAAGCTACAATTGCTGCAAGCTCAGGATTTCTCGGTATGGCAGATGACTTGGTGGCTTTTGACAAGAGATTAGAAGCAATTTTCAAAAATTTACTTGCAAGTACAGCTATTTTTGACTCTGTAGAAAATGCGCGTGCTGCCGCTCGTCAAGTACGTTATCAAGTTCGTATAGTTACACTAGATGGGACAGAATTGCGTACAGGTGGTTCCTATGCAGGTGGTGCAAATCGCCAGAATAACAGTATTTTTATCAAGCCCGAGTTGGAACAATTGCAAAAGGAAATTGCTGAGGAAGAAGCAAGTCTTCGTTCAGAAGAAGCGGCTTTGAAGAACTTACAAGATCAGATGGATAGATTGACAGAAAGATTAGAAGCCATCAAATCTCAAGGAGAACAAGCACGGATTCAAGAACAAAGTTTGTCACTTGCTTATCAGCAAACCAGTGAACAACTTGAGGAGTTAGAAACACTATTAAAACTGCAAGAAGAAGAATTGAATCGTCTTTCTGAAGGAGATTGGCAGGCTGATAAAGAAAAATGCCAAGAGCGTCTTGCAGTTATTTCAATTGAAAAAGAGGGGCTGGAAACTGAGATTGAAGAAATCAAGTCTAACAAAAATGCCATTCAAGAACGCTATCAAAACTTGCAAGATCAATTATCACAAGCACGATTACTTAAGACAGAATTGCAAGGTCAAAAGCGTTATGAAATGTCTGACATTGAACGTCTCAGCAAAGAATTGGAAGCTCTTGAATTTGAGCAAGAAGAAATCCAACGTATGCTTCAAGAAAAGGTTGATAATCTAGAAAAAGTAGATACAGAACTGCTTAACCAACAGGTGGAGGAAGCCAAGACTCAGAAAACAGATCTGCAGCAAGGTTTGATTCGCAAGCAGTTTGAGTTGGATGATATTGAAGGTCAATTGGATGATATTGCTAGTCATTTAGACCAAGCTCGCCAGCAAAATGAAGAATGGATTCGTAAACAAACGCGGGCAGAAGCCAAAAAAGAAAAAATTGGCGAAGGCTTGCGTAACCTGCAATCTCAATTGACAGACCAGTATCAAATTAGCTATACAGAGGCTTTAGAGAAGGCACATGAGCTGGAAAATCTCAATCTGGCGGAGCAAGAGGTTAAGGACTTAGAGAAGTCAATTCGAGCTCTTGGGCCAGTTAATCTAGACGCCATTGAGCAATTCGAAGAAGTTCATAACCGCTTGGAATTTTTAAATAGCCAGAGAGATGATATTTTATCTGCTAAAAATTTGCTTCTTGAAACCATTACAGAGATGAATGACGAGGTTAAGGAGCGCTTTAAGTCAACCTTTGAAGCGATTCGAGAGTCCTTTAAAGTGACTTTCAAGCAGATGTTTGGCGGTGGTCAGGCTGATTTGATTTTAACGAATGGAGATCTCTTAACAGCTGGGGTAGAAATTTCTGTCCAACCTCCAGGCAAAAAGATTCAGTCCCTTAATCTTATGAGTGGTGGTGAAAAGGCCTTGTCAGCATTAGCTTTGTTGTTCTCTATTATTCGAGTAAAAACCATTCCTTTTGTCATACTGGATGAGGTAGAGGCGGCACTGGATGAAGCCAATGTCAAGCGTTTTGGGGATTACCTCAACCGCTTTGACAAGGATAGCCAGTTCATTGTAGTAACCCACCGTAAAGGGACTATGGCTGCGGCGGATTCTATCTATGGAGTGACCATGCAAGAATCTGGCGTTTCAAAAATCGTTTCAGTCAAGTTAAAAGATTTAGAAGAAACTAAAAACTAGCAACAAATGAATAGCATCTCTTAAGAGGTGCTATTTTTTAAAACCAACGTCTTGAATTATTTTTTAAGGTCACTTTAGGAGTAAAAAACGATATTTGGGATTTACTTTTAGCGAAAAGGAACTCTCTGTGTTATAATAGTTTCATGATTACAACAATTCCTATTAAGAATGAAAAAGATATCGCAGTACCGGACAAAACGGTCCTTGTTTTAGGCTATTTTGATGGTGTTCATAAAGGCCATCAAAAACTTTTTGAAGTTGCTACTAAGGCATCGATGATGGATTATCTTCCTGTAGTTGTGATGACCTTTACAGAATCACCTAAACTTGCTCTACAGCCCTACCATCCAGATCTTATGTTGCACATTGTTAATCATCAAGAACGTGAGCAGAAGCTGAAGTGGCATGGAGTTGAAGAACTATTTTTGCTTGATTTTAGTAGTAAATTTGCTAGTTTGACTGCCCAAGAGTTTTTTGATACTTATATTAAAGCCTTAAAACCCGCTATTATCGTAGCAGGATTTGATTATACTTTTGGTTCTGACAAGAAAACTGCAGATGATTTGAAGGACTATTTTGATGGTGAAATCATTATTGTTCCTCCTGTAGAGGATGAAAAGGGTAAAATCAGTTCTACTCGTATTCGTCAGGCTATTCTTGATGGAGATGTCAGAGAAGCTGGTCATTTACTTGGGACTCCTCTACCGTCACGTGGAATGGTTGTCCATGGTAATGCTAGAGGACGGACGATTGGTTATCCTACAGCTAATTTGGTCTTGAGAGATAGAACCTATATGCCAGCAGATGGTGTCTATGTTGTTGATATAGAAGTACAACGTCAGAAATATCGTGGGATGGCTAGTGTAGGAAAAAATGTTACCTTTGATGGAGAAGAAGCACGTTTTGAGGTCAATATTTTTGATTTTTCTGATGATATTTATGGTGAGTCAGTGACTGTTTATTGGCTTGACCGTGTCCGTGATATGGTCAAATTTGACTCCGTTGAAGAACTGGTAGACCAACTCCAGAAAGATGAAGAAATTGCTCGCTCCTGGAAAACAGATGACTAGAAGTGTATAGAGCATGATATATGTTTTGCATGATTTTAGCGACAAAAAAGGTAGCCAGTTTGGGCTACTTTTTTAAAATGCTCTATAAACATAAGGATTTTCTGGTTTATCAACTTTTGTAAAGCTTTCAACTTCAAGGGTTGGAAGTTTTTGTTTGAGTTCTTTATGATAATAGTTGACTAGTTTCCCTTTAGCTGTAATCCAAGTGTTATTCTCATATTGTCGGGTATTGCCCTTGGTCAAAAGACCGTAAACACCAGAATCTGCGATACAATGGATAATCCCAAAGCGAAAGAGAAATTGGCTGTTATCATGAATAGGATCTTTATAGACAAAGCCTGTAAATTGGATGGTCCTTCCATCAAATTCATTTGGATAGTCATAGATTGCTTCCATAACCTCCATGTAATTTTCATCAGTGATGAGGATCGTATCTTGTGCTAAATACTTATCTGCTGTAGCTCGCATTTCCTTTTCATAGGCCGATTTTGAGAAATAAGAGCTGGTATCAGGCTTTAAATACTGGCTCTTGGTTCCTTCGCTGGCTTGGATGGCTAGATTAGTGCCATCCGATAAGGGAAAGTGATAGCCTTTAGCGGAAACAGTTTGAGAGTCCAAGCTTACAGTTGGAAAAGTTAGACCGATTATAAGAGGTAGTGAAAGTAAAGCAATACTAGACACATTTGCAAGTGGTGTGGCCAAGTGACTATGAGTCTTAACTTTTTTAAACCAGAGATATAACTGAACTATTGCCAAAATCAGGGATAGGACCATGGAAATGTAGGCCAGATAAGAGTAGTGCATGTTGATGTATTGGTTTAGCTTACCTGTAAGATGGAGATAGAGGGTCAGCCCAAAGTAAGAAATTAAAACTAAAAATCGAATCATAAAAAGACTCCAAGGAAAAGGGAATAGAAAAACACGACTAGACTGACGATGATGATAAAGCGACCTACGAAGGGAGCTTTTAAGTAATTCTTCATCATCAGAAGGTTTTTGACATCTAACATGGGGCCAATCACGAGAAAAGCGACTACAGGAGCAAGTCCAAAACTAGATAGGAGAGAAGCTCCAATAAAAGCATCTGCCTCACTACAAAGGGAGAGCAGGAAGGCCAAAAGCATTAAAAGTGGAATGGCAAGGAGTGGACTGGAACTGATAGATGTTAGAATACGAGTCGGAACATAGACCTGAACAATTGCAGCAAAGAGGCAACCAAAGACCAGATATCGGCCCATATCAAAAAACTCATCGATTGCTTGTACAAAAACTTGAAACACTTTTTTACTAGGACTTAGATGAGAAAAATCATGTTCATGACAAGCCATGCGGTTTTCTTTCTGAATCGGTTCTTTCCAGAAAAATCCTAGAAAAATCCCCAATATCAGAGCTATGAAAATAGAACCTAAAGCTCGTAAAAAAGCAACTTGAAAGGAATTTCCGAAAGCAGAAAAAGTTGCAAAAAGAACGATAGGATTGATAACGGGTGCTGTTACCAGAAAAGGTACTGCAGTATAGCTAGGCACATTCTTTTCCAAAAAACGATTGATAATGGGAACAATTCCACATTCACAAGAAGGGAAAAGAAAGCCAATAAATGTCCCAAAAAAGATTCTCCCCCAACGATTTCGAGGGAGAAGTCCATAAACTTTATCAGGTGTGATATAGACTTCAATCACTCCTGAGAGAATACTTCCGATTAGAACGAAAGGCAAAGCCTCAATGATAATGGAGAGGAAAATGGCTCCAGCTTGAAGCACACTAGAAGGTAATTGATGGAAAATATTCATCTAGTTTTTCTTTTCTTCTTGGGCTTTTTTCTCTTTGTCATCAGGGAATTTGACTTGGTCTAAATCAGGGAGTTTGGCAAATTCCTCAAACATCTTATCTAAATCATCTCGTCTATTAAATTTTACAGCCATGGTTATACCTCATTTCTAAATTATAGTTCTATTATACTATTATTTTGTGGAAAAGGAGGTATTAAACTCGTCTATATTCCTGATTATATCAAAATAGATAGTATTTTAAATTAAATTTATATGACTCATAGGATTTTAATATTATTTATGCTAAAATTAGCATATCTGATAAAATATATTTAGGGTGGTTTTTCTAATGAAAAATAAAATAACTTGGAGTAATTTTGAATCAATACATAGTGATGTAACAAATACTTTTGAACAATTATGTAGGATACTATTTAAAAGGCAATTTTTAGATAATACTTCCGTCTTAACTTCAAGTCCCAATCATCCAGGTGTTGAAGTTTCACCTATTTTTAGTCCTAAAATAGAAAAAACAATTGCCTTCCAGTCAAAATATTTTTCAGGTAAAGTAAATTATTCTCAAATTCAAGAATCAGTAAACAACACTATTGAAAAATATGCTAGTCAACTTGATGTTTTCTATCTATACTGTAACAAGGATTTAACATTAACAAGTCAAAGTTATAAAGGGATTGAGTCAACTTTGAAGAGTGCAGATATTGAACTAAGAGTCATTAGTAATAATGAAATACTAACTCAAGTTGCTCAGTTTAACGATTTACAATCCTTCTATTTTGAGAATCACATAATAACGAGAGATTGGTTTGAAAACTATAATCAATTATCATTTGATTCGTTAGGTATGAGGTATAATCCAAAGTTCAATGTTGAGACTGGAACGGATGAAAAACTTTATCTTTTTACTCGAAATCAAAAAGCTATTGATAAAATCAATAGTAAAAAACTAGAACTCATCAAAGAGCTAGATACGCTCTATAGCTTAAGAGAAAGTAATATAACTTCTAAAATTAAGAAATTTATTGACAGTTTAGAAGATGTAACGGTTGATGATATAGAGAATTATTTAGAGTGGAATGATAAAATTTATCGTAGTTTAGAGTTCGAACTTGAAGAATTGAGTATTAATAGGGAAAAGCTAGAAAATAAAATAGAGTTAGCCAGTGATATGTCTTCAGAGAATCGGAATAGAATATTCAATAAAGTACGTGATATAGAAAGATTAACAAGGTATCTATATTGGATTGGCAGTTCAAATAAAGAGGAGGCTCTCATTAGTGATAAAGTTCTAGTTGTCACTGGTGAAGCAGGTATGGGTAAAAGTCAATTATTTGCAAATTCTGTAAAGGAAACAATGAGTGAGGATGGGTATGCACTTCTTTTGTTAGGCCATCACTATTTATCTAGTAGTGATATTTCTAAACAAATTATGGAGAAATTTGAATTTGATTATGGATTCCGTGAATTCTTAGATATGTTAGATATTCTGGGGGAGATTGAGAATCAGCACATATATATTTTTATTGATGCAATTAATGAGACTCCAAATCGAAGTGTGTGGAAGAATGGATTATCAACGATTATTTCAGAAATATACAGGCGAAAACATATTAAACTTGTACTATCTGTGAGAACAGGATATGAAAAACTCGTTTTTGAAGAAAATATGATAGAACGACTAAAAACTGGTGAACTTTTAAGAATTACGCATCATGGTTTTCAAGATGATTCTGTAGTAGCAATTAAAGAATTTCTAAATTTTCACAATATACCATTTTCGCCATCTGAGTTATTAAACTATGAGATGACAAATCCACTGTTTTTAACTCTATTTTGTAAAACGTACAATGGTGAAGAATTAAATCTTTTTCAAATGTTTGAGCGTTTTATTATTTTAATTGATGAAGAAATTCAGAAAGCCTTAGGTATTCCGGATTCGGGTAAAATATTAAAAAAATTATTATTAGAAATTGCCGAATGTCAACTCAGTAATAGCAATAATTATCTTATTGAGGAAGACCTATTTCAAATAAAATTTTGGTCATATTACGGCATTCAGAATAAATCATACTTTCTTTCTTTTCTCCTGAAATCAGGTTTAATGATTAGTAATGTACGTCAAGATAAAGAAGTGTATTCCTTTGGGTATAATCTATTAGAGGATTATCTTAAAGCTCAAAAGATTATGGAGTTTCCGTTTAATAAGAAAGAATTAGAGTCTTATCTTGAAAAAGAGTTATTGAAAATTGAAAATGGAGAGATTCAGAATGACAATAACATAGATACTTTTTTCTTTGTATCTTGTTTCTATTTTAAAAAATATGATGAAGACTGTATAAAGTTGATTGAAAAGATTTCTAACGAATATGATTGTTATGATTTAGCCAACAGATATTTAAAGAGTTTTTCTTGGCGACCAGTAGATACAGTAAGTAGAGAGCTTTTTAGAAATATTGCAAAAAATTACCCTACAAATTATCAAGATGTTTTCAATATTTTAATCGAAAATGCGATTAAAGAAAACAGTCCTATAAATTCGGAGTACTTACATGAAATTCTTTTTCCTAAGCAGTTAAATAAACGCGATAGTCTTTGGCTACCATTTATAAATAATTTAACAAATGAATATGAGAGAGTTTTTCAATTGATTTGCCTTTTTGATGAAGGTAAATCAATTGATTTCCTTTCGAAAGAGAAAATTAAGTTGCTTTTAATATTGTTCACATGGTTGCTAGCTTCTTCAAATAGAAGGTTACGTGATATAACATCAAAAGCAATGATTGAAATTTTGAAGAATAATTTTGAATTTAGTGAATATCTATTACAAAAATTTGAAACAGTTAATGATCCTTACATTATTCAAAGATTATATGGCATTGTTCTCGGTGCCTGTACGAAAAAAGAAATTCCATATGAAAATGAGTTTCAATCTTTAGCAGAGTTTATCTATTCAAGTATATTTGATAAAGAATTCAACTATCCAGATATTTTACTGAGGGATTATGCAAGATTGATTATTGAAAGATATTTATTTGAATTTCCTAAAAATAGTGCCAAAATAGACCGTTTAAATATAATTCCTCCTTACAATTCTGAGCCGATTCCTATTGTTACTCCTAGCACCTATAGTAGCTCGGATAGTAAAAGAGGAGGCTTTGACAGAATAGATACTTCTATGAGACCAGAAGGTGTCGGTATGTACGGTGATTTTGGAAGATATACTTTCCAATCAGCACTAGATCGGTTCAAGAACGTTGACATTGAGAATCTATATCATTATGCAATGCAATATATTCGAGATGAGTTAGGATATTCAGATGAATTGTTCACTGAATATGACATTTCATGTGGGCACCCTCTTGATAGAGGAAGAAATCACACTATTGAGAGAATTGGAAAGAAATACCAATGGATTGCATTTTATAATATTCTAGCAAGGGTTTCAGATTTTCATAAGTTAAAGGGTTGGAGTAACTCATCTGATGAGGAATATAAAGGTGCTTGGGAACCATATGTTAGAGATTTTGATCCTACTTTAAATTGTCATTTCATGCTTCCTTTAGAATCACTTCCGAAATTCACTATTGAATATAATGAAAACTTTATCGAAGATACAGGAGTTGATAATCAACAAATTAATGAGTGGATTTTACACAAAACAAGTTTGTTTGATATGCCTTTAATTTATAAAGATAATAATGGGACAGAATGGGCATTGCTTTATCAACATAAAGAAATTAAAAACCAAAAAGATGCAGCTTCTGATACATTTTCATGGTTTGGTGAAGGTCATCAGAGAACGTGGAGAATTATTGAAGCATATTTTGTAAAAAATAGTGAATTCGATTCTTTAAAATCTAATTTTGAAAAAAGGGAGATGTTCAAAAATGGAATACAGTCTGAAGCGACCTCTCTATATCATATATATAACAGAGAGTTCCCATGGTCACCAGGTGTGAAAGAAATTGTAGAAGATTCTTGGTTCAACTATAATGTAGAAACTGGTGAGGAGGAAATTAAACGTCAAAAAGTTTTTGATTTCATTCAATCTGGCGAAGAGGTTGAACTTGTTGAAAAAGAAGAGTATTTTACTGTTAAAGTAAAAAAGACACTTGCCAAGCTTTTGCCTGCCCATATTCATTTTTGCTGGGAAGAAGAATATGATGCTTCTAAAAAAGAAACTTTATCATTTGATATTCCTTGTCCAGAGTTGATTGGTAAATTACATTTAGTTCAGAAAAAGTATGATGGATATTATTTTAGTCAAGAGGGAGACTTAGTAGCTTTTGATGGTGAACTAACAAATACTATAAATGGATTGATTATACGAAAAGATTATCTTGACCAATTTTTAAAAGAAAATGATTTAAGTGTATTTTGGAATTTTATTGGAGAAAAACAATACTTTACCAAATCTCCTCGAGACCAATATTATAGTAGATGGAGAGGATTGTTTTGGATGAAAAAAGATTCAATTCAGCATGATATTGAGCTAGTTGATAAAAGTTTTTAAGTTTTGCATTAAAAATGGAAGACTAAAATATAGATATTATAGAAGATTAATCAAGTAAATATAAAAACCGTTTTTAGAGAAGAGACTCTATTGTTTCCCTTGTGGTATAATAGGATTATGGATAAAAAATATTTAAAAATTTCCCAAGATTTGGGTGTGACCTTAAAACAAATTGATACTGTCTTGTCTCTAACAGCTGAAGGGGCTACTATTCCCTTTATTGCGCGTTATAGAAAGGACATGACTGGTAGTCTTGATGAGGTGGCTATTAAAGCCATTATTGACTTAGATAAAACATTGACTAACCTCAATGATCGTAAGGAAGCTGTCCTAGCCAAAATCCAAGAACAAGGCAAGCTGACTAAAGAATTGGAGGAAGCCATCCTTGCTGCTGAAAAATTAGCCGACGTAGAAGAACTTTACTTGCCTTTTAAGGAAAAACGTCGGACTAAGGCAACTATTGCCCGTGAAGCTGGTCTCTTTCCACTTGCTCGCTTAATCTTGCAGAATGTAGCTGACTTAGAGAAAGAGGCTGAAAAGTTCGTCTGTGAAGGATTTGCGACTGGTAAGGAAGCCTTGTCTGGCTCAGTTGATATTTTGGTAGAAGCCTTATCGGAGGATGTTACCTTACGCGCCATGACTTATCAGGAGGTGCTGAGACACTCTAAACTTACTTCTCAAGTCAAGGATGAAAGTCTTGATGAAAAGCAGGTGTTTCAGATTTATTATGATTTTTCAGAGATAGTTGGAAATATGCAAGGCTATCGTACCTTGGCCCTCAATCGTGGGGAGAAGCTAGGTGTCTTGAAGGTCGGTTTTGAACATGCGACGGATCGTATTCTAGCTTTCTTTGCTGCTCGTTTCAAGGTAAAAAATACCTATATTGATGAAGTTGTTCAACAGTCAGTTAAGAAAAAAGTTTTGCCTGCTATCGAGCGCCGTATTCGGACAGAATTAACTGAAAAGGCAGAAGAAGGAGCTATCCAACTCTTTTCTGACAACCTGCGCAATCTCCTCTTGGTTGCTCCATTGAAAGGGCGCGTGGTTCTGGGGTTTGACCCTGCCTTTCGTACAGGTGCCAAGCTAGCTGTCGTGGATGCAACAGGAAAAATGCTGACAACTCAGGTCATTTATCCTGTCAAACCGGCTTCTAGCCGTCAGATTGAAGAAGCCAAAAAAGATTTGTCAGACTTGATTGGACAATATGGTGTAGAGATCATTGCTATTGGTAATGGTACGGCCAGTCGTGAAAGCGAAGCCTTTGTGGCGGAAGTTCTTAAAGAGTTTCCAGAGGTTAGCTATGTCATCGTCAATGAGAGCGGTGCTTCTGTCTATTCTGCTAGTGAATTAGCTCGTCAGGAATTTCCAGAATTAACCGTTGAAAAGCGCTCTGCAATTTCTATCGCCCGTCGCTTGCAAGATCCCCTTGCTGAATTAGTTAAAATTGATCCCAAATCTATTGGGGTAGGGCAGTACCAACACGATGTTAGCCAGAAAAAACTATCTGAAAGTCTAGACTTTGTTGTAGAAACTGTAGTTAACCAAGTCGGTGTCAATATCAATACGGCTAGCCCGGCCCTTCTTTCTCACGTAGCTGGACTCAATAAAACTATCTCTGAAAATATTGTCAAATACCGTGAGGAAGAAGGAAAAATCACTTCACGCGCCCAAATCAAGAAAGTCCCTCGTCTGGGTGCCAAGGCCTTTGAACAGGCAGCTGGTTTCCTTCGAATACCAGAAAGCAGCAATATCCTTGATAATACAGGAGTTCACCCAGAAAATTACGCTGCTGTTAAAGAACTCTTTAAGCGTTTAGATATCAAGGACTTGACTGAAGAAGCTCAAAGTAAACTCAAATCCGTTTCAATAACAGAGATGGCTCAAGAATTGGATCTTGGACAAGAAACCCTCAAAGATATCATTGCTGACCTATTAAAACCAGGTCGTGATTTCCGTGATTCCTTCGATGCGCCTGTGCTTCGCCAAGATGTCCTAGATATCAAGGACTTAGTGGTTGGTCAGAAGCTAGAAGGTGTGGTGCGTAACGTCGTTGATTTCGGTGCCTTCGTTGATATCGGGATTCACGAGGACGGCTTGATTCATATTTCCCACATGAGTCGTAAATTTATCAAACACCCTAGCCAAGTGGTATCAGTTGGTGACTTGGTAACAGTTTGGGTCAAGAAAATCGATACCGAACGGGAAAAAGTCAATCTGTCGCTCCTCGCTCCAAATGAATCTGACTGAGTATGTTCAACTCGTATCGCAAGAGGACTTTGGGAGACATTTTAAACACCAAGCTCAGTGGAATAATCGTTTACGGTCGACAGGTGGTCGATTCTTCCCTAAGGATGGACATTTGGATTTTAACCCCAAAGTCTATCAAGAACTGGGTTTAGATATTTTTCGAAAAATTGTCCGCCATGAGCTCTGCCATTACCATCTTTATTTTGAAGGAAGAGGTTATCAGCATAAGGATCAGGACTTCAAAGAGATTTTAAAAGAAGTAGATGGTTTACGATTTGTACCCAGCTTGCCAAATAGCAACTCCAAACCACTCAAGCTCTATCGTTGCCAATCCTGCCAGCAAAGCTACCAACGAAAGAGGAGAATAGATACCAAACGCTATCGGTGTGGAATCTGTCGTGGTCAATTAATACAAATAAATCAGACTAAGGACTGATGAATCTCAGCTAGTTCCATGATAAACTAAGAAAAACAAATCAAAAGAGGAAATATCATGAACAGTAAATTTTATAAAATGAGACGAAATCGCATGATTTCAGGAGTTCTAGCAGGTCTGTCAGACAAGTGGAACTTTGATGTTACCCTTGTTCGCTTCCTATTTGCAATTTTTACTATTGCAAACTTTGGAGTAGGTGTCATTATCTATGTAATTCTTGCTTCTATTCTCCCAATTAAGGAAGACATTGAAGAGGAAATGTATGGAACAGGTCCACGCAAACGCAAAGAAGCCCAAGCTATTGAAGAAAATGATGGATGGTTTTGGTGAGGTAAATCAATAGGTAACAAAGGTTTTGCTACATGATTATGAATTGAAAGAAGGTAGTAGCATACTTAGGAAATACTTTACAAACTATAAATGGACGGACACATTCTGGATTTTGTTTATTTTGATTGCTAATTTTCTGTCAACCAATAATTACTTATACCACTTAACAAAACAGGATTTTTCTGAAGAAGGTTGTTTATTAGCAATTCCTTTGTTTCTTTTCCACTTTCTCTTCATAGATAAATTTATCATTTCTAGACGTGATAGGAAAGATGATTAACCTCTAACCCTTGTATCTGCAAGGGTTTTCTTCTTGCTTTCTTTTTATGGTAAAATATTTTTAATAAAATATCTACATTTCCCCCAATCTTACAAAAATGTAAGATTAAAGTCTCTTTTGTAAGGTTAGGTTATGGCAAGCGGTCTTTTTTTGATGTAAACTAGACTCATAAAGAACAAAGGAGTAACATCATGAAACAAATCTTACAGAAGAAAACAAGAAAACCAAGCAACAAAGATATCGAGCGAGTTCAGCTGGGATGCGCTATGATGCAAGCAACATTTCATTTGATGGGATATTAAGAAAGGAGATTCTCATGACACTTTTAGATGTAAAACACGTTCAAAAAATTTATAAAACTCGTTTTCAGGGCAACCAAGTAGAAGCTCTCAAGGATATTCACTTTACCGTAGAAAAGGGTGACTACGTTGCCATCATGGGTGAGTCTGGTTCTGGTAAATCAACTCTTCTAAATATCCTAGCTATGCTGGACAAACCAACCCGTGGGCAGGTTTACTTGAATGGAACTGACACCGCAACCATTAAAAACTCACAGGCTTCTAGCTTCCGTCGTGAAAAATTGGGCTTTGTCTTCCAAGACTTTAACTTGCTAGATACTCTGTCTGTTAAGGACAATATCTTGCTTCCACTTGTCTTGTCAAGAAGACCCATTACGGAGATGATGAAGAAATTGGTGGTGACAGCTGAGAATCTGGGTATTAACCAATTACAAGAGAAATACCCTTACGAGATTTCTGGTGGTCAGAAACAGCGTGTAGCAGTAGCACGCGCCATCATCACAGAACCAGAAATTCTTCTTGCGGATGAGCCAACAGGAGCCCTTGATTCCAAGTCCTCTACAGCCTTACTCGATGTATTTGATGAAATCAATGAGCGTGGGCAAACCATCCTCATGGTAACTCACTCAACGGCAGCAGCTAGCAGAGCAAAACGTGTGCTCTTTATCAAAGATGGCATTCTTTACAACCAAATCTACCGTGGAGAAAAGACAGACCGTCAGATGTTTCAAGAAATCTCTGATACCTTGACTGTTATGGCAAGCGAGGTGAATTAGTATGTTTCGATTAACCAATAAGTTAGCGGTATCGAACTTAATTAAAAACCGCAAACTCTACTATCCATTTGCACTGGCTGTTCTCTTGGCAGTCACCGTCACTTATCTCTTTTACTCCCTAACTTTCAATCCTAAGATTACAGAAATTCGTGGAGGGGAATCCATCCAAGCTACTCTAGGATTTGGTATGGTAATTGTCACACTTGCGTCAGCTATTATTGTCCTTTATGCCAATAGTTTTGTCATGAAGAACCGTTCCAAGGAACTGGGGATTTATGGCATGCTGGGTTTGGAGAAGCGCCACCTGATCAGTATGACTTTTAAGGAGTTGGTGCTTTTTGGAATTCTAACTGTTGGAGCAGGTATCGGTATTGGAGCCTTATTTGACAAGTTGATTTTTGCCTTCTTGCTCAAACTGATGAAATTGAAGGTTGAACTGGTCGCCACCTTCCAGATGAAAGTTGTCATTACAGTACTTGTTGTCTTTGGATTGATTTTCCTAGGCCTCATGTTCCTGAATGCCCTTCGAATCGCCCGTATGAATGCCCTCCAGCTTTCTCGTGAAAAAGCTAGTGGTGAGAAAAAAGGACGTTTCCTTCCTCTCCAAACTATTCTTGGTGCGATTAGTTTAGGTATTGGTTATTATCTTGCGCTTACTGTAAAAGATCCTCTTACAGCCCTAACAATCTTCTTCTTAGCTGTTTTGCTGGTTATCTTTGGTACCTATCTATTGTTTAATGCAGGGATTACAGTCTTCCTACAAATCTTAAAGAAAAACAAGAAATACTATTACCAACCAAATAACCTTATCTCAGTGTCTAACTTGATTTTCCGTATGAAGAAAAATGCGGTTGGACTAGCAACTATCGCTATTTTGTCAACAATGGTTTTGGTAACCATGTCAGCAGCGACTAGTATTTTCAATGCCTCAGAAAGCTTTAAAAAAGTTCTAAATCCTCATGATTTTGGGGTTTCAGGGCAAAATGTTGAAAAAGAAGACTTGGACAAGCTCTTGAGCCAGTTTGCAAGTGACAAAGGTTATAAGATTAAAGAGAAAGAAGTGCTTCGTTACACTTACTTTGGTGTTGCGAACCAAGAAGGAACCAAGTTAACCATTTTTCAAAAAGGACAAAATCGTGTCCAACCTACAACTGTTTTCATGGTATTTGACCAAAAAGATTATGAAAACATGACTGGACAAAAACTGTCTCTATCAGGCAATGAGGTCGGACTCTTTGCAAAGAATGAGGGAGTTAAAGGACAGAAAGACTTAACTCTAAACGATCATCAATTTTCTGTAAAAGAAGAATTTACTAAAGATTTCATTGTGAACCATGTTCCAAATCAGTTTAATATTTTGACTGCCGATTACAATTATCTTGTTGTTCCAGATTTACAAGCCTTTTTGAACCAATTCCCAGATTCAGCTATCTATAATCAGTTTTACGGTGGCATGAATGTAAATGCCAGTGAAGAAGAACAACTCAAGGTCGCTGAAGAGTATGAAAAATACCTTATCCAGTTTAATGCTCAATTAAACACTGAAGGTAGCTATGTGTATGGTAGTAATCTATCAGATGCTAGTGCTCAGATGAGTGCCCTCTTTGGTGGTGTCTTCTTTATCGGTATTTTCCTATCCATTATCTTTATGGTCGGAACCGTTCTGGTTATCTACTACAAACAAATTTCTGAAGGTTATGAAGACCGTGAACGTTTTATTATCTTGCAGAAAGTCGGTTTAGATCAAAAGCAAATCAAGCAAACCATCAACAAACAGGTTTTAACTGTTTTCTTCCTTCCTTTGCTCTTTGCCTTTCTACATCTCGCCTTTGCCTACCATATGCTTAGTCTGATTTTAAAAGTGATTGGTGTAATAGATACGACTATGATGTTGACTGTAACCTTGTCTATTTGCGCTATCTTCCTCATCGCCTATGTGCTGATTTTCATGATTACTTCAAGAAGTTATCGTAAGATTGTGCAAATGTAAAAAAAGATACCTCGACTTCAAAATCGAGGTATTTCTTGTGTCTTAAATGCTGAAAAGTTGACCGAGTAGGAAGGTAACTCCCATAGTCAAGAGACCAATAGCGAGGTTTCGAATCATCGCTGTTTTGGTAGGTGCTTTTCCAAGTCTAGCACTTGTGTAGCCAGTCATCAAGAGTGAGAGTCCTACAATCAGGACAGTAGCAGGGATGCGGTAGTCACTTGGGAAAATGGTTACTGAGAGCATTGGAGGCAAACTTCCAAGGAAAAAGGCAACAAAGCTGGAAATGGCAGCGTGCCAAGGATTGGTAAACTCTTCATACTCTATCCCGTATTTTTCCTCTACCAAAGCCTTGAGTGGATTTTTAAGAAAGGCCTTGTTGGTCAAAAGTTGGGCAGAGGTTTCGCATTCTCCATTTTGGATATAGGCGGCATAGAGAGATTTTTTGGCTAGTTCCATATCTTGGTCTAGCAAGACTTGTTCACGCGCAACGGCTGCTTCCTCGGTATCTTTTTGAGTTGAAACGGATACATATTCTCCACCAGCCATTGAAAAGGCACCGGCCAAAATAGCTGCAAAGCCTGATAAAAAAATAATCCAGATATTGCTAGTGGCACTGGCAACCCCGATAACCACACCAGCAATGGAAATAATTCCATCATTGGCACCAAGAACACCCGCACGCAGGATATTTAAACGACCTGCAAAATTTGAATCGATTTCGTGATTTGTTTCTGACATACTATTCTCCTTTTTATCCAGTATAAAGGAAACAAGTAATGAAATCAATCTTTTAAAAGTATCTGAAAAAAGTTGCACGATTTTAATTTTTTAACAGCTTTTGAACAAAATAGATTAGATAGAAAGGCATCCCGTATAGGCTAGAGCCATTTATCCTATTCTATGGTATAATAGAAAATAGATTTAGCTATGGGAGTACAAGTATTTTTATGATTAAATTAGTCGCAACAGATATGGACGGGACTTTTCTTGATGGAGAGGGACGCTATGATATGCAGAGGCTCAAGTCTCTCTTAGCTACCTTTAAAGACAAAGGCATCTACTTTGCCATTGCCTCTGGTCGAGGACTTTTGTCTCTAGAAAAATTATTTGCGGAAGTTCGTGAAGAAGTAATTTTTATTGCAGAAAATGGTAGTTTGGTTGAATTTCAAGGTCAGGACTTGTATGAAGCGACTATGTCTCGTGAGTTTTATTTGACGACTTTTGAAAAGCTGCAAACTTCACCTTATGTAGATATCAATAAATTGCTTTTGACAGGTAAGAAGGGTTCTTATGTGCTAGATACGGTTGAGGAGACTTATTTAAAAGTGAGTCAACACTATAATGAAAATATCCAAAAAGTAGCCAGTCTGGAAGATATCACAGATGACATTTTCAAATTTACAACCAACTTCACAGAAGAAACTCTGGAAGCTGGGGAAGCTTGGGTCAATGAACATGTACCTGGTGTTAAGGCTATGACAACTGGTTTTGAATCCATTGATATTGTGCTGGACTATGTCGATAAGGGAGTAGCCATTGTTGAATTAGCTAAAAAACTTGGTATCACAATGGATCAGGTTATGGCTTTTGGAGACAATCTAAATGACTTGCATATGATGCAGGTTGTAGGACATCCTGTAGCTCCTGAAAATGCACGACCAGAAATTTTAGAATTAGCAGAGATTGTGATTGGTCACCATAAGGACCAGTCGGTTATAGCTTATATGGAGGGCTTATAATGGCAGATATAAAATTGATTGCATTGGACTTGGATGGGACCTTGCTGACTACTGATAAAAGGCTGACGGATCGAACCAAGGCAACCTTGAAAGCTGCGCGTGACCGTGGGATTAAGGTGGTTTTGACAACAGGTCGTCCTCTAAAAGCCATGGATTTCTTTCTTAAAGAATTAGGGACTGACGGTCAGGAAGATGAGTATACGATTACTTTTAATGGTGGATTAGTTCAGAAAAATACAGGCGAAATCCTTGATAAGACAGTTTTTTCATATGATGATGTAGCACGTTTGTATGAGGAAACAGAGAAATTATCACTGCCTCTGGATGCTATTTCAGAAGGAACTGTTTATCAAATTCAATCGGATCAAGAAAGTCTTTATGCCAAATTCAATCCAGCTTTGACCTTTGTTCCAGTAGCCTTTGAAGACCTATCTAGTCAAATGACCTACAATAAATGCGTGACTGCCTTTGCTCAAGAACCCTTGGATGCAGCTATTCAGAAGATTTCTCCAGAATTGTTTGACCAATATGAAATCTTTAAATCACGTGAAATGTTGCTAGAGTGGTCACCAAAGAATGTTCATAAAGCAACAGGTTTGGCAAAACTAATCACCCATCTTGGAATCGACCAAAGTCAAGTCATGGCCTGTGGTGACGAGGCCAATGACCTTTCTATGATTGAATGGGCAGGGCTCGGTGTTGCCATGCAGAATGCTGTTCCTGAAGTTAAGGCAGTCGCAAATGTGGTAACTCCAATGACTAATGATGAGGAAGCTGTCGCTTGGGCTATCGAAGAATATGTGCTAAAGGAGAATTAAGATATGGGATTATTTGACCGTCTATTCGGAAAAAAAGAAGAACCTAAAATTGAAGAAGTTGTAAAAGAAGCTCTAGAAAATCTTGATTTGTCTGAAGATATTGAGCCTACCTTGACAGAAGCTGAGGAAGTTCCTCAGGAAGAAGCCGAGGTTGAAAGTTCTGAAGAAGCTGTGTTTGAAGAAGAGGAAATCCAAGACTCAGTTGAAGAAATTCTGGATTCATACCCAGTTGTAGAGCTTCATAAAGAAGAAATAGAAGCATTTCCAAACTTAGAAGAAGTTCCAGAGGAAGAGAATACTGAGCACGAAGAAGCTGTAGAAGAAAATAGTTCTGAAGTGCTTGAACCAGAAATACTTCAAGTAGAAGAAACTGTTCAGGAAAAATATGATCGCAGTCTTAAGAAAACTCGCACAGGTTTTGGTGCCCGCTTGAACGCCTTCTTTGCTAACTTCCGCTCTGTCGATGAAGAATTCTTCGAAGAACTGGAAGAACTGCTAATCATGAGTGACGTTGGTGTCCAGGTTGCTTCTAACCTAACTGAGGAGCTACGATACGAAGCCAAACTTGAGAATGCCAAGAAACCAGATGCCCTTCGCCGAGTTATAATTGAAAAATTGGTTGAGCTTTATGAAAAGGATGGTAACTACGATGAAAGTATTCATTTCCAAGATGGCTTGACAGTTATGCTCTTTGTTGGAGTTAACGGTGTTGGGAAAACGACTTCCATTGGGAAATTAGCGCATCGCTACAAGCAAGCTGGTAAAAAAGTGATGTTAGTTGCGGCAGATACCTTCCGTGCGGGTGCAGTAGCGCAGCTAGCTGAATGGGGACGCCGTGTGGATGTTCCAGTTGTGACTGGACCTGAAAAAGCTGACCCAGCAAGTGTGGTCTTTGATGGTATGGAACGAGCTGTAGCAGAAGGGATTGATATTCTCATGATTGATACAGCTGGTCGTCTACAAAACAAGGATAATCTCATGGCTGAGTTGGAGAAAATTGGACGCATCATCAAGCGCGTACTACCTGAAGCGCCGCATGAAACTTTCTTGGCTCTTGATGCATCAACTGGTCAAAATGCCCTGGTACAGGCCAAAGAGTTCTCAAAAATCACGCCATTAACTGGAATTGTCTTAACTAAGATTGATGGAACTGCTCGTGGTGGTGTTGTTTTAGCCATCCGTGAAGAACTCAATATTCCAGTTAAGTTGATTGGTTTTGGTGAAAAGATTGATGATATTGGAGAATTTAACTCAGAAAACTTTATGAAGGGTCTCTTGGAAGGCTTAATCTAATCAGAAGCAAAAAATCCTGCAAGTTAGAAACTTGCAGGATTTTTTTACTCTAAACGACCATCTTGACGATAGGCGATGTCTGGTTGCCAAGTCCATTTGGCACCATATTTTTCAAGTAGGTCAAAGCTGGCTTGAGGTCCCATGCTTCCGGCCTTGTAGTCGTGAAGTGGGGCACCATTTTCAGCCCAGAGCTCTTCGATACGGTCAATCAATTTCCATGATGCGCTCACTTCATCCCAGTGACTAAAGTTAGTTGAGTTGTTATTTAAGACATCATAGATTAATTTTTCATATGGTTCTGGAGAAGCACCAGTTGCTGTCGCATCTGTACGGTAATCAAGCGAATTTGGAGCCAAGTTGAATTCTTCACCAACCTCTTTACCATTGAGGCTAAGAGAGAAGCCTTCAGTTGGTTGGATATAGATAGTCAAGACGTTTGGTGCAAGTTCTTGACCAAAAATAGAATCCATCTGTTTAAAAACAATATTGACGTGAGTGCCTTTTTCAGTCATGCGCTTTCCAGTTCGGAAGAAGAATGGTACACCACGGAAACGCTCACTATCAACAAAGAAGGCACCAGATGCAAAGGTTTCAGTTGTTGATTCTGGATTTACATTTGGCTCGCTACGATAAGAGATATATTTCATACCATCAATCTTACCTGAACGGTACTGACCGCGGATAAAGTGTTCTTTAAGTTCTTCATCAGTTGGATGATAGAGGTTTTTAAAGACCTTAATCTTTTCAGCTCGAATCTCATCTTTTGTGAAACTTGCTGGTTTATCCATAGCAAGGAGGGATAGGAGTTGGAGCGTATGGTTTTGAACCATATCACGAAGTGCTCCTGATTCATCATAGTAGCCACCGCGTTCTTCTACACCCAAGCGTTCAGCAAAGGTAATTTGTACATTATCAATATGATCACGATTCCAAACATTTTCAAAAATCATGTTGGCAAAACGAACCGCAAAGATGCTTTGAATCATTTCTTTTCCAAGGTAATGATCAATACGATAGATTTGTTCTTCATCAAATGTTGCTAGAAGCTCTTCATTTAGTTTACTTGCTGAAGGGTAATCTGTACCAAACGGTTTTTCAACAATTAAGCGCTCAAAACCTTTACCATCAACAATGTTTTCAGATTTGAGGTGCTTTGCAATGGTTCCAAAGAACTGAGGAGCCATAGACAAGAAGAAGAGTTTATTGTGCTCAGCTTGGTATTTTTCATTTAAATCTGCTTGTAATTGACGTAAAGCATTATAGTGTTCAGTATCATTGACATCATGACTTTGATAGTAGAAGTGGCTAGCAAATTCTTGGGCCTGTTCGGTACTATCTGCTAAATCAAGGATGGATTCAACAACAACAGATTCAAAATATTCCTTGCTCCATGGACGACGAGCAGTTCCAATGACAGCAAAGTGTTCGGAAAGATTACCTGATTTGTAAAGTCTAAAAAGGGAAGGGTAGAGCTTGCGTTTAGCCAGGTCTCCACTTGCACCGAAAATTGTAACAATAACTTTTGATGACATCTAGCTACCTAATTTCTATTTTTATTCCTAGACGATCTAGGTATGAGGGAACCTCAGTTTCATAAATTTAATTTTATCATAATTTTCAAAAAAATCAAAAATCCAATACGAGATAGAAAAAACTGCAAGGAAATCCTTACAGTTTAGTCTTATACATTTAGAACCTTGTCCAAGAAATCTTTTAGACGCGGGTGTTGAGGGTTATCAAAGATTTGATCAGGAGTGCCGTCTTCTAGGAATTCACCATCCGCAGTAAAGATAACACGGTTAGCGACCTGGCGAGCAAATCCCATTTCATGGGTTACGATAATCATGGTCATGCCTTGTTTTGCCAAATCTTTCATAACGTTAAGAACGTCTCCAACCATTTCTGGGTCAAGGGCAGAAGTTGGTTCATCAAAGAGCATGATGTCTGGATTCATTGCGAGTCCACGAGCGATGGCTACACGTTGCTTTTGACCACCTGATAGGCTATCTGGGTTAGCATTAGCTTTATCTGCTAGCCCAACCTTGTCAAGCAACTCCATTCCCAATTTCTCAGCTTCTTCCTTAGTCAACAACTTGTGCTCAATAGGAGCAAAGGTGATGTTGTCCAGTACAGACATGTGAGGGAAAAGGTTAAAGTGTTGGAAAACCATTCCGATATTTTCACGGACGTGGTCAACATTGGTTGTTTTTTCAGTCAAGTCATAGCCGTTCACAGTGATGTGACCGCTAGTAACTTCTTCTAGAAGATTGAGGCTACGAAGGAAGGTTGATTTACCAGAACCTGAAGGACCGATGATACAAACAACATCTCCTTCATAGAACTTAGTCGTAATTCCTTTTAAAACTTCATTTTTTCCATAATGCTTGTGTAAATCATTTACATCAATTTTTAGTTTTGCCATTAACGAATCCTCTTTTCTAAGCGTTTCGCTAGTCTAGTCAAAAGTGTGATAATTACAAGATAGAAGATAGCAAGGATTGCATACATCTTGAAACTTTGGTAGTTACGGGCGATGATAATCTTACCAGTTTGGAAGAGTTCAACCAAACCGATAGCAGATACGATGGTTGTATCTTTAAGAGCGATAACGAATTGGTTAACAAAGTTTGGCAACATCAACTTAGTTGCTTGTGGCAAGATAATCTTACGCATGGTTTTTCCGTAAGAGATACCAAGACTACGGCTGGCTTCCATTTGACCAACTGGGACGGCCTGGATACCGCCACGAACGATTTCAGCGATATAAGCGGCTGCATTGAGAGAGAGGGCAATGGTTCCAGCTACAAAGTCGTTAATTGGACTTTGTTGACCTGTGATGGATTCGATGAAGTTTGGAATCCCCCAGAAGATAAATGCTGCAAGAATCATCAATGGAATTCCACGGATAACATCAACGAAAATCTCAGCTAGAACACGAAGAGATTTGTATGGACTCACGCTAAACATACCGAAGATAATCCCAATAACAATAGCAATAGCAAATGAGATAAGAGCTAGAGCAAGAGTGATACCAAGCCCGCTAAGGAGTTGTTTGTAGTTATTTTGGAGCAAGCCCCAGATAGTTGTTTCATCAACAGTGCTTGTTGAAGCAGTTGAAGATTCGCTAGCTAGGTATTTATCAAGAATCTTTTGGAATTCACCGTTTGCTTTAAGGTTTGCAAGTCCGTTGTTGAACATTTCAATCAATTCTGGATTTGCTCCTTTTTTAACTGCAAAAGCTGTTTCACCGATTGGAGTTCCAGCGATTGGTGTTTTCAATTTTTGCCCTTGGCTGATAGAATATTTAAGGACAGGCTCATCATCCATGACAGCATCGATAGATCCAGTGTTTAAACTATCATACATTGACGAACCATCAGCGAAGGTTTTGATTCTGTAGCCGTATTTGCTTTGATTTTCTGTTAGGAAGGTTTGAGAAGCAGTTCCGTTTTTAACACCGACTGTCTTTCCTTTTAAATCTTCATAAGAAGCAATATTGCTTGATTCTTTGATACCAAGGATAGTATTAGCAGTGTAGTAGGATTCTGAGAAGTCAAAAGTTGCCTTACGAGCATCAGTGACTGACATACCAGCGATGATACCATCTGCTTGACCAGCTTGAACAGCGCTGATGGCTGCATCAAAACCTGGGTTGGTGATTTCGATTTCAAAACCTTGGTCTTTTGCGATAGCTTTAATCAGTTCCATATCGATACCAGTGTATTGGTTACTTGAATTTTGGAAGACAAAAGGTGCAAAAGATGAATCACTGGCAATGATGTATTTAGCTTTGACTGGAGTTGCTTTTAAACCAGCTGCAGTAGATGTTGTAGGTACTGCTGACGATGATGAAGCAGTCCATTTTTTGATAATCTTATCAAGACTACCATCTTTTTTCATTTCTGCTAATGCTTGGTTAAATTCAGTGACAAGGTGTTCGTATTTACTTCCTTTTTTAACCCCGAAAGCAAAACTTCCAACCGCTTCACCATCCATTTCAATATGGAGGTCTTGACCCTGGTTAATGGCATACTCAATAACAGGTTTGTCATCCATCATAGCGTCAATAGAACCCGCACTTAAGCTGTTATCCATCAAGTCACCAGTATCAAACGTTTTAATGGTAAAACCGTATTTATCCTTGATACTTTCAAGAAAACGTTGGGCAGCAGTTCCGTTTTTGACTCCAACGGTTTTGCCTTTCAGTTGTTCATACTGACTAATCTTATGAGACTTTGTGGTTGCGATGACAACTTTTGTATCATAGTAAGTATCAGACATAGTGAAGACATGTTCACGTTCTTTCGTTTTTGTCATACCTGCCATAATAGCGTCAGCTTGACCTGCTTGGACTGCATTGACCGCCGCATCAAAGCCAGGATAGGACATCTGAATATTCCATCCTTTAATCTCAGCGACTTTGTTGATAATGTCAACATCAATTCCTTTGTAAACTTGATCTGAATCTTTAAACTCAAAAGGTGCATAGGCGGTATCAGAAACAATCTTAATCGTTTCAGCTTTCGCAATACCTAATGAGAAAATTGGAAATAAAATTAGCAAAAAAGCTAGAAATTTTTTCTTCATTTTTAGTCTCCTTTTCCGAATATTTTCTCATTATAGCAAAAAAAATAAAAAAAGGCAAATTTTAGCAAAAATGATGTGAGAAGATATAACATTATTAATTTTGTTTTTGGTTTGATTCCCACAAAAAAAGTGTTAAAATAAAGGTATATAATCTATCAAATGAGGATAAAGTTATGAAAGATAAAAGAATCTTAAAAGACTTTGAAACTTCTAAAATGAGTTTAAATATTTACACAAGTCCCTTGTTAGCTCTATTTTTCGTCTATGTATCTGAGTTCATTGCTTCTCTATTTTTTGGACTTAGTTTTTTAGCATTGATTGGGCTATTTAGCAGTCTTGGTGTAGGTGGTCAAAGAATTGCAGATTTTCTTCAAGCTCTATTTCATAATATCTCTGATAGAGTTAGTGATGTCCATTTAATATTTGAATTACTGTCCTTTGGTTTTATCATCTTAACTGTGTTTAGATGGACTAGAAAAGTTGAAAAAAGACCTATTCGAACCTTGGGATTCTATAAAGAAAATTTTTTAAGTGCCCTATTTAAAGGATACGGTCTTGGATTGTTCCTCTTTATAGTTACTTTAGTTGGACTAGTAGTGTTGGGACAGTATCATTTTGACTCCCTTCACTTGGATACATATTCGCTAGCTTTTACTTTGTTTACAATACCTTTTTGGATTTTACAAGGAACGGCAGAAGAATTGGTTACTCGTGCTTGGTTGATTCCACAACTCGCTAAGAGGACCAATCTCAAAGTCGCTATCGTCATATCTAGTAGTCTTTTTACCTTGCTTCATTTAGGAAATTCAGGTATAACCCCCTTGTCTGCAATGAATCTCTTTTTATTTGGGATTGCCATGGCCCTATATCTTCTCAAAACAGATACTATTTGGGGTATAGGCGGTATCCATGGAGCATGGAATTTTGCGCAGGGCAATCTCTTTGGAATATTAGTTAGTGGTCAGCAGTCAGGAACATCAATCATGGAATTTACCCCACAAGGCAATCAAGACTGGCTATCAGGAGGGTCTTTTGGGATAGAAGGTTCTATCATGACAAGCCTTGTTTTGTTGTTACTGATTGCCTATCTCGCTTATCAATTAAAGAAAGAAAATGAAAGGATGTGACCTCGGTCCGTCCTTTTCTTCGTGAAAATACTACAAGTATGCTAAAATAGGAATAACAAATGGAGAGAGGATTCTTATGATTAATCGCATTACAGATAATCAATTTAAATTAGTATCAAAATATCAACCGTCAGGAGATCAACCACAAGCTATCGAGCAGTTGGTTGACAATATCGAAGGTGGAGAGAAAGCTCAAATATTGATGGGAGCGACTGGTACTGGAAAGACCTATACCATGAGTCAGGTTATTTCTAAAGTCAATAAACCGACTCTGGTCATTGCTCACAATAAGACGCTTGCAGGCCAGCTCTATGGAGAGTTCAAGGAATTTTTCCCTGAAAATGCTGTTGAGTATTTCGTATCCTACTATGATTATTACCAGCCTGAGGCTTATGTACCTTCAAGCGATACCTATATTGAGAAGGATAGTTCTGTAAATGACGAGATTGACAAACTCCGTCACTCAGCGACTTCGGCTCTTTTGGAGCGAAATGATGTTATTGTCGTGGCCTCTGTCTCCTGTATCTATGGTTTGGGTTCTCCCAAGGAATACTCAGACAGCGTTGTTAGTCTACGACCTGGTCTAGAAATTTCTCGTGATAAACTCTTAAATGACTTGGTAGATATCCAGTTTGAGCGAAATGACATTGATTTCCAACGGGGAAGATTTCGTGTTCGTGGGGATGTGGTGGAGATTTTCCCTGCTTCTCGTGATGAGCATGCCTTTCGAGTGGAGTTTTTCGGAGACGAGATTGACCGTATCCGTGAGGTTGAAGCTTTGACTGGTCAGGTATTGGGGGAAGTGGATCATTTGGCAATTTTCCCTGCAACACACTTTGTGACCAATGACGACCATATGGAAGTTGCTATAGCCAAGATTCAGGCGGAGTTGGAAGAGCAGTTAGCAGTCTTTGAAAAAGAAGGTAAATTGCTGGAAGCACAACGCTTGAAACAGCGGACAGAGTATGATATTGAGATGTTACGTGAGATGGGCTATACCAACGGGGTTGAAAATTATTCACGCCACATGGATGGTCGTAGTGAAGGAGAGCCTCCTTATACGCTTCTCGACTTCTTTCCAGATGATTTCTTAATCATGATTGACGAGAGTCACATGACTATGGGGCAAATCAAGGGCATGTACAATGGGGACCGTTCGCGTAAGGAAATGCTGGTTAATTATGGTTTCCGTTTGCCATCAGCATTGGACAATCGACCTTTACGTCGCGAAGAGTTTGAAAGTCATGTGCACCAGATTGTCTACGTTTCAGCAACACCTGGTGACTATGAACATGAACAGACTGAGACAGTGATTGAGCAAATCATTCGACCAACAGGTCTTTTGGATCCTGAAGTGGAAGTCCGTCCGACTATGGGACAAATTGATGACCTCTTAGGTGAAATTAATGCCCGTGTTGAAAAGAACGAACGAACTTTTATTACCACTTTGACCAAGAAAATGGCAGAAGATTTGACGGACTATTTCAAAGAAATGGGTATCAAGGTCAAGTACATGCACTCGGATATCAAGACCTTGGAACGGACGGAGATTATCCGTGACCTGCGCTTGGGTGTCTTTGATGTCTTGGTCGGAATTAACCTGCTCCGTGAAGGGATTGACGTACCTGAAGTGAGTCTCGTAGCCATTCTTGATGCTGACAAGGAAGGTTTTCTTCGTAACGAACGTGGACTCATCCAGACTATTGGACGTGCTGCTCGTAATAGTGAGGGACATGTCATTATGTATGCGGACACTGTGACCCAGTCTATGCAGCGTGCCATGGATGAAACTGCCCGTCGTCGTACAATCCAGATGGCCTATAATGAAGAACACGGTATTGTGCCTCAGACAATCAAGAAAGAAATCCGTGATCTGATTTCTGTAACCAAGGCAGTTGCTAAGGAAGAAGACAAGGAAGTCGATATCAATAGTCTCAACAAACAAGAGCGCAAAGAACTTGTCAAGAAACTAGAAAAACAAATGCAAGAAGCTGTTGAAGTGCTTGACTTTGAACTAGCAGCTCAGACCCGTGATATGATGTTGGAAGTCAAGGCGTTGGATTAGGGGAATGAATTTTAAATGTGTTTAACTAGGAGAATGTAGTAATGAAAAAAGCGTTAGTGTTGAATTTCAGTTTTATCGCAATTATCCTCTCAGCCTGTTTTCTAAGTTTTGTAGTGATTTTAGTAGTTAACTTTCATAATACTTTTTCTGGACCATCTCAATCAGAAATTGAGAGTGTAACAAGAAGAACCTTAAAGTTATATGGTTTCGAAGGAGATGTAAAGGTTACTAAATATTCTAGATACAGATGGCCTTCTGTAGAGTATGAAATTGAATACGATTATAGTGAAGAAGTTAATGGTAGGAGAGTAACTGTTAGTGATAGTTTGATATATGATCCTAAATCTTCCAGAACTTCTAGAAAAACGGAGGAAGAACTAGCCTATGATGGAACTATCAAAACGATGTTACATCAATTTTCACATATAGCAGATCAGATACTCAACCAGAACCCTGTAAGTGTTTCTAATAAAGAAAAAGTAGAGAATTTTTTCAAGCAATATGAAAATCCCAATTTTGAATTCGTGAATAGTTACTGGAGTGTCGATACTGAATCTGACAATATTCAAGACTATTATGCCCTCATCGAAAAGAACCATAGGGAAGGTAAAGCCTTTCAAGGTTTATATGACCTCCCTATTGATGAATTTTTGGAAAAAGGAATTCTTAAAGGAAGTGTTACTTATAAAGACACTGTTTTAGAAGAGGGTGAGAAAGATTATTTTAATGGTGAAGGTGGTCTGACAGAGTTTATCAAAAATGGAATAGATAGCGCAGATCTTGCAGACGCATTTTATGAAATCTCTTATTATTACGCTGGAAAAAGTGGGAAAGGCTATCGGTCTGGTAGCAAGACAACTTTAAAAATTCAAAATCATAAAATGAAGGATTATGGAATTCATAATGACTAAAAACTTTTTCATTAAGTATCTTAGCTCGATATTAATAATGGATTTGGAACAACATACAGTCCATCAATTATTGAAGTATAAACATAAAAAGAAAAGGAGTCATCCATCTTGAAACACTTAACTTTATTTAGAATAGTCTATCTTATTTTACTAGGATTTGTCCTTATCGATTTTTGCCTATCAATATTTGGTTTATCGTTTACTCCCATTCTTTGGGATAGTTGGCTTTTCCTTTTAGTGATTACTCTTTTTATTCGTTTTTGGAGACATCTGGTAATTCTAGACCTTCTCTTTGGAATATTTGGAATACCATTCATTCCCATTATATTTAAAACAGGACAATTTGTACCAGTTATTTTGGTTATCGCGCATATTCTTAGTTATTGTTTCAAGGAACGATACCGTCTCTTTGAAGGAATTCGTAGTGCTATTTGTAGTTTATATATATGGATATTTATGTTTGTTATTTTGGCTTTTATGCCACAAATTCCTCTTCCAATAACACTTGATTTTGAAGTTCGGGAACAAGAAATTGTCATTAAAAAAGGATATTTGCTTCATGAAGTAAATGATTACCACGAGCGAATTAATCCCTTCATTATGAAATCTGAAATTAGCCATGAAAAAGTTATCTAATTTAGAAAGCGAGTAAATTTATGTCCCGTTCTCAATTAACGATTTTAACCAATATCTGTCTGATTGAAGACCTCGAAACGCAGCGCGTGGTGATGCAGTATCGCGCTCCTGAAACCAATCGCTGGTCTGGTTATGCCTTTCCAGGAGGCCATGTAGAAAATGGCGAATCTTTCGCAGAGTCTGTCATTCGTGAAATCTATGAAGAAACAGGGTTGACTATCCAAAATCCTCAACTTGTCGGCATTAAAAATTGGCCACTAGATACAGGTGGGCGCTATATTGTCGTTTGTTATAAGGCGACTGAGTTCTCTGGTACCCTTCGCTCTTCAGATGAAGGAGAAGTTTCTTGGGTGCAAAAAGACCAGATTCCAAACTTGGATCTGGCCTATGATATGTTACCCTTGATGGAGATGATGGAAGCTCCGGACAAATCTGAATTTTTTTACCCTCGCCGTACAGAAGACGATTGGGAAAAGAAAATTTTCTAATCCTTTGCCAAATAACCGAGCTGATCCAAGGCCTCCTCGATATAGTGGAGGTCTTGTTGTGTTTCGGCCTCAACTAGGTGATAATGAATGCCATCTGTCAATTCAGAAATTGGTTTAAAGTCAGCTCTTTCAACTTGTTCTAGAAAGTGTTGGACATCGCGTCGACAGGTCAGTTTAAGCAAGGTTTCGATTTCTCCATATACAGGATGATCAATCAAGATATTTTGAACGCGACCGCCATTATCTACGATAGCAAGTAATTCTCGTCCAATTTCTTCAACTTCATGCTTAACTTTGAAAAGTTTGTGGACGTATGGATTGACATCAACTTGCTTATAGATGTAGCCACGATTGGTTGATAGGATAGGAGCGCCATCGGCTCTCAAAATTGCAATGTCTTGTACAATGACTTGACGTGTGACATGAAAGTGCTCAGCTAATCTTTGGCCATTGAGGGCTTTTGGAGATTCTTTCAAGAGTTGAAGTAGGGCTTGTTTACGATTTTTTGTCATAGAAATTCCTTTTAACGGCGTTTTCGAAGCACTTTAAATACTGCAAGTGCTAATGTATAGTCTACCATACTATGGATAATTGTACCAAATCCAACTAGGACAAAGAGAACATAAAACATATTTGCTACGTTGGTACCAGAAGTTGCGTAAAAAATGACACAGGCTAATACTTCAGCAAGGGCATGAATGATAGCTAAAATAAAGTTGAACATCCAGGAAGATTTTGGTTTATCGAGGGTATCAGGGAATTTTTGTAGATAAAGAGCTCCTAGAGTCCCAAAAAAGATATGGGAAAAAGCCCTAAAAACAATCACCATGGGATAGCCAGCCATCAAAAAACCAAAACTAGAGGCTATAATAACAAAAATTGCCATCAAGGGAGATAAAAACATGGCGATAAAAATAGCAATGTGACTCCCCAAAGTATAAGAAGCAGGTGGAATGATAATCTTAAAAGGCATGACAAGAGGAATTAAAATCGCAATAGCCGTTAATAGGGCTGTCATTGTCATAAATTGTGTTTTTTTCCGTATATTCATAAGAACCTCCATTTATCTGTATATACATAAGTATAGTACAATAAATAGTCAGTTAAGTCAAGATTTAATATTGATTTATAAGATAAATTGGGTTAAAATGTAGTAAAATAGTTGGTTCGTAGGAGATAATGATATGTTTCTTTTTGTTTACCTAGTTGTGGTAATCTTCTCCATTTCAAAACAGCGGAAAAAAGGACGGGTTGTCTCTGGTTGGACTCGTTTTATAGTCTATAGTTTATTTGTTCTATCACTAATCTATCTACTAGCAGGTGTTTTGGCTTTTTCACTTATCATGAATCCCTTAGTAGGTTTTTACTATGTGGGAGTTATAGGAATCATGGTAGAAATTATTTTTTTTGTCAATATGGTGATTTCTTTTGGTTTGATGTTATTGTCAGTAAGTATATATTTGGATAGTAAGAGGAACCAAGAATCAACCCCTCTTTTACATCATTTATTAAGACTTGGTGTTCACATTCTATTGATTATTTACATTTTTTAAAATGAAAACTCCACCTTCAGGACGAAAGTGGAGTTGTTTTTTATTTCTTTAAAGTTTGTAGTCTTGGAACAATCGCTAGGGTTAGAACTGCGGAAATGACTAATTCGGCAATCGAATTTGTTGAGATAACAGTTGCTAGGAGTTTTTGGATATTACCATCAAAAACATTTCCAAAAAGGTAGAAAATTCCACCAAGTACAAAGACTGTGTTGGTAAGTGAACCAAGGGCACCAGCTAAAATCAGACCAGTCTTGTTTTTCATTAGTTTATAGACTAGATAAGGAGTTAAACCAATCAAAATACGTGGGACAATGGCAATCATAGCTGAATAGATGTTCCCGTTCGGTACGAATGGAGAGAAGAGGTAGCTTGTCGGTAGAATCGTAATTGTGTTAACAGTTAAGCTAAGTAACCCCATCAAAAATCCAAGTGTAACTCCAACTCGTGGACCATAAATGATGCTTGCGATAATCACAGGAATGTGAACGAGGGTCGGTTTGATAGGAAATGGGAATAGATTAAATATTAATGAGCTCAAAAAATGAATCACGAGCATGGTTGCAAAAAAGATAGCAATGGGTGCAATATTAGAGCGTTTTTTCATCGAGAGTTTCCTTTATTCTTTCTAAAATAATTGTGAGGTCAGCTAAGGCTCCTCGTCCGTGGTCTCCACAAGCTAGTAGGGATTCCTTTGGAGCAATCAGCTGATAGCCGTGGTTCTCTAATGTTTTCAGATTAGCCTGAGTTGCTGGATGGTCATACATTTTTGTATTCATAGCTGGTGCAATGAGTTTGGGAATATGACTTGGCAAGGCTAGAGCCATACAAGTTACCATGTTGTCCGCAAAGCCGTGGGCTAGTTTTGCAATAGTGTTAGCAGTTGCAGGAGCCACGATAAATAAATCTGCTTTTTTTCCAAGTTCAATATGATTAACCTGATTAGGATAGGGTTCTTTCATGACATCCAAGTGGACGGAGTTCTGTGAGAGTACCTGTAGTGTCAATGGTTGGATAAACTCTGTAGCAGCCTGAGTCATTATGACTGTGATCTGATGACCTTGTTTTTTTAGAGAACTAAGTAAATCTGCCGACTTGTAAGAGGCGATTGAGCCCGTTACAGCCAAGAGAATGTTTGCCATAGCTTTCCTTTCTAAGAATGATAGGCTTGAATTTTTTCAAGGAGGAGTTTTGCAATTTCTTCTTTAGTCTGGACTGTTTGTAGCTGATCTTTTTCAACAAAGATTGCACGATGCTGGTTCTCTGAGATTTGAGTCAGGTCATTTGCGATAATCAAGTCTGCTTGGTTCTTGATAAGACTTTTTCTAGCAATGTCAACCAGATAGTCTTCGTTAACATCAACCAGTAGTTTGAAACCAATCAGATGAATAGCAGGATTCCATTCCTTGACTAGAGAGATGATTTTTGGTGTCTTTTTAAGGAACAAAACCTGAACATCATCAGTTGAAGAAATCTTAGCTTGATGATTCTGCTTGCTTAAAAATTCTTCTAGATTGGGGCTAGCTTGGACTTCTTCAAGCCCTGTCATATAAACGGGAGTGTAGTCAGAAACAGCCATTGAGTGAATCAAGACCTGATAATCCTGAACACGTTCTTGCATTTCCAGTAGAAGGTCCTTGGTATTGTTAATTTCTAGAATATTTAGGTTGGGATGGGCTTTTGGCTTCAAAGCTCGTTTTGTCGTCATTAAACAAACTTCATGCCCTGCAGCAAGCAAAGTTTCTGTGATGATTTTCCCCAAGCGACCTGTAGAATGGTTAGTGATAGAGCGGACGCTATCGATAGCTTCACTGGTACCACCCGAAGTAACTAAAATTTTCATAGCACTATTGTACACAAAAATAAACGGTAAGTAAAATGAAAGTGATAAAAATTTGGTAAAAGGAAAGAATATAGTTTCAAACTATAAAGCCATATAAAATTTAAGAAAGGACTCTAAAAACCTTAAAAACAGGGATATTCACGAACGTTTATAGAGTTTACTTCTATTAAAAATCTGTTTTTTATGTTATAATAAATTATCTTATTAGAGGTTAGAGGAGTTTTGAATGAAAACAGATATTGAAATCGCACAGAGTATTGAGTTGAAACCAATCGTTGATGTTGTAGAGAAACTTGGTATTTCTTACGATGATTTGGAGTTGTATGGAAAGTACAAGGCTAAGCTCAGCTTTGATAAAATTCGTGCAGTTGAGAACAATCCAGTTGGTAAATTGATTTTGGTTACTGCTATCAACCCAACACCTGCAGGTGAAGGAAAATCAACCATTACCATTGGTCTTGCGGATGCCTTGAATAAGATCGGCAAGAAAACCATGATTGCAATCCGCGAACCGTCTCTTGGTCCAGTAATGGGGATTAAGGGTGGTGCTGCTGGTGGTGGGTACGCCCAAGTTCTGCCAATGGAAGACATCAATCTCCACTTTACTGGAGACATGCATGCCATTACAACTGCTAACAATGCGCTTTCTGCCTTGATTGACAATCACTTGCACCAAGGGAATGAGCTAGGAATTGACCAACGTCGTATCCTTTGGAAACGTGTTGTGGATTTGAACGACCGCGCTCTTCGTCATGTGACCGTTGGACTTGGAGGTCCTCTAAACGGAATTCCACGTGAGGATGGTTTTGACATTACCGTCGCTTCTGAAATCATGGCCATTCTTTGCTTGGCAACGGACATTGAGGACTTGAAACGCCGTTTGGCTAATATCGTAATCGGTTATCGCTATGACCGTACGCCAGTTTCTGTTGGCGATTTGCAGGTTGAAGGTGCCTTGGCTTTGATTTTGAAGGATGCGATTAAGCCAAACTTGGTTCAGACAATTTACGGTACACCTGCCTTTGTACACGGTGGTCCATTTGCCAATATCGCTCATGGATGTAACTCTGTCTTGGCAACGACAACAGCCCTTCATTTGGCTGATTACACAGTTACAGAAGCTGGTTTTGGTGCAGACCTTGGTGCCGAGAAATTCCTTGATATCAAGACGCCAAACTTGCCAACATCTCCAGATGCAGTTGTCATTGTTGCAACCCTTCGTGCCCTTAAGATGAATGGTGGTGTGGCTAAAGACGCTCTGACTGAAGAAAACGTAGAAGCTGTTCGTGACGGTTTTGCCAACTTGAAACGCCATGTTGAAAATATCCGTAAATTTGGTGTACCTGCAGTTGTAGCGATTAACGAATTTGTATCTGATACAGAAGCTGAAATTACAGCCTTGAAAGAACTCTGTGCCTCAATTGATGTACCAGTTGAACTAGCAAGTGTCTGGGCTGATGGCGCAGAAGGTGGAGTAGCTCTTGCTGAAACAGTTGTCAAGACTATCGCTGAAAACCCAGCTAACTACAAACGTTTGTATGACAATGATCTTTCTGTTCAAGAAAAGATTGAAAAGATTGTTACTGAAATCTATCGTGGTTCAAAAGTAAACTTCGAGAAGAAAGCTCAAACGCAAATCGCTCAAATTGTTCAAAATGGTTGGGATAAATTGCCAATCTGTATGGCTAAGACTCAGTATAGCTTCTCAGATAATCCTAATGCACTTGGAGCACCAGAAAACTTTGAAATCACCATTCGTGAATTGGTACCAAAATTAGGTGCAGGCTTTATCGTTGCCTTAACTGGTGATGTCATGACCATGCCAGGACTTCCAAAACGACCAGCTGCTCTCAACATGGATGTTGAAAGTGACGGAACTGTACTAGGCTTGTTCTAATAGTCTCTTGAATTTTAATGAGTTTGGAATAGTATCCAGACTCTTTTTTCTTTTTTAAATTTATGGATGTGTCTTCAGCTGATGATCGTGTTTCTTCTAGACGCAGTCAGTCTTGGTAAAGATATTTTGCTTAATTTCTGATATAATAGAAACATTGATTTCAAGAGTAAGGAAGAGAAGATGAACGCATTATTGAATGGAATGAATGACCGTCAGGCTGAGGCGGTACAAACGACAGAAGGACCTCTGTTAATCATGGCGGGTGCCGGGTCAGGTAAGACACGAGTGTTGACCCACCGTATTGCCTATTTGATTGATGAAAAGATGGTCAATCCATGGAATATCTTAGCCATTACCTTTACCAATAAGGCTGCGCGTGAGATGAAGGAGCGTGCCTATGGGCTCAATCCTGCGACTCAGGACTGTTTGATTGCGACCTTCCACTCCATGTGCGTTCGTATTTTGCGTCGCGATGCGGATCATATTGGCTACAACCGTAATTTTACTATTGTCGATCCTGGCGAACAACGAACGCTCATGAAACGCATTCTCAAACAGTTGAACTTGGATCCTAAAAAATGGAATGAACGGAGTATCTTAGGGACTATTTCTAATGCTAAGAATGATTTGATTGATGACGTGGTTTATGCTGCCCAAGCTGGCGATATGTATACGCAAATCGTGGCTCAGTGCTACACTGCTTACCAAAAAGAATTGCGTCAGTCGGAGTCGGTTGACTTTGATGATTTGATCATGTTGACCTTGCGTTTATTTGATCAAAATCCCGATGTCTTGACCTACTACCAGCAGAAGTTTCAGTATATTCATGTGGATGAGTATCAAGATACCAACCATGCCCAGTACCAATTAGTCAAACTCTTAGCTTCGCGCTTTAAAAACATCTGTGTGGTTGGGGATGCGGACCAGTCTATCTACGGCTGGCGTGGTGCTGATATGCAGAATATTTTGGACTTTGAAAAGGATTACCCCCAAGCCAAGGTTGTTTTGTTGGAGGAGAATTACCGTTCAACTAAAACCATTCTGCAAGCGGCCAACGAGGTCATTAAAAACAATAAAAATCGCCGTCCTAAGAATCTCTGGACTCAAAACGCTGATGGGGAGCAAATCGTTTACTATCGTGCTAATGATGAGCTAGATGAGGCTGTGTTTATAGCCAAAACAATTGATGAACTTGGTAGAAATCAAAACTTTCTTCACAAAGACTTTGCAGTTCTCTACCGTACCAATGCCCAATCTCGCACCATTGAAGAAGCACTACTTAAGTCCAATATTCCTTATACCATGGTTGGAGGAACCAAGTTCTACAGCCGTAAGGAAATCCGCGATATTATCGCTTACCTCAACCTCATTGCCAATTTGAGTGACAATATCAGTTTTGAGCGTATCATTAATGAACCTAAGCGTGGTATTGGTCCAGGTACTGTTGAGAAAATCCGTGATTTTGCCAATATGCAAGACATGTCCATGCTGGATGCTTCTGCTAATATCATGTTATCTGGTATCAAGGGTAAAGCAGCCCAGTCTATCTGGGATTTTGCAAATATGATTCTCGATTTGCGAGAACAACTGGATCAATTAAACCTTACAGATTTGGTTGAAGCAGTTATAGAGAAAACAGGTTATGTTGATATTCTTAAGACCCAAGCAACCTTGGAAAGCAAGGCGCGAATTGAAAATATTGAAGAGTTCCTTTCTGTTACGAAAAACTTTGATGATAATCCTGATAGTCAAGAAGATGAAACTGGTTTAGATAAGCTCAGCCGTTTCCTAAATGACTTGGCTTTGATAGCGGATACAGATTCTGGTAGTCAAGAAACATCAGAAGTGACTTTGATGACCTTGCATGCGGCCAAGGGGCTTGAGTTTCCAGTTGTCTTTCTGATTGGGATGGAGGAAAATGTTTTTCCACTGAGCCGAGCAGCTGAAGACCCTGATGAACTAGAAGAAGAACGTCGTTTGGCCTATGTTGGCATCACGCGTGCAGAGAAAATTCTTTATCTGACAAATGCCAACTCCCGTTTACTTTTTGGTCGTACTAGCTACAATCGCCCTACACGTTTTATTAATGAAATTAGCTCTGACTTGCTTGAATACCAAGGTTTAGCTAAACCAGCCAACACTAGCTTTAAGGCATCTTACAGCAGTGGTGGCGTAGCTTTTGGTCAAGGCATGAGCTTATCCCAGGCACTTCAGGATCGTAAACGAAATGCCTCACCAAGAACTATCCAATCAAGCGGTTTGCCTTTTGGACAATTTACTAGTGGAAATCAATCAAAATCCAATGAAACTAGTTGGTCTATTGGAGACATTGCCATCCATAAGAAATGGGGAGAGGGGACAGTTCTTGAAGTTTCTGGTAACGGTGCGACACAGGAATTGAAAATCAATTTTCCTGAAGTGGGTCTTAAAAAATTACTTGCCAGTGTAGCTCCAATTGAGAAAAAAATCTAATTTTCAATCCTTCTCACGAATAATAAACTGAGGAGGATTTTTATGTACAGTATTTCATTTCAAGAAGATTCACTATTACCAAGGGAAAGGCTAGTTAAGGAAGGTGTTGAATCACTCAGCAACCAAGAATTATTAGCTATTTTACTTAGAACCGGGACACGTCAAGTAAGTGTATTTGAAATTGCCCAAAAAGTCTTAAATAGTATCAGTTCCTTAACTGATCTAAAAAAAATGACCCTGCAAGAATTGCAAGGATTGTCAGGAATTGGACGAATAAAGGCTATTGAATTGCAAGCTATGATAGAATTAGGACATCGTATCCATAAAAAAGAAACACTAGAGATGGAATCTATTCTTAGTAGCCAAAAACTTGCTAAAAAAATGCAACAGGAACTGGGAGATAAAAAACAAGAGCACCTAGTGGCGCTCTATCTCAATACTCAAAATCAAATTATTCATCAACAGACGATTTTTATAGGTTCAGCGACTCGTAGTCTGGCAGAACCTAGAGAGATTCTACATTATGCAATCAAGCACATGGCGACATCTGTCATATTGGTACATAATCATCCTTCAGGAGCTGTAGCTCCAAGTCGCAATGATGATCATGTAACCAAACTAGTCAAGGAAGCCTGTGAGCTCATGGGGCTTGTTCTTTTAGATCATCTAATTGTATCTCATTCTGATTACTTTAGTTACCGTGAAAAGACAGATTTAATTTAAAGTTCATTTACGACATAGTCAAAGAGGTTTTTATCTTTGGGACGATTTTCAAATAGAAATTCTGGGTGCCATTGGACACCGAGAAAGGCAACATCATCCGTACTCATGACAGCTTCAATGATACCATCTTTAGGATCATGAGCCGCAATCTTTAAATTTGGTGCTAAATCCTTGATGCTCTGGTGGTGGAAGGAGTTGATATGGGAAATTTCTCCATAGATTTCTCGAAGAACTGTATCAGGTTCTGTCACCAAGCGTTGAGTTGTGTACTCAGCCGAACAATCTTGCCAGTGGTCTTCTATATCTTGATACAGAGTTCCACCCATGGCAACGTTAAAGAGTTGAGTACCACGACAGACAGAGAAAATGGGCTTTTTCTGTTTAATAGCTTCCTTGATGAGGGCTAGTTCGAAGATATCTCTTTGAAGGTGGTAGTCATTGCTATCAATGGTTTTCGGTTCGCCATAGAATTTTGGATCGACATTTTGCCCACCTGTCAAGATGAGCTTGTCAATCAAACTAATATAGTGGATAGCCATTTCTTGATCACCAATCGGTAGGATGATGGGAATCCCTCCAGCGTCTTTAACTCCTTCAACAAAGCCTTTTGCTGCGTAGCTCATCATGATGTCATCATCTGGATGAGTTTTTTCGTTTCCTGTAATCCCAATAACTGGTTTTTTCATAAAATGATGTTCGCTTTCTAATCCTCTTTTCGCATGAAATAGAGGAGAGTTTGGAGTTCACTTGTCAAATCGACATATTGAACGACCACGTCTTTGGGTAAATGCAGATGGACTGGCGAAAAACTGAGAATTCCTTTCACGCCAGCATCCACCAAGAGATTAGCGACCTCTTGTGACTTGACGCTGGGAACGGTCAGGATAGCAGTCTTGACATCAGCATCCTTGATTGTTTCCTTGATTTGAGAAATTCCGTAAATGGGAATCCCGTCAGGAGTTTGGGTACCGACTTCAGGATGGTCATCTAGGTCAAAGGCCATGATAATCTTCATCTTGTTACGCTCGTGGAAGCGGTAGTGGAGAAGGGCATGGCCCATATTACCGATTCCAACCAACATGACATTGGTAATGGAATTATCATTTAATAAATCAGCAAAAAAGTTCATTAGTTTTTTGACATCATAACCAAAACCGCGTCGTCCTAGTTCTCCAAAATAGGAAAAATCACGACGAACGGTTGCAGAATCAATACCAATAGCTTCTGCAATTTGTTTGGAATTTGCACGTTCAATTTTTTCTGCATGAAATCTCTTAAAAATTCTATAGTAGAGAGAGAGTCTTTTTGCTGTTGCTTTTGGAATAGCAGACTGTTTATCTTTCACAAAATCACAACCTTTCTTTTCTTCTATTTTATAGAAAGATTGTGAAAAAATCAACAAAAATGAGAAAAAACTAAGAAAATTCTTAGTTTTGATGTAAAAAATCTGCATTTGATAGAAAACGGTAGAGGTCTCCGACTAGGCCCTGATAAACTTTCTGACCTTTAAAATTCAGAGAAATCACATAAAGTGTATCTGGTAGGGTTACACATCCTGACAAAGCCAGCATGAGAGACTCATGATCTTCATATTTGAGTGTACGCTCTACCTGGTAGCTATCCTTATAGATCAGTTCAAACATCTTAGCTCTATCTTTCTGATTTTGTAAAGACACCACGTTCTACTAAACTATCCATTAGGAAATAAAATTTTTCCTGATGAATGTGGTGGTCTTCTGATTTGAAAATATCAACTAGACGTAGCCCAAACTTGTCAGTGATGTTGATTTTCGCACCTGTTAGTTCTTTGTTAATGATAATTTTAAGTTGGAAACCTTCTCCACTATTTGGAACTTTTTCAAGAAGGCGAGTGAGTTCATAGTTACCAACTTTTGTTTCAAAGAAGGTATTATCTTTGAGTGTGAATTTTTTTACTGATGGACTAATCGTGTAGTCGTAACGACAATTTTTTAACTGAATAGTTTTTTCAAATGCCATGTTGTTAACCTCCGATAATTTCTTTTAAGGATTGTGCTAAGATTTGCATTTCTTCAAGGGTGTTTTGTGGTGAAAGACTGATGCGAACGGATTCCTTCAAACGATCTGAATTTTTGCCGTACATAGCTTCCAGAACATGGCTGGTTTGGACAATACCTGCTGTACAAGCTGATCCAGTAGAAATAGAAATTCCTGCTAAATCTAACCGTAATAGTAAAAGATCATGCTTTTGGCCAGGAAAGCCAATGTTGAGGACATAGGGGAGATGGTTGTTCCCTTTATTGAGGTAGTAATTGGTACCGTTCATCTCAGAGAGAAAAGAGTCTAGTAGTTCTTGTACAAAGCCAATGTTTTCTGTATGCTTTTCTAAGTCTTCTTTTAAGGCTGCAACCATCCCTACTATGGCTGGCAAATTTTCTGTTCCTGCACGTTTTTTCTGTTCTTGATCCCCACCGTGAAGATAGGAGTCAAAGTCCAATGTGGAGGCATAAAGAAAACCAATTCCTTTAGGTCCATGAAATTTATGGGCTGATGCAGTTAGAAAATCAATCCCTAACTCTTCAGGATGAATTAGAAGTTTTCCGATAGCCTGAACCGCATCTACGTGATAGGCTGCAGGATGTTCTTTCAGGATTTGACCAATTTCAGCGATAGGAAGTAAGTTTCCAGTTTCATTATTAGCAAACATGGTAGATACTAAAATTGTATCTTCACGCAAAGCATCTTGGATTTGTTTGGCAGTGATGACTTGATTGATAGGTTGGATAATGGTTACTTCAAACCCAAATTTCTCTACCAAGTAATCGATGGTCTCCAAAACCGCGTGATGTTCGATAGCTGTAGTGATGATGTGTTTTCCCCGTTCTTGTTGGCGAAGGCAATAGCCGATAATAGCAGCATTATTACCTTCAGTTCCTCCAGAAGTGAAAAAAACATGCTGGGGTTTGGTACCTAATAGTTGAGCTAAATCTTGACGAGCCTGACGCAATAATTTATTTGCCTGACGACCATGACAGTGAATACTAGAGGGGTTGCCATAAGTCTCTTGCATGACCTCCGTCATAGCTTTGATAGCAACTGCTGACATGGGAGTCGTTGCAGCATTGTCCAAATAAATCAAAAAATCACCTTATTTCTTTTTGTTGTAGGCAAAGAGTGGGCTGACTGGTTTTCTTTCGTGGATACGGACGATAGCATCACCAATTAACTCACTAGCAGTGATGTAGCATACATTTTTAGGTGTTTTTTCTTTTGTTGCTACTGAATCGGTAACAAGAATTTCTTTAATCTTAGTTTTATCAAGAAGTTCAGCAGCACCTTCAACGAAGAGACCATGACTAGAAACAGCATAAATTTCTGTAGCCCCTTCATGTTCTACGATTTTAGCTGCTTCAGAGAAGGTACGTCCTGTATTTAAAATGTCATCAATCAAGATGGCTTTTTTACCTTCAACATCACCGATAATATAGCCTTCGTTACGAGTTGCATCGTCTTGAGGGTAGTCGATAATAGCGATTGGAGCATCTAAGTATTCAGCCAAACTACGAGCACGTTTAACACCAGAATTTTTAGGGCTAACGACAACAACATCTGAACCTCTTAATCCTTTATCACAGTAGTGTTTAGCAAAGAGAGGAACAGTGTAAAGATTATCTACAGGAATATCAAAGAAACCTTGGACTTGAACTGCGTGTAAGTCGAGGGTAAGGACACGATCTACACCAGCTTTAACCAGCATGTTAGCAACTAGTTTTGCTGTTAATGGTTCTCTAGATGATGCAATTCTATCTTGGCGTGCATAACCAAAATATGGAAGGACAACGTTGATGCTGTGGGCACTTGCTCGAACACAAGCATCTACCATGATTAACAATTCCATAAGGTGGTTGTTAACAGGGAAACTAGTTGATTGGATGATGTAGACATCGTAACCTCGGACACTTTCTTCGATATTTACTTGGATTTCTCCGTCAGAAAACTGACGAGATGATAGTTTACCAAGAGGGACACCTACTGAGTCCGCAATTTTTTGTGCTATCTCTTGGTTAGAGTTAAGTGCGAAAAGTTTCATGTTTTTTTTATCTGACATTTTAGACCATCCTCTGTAAACTTTGCGAATCCTTGTTTTTTGCCTTGCAGTTAAGACATAGGATTCGAGTATTCTTATCTTTTCTATTTTACCAAAAAAAAGAGATTATTTCAGCAATTTTTCATGCTTTTGACAAACCGAACTAATTTTGAAGGTGCCTTTTGGTAAGTGATTTGATTTTCTTCTAAAAATTTTTGAAAATCTATTTTTCCTACTTCATGATTTGTTACTTCGAGTTCTAATTCGTAATCTGTGATATCAAAGTATTGACTCTTATCTAGAGCCATTAAGCCGATTGGGGTTTCCATTTCGTAGCGAAGGGTCATTAAGCACCCAAGTACCTTCCATTGGCTACTTTTAATGCCATGTTTAGCCAGTTCATCAACTACAAGACCTTGTGGAAGTTCTGCCTTATTCAGATAGTTCTCTGCATCTTTTAGATTCAACTTTTGATTAAATTCCATATTACCAACACTTTGAGGGACTTTTAGAGTCAATTCTGCCCAGTCATCAAAGGTACGAATGCGCATGGCAACCTTCTTTTCTCGAAGTTGAAAATCTGGTGTGTCGATGTAGTAATTTTTTTGAAGGACAGGGGTGACGTTCGTAAACTGTTTTAAAAGACGAGAATAGTCATCTATTTTCAATAGTGTTTTCAGTTCAATTTCTAAATGTTTCATTTTTCTTACCTTTTTTTTATCATTGAAAGCGATTTATGATATAATAGCAGTGTATTTATTGTATATGAATCTGGAGAAAAAATCAAAGATATTTTTAAAGGATAATATGAAAATAAGGGAGAATATATGACCATAGAATGGGAAGAATTTTTAGATCCTTACATTCAAGCTGTTGGTGAGTTAAAGATTAAACTTCGAGGTATTCGTAAGCAATATCGCAAGCAAAATAAGCATTCTCCGATTGAGTTTGTTACAGGTAGAGTCAAACCTATTGAGAGTATCAAGGAAAAAATGGCTCGTCGTGGAATTACCTATACGACTTTGGAACATGATTTGCAAGACATCGCTGGCTTACGAGTGATGGTGCAATTTGTTGATGACGTCCAAGAAGTAGTAGCTATTTTACGTAAGCGTCAGGACATGCGTATTGTGCAGGAGAGAGATTATATCAATCATAGAAAGGCTTCCGGATATCGTTCTTATCACGTTGTAGTAGAATACACTGTTGATACGATTAGTGGTGCCAAAACCATTTTAGCAGAAATTCAAATTCGTACTTTGGCAATGAATTTCTGGGCAACGATAGAACATTCTCTCAACTACAAATACCAAGGGGATTTCCCAGAGGAAATAAAGAAGCGACTAGAAATAACTGCTAAGATTGCCCATCAATTGGATGAAGAAATGGGGAAAATTCGTGATGATATCCAGGAAGCGCAAGCTCTTTTTGATCCTCTGAGTAGAAAATTGAATGATGGTGTAGGAAATAGTGACGATACAGATGAAGAATACAGGTAAACGAATTGATCTAATTGCAAATAGAAAACCGCAAAGTCAAAGGGTTTTGTATGAATTGAGAGATCGTTTGAAGAGGCATCAGTTTATACTTAATGATACCAATCCCGATATTGTTATCTCGATTGGAGGAGATGGTATGCTCTTATCAGCCTTTCATAAGTATGAAGACCAGCTGGATAAGGTCCGTTTTATAGGAGTACATACTGGGCATCTAGGCTTTTATACGGATTATCGTGATTTTGAGTTGGATCAGTTGGTGACTAATTTACAACTTGATACGGGAGCTAGGATATCTTATCCTGTTTTAAACGTCAAGATCTTTCTGGAAAATGGAGAGGTCAAGATTCTCAGAGCCCTCAATGAAGCTAGTATCCGTCGGTCAGATAGAACAATGGTAGCAGATATATTCATAAATGGAGTTCACTTTGAACGTTTTCGAGGAGATGGGCTTACAGTTTCAACACCTACTGGTAGTACTGCTTATAACAAATCGCTTGGCGGAGCAGTATTACATCCTACGATTGAAGCTTTGCAGTTGACTGAGATTGCCAGTCTAAATAATCGTGTTTATCGGACCTTAGGTTCGTCAATTATTATTCCTAAAAAAGATAAGATCGAACTTATTCCAACCCGAAATGACTACCATACCATTTCGGTTGATAATAGCATCTATTCATTGCGAAATATAGAAAAAATAGAGTACCAGATTGACCATCATAAAATTCACTTTGTTGCATCTCCTAGCCACACTAGTTTTTGGAATCGTGTGAAAGATGCTTTCATCGGTGAGGTAGATGAATGAGGTTTGAATTTATCGCAGATGAACATGTCAAGGTGAAAACCTTTTTAAAGAAACACGAGGTTTCTAAAGGACTTCTAGCCAAGATTAAGTTTAGAGGTGGGGATATTCAAGTTAATGGCGAGACTCAAAATGCAACTTATCTGTTGGATATTGGAGACCGAGTTACTATTGATATTCCAGCCGAGGAAGGATTTGAAACATTAGAAGCTATCGAGCGTCCACTTGATATTTTATTCGAAGATGATCATTTCTTAATTTTGAATAAACCTTATGGTGTTGCCTCCATTCCAAGTGTCAATCATTCCAACACCATTGCTAACTTTATCAAGGGTTACTACGTTAAGCAAAATTATGAAAACCAGCAGGTACACATTGTAACTAGACTTGATAGAGATACTTCTGGTTTGATGCTCTTTGCTAAGCACGGCTATGCGCATGCTCGCCTAGACAAACAGTTGCAAAAGAAATCCATTGAAAAGCGCTATTATGCTCTGGTTAAAGGTGATGGACACTTGGAACTAGAAGGAGAAATTATTGCTCCGATCGCGCGTGATGAAAATTCGATAATTACGAGACGAGTGGCAAAAGGTGGGAAATATGCTCATACTTCTTACAAGATTGTAGCATCGTATGGTAATATTCACTTGGTTGACATTAGACTCCATACTGGTCGTACTCATCAAATTCGAGTCCATTTTTCCCATATTGGTTTTCCTTTGTTGGGAGATGACTTGTACGGTGGTAGTCTAGATGACGGAATTCAACGCCAGGCTTTACATTGCCATTATTTATCTTTTTATCATCCATTTTTAGAACAGGACTTGCAAATGGAAAGTCCTTTACCGGATGATTTTAGCAATCTTATTAAACAGTTATCAATTAATACTCTCTAGAATCTATTTGGAGTATAATTTATTATTTATTTAAAGGAGAAAACTCATGGAAGTTTTTGAAAGTTTAAAAGCCAACTTAGTTGGCAAAAATGCTCGTATCGTTCTCCCTGAAGGGGAAGAACCACGTATTCTTCAAGCGACTAAACGCTTGGTAAAAGAAACAGAAGTAATTCCTGTTTTGCTTGGTAATCCAGAAAAAATTAAAATTTATCTCGAAATCGAAGGAATTGGGGATGGTTATGAAGTCATCGACCCTCAACACTACGATAAATTTGAAGAAATGGTTGTTGCCTTGGTGGAGCGTCGTAAAGGCAAAATGTCTGAAGAAGAAGCACGCAAAGTTTTGGTTGAAGATGTCAACTACTTTGGTGTTATGTTAGTCTATATGGGATTGGTTGATGGTATGGTATCTGGAGCAATTCACTCAACTGCTTCAACAGTTCGCCCAGCCCTACAAATCATTAAAACTCGACCAAATGTAACACGTACTTCAGGTGCCTTCCTCATGGTTCGTGGTACGGAACGTTACCTATTTGGTGACTGTGCTATCAATATCAATCCTGATGCAGAAGCTTTGGCTGAAATTGCAATCAACTCAGCAATCACAGCTAAGATGTTTGGAATCGAACCTAAAATTGCTATGTTGAGCTACTCTACTAAGGGTTCAGGTTTTGGTGAAAGTGTTGATAAGGTAGTGGAAGCAACGAAAATCGCACATGATTTACGTCCTGACCTCGAAATTGATGGTGAGTTGCAATTTGATGCAGCCTTTGTTCCTGAAACAGCAGCACTTAAAGCTCCAGGAAGTAATGTGGCTGGTCAAGCAAATGTCTTTATATTCCCAGGTATTGAAGCCGGAAATATTGGTTACAAGATGGCTGAGCGTCTTGGAGGGTTTGCAGCTGTTGGTCCTGTATTGCAAGGTTTAAACAAGCCGGTTAACGACCTTTCTCGTGGATGTAATGCTGATGATGTTTATAAGTTGACCCTGATCACAGCAGCCCAAGCAGTTCATCAATAATGATTCAACCTCTTTCAATGGAATCAGGTTGAAAAAATTAATTCTTGACAAAACAGTTTTTATCTAGTAGAATGGTCTATGCGATGAGTCGATAGGTGGTTTTCGGACCACTATTGAGCATAAGGAGGTCATAACGCAGGAGCGGACCTTGATGAGTTGTGTGAACCTGCTCATCACATGAAGATGCCTCTTAATCCCTGGTCTATGACTAGGGATTTTTATTTTCTTAAAATTTATGAAAAAAGGTTTGCAATTCATGGAAAAAGTAGTATAATACATCTATTATAGAAATTTTTAGAAAATTCCGAAAGAGGTTATTTATGGGATATACAGTTGCAGTAGTTGGCGCGACAGGTGCAGTCGGTGCTCAGATGATAAAAATGTTGGAAGAATCATCGCTTCCTATCGATAAAATTCGTTTACTTGCTTCTGCTCGTTCAGCAGGCAAGACTTTGAAATTTAAAGGTCAAGATATTACGATTGAAGAAACGACTGAAACAGCTTTTGAAGGAGTTGATATTGCTCTATTTTCAGCAGGTGGTTCTACATCAGCTAAGTATGCACCATACGCAGTGAAAGCTGGAGCGGTAGTAGTAGATAATACATCTTACTTCCGTCAAAATCCAGATGTTCCTTTGGTTGTACCAGAGGTCAATGCTCATGCACTTGATGCTCACAATGGTATTATTGCCTGCCCTAACTGTTCAACAATTCAAATGATGGTGGCACTTGAGCCAGTTCGCCAAAAATGGGGCTTGGACCGTATCATTGTTTCAACTTACCAAGCAGTTTCAGGTGCTGGTATGGGAGCAATTCTTGAGACACAACGTGAACTTCGTGAAGTCTTGAATGATGGTGTAAACCCACGTGATTTGCATGCGGAAATCTTACCTTCAGGTGGTGACAAGAAACACTATCCTATCGCCTTCAATGCTCTTCCACAAATCGATGTCTTCACTGACAATGATTACACTTACGAAGAGATGAAGATGACTAAGGAAACTAAGAAAATTATGGAAGATGATAGCATTGCAGTATCTGCAACATGTGTGCGTATTCCAGTCTTGTCAGCTCACTCTGAGTCAGTTTACATCGAAACAAAAGAAGTGGCTCCAATCGAAGAAGTAAAAGCAGCTATCGCAGCCTTCCCAGGTGCTGTCCTTGAAGATGATGTTGCTCATCAAATTTATCCGCAAGCCATCAATGCAGTGGGTTCACGTGATACCTTTGTTGGTCGCATCCGTAAAGACTTGGATGCAGAAAAAGGGATCCACATGTGGGTTGTTTCAGATAACCTTCTCAAAGGTGCTGCTTGGAACTCAGTTCAGATTGCAGAAACTTTGCACGAACGTGGCTTAGTTCGTCCAACGGCCGAATTGAAATTTGAATTAAAATAGTCATATTGTTTAGGAGTTCAGATGAACTCCTTCTTTGAAATAGAGAGGTGTTTCTCATGTCTTATCAAGATTTAAAAGAGTGTAAAATCATCACAGCCTTTATTACTCCCTTCCACGAGGATGGTTCCATCAACTTTGATGCCATTCCAGCCTTGATTGAGCATTTATTGGCCCATCATACAGACGGCATTCTTCTTGCAGGGACGACTGCTGAAAGTCCAACCTTGACCCACGATGAAGAGTTGGAACTCTTTGCGGCTGTACAAAAAGTTGTCAATGGACGTGTTCCTTTGATTGCGGGTGTGGGTACCAATGATACGCGTGACTCTATCGAGTTTGTCAAAGAAGTAGCAGAATTTGGTGGTTTTGCTGCTGGGCTTGCTATTGTTCCTTACTACAACAAACCTTCTCAAGAAGGAATGTATCAGCACTTTAAGGCTATTGCAGATGCTTCAGATTTGCCTATTATTATCTATAACATTCCAGGTCGTGTAGTTGTCGAATTAACTCCAGAAACCATGCTTCGTTTGGCTGATCATCCAAATATTATCGGTGTCAAAGAATGTACAAGTTTGGCTAACATGGCTTACTTGATTGAGCACAAGCCTGAAGAGTTTTTGATTTACACTGGTGAAGATGGAGATGCTTTCCATGCCATGAACCTTGGTGCGGACGGGGTTATTTCTGTTGCATCTCATACAAATGGAGATGAAATGCATGAGATGTTTACGGCTATTGAAGGAAGTGATATGAAGAAAGCTGCAGCTATTCAGCGTAAATTCATTCCTAAGGTTAATGCCCTCTTCTCTTATCCAAGTCCTGCTCCAGTTAAAGCTGTTCTTAACTATATGGGATTTGAAGCTGGACCAACTCGTCTACCTCTTGTTCCAGCACCAGAAGAAGATGCCAAACGCATTATTAAGGTTGTCGTAGATGGCGACTATGAAGCGACTAAGGCAACCGTAACAGGTGTCCTAAGACCAGACTATTAATAAAGATAAAATCCATGACCGAATGAAGGATCATGGATTTTTCTTATTTTCCTAAACAGAATTGGCTAAAGAGTTGGGTGATGAGTTCATCTGGAGCAGCATCTCCAGTGATTTCACCGAGAATTTCCCAAGTACGGGTCAAATCTACTTGAAGTAAATCAACTGGCATACCTAGTTCCAAGCCTTCGTTTACAGCTTGTAGACTTTCGACTGCTTTCTCAATCAAGGAAATGTGACGAGCGTTGGATAGGTAGGTCGCATCTTGCTCCACAAGACCTGCATTTTCAAAGAAGAGGTTGTTAATACGTTCCTCAATCTTGTCAATGTTTTGGTTTTTAAGGACTGAAATACGGATGACATTTTCAGGAAGTTCAGAAGTTTCAATTGCTTCAGGCAGGTCGGTTTTATTGAGTAGAATAATGCGGTTAGTATCCTGACTGATTTCTAAGAGTTGTCTGTCTTGAGCAGTCAGTGGCTCGCTAGCATTTAGCACTAGAAGAACTAAGTCGGCTTCCTTAAGAGCTTTTTTAGAGCGTTCAACACCGATTTGTTCAACGAGATCATCCGTTTCACGAATACCAGCTGTATCAATCAATTTTAGGGGAACGCCGTTGATGTTGACGTATTCTTCAATGACATCACGTGTTGTCCCAGCAATATCTGTTACGATAGCCTTGTCTTCGCGTAGGAGATTGTTGAGAAGGCTGGATTTACCAACGTTGGGGCGTCCGATGATAGCTGTTGAAATTCCTTCACGAAGGATTTTACCGCGACGGGCTGTTCTAAGAAGATTGGTTAGTAATTGTTCAAACTCCATTGTCTTTTCACGGACAACAGCAGTAGTAGCTTCCTCAACATCGTCGTACTCAGGATAATCGATATTGACCTCAACTTGGGCAAGTGTATTGAGGATTTCTTGGCGAGTATTATTAATGAGGTCAGAAAGAGAACCATCTAGTTGTTTGACCGCAATGTTCATGGCCTTGTCAGTCTTAGCACGGATGATATCCATCACAGCTTCAGCCTGAGTCAAGTCCACTCGTCCGTTTAGAAAGGCACGTTTGGTAAATTCACCAGGTTCTGCCATGCGAGCCCCTTCACGAATTGCTAGTTGCAATATTTCATTAGTGACTGCAATCCCACCGTGGGTGTTAATCTCGATAATATCCTCACGAGTGAAGGTTTTTGGAGATTTCATGGCCCCGACCATAACTTCATCCATGATTTTACCAGTTAGTGGGTCGACGATATGTCCATAGTTGAGAGTGTGGCTGGCAACCTTGGTTAAGTCTTTTCCTTTGAAAATTTTTTGCGCAATAGCAAAACTGTCTGTTCCACTCAGGCGGACAATACCAATAGCCCCTTCACCAAGTGGAGTAGATATAGCAGCGATGGTATCAAATTCACGTGTAATCATATCTTTTCCTTTAAAAATTATTCTTTTATAAGTTTGTAAATCTATTCTAAAATTGTAACAAATTTGATCTATTTCTTCAATGAATGCTACTTGGAGATTGAAAAAGCCTAAGCAATTCTGCTTAAGCTAGCTTATTTGGTGCGCATTTCCCCTTGTGGGAAGTAAGTTCCTTCAGGCATGTCGTTGATAATGACATGGACAGCAGATTGAGGGGCTCCAGTGTTACGGACAACCGCTTCCGTTACTTCCTTAGCAAGAGCCTTCTTTTGCTCGAGCGTGCGTCCTTCAAATAAATCGATGCGTACAAATGGCATAATGGCTTCCTCCACTAGTTTTTGATTTCTTCTATTTTACCACATTTTGCCGTTTAAAGCTTAAGAAAATTATGATATACTAGAATGTAGCAAAAATTTAGAAATGGACGTGAAGCAAGAAACATGGCACAGTTGTATTATCGTTATGGGACCATGAACTCTGGAAAGACAATCGAGATTCTCAAAGTGGCCTATAACTACGAGGAGCAAGGAAAAGGTGTTGTGATTATGACTTCAGCTCTGGATACCCGTGATGGTGTTGGTTATGTGTCAAGTCGAATCGGTATGAAACGCCCTGCCATTGCGATTGAGGAAACGACTGATATCTTTGGATTTATCCGTGATTTACCAGAAACACCTTACTGTGTTTTGGTAGATGAAGCCCAGTTTCTCAAGCGTCACCATGTTTACGACCTAGCTCGTGTTGTCGATGAATTAGACATTCCAGTCATGGCTTTTGGTTTGAAAAATGATTTTAGAAATGAACTGTTCGAAGGTTCTAAATATCTCTTACTCTTAGCAGATAAGATTGATGAAATTAAGACCATTTGCCAGTACTGTAAGAAAAAAGCGACTATGGTTCTCAGAATCTTAGACGGAAAACCTACCTATGAGGGAGAACAAATCCAAATTGGTGGAAATGAAACCTATATCTCAGTTTGCCGTAAACATTATTTTGCCCCTGAAATCAATAAGGAGAATGAAGAAAAATGAATATCTATGATCAACTACAAGCTGTAGAAGACCGTTATGAAGAATTAGGAGAGTTGCTCAGTGACCCAGATGTGGTTTCGGATACCAAGCGTTTCATGGAGCTTTCAAAAGAAGAGTCTTCAACTCGTGATACAGTAACAGCCTATCGTGAGTACAAACAAGTCCTTCAAAACATCGTTGATGCTGAAGAGATGATTAAAGAATCAAGTGGAGATGCAGACTTGGAAGAAATGGCCAAGCAAGAACTCAAAGACGCCAAGGCTGAAAAGGAAGAATATGAAGAGAAATTAAAGATTTTACTCCTTCCTAAAGATCCGAATGATGATAAGAATATCATTCTTGAAATCCGTGGAGCAGCTGGTGGAGATGAAGCAGCACTTTTCGCTGGAGATTTGTTAACCATGTACCAAAAGTATGCGGAAGCCCAAGGCTGGCGCTTTGAAGTCATGGAGGCTTCTATGAACGGTGTCGGCGGTTTTAAAGAAGTGGTTGCCATGGTTTCAGGTCAGTCTGTTTACTCTAAGCTTAAGTACGAATCTGGTGCCCACCGTGTGCAACGTGTCCCTGTTACAGAAAGCCAAGGCCGTGTCCACACCTCGACAGCGACAGTTTTGGTCATGCCTGAAGTAGAAGAAGTTGAATACGATATTGATCCAAAAGACCTTCGTGTCGACATCTACCATGCCTCTGGTGCTGGTGGACAGAACGTCAATAAGGTTGCGACAGCCGTTCGTATCGTTCACTTACCAACCAATATCAAAGTTGAGATGCAGGAAGAACGTACCCAGCAGAAAAACCGTGAGAAGGCTATGAAGATTATCCGTGCTCGTGTTGCTGACCACTTTGCTCAGATTGCCCAAGACGAACAAGACGCTGAGCGTAAGTCGACAATCGGTACTGGTGACCGTTCAGAACGGATTCGTACTTATAACTTCCCACAAAACCGTGTCACAGACCACCGTATTGGCTTGACCCTCCAAAAACTAGATACCATTTTGTCTGGTAAATTGGATGAAGTTGTGGATGCCTTGGTGCTCTATGACCAAACACAAAAATTAGAAGAATTAAACAAATAATGAAATTAGCTCAATTATTTTCAGATTTTGAAGAAGAGTTGATAAGACAAGGAGAGGAAGCAGAAAGCCTCTCTTTTGTCTATCGTAACCTGAAAAATCTATCTTTTACAGACTTTGTTTTTGCCCTACAGCAAGAGGTAACAGCAGAAGAAAAACAATTTGTAGAGGAAATTTACCAGCAGTTAGCAGCTCATAAACCAGCCCAGTATATCATCGGTCATGCAGATTTCTTTGGAATGCAGTTGAGAGTTGATGAGCGGGTTTTGATTCCTCGTCCAGAGACTGAGGAGTTAGTGGAGCTCATCCTAGCTGACAATCATGAAGAAAATCTCAAGATCTTGGACATCGGTACTGGAAGTGGAGCTATTGCTCTTGCATTAGCAAAAAACAGACCAGCTTGGTCAGTGACAGCAGCAGATATTTCTCAAGAGGCACTTGCCCTTGCATCAGAGAATGCTAAAAATCAAAATCTTCAAATATTTTTTAAAAAATCTGACTGTTTTACAGAGATTTATGAAAAATATGATATAATTGTTTCCAATCCACCCTATATCTCTCGTGCAGATGAGTCAGAGGTCGGTTTGAATGTTTTGCATTCAGAACCTCATCTAGCTCTCTTTGCAGATGAAGATGGTCTAGCTATTTACCGTAGAATTGCGGAAGATGCAAAAGACTATCTCAAAGATGGTGGTAAGATTTACCTTGAAATTGGATACAAGCAAGGTCAAAGTGTTCCCGAACTTTTTAGGAAACATCTTCCTGAAAAAAGAGTTCGAACACTCAAGGACCAATTCGGTCAAGATAGGATGGTTGTAGTTGATGATGGACAGGATTAGACAAGAGTTGGAAAATGGTGGAGCTGTCGTTCTGCCTACAGAGACGGTTTACGGTCTCTTTGCCAAGGCTCTAGACGAAAAAGCAGTTGAACATGTTTACCAACTCAAACGTCGTCCAAGAGATAAGGCGCTTAACCTCAATATCGCCTCTCTAGAGGACATCTTGAACTTTTCTAAGAATCAGCCATCTTATCTGCAAAAACTTGTAGAGACCTTTTTGCCAGGTCCCTTGACCCTTATCCTAGAAGCCAATGACAGAGTTCCTTATTGGGTTAATTCTGGGCTTGCAACGGTGGGATTTCGGATGCCCAGTCACCCTATCACACTGGATTTAATTCGAGAGACAGGTCCCTTGATTGGGCCGTCTGCCAATATCTCAGGTCAGGCAAGTGGCGTGAACTTTGATCAAATTCTGAAGGATTTTGAACAAGAGGTTCTGGGTCTGGAAGACGATGCTTTTCTAACTGGCCAGGATTCAACTATTTTGGATTTGTCTGGAGACAAGGTGAAAATCTTACGCCAAGGGGCCATTATGCGAGAAGCCATTCTTGCTCAGTTGCCAGAGATTTCCTTTGAGGAGGAATGAGATGTTAAGAGATTTGCAAGAAACAGATGTGAAAGCTATATGTGACATCAATCAAGAGGCTTTGGGCTATTCTTTTAGTCTAGAGGAAACGAATAGTCAATTAGCTAGACTATCTCAGGATTCCCATCATTTCTTTCTTGGCTATGAGGATGTAGATAGTCATGTCTTACTTGGTTATGTCCACGCTGAAGTGTACGAATCCCTTTACTCCAAAGCAGGTTTTAATATCTTAGCCTTAGCAGTTACACCTCAAGCGCAAGGTCAAGGTATCGGTAAAAGCTTGTTACAAGGGTTGGAGCAAGAAGCAAAAAGACGTGGTTATGGGTTTATCCGCTTAAACTCTGCCGATCATCGTCTGGGTGCTCATGCATTTTATGAAAAAGTTGGTTATACTTGTGATAAAGTGCAGAAACGATTTATTCGCATCTTTTAGTTTATTTTCTTATTGGAAAAACAAACTAAAGGACCAGTCACACTATAAAGGAGAAGACCTATGATTTTTGACAAAGATGATTTTAAAGCATACGATGCTGATCTCTGGAATGCTATTGCCAAAGAAGAAGAACGCCAACAAAACAACATTGAATTGATTGCTTCGGAAAACGTTGTTTCCAAGGCTGTTATGGCAGCTCAAGGGTCTATCTTGACGAATAAATATGCCGAAGGTTACCCAGGACGCCGTTATTATGGTGGAACTGATGTGGTAGACGTGGTAGAGACTCTAGCCATTGAACGCGCAAAAGAAATTTTCGGTGTGAAATTTGCCAATGTCCAACCTCACTCTGGAAGCCAAGCGAACTGTGCGGCTTACATGGCCTTGATTGAGCCAGGTGATACCGTTATGGGTATGGATTTGGCAGCAGGTGGGCACTTGACTCACGGAGCTCCTGTTAGCTTCTCTGGTCAAACCTACAACTTTGTTTCTTATAGTGTGGATCCTGAAACGGAACTCTTAGACTTTGATGCTATTTTGAAACAAGCCCAAGAAGTAAAACCAAAACTGATCGTAGCTGGTGCTTCAGCCTATTCTCAAATTATCGACTTTTCAAAATTCCGTGAAATCGCTGATGCTGTAGGTGCGAAGCTCATGGTAGATATGGCTCACATTGCTGGTTTGGTTGCTGCTGGTCTTCACCCAAGTCCAGTGCCATACGCTCATATCACTACAACAACGACCCACAAAACCCTTCGTGGACCACGTGGTGGTTTGATTTTGACCAATGATGAAGACTTAGCTAAGAAAATCAATTCAGCTATTTTCCCAGGTATTCAGGGTGGTCCTTTGGAGCATGTTGTTGCTGCTAAGGCAGTTTCCTTCAAAGAAGTATTAGATCCAGCCTTCAAGGAATATGCTGCTAATGTTATCAAGAACAGCAAGGCTATGGCAGCTGTCTTCTTGCAAGATCCTGATTTCCGTATTATTTCTGGTGGGACTGAAAATCACCTCTTCCTAGTGGATGTGACCAAAGTTGTAGAAAACGGCAAAGTTGCTCAAAACTTGCTGGATGAAGTCAATATTACCTTAAATAAAAACTCAATTCCTTACGAAACTTTGTCACCATTTAAGACAAGTGGTATTCGTATCGGAGCAGCAGCCATTACTGCACGTGGATTTGGTGAAGAAGAAAGTCGCAAAGTGGCTGAATTGATCATTAAAACCCTTAAAAATGCAGAAGATGAGGCTGTCTTAGAAGAAGTGAGAAGTGCAGTCAAAGAATTGACAGATGCCTTTCCATTATACGAGGACTAAAAATTTTATGGATATTTATATTAAGAAAGCTATTATTCACCAGTTCAGCCCAGATGATACTGAGCTGTTTCTAGCGGATAAGTTTCTCAATATCACTCCAAAAATCGAAGAATACCTGCGGAAAAAAATTGAACGTGTGTATTCAGATGAAGCCAAGACTGGGATTTTCGAAGAAGAAAATCCCTTCTTCAATCACATCACAAACGATTTATTGGAGACATCAGTAACACTGGCTAATCTCTGGAAAGAGGAGTTCAGTATTTCTGAGAATCTCAAGACCAATGATTTGATTTTTGTGCAATTTTCTAAAGAAGGTGTAGAACATTTTGCTTTCTTGCGAATTGCCCTGCGTGAGACCTTGACCCACCTCGGTGGAGAAGTTGATAATCCAATCAAGCTGACTCAGAATAACCTGCCTGGATTTGGAACGGGTGCTGACGAGGCCTTGGTGGTTAATCTTCAGAGTCGTAAGTATCACCTGATTGAAAAACGAATCAAATACAACGGGACTTTTTTGAACTATTTTTCAGAAAATCTTCTTGCTGTGGCTCCTAAGATTTCTCCCAAGAAATCCATCAAGGAGCTGGAAAAAACGGCCCAGCGAATTGCTGAATCTTTTCACACAGATGATTTTCAATTTCAATCCAAGGTCAAGTCTGCTATTTTCAACAATTTAGAAGAAAGCAATGAGTTGTCACCTGAAAAATTGGCCAATGATCTTTTTGATAACAACCTGACAGCTCGATTAAGCTTTATTGATCAAGTCAAGGAAGCTGTACCAGAGCCTGTTCAATTTGATGAAATTGATGCCAGTCGCCAATTAAAGAAATTTGAAAACCAAAAACTCTCCTTGTCAAATGGAATTGAGCTCATCGTTCCCAATAACGTCTATCAAGACGCCGAGTCTGTTGAGTTTATCCAAAATGATAATGGAACCTACTCTATCTTAATCAAAAATATCGAGGATATACAAAGCAAATAATGTTTAAATTATTACGAAGAGTGCTAGTGCTAGCAGTCTTACTTTTTGTTGGCTATAAAATATACCGTATTCATCAAGATGTTAAGCAAGTGATGACTTACCAAACTTTGGTTAGGGAAATCTTGAGTGAAAAAGATACACCAGCAAATGAAGAGCTTGTGCTCGCTATGATCTACACCGAAACCAAAGGAAAAGAAGGAGATGTCATGCAGTCAAGTGAGTCTGCAACTGGCTCAACAAACTCCATCAACGACAAAGCTATTAGCATTCGTCAAGGAATCCAAACTCTGACAGATAATCTCTATCAGGCACAAAATAAGGGAGTTGATGTTTGGACGGCCGTGCAGGCTTATAATTTTGGACCAACATATATTGATTTTATTGCTCAACATGGTAAGAAAAATACTCTCTCATTAGCAAAACAGTACTCGCGAGAGACAGTTGCTCCCTCACTTGGAAATACCACAGGAAAAACATACAGGTATATCCATCCTATATCTATTCTGCATGGAGCTGAACTTTATGTAAATGGTGGAAATTATTACTATTCTAGACAGGTGCAACTAAATCTTTATATATTGAAATCAATGGTCAAAGTGATGGAAATCATTCCTTTTCTATAGAAAACACAAAAAAGCCACTCATACGAGTGACTTTTTTTATAATCCTGCAAATTCTTTGATTTCTTGAGCTGACATTGAAGAGTCGCAACGGACATTGATTTGTCCATCTGCAACGTGAACAAAGCCTGGTACAGTTGGGATTCCATAGCGTGAGCGGAATGCTTGTAACTCATTGAGTTGGCTTGCTTCTTCACTATTAATGAAGTAGATGTGGGCTTTGGTTTCAGCTACGACACCTGACAATGTAGCAGCAAATTTACGGCAGTAAGGACAAGTTTTGCGACCGATAAAGAAGGTTGCAGTTTCCTTCTTATCAAGAGCTTCTTGCGCACGCGCAACTGTAGTGACTTCAAGGTCTTTGATATTATCTAAAAATTGTTCCATGAGATTACCTCGCTTTCATTGATATGTCTAGTATGCCATAAAGTTTCTAAAATTGCTTAGATTTGATACGAAAAAAAGATGAGATTGGTTGGTCTCATCTTTTATAGTGCCTTATTTTACAAAAGCATTGATTTCTGCTTCGATATTAGCAATCTTAGCTTGTGATTCTTCGTTGGTTTCACCTATAACTGCAATGTAGAACTTAATTTTTGGTTCTGTACCTGAAGGGCGAACGGCAATCCATGAACCATCAGCAAGTGTGTATTTCAAAACATCACTTGGAGGAGTTGTTAAGTTTGTAACAGTACCGTCAGCAGCAGTAGCAGTTTGTGTCTTGAAGTCTTCTACGACAGTGATAGCTGTTGCATTCCATTCTTTTGGTGCATTGTTACGGAATTTAGCCATAATAGCTTTGATTTGCTCCGCTCCATCGACACCAGAAAGAGTAACAGAGATAGTCTTTTCTGCATAGTAGCCGTATTCTTTGTAGATTTCTTCGATTCCATCAGCAAGAGTTAATCCACGTGAACGGTAGTAGGCAGCAAGTTCAGCAACGACTAGAACGGCTTGGATAGCGTCTTTATCACGTACGAATGGTTTAATCAAGTAACCGAAGCTTTCTTCAAATCCCATCATGTAAGTATGATTGTGCTTTTCTTCGAATTCTTGGATTTTTTCAGCGATAAATTTGAAACCAGTCAAGACATTGAACATAGTTGCGTCGTAGCTTTCAGCAATCTTCGTTACCAAGTCAGTTGATACGATTGATTTACATAGGGCTGCGTTTGCAGGAAGAGTTCCAGCGTTTTTGTGGGCTTCCAAGATGTATTTAGCCATGATAGCACCGATTTGGTTACCTGAAAGGTTGAGGTAGCTACCATCTTTTTGTAGAACTTCAACACCAACACGGTCAGCGTCAGGGTCAGTTGCAACAAGAACATCGGCACCAACTTGACGACCAAGTTCTTCAGCAAGGGCGAAGGCTGCTTGGCTTTCTGGGTTTGGAGATTTTACAGTTGAGAAGTCTGGGTCAGCAGTTGCTTGCGCTTCAACGACTTGAACAGAGTCAAATCCTGCTTGGGCAAGAGCACGACGTGCCAACATTTCACCAGTACCATGAAGTGGTGTGTAGACAATCTTCATGTCTTTACCGAATTCTTCAATCAAGTCTGGGTTGATGTTAACATCCTTGACTTCTTTAAGGTATTCTACATCGACAGCCTCGCCGATAACTTCAATCAAACCAGAAGCTTTTTCAGCTTCAACATCAGCAACTTCAACAGCAAATGGATTTTCGATTGCACGGATGTATGTTGTCAAAGCATCCGCATCGTGTGGAGGCATTTGTCCACCATCTTCACCATAAACCTTGTAACCGTTAAATGGTGCAGGGTTGTGGCTAGCAGTAATCATGATACCTGCAAAACAGTTGAGGTGACGAACTGCAAAAGAAAGCTCTGGAGTAGGACGAAGGCTTTCAAATACGTAAGATTTGATACCGTGTTTAGCAAGAACTGCAGCAGATTCAAAGGCAAACTCAGGAGAAAAGTGACGGCTATCATAAGCAATCGCAACACCACGCTCTTTTTCGTTTCCACCTTTTGATTCAATCAAACGTGCCAAACCTTCTGTTGCTTGACGAACAACGTAGATATTGATACGGTTTGTACCCGCACCAATCAAACCACGCATACCTGCAGTACCAAATTCAAGATTTGTATAGAAGGCATCTTCCTTTGTTTTTTCATCCATATTTTCTAAATCTTGACGAAGGTAGTCAGGAAGCTCTGCAAAATCAAGCCATTTTTGATAATTTTCTTGGTAAGACATATTGATTCTCCTTAATAGTTTTTGTTCTCATCGCTTTCATTATATCATGATTTAGTTTTTTAGTAAAACGTTAGCATGAGCGTTACTACTTTAATAAATCATTTTAATTATGATATCTATTAGGTTTATTCTTCAGGTTTTCTATTGTAAAAGCATAGGAAATTGATTTTCAAAAAATACATTTAGTGATTAGTTCGGTATTTCTAATTTGTTTCTAAAAATTTTAGAAATAATTCTATAATTTTTAGATTTTTTTTAAAACGTTCGGTTTCTAATTTGAATGATTTTATATCTATGGTATAATATTACTAATAATAAAAGGAGATATTCTATTATGAAAAAAATTCTTAGCTATTCTGCTTTGCTGTTATCAACATTAGCACTTGTTGCTTGTGGATCATCAAAAAAAGCAAGCGACAATGGTACTGCATCCAACTCCAATTTTGAAGTATCTGTTAAAGATGGGATGTTTGTATTGCCTAAAGACGAAGATTCATCTTCAAGCTATCTTGCTCTTCAAGTAGAAATCAAAAACAATCGTGATAAACAGTTCAGTTTCACTAACCGAGATATCACTCTTTATAATGAAAAAGATGAAAAAGTAGAACCAATTCAAATGTATGAGAGTGATAGTAAAACTAAATTCATGGATTATGGTGATAGTATTTCTAAAGGAAAAAGTGTAGCTGGCTATGTTGTTTATGAAGTTGATAAAAATGCTAAATATGAACTTCATTTTGCACCTAGCTTCTATGAAGACATAAAAGAAACATCTAATAAGAATAATGATGTAGCTATCAAAGTTGATCCAAGTAAGTACGAAGATCATATCGATGAAGCTAAAGAGGTAATGAAAAAGTATGTTGATGCGGTTTACCTTGATGGGGAAAACTCAGGGGGTGGAACAAAACTAAGTACTGCTGATAACAAGGCTAAAGTTGTTGCCCTTGCAGATGATAAAAAATCATCTGATAATGGAGCTGAATTCACTAATGATGTTAAGGCTGATCGGGAAGAATTCATTAAGAAATTTACAGAATCATTCGGAAAAAGTTTTTATAACTACAAACCTTCAGATTCAGAACTTCGCACCTTTGCTGAAGGATATATCAAAGCTAATGCTAAACGAGCAAAGGTAGAATACAAAGTAAAAACTTATTTACCTGATTATGCAGTTATCTATGTAAGACCAGAAACAATTGACTTGGAAAACTTAAATGTTTTTGAACTAAGCCGTAAATTCTACGAAGAAAATAAAGGAAAATATGGTAACTATTCAGAAGCTATGAAAGCTGGTGAGAAATATATTCTAGAAAATGCTCCAAGCCAATTTGAGTCTACTCCTCTAGATACTAGTGATAGTATGAGAAAAGAGGGGTATGAAATTAAAATGAGTAAAAAAGATGGGAAATGGACCATTGACACTTCTTCTAAGAACTATGATTTAAAAGATATGGCTCGCACATTCCGTGGAGGGGTTGGTTATTAATATTAAAAGTTCGAGTTTTAAACTTGAACTTTTTTATTGCATTTGTATTAAATAGAAAAAGATAGTAAAATAGGTTTATGATTATTTTACAAGCTAATAAAATTGAACGTTCTTTTGCAGGAGAGGTTCTTTTTGATAATATCAACCTGCAGGTTGATGAAAGAGATCGGATTGCTCTTGTTGGAAAAAATGGTGCAGGTAAGTCTACTCTTTTGAAGATTTTGGTTGGAGAAGAGGAGCCAACTAGTGGAGAAATCAATAAGAAAAAAGATATTTCTCTATCTTACCTAGCCCAAGACAGCCGTTTTGAGTCTGAAAATACCATCTACGATGAGATGCTTCATGTCTTTGATGACTTGCGTCGAACTGAGAAACAACTTCGTCAGATGGAGTTGGAGATGGGAGAAAAGTCTGGTGATGATTTGGATAAACTGATGTCAGATTACGACCGCTTATCGGAGAATTTTCGCCAAGCAGGGGGCTTCACCTTTGAAGCTGATATACGAGCGATTTTGAATGGATTCAAATTTGATGAGTCTATGTGGCAGATGAAAATTGCCGAGCTTTCTGGTGGTCAAAATACTCGCTTGGCTCTAGCCAAAATGCTCCTTGAAAAGCCCAATCTCTTGGTATTGGACGAGCCAACTAACCACTTGGATATCGAAACTATTGCCTGGCTAGAGAATTACTTGGTAAACTATAGCGGTGCCCTTATTATTGTCAGCCACGACCGTTATTTCTTGGACAAGGTTGCGACGATTACGCTGGATTTGACCAAGCATTCCTTGGATCGCTATGTGGGCAACTACTCTCGTTTTGTCGAATTGAAGGAGCAAAAACTTCTAACTGAAGCCAAAAATTATGAAAAGCAACAGAAGGAAATTGCCGCTCTGGAAGACTTTGTCAATCGCAATCTAGTCCGAGCTTCAACGACCAAACGTGCCCAATCTCGTCGCAAGCAACTGGAAAAAATGGAGCGTTTGGACAAGCCTGAAGCTGGTAAGAAATCAGCCAATATGACCTTCCAGTCTGAGAAAACGTCGGGCAATGTTGTCTTGACTGTTGAAAATACGGCTATTGGTTATGATGGGGAAGTATTGTCAGAGCCTATCAACCTAGACCTTCGTAAGATGAATGCTGTTGCCATCGTTGGTCCAAATGGAATCGGCAAGTCAACCTTTATCAAGTCTATAGTGGATCAAATTCCGCTTATCAAGGGAGAAAAGCGCTTTGGCGCCAATGTTGAGGTTGGTTACTATGACCAGACGCAAAGCAAGCTGACACCAAGTAATACGGTACTGGATGAACTCTGGAATGATTTCAAATTGACACCGGAAGTTGAAATCCGCAACCGTCTTGGGGCCTTCCTTTTCTCAGGAGATGATGTTAAAAAATCAGTCGGTATGCTGTCTGGTGGGGAGAAAGCACGTTTACTTCTTGCTAAACTGTCTATGGAAAACAACAACTTCCTGATTCTGGATGAGCCGACCAACCACTTGGATATTGATAGCAAGGAAGTGCTAGAAAATGCCTTGATTGACTTTGATGGAACCTTACTCTTTGTCAGCCATGACCGTTACTTTATCAATCGTGTGGCAACTCATGTTCTAGAATTGTCTGAGAATGGCTCGACTCTCTACTTGGGAGATTATGACTACTATGTTGATAAAAAGGCTGAAATGGAAGTCAGTCTGACAGAGGAAGCTTTAACCAGCAATCAAGCAAAAGAAGCAAGTCCAGTTAATGACTATCAGGCCCAGAAAGAAAGTCAAAAAGAAGTTCGCAAGCTTATGCGACAAATCGAAAGTCTAGAAGCTGAAATTGAAGAGCTAGAAAGTCAAAGCCAAGCCATTTCTGAACAAATGTTGGAAACCAACGATGCAGGTAAACTCATGGAATTACAGGCTGAACTGGACAAAATCAGTCATCGTCAGGAAGAAGCTATGCTTGAATGGGAAGAATTATCAGAGCAGGTGTGAAGATGGAACATCTTGGAAAGGTATTTCGTGAATTTCGGACAAGCGGAAATTATTCTTTAAAGGAGGCAGCAGGCGAGTCTTGCTCTACCTCTCAATTATCTCGCTTTGAGCTTGGGGAGTCTGATCTAGCAGTCTCACGTTTCTTTGAGATTTTGGATAACATTCATGTTACAATCGAAAATTTCATGGATAAGGCTAGGGATTTCCATAATCATGAACATGTTTCTATGATGGCACAAATTATACCTCTTTACTACTCAAATGATATTGCAGGTTTTCAAAAGCTTCAAAGGGAACAACTTGAAAAGGCTAAGAGTTCGACGAATCCCCTTTATTTTGAGCTGAACTGGATTTTGTTGCAAGGTCTGATTTGTCAAAGAGATGCGACTTATGATATGAAGCAGGATGATTTGGATAAGGTAGCAGATTATCTTTTCAAAACAGAAGAATGGACCATGTATGAGTTGATTCTTTTCGGGAACCTCTATAGTTTCTACGATGTGGACTATGTCACTCGGATTGGTAGAGAAGTGATGGAGAGGGAAGAATTTTATCAAGAAATTGGTCGCCATAGAAAACTGGTCTTGATTTTAGCCCTTAATTGTTACCAGCATTGTTTAGAGCATCTTTCTTTTGAAAATGCAAGTTATTTTGAGACTTATACAGAGAAGATTATTGGTAAAGGGATCAAACTGTATGAGCGTAATATTTTCCATTATCTAAAAGGCTTTTCCTTGTACCAAAAAGGACAGTGTAAAGAAGGGTGTAAGCAGATGCAAGAAGCCATGCATATTTTTGACCTACTATGTCTTCCAGAGCAAGTAGCCTACTATCAGGAACACTACGAGAAATTTGTCAAAGATTAATTTTCCCAAATATGGGAAAAATGAGAAACTCCTCCAAGTTTTGATACAATAGTTTCAAAATTTGAGAGGAGTTTTTATGAATCGATACGCAGTACAGTTGATTAGTCGAGGAGCTATAAACAAGATAGGAAATATGCTCTATGATTATGGAAACAGTGTTTGGTTGGCATCAATGGGAACGATAGGACAGACAGTTCTAGGGATTTATCAGATTTCTGAACTCGTCACATCCATTCTAGTCAATCCCTTTGGTGGAGTTATATCAGACCGTTTTTCTCGTCGTAGGATTTTAATGGCTGCAGACCTTGTTTGTGGAATTCTTTGTCTGGCTATTTCTTTCATAAGGAATGATAGCTGGATGATTGGGGCTTTGATTTTTGCCAACATTGTTCAGGCTATTGCTTTTGCCTTTTCTAGACCTGCAAATAAGGCCATTATCACAGAATTGGTAGAGAAGGATGAACTGGTCCTCTACAATTCTCGTTTGGAGTTGGTCTTGCAGGTTGTCAGTGTGAGTTCCCCTGTACTCTCTTTTCTGGTTTTACAATTTGCAAGTCTCCATCTGACGCTCTTACTAGATGCTTTGACTTTTTTTATAGCATTTGTTCTAGTGGCCTTACTTCCAAAAGAAGAACTAAAGGTTCAAGATAAGAAACCTTTTACTGGGAAAGATATTTTTGCGGATATCAAAGATGGCTTGCACTATATCTGGCATCAAAAAGAGATTTTCTTTCTCCTGTTAGTGGCTTCCAGCGTTAATTTCTTTTTTGCGGCTTTTGAGTTTTTGCTTCCTTTTTCAAATAAACTATATGGAGTAGAAGGAGCTTATGCGACTATCTTAACCATGGGTGCGATTGGTTCAATTATAGGAGCACTGATAGCAAATAAATTTAAATCAAGTATGAATACACTTTTGTTCTTATTGATTTTAACAGGAGTAGGAGTTTTCATGATGGGTTTGCCACTGCCCAATATTTTAACCTTTTCTGGAAACCTGATTTGTGAACTCTTTATGACGATTTTTAATATTCACTTCTTTACACAGGTACAGACCAAGATTGATGGAGAATATCTGGGTAGGGTATTGAGTACCATTTTTACACTGGCAATTCTCTTTATGCCTATTGCGAAAGGTTTGATGACCTTGCTTCCAAGTGTCCATCTTTATTCTTTCTTGATTATTGGACTTGGAGTTGTAGCCTTATCTTTCTTAGCTCTCGGATATGTTCGAACTCATTTTGAAAAAGAGACATAAGTCTGTTTGATTTTAAAAATAAATCCAATCTAAGTATTTTTTCCGCCCTTCTCCATTGTGAGGAGGGCTTGTTTTATGGTAAAATGGTTTTATGAATAAAAGAATGAATGAGTTAGTCGTCTTGCTCAATCGCTATGCGACTGAGTACTATACCAGCGATAATCCGTCGGTTTCAGATAGTGAGTATGACCGCCTTTACCGTGAGTTGGTTGAGTTGGAGGCTGCCTATCCAGATCAAGTATTAGCAGACAGTCCGACTCATCGTGTTGGTGGCAAGGTTTTAGATGGTTTTGAAAAATACAGTCATCAGTATCCTCTTTATAGTTTGCAGGATGCTTTTTCACGTGAGGAGCTTGAAGCTTTTGATGCGCGTGTTCGTAAGGAAGTGGTCCATCCAACCTATATTTGTGAGTTGAAAATCGATGGCTTATCTATCTCTCTTACTTATGAAAAGGGGATTTTGGTTGCTGGGGCAACACGTGGAGATGGTTCTGTTGGTGAAAATATTACAGAAAACCTCAAGCGTGTTAAGGACGTTCCTTTGACCTTGCCAGAAGAACTAGATATCACAGTTCGTGGGGAATGTTATATGCCACGCGCTTCTTTTGACCAGGTTAACCAAGCTCGCCAAGAAAATGGAGAGCCTGAATTTGCCAATCCTCGTAATGCGGCGGCAGGCACACTACGTCAGTTGGATACAGCAGTAGTTGCCAAGCGCAATCTTGCTACCTTTCTCTATCAAGAAGCCAGTCCTTCAACTCGTGACAGCCAAGAAAAGGTTTTGAATCACCTTGAACAACTAGGTTTTGTAGTCAATCCTAAGCGAATCTTGGCTGAAAACATAGATGAAATCTGGAATTTTATCCAAGAAATAGGACAAGAACGTGAAAATCTGCCTTACGATATTGATGGAGTGGTAATCAAGGTCAACGACCTAGCAAGTCAAGAAGAACTTGGATTTACGGTTAAGGCTCCAAAGTGGGCAGTAGCCTACAAGTTTCCTGCTGAGGAAAAAGAAGCTAAACTCTTATCTGTTGATTGGACAGTTGGCCGTACGGGTGTTGTAACCCCGACTGCCAATCTAACACCAGTACAACTAGCTGGTACAACTGTTAGCCGTGCGACTCTACACAATGTGGATTATATTGCTGAAAAAGATATCCGCAAAGATGATACGGTTATCGTTTATAAGGCTGGAGATATTATCCCTGCCGTTTTACGTGTAGTAGAGTCCAAACGGATTTCTGAAGAAAAACTAGATATCCCTACAAACTGTCCAAGTTGTAACTCTGACTTGTTGCACTTTGAAGATGAAGTGGCTCTCCGTTGTATCAATCCGCGTTGTCCTGCCCAAATTATGGAAGGTTTGATTCACTTTGCATCTCGTGATGCCATGAATATTACAGGCCTGGGTCCTTCTATTGTTGAGAAGCTTTATGCGGCTAATCTTGTCAATGATGTGGCAGATATTTACCGTTTGAAAGAAGAAGATTTCCTCCTTTTAGAAGGGGTTAAGGAAAAGTCCGCTGCTAAACTCTATCAAGCCATTCAAGCATCAAAGGAAAACTCTGCTGAGAAACTCTTGTTTGGTTTGGGAATTCGCCATGTAGGAAGCAAGGCCAGTCAGCTCTTACTCCAACATTTCCATTCAATTGAAAATCTGGCTCAGGCAGATCCAGAAGAAGTGGCTAGTATCGAAAGTCTGGGAGGCGTGATTGCCAAGAGTCTTCAGACATTTTTTGCGACAGAAGGCTCAGAAATTCTCCTAAGAGAATTGAAAGAAGCTGGGGTAAATCTGGACTATAAAGGTCAGACTGTAGTGGTAGATGCGACCTTGTCTGGTTTGACCGTTGTATTGACTGGGAAATTGGAACGTCTCAAGCGCTCAGAAGCTAAAAGTAAACTCGAAAGTCTGGGTGCTAAGGTAACAGGCAGTGTTTCTAAAAAGACCGACCTCGTCGTTGCAGGAGCAGATGCTGGAAGTAAACTTCAAAAAGCACAAGAACTTGGTATCGAAGTTCGAGATGAAGCTTGGCTAGAAAGTCTGTAAAGACTAAGATTTAGTATTTTTAAATTTAATCGAAAAATAAGAAAAGAAAGATAAGAAATAAAATTATGTACAACTACCCTATGCGCATTCATTACCATCGTAAAAATGGAGAATACGACACATGTTCTTTTGTCAAAAGTCAAGATCAGAGAATCGATTTATTAACCTATAAGGAAGATTATTTTGGCGCTTTGTTTACTTTTGAACATTCAAGTGAACAGGCTTTAGAAACCTTAAATTTTATTGTTCATACGGGACAAACCAATAAGGAATATTCTATTCGTTTCAACTACTATCCACTTTTGACAGAGGTATGGATTTTAGAGGAAGATGACCGGATTTATTATTCAGAAAATCCAGCTATTGCAAGTCCTGCTTATAAAAATCAAAATCCTTTTGCCTTCGATAAGGCGATTAACAGTGCTAGTTTTGATCATCATTGGGGTTATCAAGGTGAGCTTGGGTGCCAAGTAGAGGACCAAAAATCTACCTTTTCCCTTTGGTCTCCAACAGCAACAGAAGTACAAGTTGTGGTTTATGAATCTACTGCAAATGATGCTCCAATTTGGAAAACATTTGATATGAAGAGAGGCAATAGCTACTCTTATAATCATAAAGATAATACGATTGGAGTTTGGAGTCTAGTTGTTGAGGAAGATTTGACTGGTAAGGCTTATCAGTATCAAGTCCAATTTCCTCATCACCAGACACTGACACGAGATCCTTATACAATTGCGACCAGTCCTGATGGCAAACGTTCAGCTATCATTGGTCATGCTGAGAAGCAGGTAGAAAACTTTGAAGTCAAACATGGAAAAGAAGCCATCTGGCGCTTAGAAAATCCATGTAAGGCAGTTATTTGTGAAATGCACATTCGTGATTTGACCAAATCACCAACCTCAGGTGTGGATGAACATCTTCGAGGAACTTTCTTAGGTGCTGCCCAAACAGGGACTGTCAACCAATACGGACAAGCGACAGCCTTTGATTATATCAAGAGTATGGGTTATAATTATGTGCAACTGCAACCAATTGCAGATCGTCATAAAGAATATGATTCAGAAGGTAATGTGACCTATAACTGGGGTTATGACCCACAAAACTATAATGCACCGGAAACAAGTTTATCAACTAATCCTGATGATCCAGCCCAAGTCATTCGTGATTTGAAGACTATGGTTCAGGCTTATCATGACGCAGGAATTGGTGTCATTATGGACGTTGTCTACAACCACACTTTCTCAGTAGTGGATGCACCTTTCCAAACAACAGTTCCTGATTATTACTATCGAATGAATCCTGATGGTACTTATCAAAATGGAACAGGTGTTGGTAACGAGACAGCAAGTGAACATGAAATGTTCCGTAAGTATATGATTGACTCCCTCATTTACTGGGTTACAGAATACAATATCGATGGTTTCCGTTTTGATTTGATGGGAATTCATGATGTTAAAACCATGCAGATGATTCGTCAGAGTTTGGATGAAATTGACCCTAATATTATCTTATATGGCGAAGGCTGGGACATGGGTACTGGTCTTGCCCCTTATGATAAGGCCAAGAAAGACAATGCTTATCAAATGCCAAATATTGGCTTCTTTAACGACAATCAGCGTGATGCAGTTAAGGGCGGGGAAGTCTATGGTTCTATCAAATCTGGTTTTGTCAGTGGTGCAGCTACCGAGCCTATTCTTGCAAAAGCCATCCTTGGTAGTCGTGAATTAGGATCATATATCCGTCCAAATCAAGTACTCAACTATGTCGAAGCTCATGATAACTACAATCTTCACGACTTGTTAGCAACCCTACATCAGGATCAAAGTTCTGAGCAGATCATGCGTAAGGTAGAGACTGCAACAGCTATGAACTTACTCATGCAAGGCATGGCCTTTATGGAAATTGGTCAAGAATTTGGTCGTACTAAACTTGTTGCGACTGGTCCAAATGGGGAATTAACACACGATGATAGAGAACGTGCTATGAATAGCTACAATGCCCCAGATAAGGTCAATCAAGTTGATTGGGATTTACTAAATGAACGCCAAAATAGTATAGACTTTGTTCGTAAAGTTATTCAGTTAAAAACTCAAACAGATGCCTTTTCTTATCCCACTTATGAAGAAATCTATCACCATGTCTTTGTCCATTCGGCGAATGAACACAGTGGTTGGATTGTATATGAAGTTCATGGAAAAGAGCATTTACTAGTCGTATTCAATGCTAAAGGCAAACCTCAACGTTTTGAAAATGCGGGCAGTTTGCAGCTACTTGTTACAAATACAACTTCCCTCGAAGAAGATATACTTGGTGACATAAGTGTTAGTGTCTTTAAAGTTTTGTAGAATCGATTTACAATTTAAATTCATTTGCGTCGTCTTGTCTCTTAAAAACCATAAAATCAGGAAATTCATTTCCTGGTTTATTTTTTTATTAGAAATTAAATTTTTGTTAGTAAAATAACGAACTTTATGGTAGTATTGTAAAAAAAACATTTCGTTTTCAAAGTGTTTCTGAAAAACACTTGATTTACAAGTGAAGAAATAAGTTAATTTATTGAAGACTTTCAAAATAATTTTAATCTTTCTTAGTAATACACTTGAATCTTTCATAAAAAGGTAGTATAATAAATTTATAGAAAACGCTTACAGAAATAGGAGGATGTATGGATAATAGAGAATCTTTGCGAACCTTTATGACTGGTGAAAACTTTCACCTCCAGCATTATCTGGGAGCACATAAGGAAGAACTAAACGGAGTGCTTGGTTATCGATTTCGTGTGTGGGCACCTAATGCACAAGCAGTCCATTTAGTTGGTGACTTTACCAACTGGGTTGATAATCAAATCGCCATGGAGAGAAATGAGTCTGGTGTTTGGGAGGTCTTTACGAGTCTTGCTCAGGAAGGACAAATTTATAAGTACAACATCACACGTTCGAATGGCCATCAGCTTATGAAGATTGATCCTTTGGCTGTACGGTATGAGGCACGACCTGGTACTGGAGCTATTTTAACAGATATTCCTGAAAAGAAATGGAAGGATGGCCTTTGGTTAGCCCGTAGAAAACGAAATGGGTTTGCACAACGTCCTATTAATATCTACGAAGTTCACGCTGGATCTTGGAAGAGAAATCCTGACGGAAGTCCTTATCGTTTCAGTCAACTAAAAGACGAACTGATTCCTTATTTAGTTGATATGAATTATACACACATAGAATTCATGCCTTTGATGTCCCACCCACTTGGTTTGAGTTGGGGTTATCAGCTAATGGGTTACTTTGCTTTAGAGCATACTTATGGAAGTCCTGAAGAATTTCAAGATTTTGTTGAGGAATGCCATTTAAATAATATCGGAGTTATTGTAGATTGGGTTCCTGGACACTTTACTATTAATGATGATGCCTTAGCATATTATGATGGAACACCAACTTTCGAATACCAAGACCACAATAAGGCTCATAATTATGGTTGGGGAGCTCTCAATTTTGACCTTGGGAAAAATGAAGTCCAGTCCTTCTTGATTTCTAGTATTAAGTTTTGGATTGATTTTTACCATTTGGACGGTATTCGTGTGGATGCAGTCAGCAACATACTCTATCTTGACTATGATGATGCCCCATGGACACCTAATAAAGATGGTGGCAACCTCAACTATGAAGGATATTATTTCCTAAAACGCTTGAATGATGTGATTAAACTTGTTCATCCAGATGTTATGATGATAGCTGAGGAAAGCTCATCAGCTACTCAGATTACTGACACCAAGGATTCAGACGGTCTTGGTTTTGATTACAAATGGAACATGGGTTGGATGAATGATATCCTCCGATTCTACGAAGAAGATCCGATCTATCGTAAATACGACTTTAACCTGGTGACTTTCAGCTTTATGTATGTCTTCAAGGAGAATTATCTCTTACCATTCTCGCACGATGAAGTGGTTCATGGTAAGAAGAGTATGATGCACAAGATGTGGGGAGATCGTTACAATCAATTTGCTGGCTTGCGCAATCTCTACACCTACCAAATTTGTCACCCGGGTAAGAAATTACTCTTCATGGGTAGCGAATATGGCCAATTTCTAGAGTGGAAATCTGAAGAACAGTTGGAATGGTCTAACCTAGAGGATCCAATGAATGCTAAGATGAAGTATTTCACTTCTCAGCTAAACCAGTTTTACAAAGACCATCGCTGTCTGTGGGAAATCGATACCAGCTATGATGGTATAGAAATCATCGATGCAGATAATCGAGACCAGAGTGTTCTGTCCTTCATCCGTAAGGGTAAAAAGGGCGATATGTTAGTCTGTGTCTTTAATATGGCACCTGTTGAACGACAAGATTTTACAATCGGACTTCCTGTTGCAGGGGTTTACGAAGAAGTGTGGAATACTGAGTTAGAAGAGTGGGGCGGTGTCTGGAAAGAACACAATCAAACTGTTCAAACGCAAGAAGGACTATGGAAGGATTATGAGCAGACCTTGACCTTTACCTTACCAGCAATGGGGGCAAGTATTTGGAAAATCAAGAGACGCTTGAAAACTGCTAAAACTATTAAAAATCAAAAACATAAAGGAGTAGAAAATGAAGAATGAAATGTTAGCTTTGATTCTTGCTGGTGGGCAAGGAACTCGTCTTGGGAAACTCACTCAAAGCATTGCTAAACCAGCTGTACAATTTGGTGGGCGCTACCGTATCATTGACTTTGCTCTTTCAAACTGTGCCAACTCAGGCATCAACAATGTTGGAGTCATTACACAGTATCAACCACTTGCTCTTAACAATCATATTGGGAATGGTTCAAGTTGGGGTCTAGATGGTATTAATTCTGGTGTCTCTATCCTTCAACCTTATTCCGCAAGTGAAGGAAATCGTTGGTTTGAAGGAACTAGTCACGCTATTTATCAAAATATCGACTATATCGATAGTGTCAACCCTGAGTATGTCTTGATTCTGTCTGGGGACCACATCTACAAAATGGACTATGATGCTATGCTCCAATCTCATAAGGATAATAATGCCAGCCTGACAGTAGCAGTTCTTGATGTTCCTCTTAAAGAAGCCAGTCGTTTTGGTATCATGAACACAGATGCTAATAATCGTATTGTAGAATTTGAAGAGAAACCAGCCCAACCAAAATCTACCAAAGCCTCTATGGGGATTTACATCTTTGATTGGCAACGTCTCCGCAATATGTTAGTCGCTGCTGAAAAGAGCAATGTCGATATGTCAGACTTCGGTAAGAACGTCATTCCAAATTACCTTGAGTCAGGTGAAAGTGTTTATGCCTACGAATTTAATGGTTATTGGAAAGACGTGGGTACGATTGAGTCACTTTGGGAAGCGAACATGGAGTACATTTCTCCAGAAAATGCCTTGGATAGCCGTAATCGTCAATGGAAGATTTACTCAAGAAACTTGATTTCACCACCAAACTTCCTTGGGGCAAATGCTCATGTGGAAGACTCATTAGTTGTAGACGGATGTTTCGTTGATGGAACGGTTAAACACTCTATCCTTTCAACAGGTGCGCAAGTTCGCGAAGGGGCAGAAGTTGTTGATTCAGTTATCATGAGTGGAGCCATTATTGGACACGGAGCTAAAATCAAACGTGCCATTATTGGTGAAGGTGCAGTTATTTCTGATGGTGTTGAAATTGATGGAACAGAAGAAGTACAAGTTGTAGGATATAATGAAGTAGTGGGGGTAGCAACAGATGAAGATTGATAAATATTCTGCCATTTTAGGAAACACAGTTGGTTTTCACGATATGTCGACACTGACAGACAACCGTCCAGTAGCTAGTTTGCCATTCGGTGGAAAATATCGCTTGATTGACTTCCCTTTGTCAAGCCTTGCTAACGCTGGTGTTCGTAGTATTTTTGGTATTTTCCAACAAGATAATATTAGTTCAGTTTTTGACCATATCCGTTCAGGTCGTGAGTGGGGACTATCAACACTTCTTAGCCACTATTATCTAGGAATTTATAACTCTCGTGTAGAAAGTAGTACAGTTGGGAAAGAGTATTATCAACAACTCCTTACTTACCTCAAGCGTTCAGGTTCAAACCAAACTGTTTCCCTCAACTGTGATCTCTTGATTAACATTGATTTGAATCAAGTTTTCCACCTTCATAATACAACAAAGAGTCCGATCACAGTTGTTTATAAGAAACTTCCTAAGAAAGATATTTCAGATGTAAATGCTATTTTAGAAATTGATGAAACAGACCATGTACGTTCTCATAAACTATTTGATAGTAAATCCAAAGATGAACTCTTCAACATGTCTACAGACATCTTTGTGATTGATACTCCATGGTTGATTGAACGTTTAGAAGAAGAAGCTAAAAAAGAACATCCAGAAAAATTACGTTATGTTCTGCGTGATTTAGCTGCAAGTGCTGGTGCATTTGCTTACGAATATACCGGCTATCTAGCTAACATTCACTCTGTTCAGTCCTACTATCAAGCGAATATAGATATGCTAGAATCTCAAAAGTTCTATTCTCTCTTTACACCTAATCAAAAAATCTATACAAAAGTTAAGAATGAAGAACCAACTTATTACGCTACCACCTCTAAAGTAAGCACATCTCAGTTTGCTTCTGGTAGTATTATTGAAGGTGAAATCAAACACTCAGTCCTTTCACGTAATATTCATGTTTATAAAGATAGCTTGGTAAAAGATAGTATCTTATTCCCTCGAGTTGTGGTAGGCCAAGGTGCTCAAGTCGAATATGCTATCCTAGACAAGGGTGTTGAAGTTGCTGAAGGTGTGATTATTCGAGGAACTGAAGAACATCCCGTTGTTGTGAAGAAAGGTACGAAAGTTACAGAGGACATTCTTTCATGAAAATTTTATTTGTAGCAGCCGAAGGAGCTCCCTTTTCAAAAACAGGTGGATTGGGAGACGTCATTGGCGCTCTTCCAAAATCACTAGTAAAAGCGGGACATGAAGTTGCAGTCATCCTACCTTACTATGATATGGTAGAGGCTAAGTTCGGAGATCAGATTGAAGATGTTCTCCATTTTGAGGTGAGAGTTGGGTGGAGAAGCCAGTACTGTGGTATTAAAAAAACGGTCTTAAATGGTGTCACTTTCTACTTTATCGATAATCAATATTATTTCTTCCGTGGTCATGTTTATGGAGATTTTGATGACGGTGAACGCTTTGCTTTCTTCCAATTAGCTGCCTTAGAAGCTATGGAAAGAGTCGACTTTATTCCAGATTTACTCCATGTGCATGATTACCATACAGCTATGATTCCTTTCTTGTTAAAAGAAAAGTACAACTGGATTCAAGCATACAGAGATATCAAAACTGTATTAACTATTCATAACTTGGAGTTCCAAGGTCAGTTTTCTGAAGGTATGCTCTGGGATCTATTCGGAGTTGGCTTTGAACGTTATGCGGATGGAACTCTGCGGTGGAAAGACTGCCTCAACTGGATGAAGGCTGGTATTCTTTACGCAGACCGTGTATCAACCGTTTCCCCTAGTTATGCTCATGAAATTATGACAAGTCAATTTGGTTGTGGTTTAGATCAAATTCTTCGTATGGAATCAGGTAAAGTATCTGGTATCGTGAATGGAATTGATACGGATATTTATAATCCGGAAACTGATGCTCTATTGGACTATCATTTTAATAAAGAAGATTTGACAGGAAAGGCTCAAAACAAGGCAAAATTGCAAGAAAGAGTTGGATTAACAGTTCGCGCAGATGTTCCATTAGTTGGAATAGTTTCTCGTTTAACACGTCAAAAAGGATTTGACATCGTTGTTGAGAGCTTGCATCAATTCCTGCAAGAAGATGTGCAAATTGTTCTTTTGGGAACTGGAGATCCAGCATTTGAACAAGCGTTTTCTTGGTTTGCGCAAGTTTATCCAGAAAAACTTTCTGCCAATATTACCTTTGATGTCAAGCTAGCTCAGGAAATCTATTCAGCCTGTGATCTTTTCCTAATGCCAAGTCGTTTTGAACCATGTGGGCTATCTCAAATGATGGCTATGCGTTATGGAACCTTACCGTTGGTACATGAAGTTGGAGGTCTTAGAGATACTGTTCAAGCCTTTAATCCAATTGAAGGTAGTGGTACAGGGTTTAGTTTTGATAATTTGTCACCATATTGGTTAAATTGGACTTTCCTAACAGCTTTGGAAGTTTATAAGAATCAACCTGATGTATGGCGTAAATTACAAAATCAAGCCATGGAATGTGATTTTTCATGGGATACAGCTTGTAATTCTTATCTTGACCTCTACCACAATTTAGTAAATTAACAGATAAAATCGTATGAATACTTCATACGATTTTTGAGCTATTCTTAAAGGAGAAATGATGAATCACGTAAAGGGTTTTGTGTTCTTGATGTTGATGGTACCCTGATAGAAGAGGAAGTTATTGATCTCTTAGGTAGAGAAGCAAACTGTGAGGAGAAAATTACTCAAATTACAAGACGTGCTATGAGTGGTGAATTGGATTTTGCTACTAGTTTAAAAGAGAGAGTTGCTTTATTAGAAGGACTCCCGATCACAGTTTTTGAGAAAGTTTTGCAAAGTATTCATTTATCGAAAAATGCCAAAGAATTTATCTCTATTTTGCAAAATAATGGGATTCCTGTTGGCCTCGTATCCGGTGGATTTAGTCCAGTAGTTGAGAGTTTCGCAAAGTCACTAGATGTTCATTATTTCCATGCAAATCAATTAGAAATAAAGGATGGTATTTTAACAGGACATTTAGTAGGGAAAATTGTTACACCTCAGGTCAAACAAGCTATTCTTGAAAAATGGAGAAATCAATTAAATCTTTCTAAAGAAAAAACAATCGCAATTGGAGATGGAGCAAATGATTTGTTTATGTTAAAAACAGCAGGATTAGGAATAGGATTTTGTGCCAAAGAAGTCGTAAAAAAAGAAATAGCTTGCCATGTAGATAAGAGGGATTTCTTTGAAGTCTTACCTTTAATTGACTTTTTAAAATGAGGTGAAAGTATGAAAATTGTAATTGCTCCTGATTCTTTTAAAGAATGTTTAAGGGCTGATCAGGTTGCTAAAGCATTCCAAAGAGGATTTGAACAAGCGATATCTCATGTTGATTGCTTGCTCTGTCCAGTTGGAGATGGTGGTGAAGGCACGATAAGTGCTATTGGTCAGTCGCTCAATTTAGAAGAAAAATTTCAAGAAGTAACGGGACCTTTTGGTCAAAAGCTAGCCATGCCTTACTTCTTAAAAGGGGAAACGGCTCTCTTTGAAGTAGCTGATTTAATTGGTCTAGGGCAGATACCACTAGAAAAGAGAAATCCCTTGAAAATACAAACTCGTGGTATCGGGGAGTTAATCCGTTACCTTACTGAACAAGGTATTAAAAAAATTTATGTAGGTGTAGGTGGCACTGCTAGTAATGATGGTGGAATTGGGATTGCTGCTGGTTTGGGTTATCAGTTCTATGATAAGAACGGAATGGAATTATCGGGAACAGGGGAAACATTACTGGTCTTAGACTCTGTATCAAATGAAATAGCTTTTAAAATACCTGATGATGTTGAGATTCGTATCCTAGCGGATGTGAAAAGTCCTTTATGTGGACATGAGGGTGCCACTTACACATTTGGAAAACAGAAGGGGCTTGAGTATCATTTGTTTAAACCCGTCGATTTAGCAATTCAGAGTTTTTATGAGAAAAATGCTCCTATGACACTTAAGCTTCAAGGAGCAGGAGCTGGTGGAGGTATTGCTGCAGGTCTATGTACTTTTGCTCAAGCTCGTATCGTTTCTGGAATTGACACTTGCTTGGATTTGATAGACTTTGATAAAAAAGTGGCAGATGCAGACTTAGTCATCGTAGGAGAAGGCAGACTGGATTGTCAAAGTTTGATAGGAAAGGCACCGATTGGTGTAGCAAAAAGAACCCCTGCCGGAGTTCCTGTTATTGCTATTTGTGGCAGTCTATCAGAGGATTTACCTCCCCTACCATTTGAAAATATCTTAGCAGCTTTTTCAATATTAGAGAAAAGTGAACCACTTGAAGATAGTTTAAACAATGCAAGTCGGTATTTAGAGAACACTGCTGCAAATATAGGTCGCTTGTTGAACCTTGGAAAAATTTAACCAAACCATTTCTTCCAGATAGATTTTTTTGTTGATTCTTCCTTTTGATCTTCCCAGAGATTTGAAAATGTAACCTTGAGATTTTTTTCATTAATTTGAGTAACATGATCAGTATGGAAAATCAGTCCAAAAGGAGAAGAAGTAAGATCATCAGAGACTATAGTCGCCTGACAATCTGCTTCTTTAGCCTGTTTCAGATAAAAAACTTGTTTGTCAAATTCTATTTTAGGATTAATTTTTAGAAAAAGAGGCTGCTCTTGCTCTTGGAAACTTTCTAAAATAGAAAGAAAACCTTTTTGAAATTCTGGACTATTGGCTGTCTCTATATCAGCAAAACCAAGAACTCTTTCTTCAAATGTTCCGAGATACCGACGTTGTTCATCGGGGTTTAACTTAGCTCCACCATGAGCTTTTTCTAATAGTTGTGTTGATAAATCTGTCATGAAAATAGTATATCATAAAAGCAACTAGAAAAGACAAATAAGAAAGCGATTACTTTATAAAGTTAAGGAAAATTTGCACAAAGATGACGTTTTTTCTTGAAAAACGCTTATTTTTAAGGTATCATAGAGGTGTAAAATAATTTAACTCAAAGGAGAGTAAAAAATGTCAATTATTACTGATGTTTACGCTCGCGAAGTCCTAGACTCACGCGGTAACCCAACACTTGAAGTAGAAGTTTACACTGAATCAGGTGCTTTCGGACGTGGTATGGTTCCATCAGGAGCTTCTACTGGTGAACACGAAGCAGTTGAACTTCGCGACGGTGACAAATCTCGTTACGGTGGTCTTGGTACACAAAAAGCTGTTGACAACGTAAACAACATCATTGCTGAAGCTATTATCGGCTACGATGTACGTGATCAACAAGCTATCGACCGTGCTATGATTGCTCTTGACGGTACTCCTAACAAAGGTAAATTGGGTGCGAACGCAATCCTTGGTGTGTCTATTGCTGTAGCTCGTGCTGCTGCTGACTACCTTGAAATCCCACTTTACAGCTACCTTGGTGGATTCAACACTAAAGTTCTTCCAACTCCAATGATGAACATCATCAACGGTGGTTCTCACTCTGACGCTCCAATCGCTTTCCAAGAGTTCATGATCTTGCCAGTTGGTGCTCCAACATTCAAAGAAGCTCTTCGTTACGGTGCTGAAATCTTCCACGCTCTTAAGAAAATCCTTAAATCACGTGGATTGGAAACTGCCGTAGGTGACGAAGGTGGATTCGCTCCTCGTTTCGAAGGAACTGAAGACGGTGTTGAAACTATCCTTGCTGCGATCGAAGCTGCTGGATATGTTCCAGGTAAAGACGTATTTATCGGATTTGACTGTGCCTCATCAGAATTCTACGATAAAGAACGTAAAGTTTACGACTACACTAAATTTGAAGGTGAAGGCGCTGCTGTTCGTACATCTGCAGAACAAATCGACTACCTTGAAGAATTGGTTAACAAATACCCAATCATCACTATCGAAGATGGTATGGATGAAAACGACTGGGATGGTTGGAAAGCTCTTACTGAACGTCTTGGTAAGAAAGTTCAATTGGTTGGTGACGATTTCTTCGTAACAAACACTGACTACCTTGCACGTGGTATCCAAGAAGGTGCTGCTAACTCAATCCTTATCAAAGTTAACCAAATCGGTACTCTTACTGAAACTTTCGAAGCTATTGAAATGGCTAAAGAAGCTGGTTACACTGCCGTTGTATCACACCGTTCAGGTGAAACTGAAGATTCAACAATCGCTGACATCGCAGTTGCAACTAACGCAGGACAAATCAAGACTGGTTCACTTTCACGTACAGACCGTATCGCTAAATACAACCAATTGCTTCGCATCGAAGATCAACTTGGTGAAGTAGCTGAATACCGTGGATTGAAATCATTCTACAACCTTAAAAAATAAAATAGTTCAGTGAACTATTTTATCCCGAACCTTGAAATTCAAAAGTTCGGCTGTTGATTTGACAACGTTTCTAGCCCCTCGGATTTTATCCGAAGGGCTTTTTTTCTGTTCAGGGGGCAAAACTATTATCTATTTTGGAGACTTATTTTAAAATTAACTTGGGGTTTTTAAAACTATTTATATTTGATAGGTAAAATCGAAGGGTCAAAGAAAATAGTTTACACTAAGAAACGAATTTGAGTAAACAGTATGAATTCTAATCCCAAAATTCTGCTGAAAAAAGTTTATTAAACCTCATTTTAGAATGAAAGTTAATTATAAGTTTTCTTTAAGTTACTTATATTACTCTAGATATGTAAAGGAGGGAATCCCCCATGAGAAAGAAAATCTTTCTGACAAGTGTTGCAGTTTTGTTGGCTTTTACAGCTATATCTAGTGTCCATGCAGCAACTGACGTCCAAAAAGTAATTGATGAAACCTATGTTCAACCAGAATATGTTCTTGGTTCTTCCCTAAATGAAGAACAGAAAAATCAAACATTGAAAAAACTAGGCTATAATTCTTCAACAGATACCAAAGAACTCAAAACAATGACGCCTAATATCTATTCGAAAATTATGAATGTAGCCAATGATTCAAGCCTTCAACTATTTTCATCAGCTAAGATTCAAAAGCTTGGTGACAAATCTCCACTAGAGGTCAAAATCGAGACTCCTGAAAATATTACAAAAGTGACCCAGGATATGTATCGAAATGCAGCTGTTACCTTAGGTGTCGAGCATGCCAAAATAACTGTAGCAGCTCCAATTCCCGTAACAGGTGAGAGCGCTCTTGCTGGGATTTACTACTCTCTAGAAGCTAATGGTGCAAAGGTACCACAAGCTAACAAAGACCTGGCGCAAGAAGAGCTCAAAGCCTTATCTGATATTAATGCTGAAAACAAGGATAAGAATGGTTTTGATGCCAATAAACTAAACGTTGCACTAGCTGATATCAAGTCAGGCCTTGCCAAAGCAAAAGAATCTAAGGGAACTCTGACAGAGGAAGATGTTCGTAAAATTGTTGAAGATATCCTAAAAAACTATAAATTAGATCAGGTTATAACAGGAAACCAGGTCAATATTATCATTAATTTTGCTTTAAACCTTTCAAAGAGTGATATTCTCAGTAATGCTGATTTTACTAAAACCCTAAATGACCTCAAACAAAGTATTGTATCTCAAGCTGGAGATAGTTTTAAAAATATCAACCTTAACTTTGATACTGATAAGGCGCTAGAGGACGGCGGTAATTTCTTAAGCTCCCTCTGGCAAACCATTGTCAACTTCTTTAAGAGTTTTGGTTCTTAAGAAATTTCATGGTATAATAGATGGTAACCGTAACGTTGCCGTCTTTTTTGTTGGCCAAATAGAAAGTGAAAATATGTTAAAGAAAAATGATATTGTAGAAGTTGAAATAGTTGATTTGACTCATGAAGGAGCAGGAGTTGCTAAGGTAGATGGTTTGGTATTTTTTGTGGAAAATGCCTTACCAACTGAAAAAATCCTTATGCGAGTCCTCAAGGTCAATAAAAAGATTGGTTTTGGGAAAGTGGAAGAATACCTTGTACAATCTCCATATCGTAATCAAGATCTGGATTTAGCTTACCTGCGTTCAGGGATTGCAGATTTAGGTCATCTTGCCTATCCAGAACAGCTCAAGTTTAAAACTAAGCAAGTCAAGGACAGTCTATACAAGATGGCTGGTATATCTGATATTGAAGTAGCAGAAACGTTTGGTATGGAAAATCCAGTCAAGTACCGTAATAAGGCGCAGGTGCCTGTTCGTCGTGTTAATGCTATCTTAGAAACAGGATTTTTCCGTAAGAATTCCCACGATCTCATGCCTCTCGAAGATTTCTTTATCCAAGATCCTGTGATTGATGAGGTAGTTGTAGCCCTACGCGACTTGCTCCGCCGTTATGATTTGAAACCTTATGATGAAAAGGAACAAGCTGGCTTGATTCGGAATCTTGTGGTGCGTCGTGGCCACTATTCAGGTCAAATCATGGTTATTTTGGTGACAACTCGTCCGAAGATTTTTCGTGTAGAGCAAGTGATTGAACAAATCATCAAGCAGTTCCCAGAGATTGTGTCTGTTATGCAAAATATCAATGACCAGAACACTAATGCTATTTTTGGTAAGGATTGGCGCATCCTTTATGGACAAGATTTTATTACTGACCAGATGTTGGGGAATGACTACCAAATCTCTGGACCAGCCTTTTACCAAGTCAATACAGAAATGGCTGAAAAACTTTATCAAACAGCCATTGACTTTGCTGCATTAAAATCAGATGATGTGGTCATTGATGCCTATTCTGGTATTGGGACGATTGGCCTCTCTGTTGCGAAACATGTCAAGGAAGTCTACGGTGTTGAAGTCATTCCAGAAGCGGTTGAGAATAGTAAGAAGAATGCCCAACTGAACAATATTTCAAACGCCCACTATGTCTGTGACACAGCTGAAAATGCCATGAAGAATTGGACCAAAGATGGGATTCAACCAAGTCTTATCCTAGTGGACCCACCAAGAAAAGGACTCACAGAAAGCTTTATCAAAGCAAGCGCTCAAACAGGAGCTAACCGCATCGCCTATATCTCATGCAATGTCGCAACTATGGCGCGTGATATCAAACTCTACCAAGAGTTAGGATATGAATTGAAGAAAGTTCAGCCGGTTGATCTTTTTCCTCAAACTCACCACGTGGAGTGTGTAAGCTTGTTGGAGAAACGTAGTTAATCCTCAAAAGGTTCCCCAAACCTTTTGAGTCCCACAAACGCATCACGTTGAGGCGGTATCACTGCTTGTACGAGCTGAGGCATCAGCGAAGTAGAAGTAGATGTTCCGCCCATGAGATAGCTATCGTAGAGTAAGGAGTTTACGACGAAACGATACGGTAACAGCGAACCGCTGAGTGTGTAAGTTTGCTAGTGAAACGAAGTTAATCCTCAAAAGATTCACTGAATCTTTTGACCCCGCAGACGCATCACGCTGAGGCAGTATCACTGCTTGTACGAGCTTAGAAAAAAATGTTGACGAAAAATCCTTGGTGTCAAGGATTTTTTGGTATCCTCAAAAAGGTAATTTTATAATTGACAATTTGTCAGTAAGATAGTATAATTTATAATCAGGAGGAATAAAATGCGAGATGTAAAAGATCCGGAAATTCGACGGGCTGAAATTATGGATGCTGCTATGCTCCTCTTTATGGAGAAAGGATATGCGAACACAACAACTCAGGATATAGTCGATAAGGTAAATATATCACGAGGTTTGTTATACTATCACTTTAAGAACAAAGAAGATATTCTGTATTGTCTTGTGGAACGTTATTCAGAGAAATTATTGAGAGATATTTATGTGATTGTCAATGATGACGACAAAACTGCTATTGAAAAAATAAGAGCCTTTATAGATGCCACAATAATCTCTACAGATAACGTTTCAGCGGAAGGAACTGAGTTACAAAAGACGGTTGATCTTGAAGAAAATCGTTATATGTTAGATAAGTTATCTCATAAGCTCATTGAAAAACTGACTATATATTTTGATAGGATAATAAATCAAGGCATCTCAGAAAAAGTATTTTCTGTAAAATATCCATCAGAAACAGCAGAATTTCTGATGACAGCCTATGTTTTTGTTTCAAATAACATAGGTATAATAACTTCAAAGAAAGAACCTGTCAAAGATTACTTGAATGCATTTAAGATAATGCTGGAACAAAATCTAAATACAAAAGGACTCTTTAGCAATTAAAAAAAGATAGAATGTTTGTAAAGAGAACCATGTACCGATAGCTAAATCAAAACAAGCTATCGGTATTATTTCAAAATATAACTGACAAATTGTCAATGGAGACAAAAATATGTTAGAGATAAAGAATTTTAGTAAAAGTTATGGGGATAAGAAGGTTGTGGATAACCTATCTATTTCAGTACAGCCTGGAGATATTTATGGTTTTATTGGAGCAAATGGTGCAGGAAAAACGTCAACGATAAAGGCAGTTGTCGGTATCCATGATTTTGAAGACGGAAGTATAATTATCAACGGTCATTCTATTAAAGAAGAACCTGTTATTTGTAAAAAAATGATGGCGTATATCCCAGATAATCCAGATTTGTATGAACATATGACAGGATTTCAATATATTGATTTCATTGCTGACTTGTTTGAAATTCCTACAGAAATACGCAGGGAGAGAATCCAAAAATACGGTGATTTATTTGATATGACTGAGCATCTTTCAGGGATCATTTCCTCATATTCACATGGAATGAAGCAACGAACAGTCATTATTTCTGCACTTGTACATTCTCCCAAACTGTTGATTTTAGATGAACCTTTTGTTGGGCTAGATCCCAAAGCAACTTTCCTACTAAAGAAAATTATGCATGAGTGTGTTTCAGATGGAGGTGCTATTTTCTTTTCAACCCATGTATTGGATGTTGCGGAAAAATTATGTAATAAGATTGCCATTATCAAAAATGGAAAGTTAATTGCAAGTGGCAATACAGGAGACGTCAAAGGTGATGAATCATTGGAGGCATTTTTCATGGAGGTGCAGGACAATGAGTAACATTTGGATACTGCTCAAAGCGCAATTGATTAATTTCTTTCCTATGAACGAGATTAGAGATTCAGGAAATAAAAAACAAAGTTCAATGGCTATTGCGAGTTTTGGCATAATAACTCTTTCCTTATTTTGCTTTGTTTATAATATACTAACAGCGAAAACATTAGTACACGTCGGACAGCAGGACTTGATACCGGCATATATGGTCTCTGTATCAAGTTTTTCAATATTATTTTTGACTGTCTTTTATTCGAATGGCATTTTATTTGGCAGTCGAGATATGGAAATTCTCCTATCCTTACCTGTTAAAAGTTCGTATATTATCACCAGCAAGTTCATGTTTATGTACTTATTGAATTTTTTATTAGGCTTGATGTTTATGCTTCCGGGTGGAATTGTATGGGGCTTGAACGGAAGTTTAAACCTCCTACAGATTATATTGTATTTTACTTCTATAATTTTTGCCCCTTTGATCCCCATGTGTATAGCAGCATGCATGGGACTCATTATTGTTGTCGCTTCATCTTCTTTTAAAAGGAAAAATGTAATCTCTCTTATTTTTTCATTTGCGATGTTAGGGATAATTGGATATTTTGCATTATCAGCTTTGCAATCAGGTGTTGAAAGTAGTATTGGGGTTACTCTGGCTAAGCAAATTACTGGACTGTATCCAATTTCTAGACTATTTATGTCATACTACAATTTTCCAATGTACTATGGGATGGGATTTTATATAGTTCTTTCAATAGTCGTCTTTTATCTATTTGTCAAAATTGCTTCGTTGAAGTATGAACTACTTAATACACTTGCCAATACGAAATCTAGATATGCTAATGACAAAGTATCTTATGAAAGAAAATCGGTATTTTTTTCCTTGTATCAAAAAGAGCTTGGACGATTTTTAAGTTCTTATATGGCAGTCTTGAATGCTGGGCTTGGAGTGATTCTTTTATGTGTCTTTAGTATATTTTTCCTGTTTAATTCTGTAGGGCAAATAGGAAATTCTGCAGGAATTGAAAATATAAATGAGTATCTTTCAAACTTAGCTCCCGTCTTTATTGCATCTATGCTTTCACTCAGTTGTTCAGCAGCTTCATCTATATCTTTAGAGGGTAAAAATATTTGGATTTTGAAAAGTTCTCCGATTGAAGTGAAAAAGATTTTAAATGCTAAGATAGCTGTCAACCTTACACTTCATTTGATTGGATATATGATTTCTGTATCTGTATTTATGCTGAAACTTGATATGAATCCTATTCAAGTTATGAATCTAGTTATTGTTCCCATATGTTACTCCTTTTTTATAACTGTAATCGGAATCGCATTAAATAAAAAATATCCTAACTATGATTGGGACAGTGAGATGATAGTTGTCAAACAAAGTCTTCCTGTTATTGTAACTGGAATTATTGGTATGATTGCACTTATTACGCCACTTTTGCTTAATTGGCTGTTTAATATTCCGATTATATTTGTTTTACAGGTAGTATCAGTAGTTTTATTGGTTATTACAATGGGTGTTTATTTAACAATAAGCAAGTCAAATTTTATCTAGTTAAAGGAGAAAAATAAGATGAAAAGCAGACTGATAAAAGATATTGTGGTGTTATTAGTAATGCTAGCTATAATAGTTGTTATTACCAGATTTCTCCCCGAAAAAGTTCTGATTCATTTCAATGCAAAAGGAGAAGTAGATAAGTTTGCAAATAAATACTATCTTCTACTAGCTACAGTCATCCCCTATTCTGCATATTGGAAGTTTGTTAGGCAAAGTGATAATAAAAAGATTAAATGAAACACCATCTATATTTACATTACAGATTGCATCAAAATTAAGAACGACTATTTTAAGAGGTGATTATGCACCTGAACAACAAATTCCTTCAATAAGGAGATTAGCAGAAAACGAGAAGTGTAATCCGGCAACTGTCCAAAAAGCAATGAAAGTTCTCGAAGAACAGAATTTGGTTATTAGCTGTGGAACATTAGGATATTTTGTCATAGCAAGCGAGCAAGAAATAAAGGAGTTAAGATATCAAGAATCTAACAAGCTAGTGAAAATTTTGTTTGAAAAACTTGGTTAGCTAGGCTTTTCAGAAGATGAGATTGTCAATTTATTTTTTAGAAAAGATGCTTAGAAGAAGTTGAATGGAAATTTATTAGGATCATTTGTGAAAGTATAGAAAAGCCTTGATTGTAAGGCTTTTTTGTGTTTTTATGATAGAATATAGGTAGTTATAATCGAGAGCAACTAAGAAGCAGTAAAAAAATATTAAACGTAGAATAATCAAGATTAGGAAGATAAAATGATAGAAATTGACAAAAAGAATTTAAAAAATTATCTTTATTTTACATTTGGAATTACTTATATAGCTTGGGGGCTTCTTGCCATATTTACTCAATCTCATATTTTGGGATTAGAAACATTTATAGGGAGAATGTTACATATAGTAGGTGCACTTGGACCAGCTATTGCAAGTGGCTTTTATTTGAAAAGGAATAATATAAAATTTAAACATTTTGTATTTAATAAAAGAAAAAATAGTAGTATTTATTTCATTATTCATTTGTTAGCAATTTTGATACTATTTTCTGTATCTTCCTTAGAATTAAATGGAGTATCAATTTATCTGATGCCTTTATTCTTTATACAACTAATTTTTTTTGGTGGTGGACATGAAGAATTAGGATGGAGAGGAATATTACAGCCATTACTTGATAAAAAATATACTTATTGGCAATCTAATTTGATTGTAGGATCAATTTGGGGAATATGGCATCTGCCTTTATGGTTTATAGTTGGAGAAAGTCATCAAGGATTTCCTTTTATTTTATTTTTTATATATACATTATTTTTAAGTTTTGTTTTAGGTCTTCTTTACCGTCAAACGAAATCTGTGGGGTACTGTCTATTATTTCACGCGTTTGCAAATTTGTTAAATCTCTATTTTGTATTAAAAATTAATGTTATTTTTATTATCATTTTTGTTGGTTATTTAATTTATACTATATTAGCTAGTAATAGAATTAGTAAGGAAACAACATTTTAAAATTTAGATCAGCATATCCATTATTGAAGGTAACAATCGGTCTATCTAGATAATCGATGTTAAAGAATTTTCTGTTGTAATTTCAAGTGGAATGATGAATGTCGTTTCTTTTGGAACTGGCGAAAATCTTTCCGTTCCACAATGTCATTTTAAAATGATTTTTACTGCCTTTCGTTTATTAGTATAAAAGAAAAATATTATCTCATGTTGAGGCAGTATCACTGCTTGTACAAGCTGATTGAACAAGGATGTAGCTAGGGAAAGTCATACAGTAAGGAGTTTAAACATGAAATTCCATGAATTTGGTAATAAGAATTTACCTCCTATCTTACTAATACACGGTGGCGGCAGTTCTTGGTGGAATTATCTTCGTCAAGCACGTATCTTGTCAGAAAAATACCGTATTATTCTACCCACTTTGAATGGTCACGGCGAAGAATATCAACTTGATTATGTTTCTACTGAAGATTCTGCTTTGGAGATTCTAGACTATATCAAAGCAAACTGTGGTGGGAAATTATTTGCAATCGGTGGTGTTTCACTTGGTGGTCAAATTGCCATCGAGCTTTTATCTTTAGATAGTGAAATTGCTGAGAAGGCCATCATAGACGGAAGCCTCTGTATTCCTCAACCAAGGTTAGCTAAAATCAGCATCTTTCTAGTGTCTCTATTTGGTAAACTGATGTTCAATAAATTCTCTTGCAAACTTCAGTTAAGCATGATGAACAAACTCTATCCTAAACTGGCTTATCCAGAGGAAATTAAATCTTATTATTTGGAGGATCTGCCAAGGACGCCTGTTAAAACATTGGTGACCATTTACAAAACCTATATGGGGCATTACAAGCTGAAAGATATGATTTCTGCCAGCAAAGCTCAAGTTCTGTATATCTATGGTGAAAAAGAATTGAACTATGTGAAAGAATCAGTGAAATTATTTCATCAGCTACATTCAAATACAATTTTGTATGAAGCAAAAGGTTATAATCACGGTTATTTATCATCTTACCTACATCAGGAGTGGATTGATTTAGTTGAGCCATTTTTAAAGAGCAATCCATTGGGAATGTGTAATAAATCTGATATGTCACAAGGAGGAATCTGATGCTAGGAGCAATTGTTGGAGATATTGTCGGTTCTGTTTACGAATGGAACAATATCAAAATAAAAGACTTTCCTTTATTTCGTAAGGACTGCTTTTTCACGGATGATACGGTAAGTCCGAACTGTTGAATGTGTAAGCTTGTTAGTGAAACGTAGCTAATCCTCAAAATAAAGAAACTAAAACTCCATTATTTTGAGATGACAACCTAAATTGGTTTTAAGGAGGTATTATATTGATAGAAAGCAGACTTGAGTTTGATAAAATCACATCCTTTGATGAATTTAATAAATACTATTGGTATCGTGATGAACTTTCACAACTATGTAAATCATTAGGATTAGAATATAGAGGTACCAAACAAGAACTCAATTATATTATTGAGCAGTACTTTAAGGGTAATTTGATTAAAAAATCATCAATAAAAAGGAAAAAGAAACAAGTAGAAGTCCTTACCTTAAATACGCCCTTACTTGAATGTGGATTCTCCTTTAATACACACTTTAGAGAATATTTTTCAACTTTAACAGATGTTTCGCCATTTAAATTTACTGCTGATATGGCTACAGCTTGGAGAAAAGTAAAAAGAGAAAATGATTTGAGTTTTACAATCCAAGATATGCTAAAAGTCTATTATGGAAATTCAGACTATGCCAAGTATGATCATTCGGTTTGTCAATGGAATCAATTTTTAAAGGATTTCTGTGCAGACGAAAATAGTCTTAACTATTCAAACAAGTTAAAAGTAGCTTCTATTCTTTGGAAAGAAGTTAGGAATTCAAGTAATAAAAAAATTTATTCAAAGAATCTTTTAACTAAATATGCTGATAAAATAAAAGAGTATAGTAAGTAGAAACCCCATCTCACTTGGTGGCGACAGTGATACTCTCGCTGCAATCACTGGCAGCATAGCCGAGGCAGCTTACGGAATTCCTGATTGGATAAAGGATAAGGCCTATTCTTACTTGGATGAACCCTTAAAGGATGTAGTCATTAGATGGGAAAATAGAAGAAAAGCGTATTAATATCCAGTACGTCAAAGTTCTCTTTTATGAGTTTTCATTATATAATAGCATTATATGTAATGGTAAATGCAGCTACGCTAACATTTCTATTTAAAAATTAAGGAGTATTATCAATGAAAAAAGCAATGTTAATTATCAACCCTACTTCTGGTGGCGAGAAGGCTTTGGATTACAAAGAAAAGTTAGAGAATAAAGCCAAAGAATTCTTTGAACAAGTAGATACTAAAATCACTGAAAAAGCGCTAGATGCTACAAATTTCGCTTCAGAAGCTTCAGAAGAAGGCTATGAAGCTGTAGTAGTTTTTGGGGGAGATGGTACCGTTAATGAAGTCATTTCTGGTATTGCTGAAAAGGACTATGTTCCTAAACTTGGGATTATCCCAGGAGGTACTGGTAACTTAATTACCAAGCTTTTGGAAATCAATCAAGACATCGATGGCGCTATTGATGAACTGGATTTTGATTTAACCAATAAGATTGATATCGGTAAAGCAAATGACAATTATTTTGGTTATATCTTTAGTATCGGTTCACTTCCTGAGGCGATTCACAATGTTGAAATCGAGGACAAGACAAAATTCGGTATTTTAGCCTATGCTGTAAATACCATGAAGTCTGTCATGACAGATCAGGTCTTTAACATTAAGGTGGAGACAGAGAATGGAAATTATGTTGGTGAAGCTAGTCATGTTTTGGTTCTCTTGACAAATTACTTCGCTGACAAAAAAATCTTTGAAGAAAACAAGGACGGCTATGCCAACATTTTGATTCTAAAAGATGCCTCAATCTTTTCAAAATTATCCATCATTCCTGACTTATTAAAAGGTGATGTTGTAGAAAATGATAACATCGAATATATCAGAGCTCGTCATATCAAAATTTCATCAGATGTTGAACTAGAATCAGATGTTGATGGCGATCAATCAGATAACCTTCCAGTTGAGATTAAAGTACTTGCTCAGCGTGTAGAAGTATTTTCAAAACCAAAAGAGGATTAGTATATAGAGAAAGCCTTTTTTAAGGCTTTTTGTATACTTTAAAAGATTGCTCTTTTAAGGTTGAACATTCCTTGAAATATAGTCAATTGAAACAAGAATAAGACAAAAGAGCCTCGAAAAAAGTATTACAACTTGGTAATACCTTTTTGAGGTGCTTTTTGATATGAGCCCATGTTTTCTCAATAGGATTGTAGTCAGGTGAGTAGGGAGTAGGGAGGAAGGAGTAAAAGTTTATGTCCAAATTCTTCACATAAAAGCTCTAGCTTACCCATTCTATGGAATCTTGCATTATCCATAATAATAACTGATGGTGTATTTAATATTGGTAAGAGAAACTTCTGAAACTAAGCTTTAAAAAAGTCGCTCGTAATTGTTTCTTCGTAAGTCATTGGAGCGATCAACTCACCATTTGTTAGCCCTGCAATCAAAGAAATCCTCTGATATCTTCTTCCAGATACTTTACCTTTTATTAACTGACCTTTTAATGAGCTATCATATTCTCGATAAAGATAAGTATCGAATCCTGTTTCATCAATATAAACAGGTACTAGATGCTTTAAACTATTAAAATTTTTAAGAAATAAAGCTACTTTTTCTGGGTCTTGTTCATAGTAAGTGTGGTTCTTTTTTTTCGAGTGTAGCCCATGGCTTTGAGAGCATAGTGAATAGTAGTTGGATGACAGCCAAATTCAGAAGCTATTTCAGTTAAATAAGCGTCTGGATTGTCAGTAAGATAGCTTTTGAGACATCTTCTAGGACGCAGACTTTTATCGTCGCATGGTAGACTAGGAGGAGCCTTATGACAGATTTTCTGATTCTTCCTCTTATTCTCATAGCCGTGGGCATGATTGCCTTGATTCTCTGGAGGCTCATAGTTTTGGCTAGTGGATTGTTTTTAATTGGACTAGCCTGTGCTACTCTCTTTACTGAAGTATATGGATTCTATCTTCTCTTTACAGAGACTGAACTTTACACGGAAGATTTAGCACAGAATGGACTCCTCAGTTTTACAACCTTCTTCATCCTCTTTAACCTTGCTTTGCTTGTCTTGGCAGGCTGGGCAGGGTATAAGTGGAAGGTAAGATGAATAAAATGGAGAAAACTCTAATGGTTTTTCTCCATTTTTTTATCTAATTGGTAATGTTGAAAATCGGAAGTGAAATGATACTTTCAAAGAATTCATTTTGGACACTAGCAAACGAAATAGAGCCCTGATGCAAATCAACAATTTGTTTTGAAATTTTTAGCCCAATTCCAGTCGTTCTAATTTTAGAAATATCAATGTTTTTAAAAGATAATTCATTAAGTTCAGCAATTTTTTCTGGTGAAGCTCCCTGTCCATTATCTTTGATTTCGACAATTACATTTGTATCTTTTTTGAATAAGTAGATTCTTATTGTACACCCCTTTTCGTTATGTAAAACAGAGTTGTAGATGATATTATGGATAACTCTCGTGATTAAAAACTTCTCAATCATGATAGATTGATTAACAAGTGAATAATCGTAATCAAATTCAAATTCAAAATCATTCCAGATTTCTTGATTTAAAATATGGATGAGAATGTCTTTGAAGAAGGGGATAATTTTTGTTTCAGTCTGGTTTAATTGAAGATGACCGGATGAAAGGCGAGCTACTATATTTAAGTCATTTAAAATATTTTGGATGTAATAGGATTCCGTCAATATTGGGCGAATATGTTTTTTAGACTGTGTATCTAGTTCAGAATCATTTAACAAGGACGCGTTAGAAATGATGACAGAAAGAGGTGTTTTGATATCGTGTGCAATACCTGAAATCCATTGCTCTTTAAAGACTTCATTCTCTTTGAGTAGAGTATCGGTTTGATTAATTGCAGTTGTAAGATATTCTAGTTCTGATATAGAATTTATTGGATTTTTCAAACCATCTGGGAGATTCTGAATAGCAGTTACAAGAGGCGCAATTTTACGATTGATATGCGTCACACCATAGTAGTAAAGAAAAGCGAAATAAAGGCAGTTGAAAAGCAATACTCCAAATGCTACTAGTGGAATCAGGCGAATACTATCTATATCTAAGTAATTATAACTATAACGAGCAATTTTATCTTTTGGAAAACCAACAACAATGATGTAGTCACCTTTTATCTGACTAAAAACAGGATAATCTGAAAGATAATAGCGAGAAAACTGTAAAATGTCCCCATAGTCAAATTGCGAAGGAACTTCTGTAGGTTTATACTGTTCGTACACCTGTTTTCCAGTCTGCTTATCCAATACCATGAGCCATAACTTTTGTTCTTTTAGACTAGAAATATCTTTTTTAGGTATGTGGACGTTATTTTTTATGATGGTAATGTGTTCAGAAATTATTTTTACAGTCTCAGTAGCAGTTTGCTTTTCCCTAATGTAGAAAACAAAACTGGCAATTAGAATAATATTGGTAATAAAGATAATGATGGAAAAAAAGATAAATTTCTTTAGTGAATACCTTAAAATTTTGGTTTGGTTCATAATCATGATAACAATTTATATCCCAGCCCTTTAGCTGTCTTTAAATATTGAGGTTTTGAAGGATTTTCTTCTATTTTTTCTCGAATTTTCCGAATATGTACAGTCAAAGAGTTTTCATAACCAAAGCTATCCACTCCCCAAATCGCATCACAGAGAGATTCAGTTGAAACGATGTAATTTTTATTATTGTAAAGTTTTTTCAAAATCTGAATTTCAATTGGCGTAATAGAAATTTCTGCTCCATTTTTTTGTACTGTTGCATTCCGAAAATTCACCAAAGTCTGTCCAATCTGTATTGCTTCCTGTTCTGATTTATAGCTTCTCCGTAGCAGAGCCATAATACGATAGATAAGATTTTTTGGAATGAAGGGTTTCATGACATAATCATCACCACCAGCATTAAAACCAGCTATCTCATCTTCAGGATTATTTTTGGCAGTCAGAAAGAGGATAGGAGTATCGCCTTTTTTTCGGATATGTTTTGCTAATGTATAGCCATCACCATCGGGGAGCATAATGTCCAAAAGGAAAAGGTCGAACTGCTCTGTTTCAATCATGTCCAAACTAGATTCTATATCATAGGCTGATGTTAGATTGGAAAATCCGTAGGCAGTGAGAATATCTCTTATGGAAGAGTTTAAAATTTTATCGTCATCAATGATAAGGATGTGCTTATTCAGGAGCTGTTGTTCGAAACTCATAATCTTACCTCGCTTATCTATATTATACCATTTAAAAGAATGAAAAAAGCAAGATACTTTAATCTTAATGTAAAATTAAGGTTAGCTTAGTTTAAAATTAATCTAGCATGTCTATAATAAAGACATAACCTAGATAGAGATACTTATCAAATAAATTTTAATCAGTGAGGTATTTCTAAATGGCTAAACAACAAATGAATCTCGTTGAGATTGAAGTAATGAATTCTCTTCAAGAATTAACTCTTGAAGAACTTGATAACGTTCTTGGTGCTGGTAGTGGAATAATTCATTTTATTTAAACAAAACAATGGTAATAGTGAGTCACCAATTAGATATTGTGAATTATGTTGATTCTATCATTTTTGTTGATAAGAGTAGTGGAGATGTTATCAAAGATACTCATGATAATTTGATTTATAGAAATCAAAATTATAGAAAATTATTTGGTTTAAAGGAGGAAGTTCATAATGATTAGTAATGTTTTACAGATAAAAAACTTACAAAAGAGATTTAAGGACACTCAGGTAGTTAACCTTAGTTCCTTATCAGTTCAACAAGGTGAGATTTATGGTTTTCTAGGTCCAAATGGAGCTGGGAAAACAACCACTATGAAGATGATTTTGTCTTTGATTTCTCGTACAGCTGGGGAGATTGAAGTGTTCGGTCAATCTATAGGTACGGACAAGCAGTATCTTAATCAGATTGGCTCTATGATTGAAGAACCGTCTTATTATCCTAATTTGACAGGCTATGAAAATCTCTTAGTCTTCCAAAAAATCCTTGGATTTGATAAGAAAAATATTCAGGAAACATTGAAAATTGTTGGGTTAGATCAACCTAAAAACAAGAAAAAATTGGTTAAAGATTATTCTTTGGGTATGAAACAGCGCTTGGCTTTAGCCTTTGCCTTAGTCAAGAAACCGCGTTTGTTGATACTGGATGAGCCAACAAATGGGCTAGACCCAGCAGGGATTCATGAAATTCGGGAACTGATTATCAAGTTGGCAAAAGAACAGGGCATTACTGTTTTCATCTCTACCCATATCCTTTCTGAAGTAGAGCATATAGCTGACCGTGTGGGGATTATCAACCATGGTCAACTTGTTTACGAGGGAGAAATTCGTAAAATTCAGTACAATAAATGGCTGGAAGTGCGTGGGGATTTTAGAGGTCGACGTGAAGTCATTAGCCAAGTGTTATTTGGTTATCCGTGCAAGATGTTGGAGATACAAGAGGATAAACTCAAGCTGACTAACCTTGCTGATCAGCAGATTTCTAGTTTGTTACGAGATTTAATAGTCGAGAAAGTGCCAATTTATGAAGTGAAGCAAGAACAAGAAACCTTGGAATCTATCTTCCTCAACTTAACCAAGGAGTGAGTCTTATGTTGAATAATTTGTCTATTGAATTGCTCAAGGCAAAACGAACCAAATCCTTCCTCATCAGCATACTAGTTATGGGAGTCGGATTTGCTTGGGCAATTGCAGCCGCTACACGCTACCTAAGTAATCCAGACATGCACCAGATTAGCCTAATTTTTTATATGATAAAAGAAGTAAATGGCTTGATTCTCCCTATTATGATTGCTCTCTTTGTATCGCGGATTGTCAAGAACGAGAAGGAGGGCAACACTTTCAAACTGCTTTTGGCAAATGGTGAAAATGTACGGCATATCTTTCTGAGTAAGCTTGCCCTGACCATGTTCATTTTGACCTTTCTCGCTTTTTTGGAGGGAGTAGTAGTCCAGTTGATTGCAATCATATCAGGTCTAGAAATGCCTGTTAGCCTAATCATCTGGCAAATCGTCATTTTCTTGCTAGCTTCTTTTGTCTTAACCTGTCTGTTTTTGACTTTGCAGTTTTTAGTGAAGAAGCAGGCATTGATACTGGCATTAGGGGTTTTCGGAGGATTTCTTGGAGTTGGATTTGGTCATGCACCAGCTTTTCTACAGCTGATTTTCCCTTTTGGTGGTATAGGATATCTGTCTCTGGTGGATTACCAGCAAGTCGCCAGTCAAGTGAGTTATGTTTTGGCGACAAACCTAGGATTTAAACTATTTACATATTTGCCAATAGCCCTAATCTATCTCTTCTTATCTCTCTATTTGGTTGAAAAGAAAGGAGGCAAGCTATGATGTCTTATCTATCAGTAGAATGGCGGAAAACCAAAAAATTTTCCATGTTGATGATTGGTATTTGCTTCTTAGCTTTTTGTAGCCTGATTGGTCTTGGGATTTACTTTGGTGCAGCTTATTCTATGGTTGAAGAAAGTGAAAAAGTGCCTGTTTTATGGGGACAATTGACCTTCTATTATAGCCAGCTTTTCTTTCCAATTTTGGTCAGCCTTTATGTAGCCATGATGTTAGGAAAAGAGTTTGATAGAAAAAATATTGAATTTCTCAGAGCTAATAATGTGAGTCTTGGGAAATTATTGTTGGCAAAAGAAATAGTAATTATCTTGTTTATTGCTGTTTTACAGTTGTTCTTGTTTGGTATTTTTTATGTCAGTGCTCACTTAGCTCATTTAGAAATTTCTAATTTGTTCACCTACCTCAAGTGGAATTTATTGGGGATTTTTGGAACAATTAGTATGATGGCAGTACAGTTTTTTGTGACAGCTAAAACTCGTGTATTCAGTAAATCTGTTGGAATTGGTGCTATTGGTACCTTCGTAGGATTTATGATGATTTTTGTATCAGATAAATTATCTTTAATCTATCCCTACTCCCAAGCTATGGTGGCAATGCGGTCACGGAATTTGATAGACTTTAATTTAGTGGAAATAGTGCTGTTTATCATTGTAAATATTCTTCTGTGGGGGATTTTTCATACATTGAGTAATAAAGAATTGCATAAGTAATGCGAAGACTCTTCGGAGTCTTTTTATTGTGATAAAAGCTCCAAGCTTTATCTGATATGCTTGACCTAGTTTTTATAGAAAGAAGGTCTAATTATCAATTAGAAGAGGCTTTGGTACAGGAATTTCAAACCCCTGAAGAATACCAAGCCTACAAGGAGTTAAAGGAACATTATGAGGAAGTGACTGGGGATTACAGCTTTTCCAAACGAGAACTCACTAGTCAATTGGAAATCGCTCTTCAGAATCATCTAGGTGTGGACTTTGAAGAAAATGAAAAAGAGGAGTATTTGGACTTAGTTCAAAAATTAGAAGAGTTTGATTATTCTCTTACCACCCATTATCGTCAATTGATTGACTAGAAAGGAGAAAGTCATGAATGATTTACTCATTATCCCAGTAATTTTTTTAGCAGTAGGAGGAATTCTCATTTTTTATGGAGACTCTTTCTTACTGCCAGTGGACTTTTCCTTATTGGTTTAATCAGTTTTCTTATTTTCGTAGAGGTCTATGGAATTTATCTTCTCTTTACACGGAAGATTTAGCACAGAATGGTTATTTAGTTTTACTTGCTTTAGCATGCTGTACAGGATATAAGTGGAAGAGGGGATAGAAAATAATCTGAATAAGTTCAAAACGTATTCCGTTTTTTAGGACATGAAAAATTTTAGAAATTGATTCTTTCTTAAATTTGAATTTCACTAGTAGTGTAAAGATGATTTTTTCTCTGAATAAAATCTGAATTTTCTCTGATATAATCTCAAATATCAGGGTTCAATAATTGTTGCTTCAGTAGGTGATGAGGGTCTAGATTAAAATAATCAAGAATCATTGAAACATTACCTTGGAGAACTTAAGGGGAAGGATTATTCACATATAGATGGGAAAGTTATGGATATTCCTGCTGGATAAGAAATGACATTGACGGTACTCAAATTATACTATTAAATATTACGAATTTTGTTCAAGATAGTGTAAAATAGATTTGTACTAGTTTCTAAAAATTTAATTTAAAGAATAAAGAACAATTACAAATTGATGCATTGAGACTATTCTTTGTCAAGAATACGGAGCTTTGCAGATAGTTCTCTAAAATATTTTGAGGTGATAGAATGTATAAGATATTAGTTGTAGATGACGATTTTGAAATTTTGAAACTGATGCGAACTATTTTGGAGATGAAAAACTATCAGGTAACGACGTATCAAGAAGTCACCGTACCAATCAATATTAATAATTTCAAAGGATTTGATTTGATTTTATTAGATGTAATGATGCCTAATATAGATGGTATGCAAATTTGTAAGCAGATTAGAAATAAAGTAAGCTCCCCTATTATTTTTGTCAGTGCAAAAGACACCGAAGATGATATAGTATCAGGATTGAATTTAGGAGGAGATGACTATATTACAAAACCTTTCAGCATCAATCAATTAATTGCCAAAGTTGCTGCAAATCTCAAACGAGAAGAACGATACAAACAAGGTGAATTAAGTAATCAAATTGTTCGAGAATTATCTCCAATAACGATTTATTTACAAGAAAAAATTGTTTGTATTAATGGAGATAGTCTTGCTTTTACAAGTAGGGAATATGATATCATAGAGCTATTATCTAGCAATCCAAGAAAAATTTTTACTGTACAAGATATATATGAAAATGTTTATGATGATGCTGCTGAAACTCTCTTTCGTTCAATATCTGAGTATATCTATCAAATAAGATTAAAATTCTCGTCCTATGGAATTAATCCTATAAAAACAGTTAGAGGTATGGGATACAAGTGGCATGATTAAGAAGAATAGTACAATTAGAGGACGTATAATAAGGACTGTTTTAGAACTAGTAACAGGTACGTTACTGAGTATACTTTTATTTTTTATATTTACTTATTTACTTGTTTTTACAGGACAATTAAATGCATACGGCTCTAAAATTGAAATTTCAGTGAGTGATACCAGCAATTTAAGTGATGTAGTTCAAGCAATGAATAACTCTATATTTGACTATGTTGTATTTAATCGCAAGACAGGTACAATTGAAGAGGGCAATTATCAAAAAAAGGATTTGCCTGCCTATCAAGAAGTTTTTGCTAAAAATGAATCTGCAAGTAATAGTGCAGTGTATTATGGGTATTATGCTAATCCAGAGATTGTACTTACTGTCAGGCAACCCATGATACCTGAGTTTGTTAATCCGAATTTGCGTCACATTTCATTTAATCTATTTTCTTATTTATTTTTCTTCGTTTTCGAAACAATTTTACTCATTTGGTCACTGACAAGATTAATAAAAGAATTTTCAAATAATTTTCTCCTCATACAAAAAAAAGCTTTAAACATGGGGCAGTTAACATTTAAAGAAAAAAACATTCCCGCTCAAATACAAGAGTTCGATGAAATTCTTTCTGTATTATATCAAAAGGACAACGAGTTAACTAATTTACTCAAATCAGAGAGAAGGGAGAAGGAAGATTTATCTTTTCAAGTTGGTGCATTAGCTCATGATGTAAAAACTCCTTTAACAGTACTAAAGGGAAATTTAGAGTTGCTTGAATTAACTAACCTGACTGATCAACAGAAGGAATATACTCAGTCAATGAATAACAGTATAGTGATTTTTGAAAGATACTTTAGTTCAATGATTGATTATTCAAGATTACTAATTGAAGATAAAGATTATGGGGAACAGATATATTTACCTGATTTTTTAAGTGATCTGTCAGTAGAGGTGAAATCTGTAATGAATAATGCAAAGGTTGATTTCAAAATTATTAATACTACAACATTAATGTTTTTTAAGGGAAATCGTTTTAATTTAAATAGGGCATTAATTAATATTTTAGCAAATGCAGCAAGATATAGTTCTGGTGAAAAAAAAGTTACGCTTACTATCATTGAGGAAACAGAGTATATTAATTTTGGAGTTTGGAATAATGGTCTCCCTTTTACTGAACAGTCCTTATTAAATGCAGATAAGTTATTTTATACTGAGAATAAAGGTCGGAATAATAAGCACTATGGTTTAGGGTTAGCATTTGCTAAACAAGTTGCAACTAGACATTTTGGAGAATTGTTTTTATCAAATCCAGATAGAGGTGGTGCTCAAGTGACGTTGCTTATTAAAAAATAATTCTATAGGGATATATTAGATAGATTCCATATAATAGCTATGTATAAAAATAGATGGTTTTCTAAATTGAGGACTGTCTATTTTTTTATTTTTTAAAATTGGAAAATCTGAACAAATTTTGAAAAATAAAGTGTAACATACAAGTATAAAACAAGGAGGAATTAGAGTTATGAATATACAAGTTCAAAAACTTAGAAAATCATATAAGGATAGAGAAGTGCTGAAAAATATTTCTTTTGAAATAAAAGAGGGAAGTATTTGTGGATTATTAGGTATCAATGGTGCAGGAAAATCAACAATTATGAAGATTATTTTTGGTCTTGAAAATGCTGATAGTGGTACGGTTATTTTTAATGGGGGAAAAAATGCGGGCATATATGAGATTGGAGCGCTTATTGAAACTCCTGCTATCTATATGAACTTATCTGCTTATGATAACTTAAAAACAAGAGCATTATTATATGACATTTCTGACGAACGAATTAATGAAGTATTAAACTTGATTGGGCTATCTAATACGGGAAAGAAGAAAGCAGGGAGCTTTTCTTTAGGTATGAAACAACGTTTGGGATTAGGTATGGCAATAATTACTAGTCCAGATTTGCTCATTTTAGATGAACCTACCAATGGATTGGATCCAGATGGTATAAAGGAATTATTGAATTTAATGATTTCTTTAAAGAAATCAGGAATGACAATTCTTTTATCTAGCCATCAACTGTATGAAGTTAGTAAAGTGGCAGATAAAGTTGTTATTTTACATGATGGTCACATTTTTTACGACGGTTCGAATGTTCAAAGTGATGATTTAGAATCTTTATTTTTTAGAATTGTTCATGGAGGTGATGCAATATGATAAAAATATTTAAATCAGAATGGTTAAAACAGCGAAAAAATACATCCAAAAAATTCTTGATAATAGCTCCGGGATTGTCGATTTTAATAGCTATATTACTTGTTGGACCGAGTATTATAGAAAGTTTTTCAATATATTGGTGGGAAGCCGTCTTTTTGTATACACTTATTGGATTGTTATTTTTATATGATTATAAAGCAGAAGAAGCTGCAGGAAACTTCCAGAATATATACTTTCGAAATGATAGCATAAAAATATATATCGTAAAGATACTTTTAAAATTAAAAGATTTACTCATTTCTAACGTATGGTTTTTAGCTATATTATTATTTACAAGTAATTTTTTGTATGCCGACTTAATATCATTGAATATAATTGGTGACTTAATTTGTTTAGTAATTATTTCGATAACATCCATATGGGTATTGCCACTCTTGTATCTATTTTCGAAATGGATCAACCCCTATATCCTAGTATCTATTAACTCCTTGATTTGTTTTTTGGTTGCACCTTTTATCTCTCAAAGTAGCTTTTGGTTCTTCTTTCCTTTTACATATCATTATAAAATTGCTTATAGTCTTATGTATATAAAACCGTCAGGAGATTTAGATTTAACAAATCATGTAACAGACGTTAAAATGGTAGTATTTGCCGTATTTCTATCATTGATTCTATTTATTGTTTCTTTGTTAATGTTAAATTGGAGGTTAAGTAATGATCCAATTGCTAAAAAGTGAAATGATTAAATTTAAAGGTTCGTATCAACTATACATTATTTTGATTTTGTCTACTATACAACTATTGACAATTCCAATTTACATATTATCTGTAAATAACACAATTGTATTGGAAAATATTATCTTTTTACCCATGTTAGGCTATTGTATGATAACTACGATAATCACTTTATTAGTATCTGAACAAGAAATCAATGCTAATCATTATCAGAATATTAGGAGTGGGAGAAATATATCCAGTATATGGGGAGCGAAACTTTTTGTGTTAGATTTACTATTATCTTTACTCACTATTCCTTTATGGGTAGTTGTAGGTATAGAGTTAGAACACTTTTCATATTATTTTTACGTAGGAATAGTTAGTTGGTTATTACTAATATTGCTGAATCATTTCCACATGCTATTGACATTGTTTATTGCGAAAGGAGGCAATTTACTTATAGCTGTTGTAGAAAGTTTATTTCTATTATTTGCAACAAATAAAGTTTTTCTCAATATTTTTTGGATTCCAGTAATTTTGCCAGTTAATATAATTTTAGAAAACAATTTCAGAAGCACAACCAATTTATTAGTTTTAACTTTTTATGTTGTATTATTGTTTGTTGCTAATTTAGTAGTTGTAAGCAGAAAAGGTGTTTAATTATATATTCTGATGGAAATGAAGGAAGTGTTAAATTTTTGAATGGAAGTTTGGGAATTGTTTTGACTTTACTTCATATCCAAAATAAGTCTTTAAAGACGTATTGGAGAGAGGCGTTATTGATTTTTGATAATTTAACTATAGAAAATTAGGAGGAGAACTATGAAATTCAAAAAGATCTATCTTTCCGTCATTTTTTTCTTAAGTTTACTTGGATTGACTGGATGCACATATGAGAAGTATGATGTTAAATTTCTCGACTCAAGTTATAATCGATTTGATTATAAAGGAGAGCATTATGGTGTAACTAATCAATTAATTTCATATGAAAATATTGAAAGTAAAGTAGGCAATCATGATGATACTTATGAAATATCTTACGATGATTCCAATAATGAAATAAAGAATGATATGTTGGAGATTGGTGACTTATATCAGACCCAGAATAGAGAATTTGCCATAAAAATTGATAGTACTTTCTATAAATGTAGACTACTTGATAATATTTCTAAAGAAGAACTCCTAAAAGTTTCTGACTTATTTAATGTTCGCTTAGTAGGAGGATTTGCTATCAATGAGCAAGAAGCCAGAGAGTTGAAGGTAGGGGAACAATCATTTACAATTACTGAAGAAATTATTCCAAAAGAAGAGCTTAGTGCTACAGTTGCTAACTTAGATAATCAAGTAAAGTCAGTCACTAGATTATCAGGGGAGCACGAAAGTTGGAAATATGGAGAAATATGTTCTTTAGAAAATCAGTCTATCCACGAGAAAGTAGCAGTTAAATTGAATGGAGAATATCATTTGGCTTTCTTAAGAAGTTGAACTGGGCAAAAAATCTTTAAAAGAAAAAAGCGCATAGTGTCAGGCATTGGAAAAACTAGTGGAAAATAATACACGTATTCAACCTTATATGACTGAATCAACCTATTCTCAAGAATTGTCAAGTCAAAATGATGCCATGAACCAAGTTTATAAGGACTATATTTTGGATTATCATTTCGAAAAAGCGGATATCTTTGTTAATCAGACTACGAATCAAGCTATTGCCATGATCTCTTATGAGGTTAGAACAGGAAAAGAGACAGATATCACTACAAGTTATCAGCAAGATCTTAAAAGGTTGATTGCGGATAACAATAGTGATATTCAAAGTAGTCAAAAGAAAATTGAAGAGTTACATACTTTGATTGACACAAAGAATAAAGACAATAAGAAATTGCAGTCCATTTATGATGCGATTTCCGAATTACACTAAGCAGTCCTAATAGGCTGCTTTTTTTGAGAGGTTATAGATGTTTACAACATTTTTTAAGAAAAACCACGATAATGGTGATGTATTTAAGAAGCTAATTCATAGACTATCTGATATGTCTGTCCAAGATCTTGAAAAAATAGACCGACTGTTAGATATCATTTTCACTCCAGATCAAGGATCAGAACAACTAAAAACAGAATCAACTTACAGAGAAGAAACTTTGGACGACACATTAAAGGAAGCTAAGAATCAACTTCATAAGGAACAATTGAAGAAGAATTTAGATAGGTTTAGGAAAAATAGTCAATAACGCACCAAATTTGGTGCATTGTTCTTTTTTATGCTATAATTGAATTATAAAAATAAAGGAGTTTGCCATGATTGGAAAGAACATAAAATCCTTACGTAAAACACATGACTTAACACAAACCGAATTTGCACGGATTGTAGGTATTTCACGAAATAGTCTTAGTCGTTATGAAAATGGAACGAGTTCAGTCTCTACCGAATTAATAGATATCATTTGTCAGAAGTTTAATGTATCTTATGTCGATATTGTAGGAGAAGACAAAATGCTCAATCCTGTTGAAGATTATGAATTGACCTTAAAAATTGAAATTGTGAAAGAAAGAGGTGCTAATCTACTATCTCGACTCTATCGTTATCAAGATAGTCAGGGGATTAGCATTGATGATGAATCTAATCCTTGGATTTTAATGAGTGATGATCTATCTGACTTGATTCATACGAATATCTATTTAGTAGAGACTTTTGATGAAATAGAGAGATATAGCGGCTATTTGGATGGAATTGAGCGCATGTTAGAGATATCTGAAAAACGGATGGTAGCCTAATGGAAATCCAAGATTATACTGATAGTGAATTCAAACATGCTCTAGCACGGAATTTTCGTTCACTGACAAGAGGAAAAAAGTCCAGTAAACAACCTATAGCGATTTTGCTTGGAGGGCAAAGTGGTGCTGGTAAGACTACAATTCATCGTATTAAACAGAAAGAATTTCAAGGAAATATTGTTATCATAGATGGCGATAGTTTTCGTTCTCAGCATCCACACTATTTAGAACTGCAGCAAGAATATGGCAAAGACAGTGTAGAATACACCAAAGATTTTGCAGGTAAAATGGTAGAGTCTTTAGTAACAGAATTGAGTAGTTTGGGATACAATCTTTTGATAGAGGGAACTTTACGAACGATTGATGTTCCAAAGAAAACAGCACAACTCTTGAAAAATAAGGGATATGAAGTACAATTAGCCTTGATTGCGACAAAGCCTAAGCTGTCCTATCTGAGCACTCTTATCCGATACGAAGAACTGTACGCTATCAATCCAAACCAAGCACGCGCAACTTCAAAAGAACATCATGATTTCATTGTAAATCATCTAGTTGATAATACACGGCAGTTGGAAGAACTAGCTATCTTTGAAAGAATTCAAATTTATCAACGAGATAGAAGTTGTGTATATGATTCAAAAGAAGATAAGACTTCAGCAGCAACCGTTCTTCATGATTTACTATTTGGAAAATGGAACACGGTTGAAAAAGAGATGTTGAAGATAGGGAAGGAACGGTTGAGAGAGTTAAGTATGAGAACCCCAAAATAGAAGAGAATTTTTATGTATTTAAAAAGCTTATCAATAAAGAATTATAGAAAATATGGTGAAGAAGCTCAGACTATTCACTTCGCTCATAGTAAATGGCCAGAAATGTCAGTCGATGAAGATGAAGGGAATAAGTTAAATATAACGGAAGAGTATAGATTAATAAGTTCATCATTAATTGTAGGAAAAATAATGCTGGTAAAAGTACAATTGTCAAATTATTAAATACGCTACAAAATAGTAAGTCCAGTAGCCGTGGCATTTCCCACTACAGATTTTTTAAATCAGATAGCTTTTATTTTAAAAAATCGTCCAGAGGTATTGGGCGCAATTGTAAAAGCTTTTTTGGATAAAAAACCAAACTATATTTATCATCCGAGGATTGGCGCTGATATTGAAGTGACTTTTTTACCGAAAGAAGTGTATATTTGTCGGAACGAGACAGATATTATGCTAGCTAAAAGTGAATTTGTCCATTTTTTAGATGGGGTTGATAAGGTTTATAGTGACATTCTTCCCTTGGGCACATTGGTTGAGATTGATAAGGAGCAGCTATCTCAAGAGTTAGTAGTGTCACTTTTAGGCGATGAGCCACTTTATGTCATGATTATGGGGCGAAAAGTCGTTTTCGACGGAGCTTATGTGGATTATTTAGCACAGTTCTGGCCACTTGGTCTTCAAGCAGAGCTTCCACCGATGACGATTCATAAGACTATGATCAAACGAATCATCGCTCAGGGTTATTCGGAATCAGAAAAAGAAAGTTCCTATGTGGGTCAATTACGGGAAATATTGATGAAAACAGCTATTCCTTCCCACTTTTATCTACGATTACAGGAGGAGTTAGACGATGAAAATCAAGCGTAGCGAGTTGGAAAGTTTAAAGGATTTTCTCTATAAACAGCCCAAGCTTTCGAGTCTGATTTGGCTGAGGCACAGTCGACTGCGCAGAGTCTTGGATCGTGTCAAGCGCTGCGTGGTGATGTCAAGACTGCGATTTACCATGAGTTGAACTATTACAACCTTCCCCTTCCTCAGGGTTATATGGACTATTCTAATCTGCTTTATACTGAGTTTGACAATCTGATTTCTGACTTTGAATCAACAGTCGGTGAGAAAAGCGCAACAGCTGTCATCAACAGTGAGGCCTTAACTAGCTTGAAGCAGAGTGTGGATGGTCTCCATTCCTCCATTGTTCGGGATATGGATGCGACGAATAAATATTATACGGAAATTTCTGACTTGATCTCACTGAAAGCTCCCAGCAAGGATAAGTTGAGTCGGGCTATTGAGCGTCGAAACAGTCGCTTTCAGAGACGGAGAAGCAACTGGCTGCCTTCAATGGCAAGCAGGCTACAAGTGAGTTAGATGCGATTTTAAATAATCAAAATAAGGGCTTAACGAAGGTGAGTGGGACGGTTACCATGGCCAGCCCTTATCGTAATCCTGAAGCGCTTGATATCTATCGTAATCCTCATTTCAAGAAGGCAGCAAACCGTTATCACCAGAAAGTGGATAGCCTAGCAAGGGCTTACTTCCAGAAGAATCATCCAGGCGTTGCATTTGACAAGGACAAGGCAGGGATTGAGGAATTGCAGGCTCTGGCGAGGGAGGTGACTAAGAAGGCGGAGTATGGAGATTCATCTTCAGTTAAGACGTTAGGAGACTATGGTAATGACTTAGCGGAAACTTCAGTCTTTACAAGTCTTGAAGAAGGTATCAAGCACCTTATTGAGAAAATGAAAGTATCAGTACCGGATGCAGCTAATTATTGGAGCGTAGGAATGACTGGTAATTCATATTATCAAAATATGAATTTCTCCTTTAATGCACAACAATTTGCGAAAGACTCCACGACGAATGCTCTAAAAGGTCTTTTTAAGAATATTACTGTGTCAGAAGTTGGTATTCCGATTCCAGGTACGAATGTTTCCATGGGGATATCAGGTATTAGCTCGGTCTTTATGGGATTAGACCTTGTCAAAAATCTTCAAGAAGAAAATGCCGGACGTGCCTTTACACATACTGCAGTAACGACGGCAGTGACAGCAGTAGGGGTTGATATGCTTACTACAGGAATAATATATGCTAGTGTTGGGACAGGCTATGTTGCTAGTGGAGCTACCATTTTAGCAACTGCTATGACAAGCAATCCAGTTGGTTGGTCAATTGCGGCTGGTGTTGCAGTAGCTTTTGTAGTTGACCAAGCTTATAAAAATAACTTTTTGGGTATTAAAACCATAGCAAATGAGATGGGCGACAATCTTGAAAAAAGTGTTAAGGAAATAGGAAGCAATATTGATTCAGGTATCAAAGAAGTTGGAAGCAAAATTGATGCAGGTATCAAGGAAGTCGGAAATAGTATTGATACCGGTATTAAATCAATTCAGAAAGTGTTTGGGTGGTAGGAGTAAAAGATGGAGATAAGTTTTAGAAATTCTAACATTGGTTGCTATCAAATAGTCGAAATAGATGGGCATTCTCAGAAATATATTATGGATACTAGCACTCTGTCACCTAAGAGATACTGTTGGGGTTTATTACCCCAAAATATCACTCTTGATATGACGGAATTGGATAAGAAAAATACTAGTTTTGAAACAAAATCAAAAACACTATTGGGAACTAGCACTATAGCTATAATGGTCCAACCGATTGTAAAAATTGGATACGATATGTTAAGAAATTTATTTGTAAATTATGAGATAAGTCAACAAATATTCTTAAAGATAGTTTTATATTTTATTTCTATGTTGATTTCTTATCTTGTTATTTGGAATTCTCTGCGAAAAGCTCATAAAATTGCAGCTGAACGGTTGCCTAAGGAAAGTAAGAAAGCTAGATTAACACTTCGAACGACTAAAAGAAGAGAGTTAACTGGGTATATATTTCTTTTCCTAAACTTAGCATGCTTACTTTTCTTTTTAATGTTAAACGATGGTGAAGAGGGAGCAATTTTAGTAATTAATGGTTTAATTTCATTAGCCTTATTCTTGAGCGTTTGGACGATGCCTCCAATAAGTTTTTCTTATAGAAATAAATTTTTGACAGTTGAAAAAATTGAAGAATTGTAATAACGATGAAGCAGCCTTTATAGAGATTTTTTGATGGATTTGATAATGGTTTTAAAAAATATTGAATTACCATCATTGTTTTTGGAGGAAAATTTTGGAATTAAAATTTAAAAATTCAAGTATGATGTGCTTTCAAATTGTTCAGATAGATCAAGAATCGAAGAAGTATGTCATGGATACGAGTACAATAAGCCCCAAGAGTTATTATTGGGGAATAAAAACAGATACGATTACAGTAGACATGGTAGAGATTGAAAAGAATAATAACCAGTTTGCAATTAAACCTAGAAGACCTGTAAGTGCGACAATGGGAGCCATTATCGTTCAACCAATCGTCAAGGTTAGCTATGATGCACTGAAGGAACTCTTTATTCATAATAATATTAGCGAACAAATATTATTAAAGTTATTACTCTTTGCAATTTCTATGCTAATTTCTTATTTTGCCATTCTGATTTCATTAAAGTTATCTCATAAAAAAGCAGATAAATGGATTCCTAAAAACAGCAATAAATACATAGTTACATTTACAACTATTCAGAAAAGTAACGGAGGAGCATATCCTTTTGTTGGAGCCATTGCCCTTTGTTTACTTTTCTTTCTTGGTTTGAATAATGGAACAGAAGGAGCTTTCTTGGTAATCAATGGAATCGTATCGTTATTCTTTTTCATGTTTACTCTAGGAAGTTTTCCAATCGCTCATCCATACAAGCATGGTCAAATTGAGGTTGAAAAGATTGAGAAATTATAGAATGAATGATATTGGAAATAGTATTGATTCAGGTATTAAATCAATTCAGAAAGTATTTGGGTGGTAAATGTGGAATTAAAATTTAAATATTCGAATATAGCAGTTTTTAGAATCGTAGAGTTTAAGAATAAAAGTTATATCTTAGATCCTACTACTATAAAAGGCAAATCCTATTTTTTCGGTTCGCTTCCGAAAGAGGTTACTGCTGAGATGGTTGAACTATCTCCGTCTAATGATAGTTTTAGAATAAAATCGAAAACACCAATAGGCGCATCTACTGCTCTAGTTATCATGATTCAGCCACTTGTGGGCTTCTCTCATACGCTGATGAAAGATGCCTTTATTAGCTGGGGAATCAATCAGCAAATTTTAATGAAAGTAGCGTTATTTGCTTTCTCTGTATTTTTGTCATATCTTATGGCTGTCTTTTATGAAAAAAGTGCGGTAGGGAAGTTTGAATCAAGAGTACCCAAAAACAGTAAACGTTGTCGACTTGTTTTGGAACCCAAAGGTAAACGAATGATTGATTGGTGGTATATTACTCTTGGAATTAATGCTGTTTGTTTAGCATTTTTTATAGGACTTGACAGTGGTTATGAAAGTGCTATATTGGTTATAAATGGCATAATTTCGTGGTGGTTTTTTGTAATACTGAGAATGCCACAAATCCCAGAGTATTATAAGACACTAACATTAACTGAAATTGAAGAGCTATAAATACAGAACGTTGAGAAGTTAGAAATGACTTTGATTCCGGTATTAAATCAATTCAGAAAGTGTTTGGATGGTAAATATGGAATTAAAATTTAAAGAAACAAATAAAACTTTTCATAAAATTGTAGAATTTAAAGGTGAAAAATATCTTTTGGACATGACTAGCATTAGTCCTAAAACTTATTTCTGGGGTTCTCTTCCTAGTGAAATCACAGCTAAATGCTCAAAGTTAGATAAAAGAGATACGAGTTTTGAGAGCTTAGCTCCAACTATGAG
>NZ_AJMM01000020.1 GCF_000259505.1 Streptococcus sp. SK643
AGTATGACCGTGCTATATAACGAATATTTATTTTTAAAGTTTTTTCCTTAATTTGACTACAGCCTCGGTCCTAGCTGTATGTGGGAACATGTCTACTGACTGGATGTACTCGACATTATATACTTTTACTAATTGGACTAGATCTCGGGCTAATGTTGAAACGTTGCAGGAAATATATACCATCTTTTCTGGGGTATGTTTTACAATTGTTTCTATTAATTGATTATCTAACCCTGTGCGTGGCGGGTCCACAATCAAGGCATTTGCTTGATAACCTTCATTATACCAGCGTGGAATAATCTCTTCTGCCATTCCTGCTTCGTAATAGGTATTGTCAAATCCCATTCTTTTAGCATTTCGTTTGGCATCTTCAATAGCTTCTGGAATGATATCCATCCCTCTTAGTGTTTTCACTTTTCTAGCAAATGCAAATCCGATAGTACCTACTCCACAATAAGCATCAATCAAATTGTCTTCTTGTTTGACATCTAAAGCTTTGCCTGCTTCCCCGTATAGAATTTCAGTTTGCTCCGGATTTAGTTGGTAGAAAGCTCTAGGAGATAAAGCAAACTCATAATCCAATACACCTTCTTGGATACTTTCTTGACCCCAAATAATTTCTGTTTCATCTCCATATATTTCACTTGTTTTTGCAGTATTGGTATTAACCGCAACTGTGACTATTTCTGGAAAATCTTTTACTAAATCTTTTACTAACAGGTTTAAATTCAACTGACGATTTGTAACAATAATAATTTGAACCTGCCCAGTCTTTCTGGCTCTGCGCACCATAATTGTACGGACACCTAAATTTTTTCTTTCATCCGTAATTGGTATTTGGTAATAGGTTAGTAACTCTGCTAGGCGGTTTGCAATAACCTGTGTTTCCTTATCTTGAACTAAGCAATCTTTTAATTCAACCAAGTAATGAGAGTTTTGTGCATACAAACCTGCCTTGACTCGATTTTTAAATTTTCGAGTTTGAAATTGCAACTTCGCTCGATAGTATTTTGGCTCTTTCATACCAATAGTTGGACGAACCTCATAGTTTTCATAACCTTCAGGGGCAAATTTTTTAAGAGCTTGATGAAGTAAGTCTGTTTTGAACTCTAGTTGTTTATCATAGTGGAGGTGCATGATTTGACAACCACCACATTCATTATAGATGGTACAAGCGGGCACCACTCGAAATTTGGATTTTTTATTAACCTTTAGTAATCTTGCTTCAGCAAAATTACGTTTAATAGAAGTAATTTCACAATAGATGTCTTCACCTTTGAGGGCTCCTGGTACAAAAACTAAGGTTTTTTGGTAAAAACCAATCCCTTCTCCATTGATTCCCATTCGTTTTATTTTTAATGGTATTTTTTGTTTCACTTTCAGATTCATATCCCTATCTTATCACAAATTACGCTATAATAGAAACATGAAAATCACAAAACTTGAAAAGAAAAAAAGACTCTATCTGATGGAACTTGATAATGGCGACAAATGCTACATTACTGAAGATACGATTGTTCGTTTTATGTTATCAAGAGATAAGGTGATAAGCCAAGAGGAATTGAAGGAGATTAAGGACTTTGCTCAATTTTCTTACGGTAAGAATCTAGCTCTCTACCACCTATCCTTTAAATCTCGCACTGAAAAAGAAGTCAGAGAATATCTGAAAAAATACGATATCGATGAAAACATCGTTTCTCAAGTCATTATTAATCTTAAAGAAGATAATTGGATTAATGATGGCCAGTATGCTTATGCTATCATCAATGCCAATCAACTTTCAGGAGACAAGGGGCCTTATGTACTGACTCAGAAGCTAGCACAAAAAGGGGTTTCAAAATCTACTACAGAAAAGATTTTAAAAGAATTTGATTTTTCGGAAGTTGCTCAACGTGTAGCTAATAAACTATTAAAAAAATATGAGGGAAAACTTCCATCTCGTGCTTTACAGGATAAGATTATCCAAAATCTGACCAACAAGGGCTTTTCCTATTCTGATGCTAAAAGTGCCTTTGACGACTTGGATTGTCAAGTTGACCAAGAAACGACTCAGGAACTCATCTTCAAGGAACTTGATAAGCAATATGCTAAGTATGCTCGCAAATATGAAGGATACGAACTTAAACAGCGTTTAACTCAAGTTTTAGCACGAAAAGGCTATGATTTTTCGGATATAGCTAGTGCCCTCAGAGAATATCTTTAATTTTTAAGATAAAATTCATATGTTTTGGGCTATTTTATGGTACAATAGTAAGCGATAAACTTATAAATTGTAGAAAGTTGGTTAGTTATGAAGCTTCCAAAAGAAGGCGACTTTATTACAATTCAAAGTTATAAGCATGATGGGAGTCTCCACCGTACTTGGCGAGACACCATGGTACTAAAAACAACAGAGAACGCCATTATTGGTGTTAACGATCATACACTGGTTACCGAAAGTGATGGTCGTCGTTGGGTGACTAGAGAGCCTGCTATTGTTTACTTTCACAAGAAATATTGGTTTAATATCATTGCCATGATTCGTGATAATGGAATTTCCTACTATTGCAACATGGCTAGTCCCTACTATCTAGATGAAGAAGCACTGAAATACATTGATTATGATTTGGATGTCAAAATTTTCACAGATGGGGAAAAGCGTCTTTTAGATGTGGAAGAGTATGAGCGCCACAAACGCAAAATGCATTATTCAGATGATTTAGACTATATTTTGAAAGAACATGTCAAAATTCTTGTTGATTGGATTAATAATGAACGTGGTCCTTTCTCAGAAGCCTATGTCAACATTTGGTACAAACGCTACATAGAACTAAAGAATCGGTAAAGTTGTCAAACCAGGGTGGAAACTCTGGTTTTTTTGCTTAATTTTAAAAAAAGTGTACTCTGATATAGAACGTTTAAAACGACATCTCACTTCTAATTTTACCAATACATTAACAGATCGTCTTGATTAACACCTTACTTTAGTAAGTCATTCTTGCAATATAAAAACCAGCTTTTAAACTGGTTTGTTTTCTAATTTTCTAACTTTGTAACGGTAAACTTAATGTGAGAGTAATCTTTTTCGATATCCTTATCCAACAAAAAGGCTGTTGCATCTTTTTTGACCTGAACTAGGTCAATATTCTGCCCCTTAGCTGCATAGACACAACCGCAGTAGCATTGACGATAGATATCATATTCATCACACATTTCAACCGAACGTTTGTAGCCTTGATTTTTCTTGAAGTCACTAGGAAGATAATGAGTCGTGTAGATTTTTTGAACATCAATTCCAATGCTATTGATGGTTTGGGAATTCTTGTGAGGACTAATCGTCAGAGCTGATCCAAAATAATCAAAACCTAAGTCCATCGCTACTTGTGCTGTCTTATCCAGTCGGTAGTCAAAGCAAACCTTGCAACGGTCGCCACCTTCTGGCTCTTCTTCCAGTCCTCTGACTAACTTACGATACTCATTTGGTTCATAGGGCGCTTCTAAATATTGGACCGTGTTACCTGTTCGCTCATTGAAATCACTGACAAATTTCTTAGTAACATAGGCCCGTTTGTGATATTCTGCCTTGGGATGGATGTTGGAATTGGCAAAATAGATGGTCACATCTGCATACTTGGTCAAATATTCTAGAGTATAGGTACTACAAGGAGCACAACAAACATGCATGAGAATGGTTGGACGTTCCTCATTTTTCTCCCAAACTTGGACCATTTTCTGCATAACACGGTCATAATTAATTTTCTGATTGGGGTTCATCTTGCTCAGAATTTCTTCTACATCGATCATATTCTTCTCCTTTTTCTAGTCTTATTTTATCATATAAATTAGGAGAGCTCAATTCTCTTTAGAATAGAAAACCATTAAAGGAGGGAATACGCATCCCTCCTTCTGTGTTTTTATAAGTTACTTTTACATCATGCCGCCCATCATGCTTGGATCCATGGCTGGAGCTGGGGCTGCTGGTTCTGGTTTATTGGCTACGACTGCTTCTGTTGTCAAAATCAAGCTGGCTACAGATGCTGCATTTTGTAGGGCTGAACGGCTCACTTTAACTGGGTCGATGATTCCCTCTTCAATCATGTTGACCCATTCGCCAGTTGCTGCGTTGAAGCCGATCCCAACTTCAGCATTCTTCAAGCGGTCGATAACGATAGAACCTTCAAATCCTGCATTATGTGCAATTTGACGGACTGGTTCTTCCAAGGCACGGAGAACAATATTGCGACCTGTTGATTCGTCTCCTGTTAATTCCAAGGTAGCAACATCTGGAATGACATTGGCAAGAGCTGTTCCACCACCTGCAACGATACCTTCTTCAACAGCTGCACGAGTAGCATTAAGGGCATCTTCAATGCGGAGCTTCATTTCTTTCAACTCAGTTTCAGTTGCGGCTCCAACCTTGATGACTGCAACACCACCTGACAATTTTGCCAAGCGTTCTTGCAATTTTTCACGGTCAAATTCAGAAGTTGTGGTTTCGATTTGAGACTTGATAACTGCAACACGGTGAGAAATCGCTTCAGGATTTCCAGCACCTTCTACGATAACAGTGCTATCTTTGTCCACAGTTACTCTCGCTGCTTGACCAAGAGCTTCAATTGTCGCATCTTTCAACTCAAGACCAAGGTCTTCTGTGATAACTGTTCCGCCTGTTAAGATAGCGATATCTTCTAGCATAGCTTTGCGACGATCACCAAATCCAGGCGCCTTAACTGCTACCACGTTGAAGGTTCCACGAATCTTGTTCAAAACAAGGGTTGGAAGAGCCTCGCCGTCCACATCATCCGCAATAATTAAGAGTGGACGATTACTTTGGAGAATGCTTTCTAGAAGTGGCAAGATTTCTTGGATATTTGAAATCTTCTTGTCGGTGATCAAGATATATGGATTTTCAAGGTCAGCCACCATTTTTTCGCTATCTGTCACCATGTACTGTGAAAGGTAACCGCGGTCGAACTGCATACCCTCTACAACTTCAAGTTCTGTTTCCATACCACGTGACTCTTCGATAGTGATGACACCGTCTTTGCCAACTTTTTCCATAGCTTCAGAAATGTATTCGCCGACTTTTTCAGAACGAGAAGACACGGCAGCAACCTGAGCGATGGCTTCTTTATTGGCAACTGGGATAGCGTTATTTTTCAAAGCTTCTACAGCTGCAGCAACTGCTGTTTCAATCCCACGACGAATGCCGATTGGATTTGCGCCTGCTGTGACGTTCTTGATTCCTTCGCGGACGATAGCTTGTGTCAAAACAGTTGCAGTTGTAGTCCCGTCACCTGCGATATCATTTGTTTTTGAAGCTACTTCTGATACCAATTTGGCACCCATATTTTCAAAATGGTCTTCCAACTCGATTTCTTTGGCAATGGTCACACCGTCATTGGTAATCAAGGGTGAACCAAATGATTTTTCAAGAACAACGTTACGACCTTTTGGTCCCAAGGTTACTTTAACAGTATCTGCAAGGATATCGACACCACGAACCATAGCTGAACGAGCATCAGATGAAAATTTAATTTCTTTTGACATACTTACTTTCTCCTTCTATTCTTCAATGATAGCCAATATGTTAGCTTCGCCTACGATGATGTACTTTTCATCGCCATCTTTGATATCAAGACCTGCGTGAGCTTCAACTAAGACACGGTCTCCAGCTTTAACACTTGGAGCAACCAAGTCACCGTTCAAGGTACGAACACCTTGTCCAGTAGCCACAACTTGGGCTGTTTTTGTTTTTTCTTGAGCTGAACCTGCAAGGACAAATCCTCCAACAGTTTGTTCTTTTTCTTCGATTTTCAAGACCACACGGTCTCCTAACGGTTTCAACATCTGATTTCCTCCATAATGAGATAGATATAATTAGCACTCTTTACACCTGAGTGCTAATCCATAATTCTATTGTATCACTTGGTCAGAAATAGTCAAGGAAAAAGTCTGATTTACTACGCATAAAAAAGCCTGAGACCAACTCAGACTTTTCAATGTTTATATTCAATGAAAATCAAAGAGCAAACTAGGAAGCTAGCCCCAGGCTACTCAAAGCACAGATTTGAGGTTGTGGATGAATCTGACGTGGTTTGAAGAGATTTTCAAAGAGTATTAAAACGGTAACTCCTCCTCTTCCAAGACTAAGTCGGCCAAATCCTGACCTGCATTGTTTTCTCGCATGGCTCGTTGGGCACGACTTTCTAGAAGTTGGAAACCAGTGCAGAGAACCTCCGTCACATAGGTCATTTGACCATTTTTCTCAAAGCGACGGGTACGAAGCTCTCCATCCACTGAAACAAGACTACCTTTGGTTGCGTAGCTTGCCAAGCTTTCTGCTAGTCTACCCCAAAGGACGATGTTTACAAAATCAGCTTCACGTTCTCCGTTTTGATCTTTGTAACGACGGTTCACAGCAATCGTTGCTCGAGCTACTGACTTGTCATTGTTAGTTTTGTGCAATTCTGGTGTAGACGTTAAACGTCCAATCATGATAACTTTATTATACATATTTTCTTCCTCCTACTTATCTATTCGTAGGAAATCAAAAAAAGTTACAGAAATTTGTAACTTTTCGAGGAAATTTTTTAGTTTTTATGAACCATGAAACCTGTCGCTTGTTGATTGGCCATTATGGTCATATCTGTAATCTGCACACGACGAGGTTGGCTGGTCACATAAACAACCGTATCTGCAATATCATGGGCTTGAAGAGCTTCAATTCCCTGATAGACCGTTACTGCTCGCTCTGTGTCACCATGAAAACGCACTGTAGAAAAGTCAGTTTCGACAATTCCAGGCTGAATGGTCGTCACCTTGATATCTGTTGCAATCGTATCGATTCTCAGACCATCTGAAAAAGTTTTAACCGCAGCCTTGGTGGCTGAATAAACAGCGGCACCTGCATAGGCATATATTCCTGCAGTTGAACCCATATTGATAATATGACCTTGATTGGTTGCTACCATAGAAGGCAAGAAACAGCGAGTAACTGCCATCAAACCTTTGATATTGGTATCAAGCATAGTCAGCATATCCAGCTCTTCATAGTCCTGATAGGGTGCTAATCCTAGAGCAAGTCCGGCATTATTGACCAAAATATCAATCTGCCCTATCGTTTCCAAAATATCGGAGCAGACAGTCTTGACCATGGTCATATCCGTCACATCCAGTGGAAAGGTCCAAACTGTTTGATTTGGAAAAGTTTCTGTAAACTCCGACTTAAGGGCTTCTAGTCTGTCTGTCCGTCGTCCGGTTAGAACGACATTCTCACCCTGCTCCAGATAAGCACGCGCAATCGCTTCACCGATTCCTGATGTCGCTCCTGTAATCACAACATTTTTTGCCATCTTATTTCCTTCTATCTGGTCTATCAGATACTGACAAGTTCCTAGACAATCCAGTGCTTCACTGGGTCAAAGGGAGTTCCGACAACTTGATCTTCTGACAATTCAATAACCCCTCGTTTTTGTGGAGCGTTTGGCAGATGCAATTCACGAGGACTGCACATCATTCCAAAACTCTTTTCGCCACGAAGCTCGCCTGGGAAAATGAGATTGCCTTTTGGCATCATAGCTCCAGGAAGAGCTACAATGGTTTTCAATCCAAGACGCGCATTAGGAGCCCCTGCAACGATTTGCACTGTCTTGTCACTTTCGACTGCAACTTGGCAGATGTTAAGGTGGTCACTATCTGGATGAGCTACCATCTCAACAATTTCACCGACAACAAACTTAGGTTCCTTATCATTAACAATTTCTTCTGTAAAACCTTCCGCCTGCAATTCTTGGTTCAAACGAGCGACTTGCTCATCTGTCAAAAAGACTTGACCGCGCTCTGCAATTTCAAATAAACTTGAAACTTCGAAAATATTCCAAGCCACTGTTTCCCCATTATCTTTGAGAAAAACACGGGCTACATTGCCTTGGCGCTCCACATCCAGTTTGGCATCTCCGCTATTTTTCACGATGACCATAAGGACATCACCGACATGTTCTTTGTTATATGTAAAAATCATTGTTTCCATTTTCTCCTATTTCAGGCCTGCTAAAAAGTCATTGATTTGTTGCTTGCTTTTACGGTCGCGATTAACAAAACGACCGATTTCCTTGTCTTTTTCTAGAACAACAAGGCTAGGGATTCCATATACATCCCAGAGTTTGGCCAAATCCATATACTGGTCTCGGTCCACTCGAATAAAGGTGAACTCTGGATTAGTCTCCTCAATCTCTGGCAAGGCAGGATAGATATAACGACAATCCCCACACCAGTCCGCCACAAAAAGGAAGACTTTCTTGCCATCTTTTTCTACTAAAGATGCCAATTCTTCTAAACTTGCTGGTTGTATCATAAGACTTCCTCCTCATAGACTAGGTCTTCATTTTCATAGACAAAGGTATAATGACGACCATCCTCAAAAATGACGCCACCAACCAAGCTCTCTAGACTGCTTTCATAAACTTGAACATAGAGGGTCATAATTTCCCCCATGTATGAAAAATGGTCTCGCACAATAGCGGTTAACTCCTCTTGAGTCTTCATGAGCTTACGGTCATCTGTAACTTTTTTCGTAGCAAGGGCAAGGCTCCCAATACCAAGCAGTGCCAGGCCTGCCATCCACATTTTTTTAGCTTTCATACCATTCATTTTAACACAAAAAAGGTTTTAGGACAAATGAGGAAGCAACAGAAAAACAAGTAAAACACAAGCTCCTTTCTTATTATAAAAAAGAGACTATTAGTTTTTAAAAGTTACTATTTTGCTAATTACTATTCTCAACCGCTGCAGTGACAAAGGCAGTGTAGAGTTCTTCTGGGCGATTTGGACGGCTTGACAGTTCAGGGTGATACTGACACGCTACAAAGAATTTATTTTCAGGGATTTCTACGATTTCTACCAAACGATTATCTGGAGAAACTCCTGAGAAGACAAATCCCGCCGCCTCAAACTGCTCACGAAAGGCATTATTAAACTCATAACGGTGACGGTGACGGCGTTGCACCACTTCTTGATTGTGATAAGCAGCGGCTGCCTTAGAGCCACGTTTCAACTTCGATGGATAAAGCCCCAAACGAAGGGTTCCACCCATATCCTCAACATCAATCTGATCACGCATGATATCAATGATAGGATATTTTGTTTCTGGTGCAAGCTCTGCAGAATTAGCACCTTCAAGACCTAAAACGTGACGAGCAAACTCGATACAAGTCAACTGCATTCCCAAGCAGACACCCAGCATGGGAACATCATTTTCACGCGCATAGCGGATAGCTTGGATTTTCCCTTCAGTACCACGTTGACCAAAACCACCTGGTACGATGATTCCGTCCGCATCAGACAAAAGCTCTTCCACATTCTCTACTGTCACATCATTGGCATTGATCCAATTGATTTTTACTTCAGCGTCGTTGGCATAACCAGAGTGTTTCAAGGCTTCAACTACTGAGATATAGGCATCTTGCAACTCAACATACTTACCGACAAGAGAAATTTTAACTTGTTTTTTCAGGTTCATGACCTTGTCCACCATAGCTGACCATTCTGTCATATCTGCTGCTGGTGCGTCTAATTTCAAGTGGTCACAAACAATTTGATCCATACCTTGTGCCTGCAAGTTCAATGGAATTTGGTAAAGATGTTCAACATCTAAAGACTCGATAACGGCTTCTGGTGCCACATCACAGAACTGGGCCAGTTTGTTTTTAATTCCTTGGCCAGCTGGCTCTTCTGTACGAATAACTAACATATTTGGTTGGATTCCCAATCCACGCAATTCTTTTACAGAGTGTTGAGTTGGTTTTGTCTTCATTTCACCAGCAGCCTTGAGGTAAGGAAGCAAGGTTGTATGGATATACATGACATTATCCGCACCCACATCTGCCTTCATCTGACGAAGGGCCTCTAGAAATGGCAAGGACTCGATATCTCCTACTGTTCCTCCAACCTCTGTGATAATGACATCAGAGTCGGTCGTTAGAGCGGCACGCTTGATTTTTTCTTTCAAAGCATCTGTGATATGAGGAATGACTTGAACAGTTGCCCCAAGGTATTCTCCACGACGTTCCTTACGAAGAACTTCACTGTAAATTTTACCAGTTGTCACGTTGGAATATTTGTTGAGATTGATATCGATGAAACGTTCATAGTGACCCAAGTCCAAATCTGTCTCAGCTCCGTCATCTGTCACAAAAACTTCCCCGTGCTGATAAGGACTCATAGTTCCTGGATCGATATTGATATAAGGATCAAATTTTTGAATGGTTACTTTGAGACCACGATTTTTCAAAAGACGGCCCAGACTTGCTGCCACAATCCCTTTCCCAATAGACGATACCACACCACCAGTTACAAAAATATATTTCGTAGACATAGATTCCTCTTTCTAAAATGCTCAAGGTCTTGTTAACTACGAGGGGACATAGAAAACAAGATCCTACTAATAAGAATAATCTGGAACGACTGCACCAGATTCACAACCAAAATACAAGAAGATAACTTCCTGAAAAACAAAAATAGCTCCCTAGTAACTAGGGAGCCCCGACCTCTAAAAGAGGTGCCCGAACAATATGATACCTTAAAGCAGATTATTTGTCAACCCGAATTGGTAAAATATGAAAAAAGAGAGATTATTTTCAGAAAACCAAAAATAGGGCAGCATCACAACGAATAACTCACTCAACTACTCCGCTCAAGTAAGAAAAAAGGAGATCAGGTGATCTCCTCCGTGAAGTCTTTTACTCTTCTTCACTCGTTTCAGCATCATCATCTGAAAACTCGTCATCTTCTTCGTTGAGATCCACGTCTTCACCCAAGTCATCAGGAGCAATCTCGTTGATTTCTGCATCATAAGCTTCCACTTCGTTTTTCTCATCATCTGGATTTTCATCATCGTATGAAAGAGCTGGATCTGCTTCATATGCATCTTCGTCTTCTGGGTCATCTGCATTGTAGTCAATAGCATCTGAATCACCATCCATGAAGGCATTGACACGTTTTTTCTTAGCTTTTGGTGCTACTTCATCGTCGTCATTTTCTTCAAGAGCGATGATTTCTTCGTCGATTTCGTCCACACCATACCATGAACGAAGACCCCATTTGTTGTCTCCAAGTGAGATGAAGCTACCGTCAAAGTTCAACTCTGTGTAGAACAAAGGCAAAGCTTCGCGGATATCGCTGTTTGATGTTCCAAGGTAGTTTTGAATCTCGTTTACAAGATCGCTAAAATGCATCTCATGATCGCGACCACGAAGTTCCAAGATAGCACGCGCTACCTCAATCATAGATAGTTCACTTTTTTCTTGCCCAGCAAATACTTCTAATTCCAAAGCGTTTCTCCTCATTTATACTACTATCGTCAGAGCAAACAGACTCTGACCTCATTTTATCATTTACTCTTTATTGTACGATAATTTTGCAGAATAGTCAAAGGTTAAGAAAAAATAAAGGTGAAATATTTCAGCTAATTGAAAGACCTGTGTAACATGACCACAGGTATATTGATTTATTTATAACTCAAGACTGCAACTCCAATACCAACCACAAACTGCAATAGGATTCCTACAGAGATAAAGGATTATTTGTTGCGTCAAATCAAGTAAAAAGATCATTTCAGGTCCTGCCAGTAACTTCGTTTTCTTTCCTTTATTTCATTTCCCCTAGAATAGTGAAAAATCCTTCTCTTGTTAACGAGTTTCATAAGAAAAAGGCTGGAGAATCCAACCTTCTCTATTTATTCAGCTAAGAGTACTTCTTTGATGGTTTGCTTTTGGAGTTTTCTGTTGGATAGATAAAAGAGGCTTTCATAAACCACAGCAAAACCGATCAAAGTCCAGAAGCAAACATTCCCATCAAAGTGATGCTCAATCTTTTCAGGAACCGTATCTTTGATCACACCAATCAAGATTTCCATGATAGCGTACTGATAAGCAGTCCCAAGAACAAATCCTAGATAGGCCCAGAAACGATAGGGAGATAGGATATGGCCTTGGCATTCACGATCTGTGTAGCCAAAAGCCTTCATAAGAGCCAGGGTTTCGCGACTTTCTGAGACGACAATCCCCAACGACAAAAAGAGAATAGAGAAAGAAAGGATCAAGCCAATCATGATCATCATGGTTTGGATGATGTCATCTGTGTAGTCCCTTAGACCAAAGGACAATTGAACCATGGCCGCAAAACACATAGAGCCAAAGACTACAAAAAACAGGATAGATTTTCTCCCCCAAATTAGTGACGAAGACAGCTCTTTTAGGAAGTCTTTCTCTTTCTTAGGAGCCCTCTTTCTCCTTTTGACCTTGATTGGTGTTGGGGACTTTTTCAATAAGCGAAGAGCCGGCGTTTGTAGTTGTCTTCTAGCATAACCAACCGCGATAAGCATAAAAAATGCCGTTGGAAGGACCACAAAAGCAAGCAAGAGCTGCCAATGAAAATGAATGGTGATTTCTGGCAGGATCCCCTTTTCATTCCGGAAGTCATAAAAATGCCCCATCATAAGAAAAGAAGCGAAATAGCCAAGAAGCGCTCCGGCACCAAAACTGAGCCCGAATGCCCAAAATCGTTTAGCCAACTGGCCATTGCTATAGCCCAAAGCCTTTAAAATTCCTAATTGTTCCTTGTGATCATCGACAAATTGTTTGATATAAAAACACATGAGAAGGACCGACGTCAAGGACAAGACGACTCCACTGACCATAGCCACCATCCAGGAAAGCGAAACCTGAGCGTCATAGTAGGTCTGAATCATGGGATTAGTTTTAGAAATCTCCAACTGCTCGATATCAAGGTAAAAATTCAAGAAGAGATTGGCCACAAAGACCGCACAAGCCCCAATTATACTGACGACAACTAATTTTCGAATATCTTTTACTGAAAACATGGCTTACCATCCAATCTCATAAGCAGTCTGAGGCCGATCATTGGTCACAACTTCGGTAATCTTGCCACTATTGACACGAATAATAGTTCTTGCCATATTCGCAATATTTTGGTTGTGCGTCACCATGATGAGGGTAAAGCCCAGCTTTTCCTTTAACTCCCAGATATAGTCGAGAATCTTGCGTCCTGTTTCTTCATCCAGGGCTCCCGTCGGCTCATCTAAGAAAAGAATCTCTGGCTTTTTGGCCAAGGCCCGAGCAATGGAGACTCTCTGCTGTTCCCCACCTGACAATTCACTCGGATACTTGTCCAGCTTATCGCCAAGGCCCAAATCCTCGATAATCTGCAAAAAATTATGATTGTTTGCCAGGTCTGCCCCCATCTTTACATTCTGTCTGACTGTTAGATTAGGCAATAAATAATATTGCTGAAAAATAAAGGCAATCTTCTCACGTCTAAAGGCTGTCAATTGAGTATCTGTGAGTTGAGCCAAATCCTGTCCTTGAATGAGGATATGTCCCTCGTCTACCTTTTCTAAACCTGACAGAACGTTTAAGAGAGTTGACTTGCCTGATCCAGAAGGACCGAGGATAACCACATCATCCTGATCTTGAATCTGCAAATCAATCCCTTTTAAAACCTTGGTTTGGCCGTAACTTTTGTGCACATTTTCTAGTTGAATCATTTCTTTCCTACCATTTCTTTGATGAGAGATTGACAAACCTCTGTCAGTAATCCAATCACTTCTTCCATGCTGAATTGATAAAGGCCAAAAGCAACCATTGAGGCCATCCCGTGTGAGTAGATAAATAGATGCTGATACAAGCGACCAGCCTCCTCTACAGTCAAAGGATAGTCTGCGACGATCGAATCCAGAACCAATTGGTAACTATGATCCTTCACGGGAAGAAAATCTTGAAAGCGACGAATCGGATCTTTGCTGGGATTTTGGAAAAGCAATTGAAAGAGTTGGGGTTCTTTTGAGGCGAAAAGGATATAAGCAACCCCGACGGATCGAAAAGGCTTCTCATCTTCTAAGGCCTTACGAATATACTCCACCACGACCATTTCCGCAGCACTTATAACCTCTGCTTGTAACTCGGCCATATTGGCAAATTGCCCAAAAATGACTCTTGGTGTGGCTCCCAGTTGCTTCGCTAATGCTCGAGCCGTCAAACTAGCCATGCCCTCTTCTCTCACCAATTGTAAAGCTGTCCCAATGATAGCCTCTTTACTAAATTTAACCTTTGGTGGCATAAGACTCCTTTCGCGCAACATTAGTTGCGCAACGATTGTTGCATAAAGAATACCATAAAAAAGAAAGACTTGTCAAGAAAAAACTGTAAAACACAAAACAAAAAGACAGCGAACTTTTTATTTCTTTGCTACCCAGCCGATGGCATCGCTTGGTGGATTTTCTGTATCAATCCAGATGAATTCAATACCAATTTCCCCATTTTTAAACTTAGTCAAACGAAGACCATTGATTTCAAGTTCATTGAGTCGTTGACCTGTCAAGACTTCTCGTTTTTTCAACTGGAAGACTCCTCGTAAAATCCAGTTGCCAAGAATTTCTTGCTTATCAGTTGACTGAATTGCCTTTCCAGCTTCTTGATTTATATAGGCGTTAATAGCATCACCAGAAGATAAAAAGCGTAGTTTAAAAGTTCTTTCTTCTTTAGATAGAGCTAATTTTTTAGTTCCAGGTTCAAAAGTCCCAAATCCAGAGCCAAAGAAGTCTGGCCTTTCGTCATGGAAGTTCTTAGAGTCAGGCAGGGGAATGTAAACTTCACTAACTGGACGATATACAAGTTGTTCAATTTCTTTAATAAGTTTTTCATTGCCAGTATTATGAACAAAGTGAATCAAGTCCTCACGAATAACCTTCATCTGAACTTTTTCTTCCTTGCCAGTCCACTTTTTCAAGAGGATTTCTTCTAAAGAAAAAGTCACAAAGGCTAGTTCTTCTGGAGCCAGACTGTCTTTGAATTTTTCCTGAATCTTTAGAATCCGTGGCAGACGATCTTTCTTAGCTAGTTTTGATCCTCCGTTAAAAGCATTGAAACCAGAGTTTTCTTCCACATTTCCATGTTTATCTGTAATAACCCAAGACACTGTTTCTAAGATATCGGTTTTATCCTTTTTAGCTGTCAGTAAATGAAGGTTTTCAAAGAGAGAAAAAGGATCTTCAATATAATGAACGTCCCAAGTATCTACCACAATGTCTTTATTGTTAAAAGTCATGTGGAGCTGGCTGTCAGCCGCTGTATACTTGTAGTGGTGTTGCCCATCCGTAAATCGAAAATTGGTTGGATTGTTTTTGGTGGTAGAACCTTCAATGACCAGGTTATCAATATCGACTGGTAAATAAGATGTTTCACCAACAAAAATCTTAGGATTTTCTCCCTTTGGTGTCGGCATCAAAACGTGATAAACAGCTTCAACATTGACCGAATCTGAGTTGAATCCCTTGATTTGTGCCTTAGATGATTCGATTCTCTGATTCCTAAGGATCGCAATCTTTCGCGCCAACTCTTCATAGCGTTGGTAGTTTTCCTTGTCTGCAGCTTCTTTATCAGCAGCAATATCCGCATGAAACTTGATATCACCCAATAAGTCCGTCCAAGATTGAGAATCTTTCTTGAACTGGGCAATTTTTTGGTCTCCTGAATTAATCCCAAAAGATTTGATACCTACTAGGTATTTATGATTTTCATCCACAACGACAGAGGCATCATAGGAGGTATTGGCAATATCTTCCCCAACCGCATTAAAAGCCTTCTGGAAGACTGTTTCTTGAAATTTAGAATTAACAATCGGAGCAACATAATTCTCTGTTTGTCCCTCATCTTCGGATTCTGCCTTTTGAGAGAAAGCTTGGCTCAAGCTAGCGAAGTTGGTAATTAAGGTTTTGTATTTGTCTTTTTGTTCAGACTTTAGATGTTCCCACATAAGCGCCCTCTTTTCTATTTTCAGTATATCAAAAGAAGATTAGTTTTTCACTAATCCTCTTATATATTCGTTAATTAATACTGTAAAATTCGAGTTTGCCTTGTTTTTTAACAAGTCTCAAATACTCTTCATCTGACAGAAGGGCTAAACCATCATCATAAGCCTTGATTTTTTCAAGAGCCTGATCATAGCTATCTACAAAATCCTTGACATAGGACTGACCTTCAAACTGACCATTCATTTTGGTGTAGATAATGGCAATTTTTCCTGAGCGATTAAGTTGAGATTTCCCTTGACTTTCGTTCAAAGCCTTGGCAACATTCTCTGCGATGCGTTTAATCACAGGAACAACCACGCTGTTTCCAGCTTGCTTGTATAGCTGACCATTAGAAACCCCTTCTGGGATTTTAAAGGATTTAGGATATCCTTGGACATTAAAGGTTTCTTTGGGAGTCAACTTCCGAATCTCGCCACTGTCCGTCAAAATCAATGGAACATTGTGTCCACCTGTTCCCATATTTGCTGTTAGAGTTGGGACAACACCGTTTTTATTTTCACGGACATACTGACGGCGCCACTGGTAAACCGTATCTTGACTAGTGACTTCAAATTTCAACTGGTCGTAGAAATTCTGCTTGCCTTCACGGTAGTAGTAGATCTCGTCTAGCTGATCGTCGAAGTTAATCACATCCTGAAGACTCGTAGTCAGCTTGATTTCCTCTGGGAATTCAAACAAGTCATAAGCTTCCTTGCTATCAAAACCAACAATGTAGATCCTTTCACGGTTTTGAGGGATATTTCCGTAGTCTTTTCCGTTGAGAACCTTCCACTTGATAAAGTAGTTGTTCTCGGTCAAGGCTTCACGAATAACCTTGAAAGTATTGCCATGGTCATGGCCGACCATGTTCTTGACGTTTTCGATGAAAATAGCACGAGGTTTACGCCCCTCAATCATGCGAAGCAACTCAAAGAAAAGATCGCCACGATCATCATCAAAGCCCTTGCGATAACCCGCAATACTAAAGGCCTGACAAGGGAAACCTCCCATAATCACATCCACACGCTCAGCTGGAATGTCCTCTGGCTGAACATCGTGAATATCACGACCATCCAAATAGGTATCTGGATGGTTTAACTGATAAGTCTGACGCGCATACTTATCAAATTCATTGGCATACACCACTCTGAACTCGTTGGTCTGTTCAAATCCCAACTCAATTCCCCCAACACCTGAGAAGAAAGCTGCAATGTTGTACTTCTCAGGTCGGTTCGAACTTACAGAATTTGTCATGTAGTAACCTGCTTTCTAAAATATTGACTTTTCTAGTATAACATAAATAAATTGTTACAAATAATAAATAATCTATTCTCTTATAAACCAATCCAAATCATTGCTGTTAATATTTTCGTTAAAGTGAAAATCAAGGATACTTAAGCTACTTTTTACGGGATTAAATATTTTGATATTAATTCCTTTGTGGTTATTATATATTTTTTTTATTGACTTTAAATGACTTTGGCTTAAACCAACTACTTTGTATTCCGAACTACTTAATAGTTGTTTTTTAAAGAAATAATCAGCAAAAAATTTACTATCAAACAGTAATATAGTACCATTAACTTGTAATTGTTCAAACAGATTCTTACCATTTATCATCATTAATGTCCAAAAAGGATCTCCTACAGTATCTTGTGATGGTGTTAAACAATACTCATTATCAAAAGAAATGAATTTATTGAATTCTTTAAACTGCATAATCTTAATTCCGTTAAAAATAGCGACTTTTTTAGCTCCGTCCTGAAAATAACTATCTTTGGAAATAAATATACCGTTTAGACCACCAACATTGCGCAGTTTATAATAAAAATCTCTTAAACTTGCAACATTGACAGGCTTATTCCAGTCCTTACACTCGATAGCAACTCTAAAAATTGAACCTAAATGTTCGTATTCATATATAACATCAAATTGGTTTGTACTACCATCACTACCTATCAACGTAACATCTCTGTCAACCTTTGCACTTATTCTATCTTTCATTCCTATTAGTAGATAGATTTTTTGTATGACTTTTTCGAATTCCATTCCCTTAGTAGTGCTCTTTATTTTGCTTTTTGAATTTGCCATAGATTATTTCCTCAAATAATATTCTCGTAAATATTTAGAATCAATACTATAAACTTTAAACTCATTTAAACTGCACTGTTCGTATTGACTTAAAACTATTCCAAATTTGTTATCTGAATTAGTTTTTTCTACTAGATTCATTAAAATTCTGAGATGTTCTTGAGATAAACCAAAAACTGAATAATTGCTACTATTTACAGAATTTTGTTTTTCTGCCCATATCTTTGCCTGCTTTTTAGATAAAAATAAAAGAATGGTGTTTTCGAATGTAAAATAATTTCCATTAACATTCCCATTTAAATCAATTTCCATCAAAGTCCAAAAAGGATCGCCAATAACTTCGTTATTGGGAAGCAATACTTGTAGAGTTGAAAATACTTTCCTTTCCACTTCTTTTGCAAAATTAAATTTCCTAGTCTGTATATTACATTTCTGAGCCATTTCAATAGCTTTTGTAGAAATATATTGATCAAAATAAATAACTGCCCTTGGAAAAAACTTTAAATCGTTTATAACATTTGTAAAGTCCCAAATATCCTTTTCTGTTACTATGCTACCCTCGATTATCTTAATGACAATTATTTCTATATTATTCATCTGAGTAAATTCAACATAAAGATCAAGTGAATGTTCAATAAGTTTTCCTGGGATATTTATATTTTTAAAAACCTTCGTATTCCGTAGTCTCTCCATCTTGCATCTTTCAATATACATTGAATATACGATTTCTTTTAAAGTTTGTTTCAATATTTTTCTCCAATTATAGTTAATTGCAGGTAGAATAGTACAACACGAATTCTAAATCATTGTTAAAAGTTAATTTACAGTGAAATGACATAAAAAATGAACAAATTAATTAGGAAATCCAAACCAATTTCTAACAATGTTTTAGAAATCTCAATGTACTACTCCAAATTCAATCCACTATATATTCTTTCATTTTTCATTATACCAAAAAGAGTCTGGGACAAAAAGATTTTGATTTTAGGAATTCTTTATTATAAATTTTAAAAATCGATAGATTAGACAAAAAAGCGAACAAGACAGAATTCTGAGTGTCAGATAACTCGTTTTGTTCGCTTTTTATATTTAAGGCTAGACTTTTGTCCCAGACTCTTCTGCGCTTATTTCACAAACTTCTTCATCTCATCAATTCGTGCTACGGTCGTATCATACTTGCTCCTACGTTTACTTCCGCACGCGCATTACGAACAGCACGGATTAGATACTTTAGACTTTATATATCTATATCTGAAAACCAATTTGGTTGAAACAATTTTTAAATTCCTCCATATTGTCAATTTGATTTGCATCAATCAATACAACTAATTCTTCCTCTGCTCGAGAACATCCAACATAAAAAAGTTTGTAAGCTGTTAAGACTGATCTAACTAAATTATTATTAAAAATATTTTCTTGTATCTTCTTTATTGCTGTTTTCTTTTGAAAGTTAAGTTTATTTTCTTTTAAACAAATAAATTTAAAATAATCATTATCTAGGTACTTATTAAAAATCTCTTGAAAATCACTAAAGTATCGTTCTCTATCACCTACATCAATTTTTCTTATTTTTTTTCCTAATTTTTCTTCTAGTGATAAAATATCATGATTAAAATCATAATAAAACTGTTGAAAACTATCGAAATTAAATACAATATTTTGAGTATAAAAACTTGAAAATAGATTTAGAAATTCATATATCTTAATACCTGGGGTACTTGAATTTTCTGCTACAAATAGTATCTTTTTATGCCCTTCTCCTTTAACCCCATGTTGTGTTGACACCATGGGAGTTCTATTATATTCATCTATCAATTTAAATAATTCAATTGAAGAGCAAAATAAATCAGTATAAAGAAAATCTCCGTTTTTGTCATATAAAAATATAAATTTATAAAAGTCATCACTAATAACTTTATTAGCTACCAATTCTTGGATTACAATTCCTAAAAGATCCTTAGATTCCAATAGCTTAACAAAGAGATCCATTTTTTCTTTCATCTTTACCTTATCCTGATGAAATTCAATTTTCAAAATGTTGCTGTCAAAAACTGGAACAGATTTACCAAAAGATAAGTTATTTTTGCTATTTTTTAAGAGTCGTATCATTTCACCATAATTTTTACTATGATATTCACTCAATACCTGAAATAGCAAACCTAAAAAAGACATTAGCACATCAGGATTTTCATCATAGTTACTGTTAACCAGAACATCCATTACACTAACACGACCATTATTAGGGTATATTTTCTGATATATTTTATAGATTTCTTCAGCAGACTTTCCACTATTATTGATGTTTTGAAACCTTTTTTTATTAATTGTTCTTAATTTATAAAACTTTTCGTAAGCCTCTCTATTATCAAATAAATATTTTTCAATGTTATCTGTGAAGACTAATTGAGGGAATTGACCTTTTTTGCCTTTGTAAGCGACTTGTTTTACTCTAGAAGAAGATTGGTATAAATTATTTAATAAATCAACTATTTCTTCAGAGGATCGGTAATTGGTGGTAAAGGTTTTTGAGAGATTACCATCAAATTCTCTAAATTCAGTTTCAAACGAACCATCATATTTATTATAAATTTCTTGCATCTTGTCTCCAAGAAAATAAACATTTGTTGAACTATCTTTAGCCGAATTATAAAAAAATCTCAAAATATCTGCATTTGTATCTTGAACCTCATCAATGAAAATATAATCATACATCTCACGTAACTTAAACCCAATTTTAGGAAATCTATCTATTAATTTAAATGAAAAGTTCAATAAATCATCATGAGATAAACCACCATTTAACACGGATGAGTATTGTCGTTCATTATAATAAATTTCATATAAATTTGATTTTATTGTCTCCTCAGAAACTTCACCCTCTACTTGAAATCTTTCTTTATATCTATTTAATTTTGTTTCTTCTTTGAGTGTAGTCTCAATTTCTTCTTTATAAATTTCAAGATAATAGTCTATAACTTTCTCATTTCTAAAGAATGGCTTTAAAAACTTATTTAAGAAACTATGAATAGTTGATATTTCAACGTTTGGAGAAACAATTCTTTCCTGCATTACTTGGGAGGCTCTATTAGTATAGGTAATACACAAAATTTTAACAAATGGTTCATTATTAAGAATATCGTTAATAGTCTTACTAATAAAGTAAGTCTTGCCACTTCCAGCAGGAGCATTTATTTTGTAGAAGTTATTTTGTTGTTGAGCCACGATAATCCCTCCTCGATATAATTAGGTAACACTTCATTTACTTTATCTTTAAAAATAATTGAGTACATAAAATTTGTTTTATCAATAATTGAAACTATATCTCTTATTGAACGTTTTGGTTCACATGTTTCTTTGAATTTCTCATACTCAGCATACTCTTCAGGATGGTTATCTCTCAGATAGTCAATTTTCCTATTTTCTTTTGATATATCTAATCTATTATATATTTCCTCTCTTTTCATACTACACTCTTTGCCAGAAGTAATATTAGGTAGTGTCAATTCAAAAGATTCATTAAATTTGTCCCACTCCGATTTGTTAAATTTTTCAAACACACTTTTCATTTCCCCTGTTGGAGAAATAATTTTATATAATAAAGCATCTTCTAATGTTCTAGCATATCCATCTCTATATGTTTGGGTAAAAATTTCTATATTCTTTTCTCTATCTTGACGCTGCTGTTGATAAATATCAGCAACATCTTTATTGTCAGCAGATAATATTGAATTTAAAGTCGTATTAGAAGATTTATCTCTGCATATTCCATCTAACTCCTCTCTTTCTTTATCATAATCAATATCGGTAAAAACACAGGCCATAATTTCCAATTCATTTAATAGTGGAAAATATTTATGTGCATAAGCACCACCACATTGACAATAACTTAAATATTGTCGGGCTAAATTACTGTACTTTGAATCCTTCCTATTAATCAAACTTTCAAAATACATTCGCTCTGCATCTCCTTCATAAAAAATAACAGCATCTGAAAAAATTAAGTCTGCGAAATTCAACTTAAAGAATGTTTCATAAAATTCTTTTTCTCCATTATCGTTAATAAATTGATGTAAATCAACAATACGATTCATAAAGTTATTTTCTGAACGAATTACCTTTATATCATTAACATCTACATTTTTCACAATTTCAGTGGAATGAGTTGTAATAATTCCCTGTAGATTTTTTTTGCTACTAAAAATCGTTTCAATATAACTAACTAGCACTTTCTGCATCTGTATATGCATATGTGCTTCAGGTTCTTCTATAACAAATAAATTAACAGTAGTTGGTTGAATAGTTCTACTAAATCTATCAATTTGAAGACTCATATAAATTAAATTACTAATACCCAGACCCTGGGATTCTTCAGTTAAACTAAACAAAAATTCATCAGTACTGTGTGAATAATTTATTAATAAACTATCCTTAATCAAGTTCAATAAATTCTTTTCGTTAAAATGAAATTTCGCTTCTAAAGCTTCAATTTCATTTTTTGATACATTATCTAGACTACCTTTTAAGTCAGATAAAATTTTTTGTGTTTCTTTTTGAAAACTATAATCAATTTCTGATTCAGCCAAATCATTAGCTATTTTATTTTTTAATTCATCAAATTTACTATCCCATACAGAATCACGATTAGTGGAATCGGATGATGAAATAATTGATGTAGTTATCTTTTTATTTTTAAGATTTTCATCATCTAGTTCTCTATCAGCAGATATATATTCAAAATGGAATAATTTTTTAAAATCTTTATATTCAATAATTTTCTTATTATTGAAATCTTTATCAGCATAAAAATAAATACTTTCTGTATTTTGTTCTATGATTTCTTGAAGTATTGTAGCTGATTTGATATCTTGTTTAATAAATTCTTCTTTTATTACCTCTGTATTGAGTTTATAATTGTATTCAAAATAAAAGTTCCGCATATCATCTTCTAGATCCATTAGGTAGTTTGCAAATAGACCTATGGATTCCTCCACATCATAGGACAATACAATTTGAAGTTTTATTTTTATATGTTCATTAATATAATTTATAAATTCAATGAACTTCTCATCATTAAAATCTGAGGAAAGATCTAATTCCTTAACTTTTTTATCCAACAAAGACTTTAATGAGATAGAAAAATCATTAAAATCCACTGACTTTCTTGATTTATTATTGAAAACAATGTCTAACAGCTGAATAAGCGAAGTTTTTCCACTATTATTAGCTCCTGCTAAAATAGCAAAATTTCCATGATTTAAATTTATTGTACTCTTATTAAAGCGTCTATATCCCTCAATAGTAATTTTATCAATTCTCATAAGAATTCTCCTTTTCATAAAGAAAGCGTTACCAACAAATGTTGAGAAATAAACCTAAATATTAAAATTTAGGTTTATGATTCAGATCTTATTTCACCAACTTCTTCATCTCATCAATACGTGCGACGGTCGCATCGTATTTAGCTTGGTAGTCGGCTTGTTTGTCGCGTTCTTTTTGGACGACTTCTGGTTTGGCATTGGCTACGAAGCGTTCGTTAGAGAGCTTCTTGCCGACCATGTCCAGTTCTTTTTGCCATTTAGCCAGTTCCTTGTCGAGACGGGCCAGTTCTTCTTCGACATTGAGGAGATCTGCCAGTGGCAAGTAGATTTCTGCTCCTGTGATGACACTTGACATAGCCAGTTCGGGTGCAGGGATGGTTGATGCGATTTCCAAGTGTTCTGGATTTGTGAAGCGTTTGATGTAGTTGACATTGTTGTTAAAGAAGGCTTCCAAGCCACTATCGCTTGTCTTAACAAGAATAGTGATTGGCTTGCTTGGAGCTACGTTTACTTCCGCACGCGCATTACGAACGGCACGGATCAAGTCTTTGAGGCTTTCCACGCCAGTGTGAGCAGCAAGGTCTTCAAAGGCTGGGTTAACAGTTGGGTATGCAGCTGTAACGATAGAACCTTCTGAGATTTGGCCAAAGATTTCCTCTGTCACGAATGGCATGATTGGGTGGAGGAGACGAAGGATCTTGTCCAGAGTGTAAAGGAGAACAGAGCGTGTGATGACTTTCTCTTCTTCGTTGTCGCTATAAAGGACTTCCTTAGTCAACTCAACGTACCAGTCCGCAAATTCATCCCAGATGAAGTTGTAGAGGATGTGGCCAGCCACACCAAATTCAAACTTGTCAAAGTTGGCCGTTGCTTTGCCGATCGTTTCATTGAGGTTGTGGAGAATCCAACGGTCTGTGACATTTCCAGCTTCCTTGTTAACAACTTTTTCCACATTGGCAGTTGCTTGCTCAAGGGTCAAGCCTTCATTATTCATGAGGATGTAGCGAGAGATGTTCCAGATTTTGTTAATGAAGTTCCAAGAAGCGTCCATTTTCTCGTAAGAGAAGCGCACGTCTTGACCTGGTGCAGAACCGTTTGAAAGGAACCAACGAAGGGCATCGGCGCCGTATTTCTCGATGACATCCATAGGGTCAATCCCGTTTCCGAGAGACTTAGACATCTTGCGTCCTTGCTCGTCACGAATGAGACCGTGGATTAGAACGTTTTGGAATGGCTGACGGCCAGTGAATTCCAAGGATTGGAAGATCATACGAGACACCCAGAAGAAGATGATGTCGTAACCTGTTACCAAGGTTGAAGTTGGGAAGTAGCGCTTGAAATCTTCTGAGTCAACATCAGGCCAGCCCATAGTTGAGAATGGCCAAAGAGCAGAACTGAACCAAGTATCCAAGACATCTTCGTCCTGAGTCCATCCGTCACCTTCTGGAGCTTCTTCGCCGACATACATTTCACCCTCAGCATTGTACCAAGCAGGGATTTGGTGACCCCACCAAAGCTGACGAGAGATAACCCAGTCGTGGACATTTTCCATCCATTGGAGGAAGGTATCGTTGAAACGAGGTGGGTAGAATTCTACCTTGTCCTCTGTGTCTTGGTTGGCAATGGCATTCTTAGCCAATTGGTCCATCTTGACGAACCATTGAGTAGACAAGCGTGGTTCAACCACAACACCTGTACGCTCTGAGTGACCAACACTGTGGACACGTTTTTCGATTTTAACGAGGGCACCGATTTCTTCCAACTTAGCAACGACTGCCTTACGAGCTTCAAAACGGTCCATGCCTGCAAATTCGAAGGCAAGCTCGTTCATAGTTCCGTCGTCGTTCATGACGTTGACTTGTGGCAAGTTGTGGCGTTGACCAACTAAGAAATCATTTGGATCGTGGGCAGGTGTGATTTTCACGACACCTGTACCAAACTCAGGATCTGCGTGCTCATCTCCAACGATTGGGATTAATTTATTAGCAATTGGAAGGATGACGTTTTTACCGATCAAGTCCTTGTAGCGTGGGTCTTCTGGGTTGACCGCAACGGCAACGTCCCCAAACATGGTCTCAGGACGAGTTGTGGCAACTTCAAGGGCGCGTGAGCCGTCTTCCAACATGTAGTTCATGTGGTAGAAGGCACCTTCAACGTCCTTGTGGATAACTTCGATATCAGAAAGGGCTGTGCGAGCTGCTGGGTCCCAGTTGATGATAAACTCACCACGGTAGATCCAGCCTTTCTTGTAAAGGTCCACAAAGACCTTGCGAACGGCTTTTGACAAACCTTCATCAAGAGTGAAACGCTCACGAGAGTAGTCTACAGAGAGCCCCATCTTGCCCCATTGTTCCTTGATAGTAGTGGCATATTCGTCTTTCCATTCCCAGACCTTATCGAGGAATTTTTCACGACCTAGGTCATAACGTGTAATGCCCTCTCCACGCAAGCGCTCCTCAACCTTAGCCTGAGTGGCAATCCCCGCGTGGTCCATCCCTGGAAGCCAAAGGGTATCAAAACCTTGCATACGTTTTTGACGGATAATGATATCCTGCAAAGTCGTATCCCAAGCGTGACCAAGGTGAAGCTTACCAGTTACATTTGGTGGTGGAATCACGATTGAATAAGGCTTAGCCTTTTGATCGCCTGAAGGCTTGAAAACATCAGCATCAAGCCATTTTTGGTAACGACCAGCCTCAACCTCGGCTGGATTGTATTTAGGTGAAAGTTCTTTAGACATGTGTTTGTCCTTTCTCTATTTTGTTCATTTTATTTTGAATTTGCTTAGCAACTTCTTCTGCAGACAAATTCGTATTATTTATTTTAAGGTAGTGGTGCAACTCATTTGGTTGATGTTGGGAATTTAATTGAAGTGTTTTAGCGGTCTCTAAAATTTCTCTTTCAGATACCTCAATATGTCGTTTTAAGGGTTTGTGCTTTAATCGATTCTCCGTTCGATTTCGATGTAAGCGCTCCTCAAGACTTGTTTCCAACTCCACAAAAAGAATCTCTTGATGATAGTCATCCAACAAATCCTGAATTCGCTTCAAATACAGCAGCTGGTACTGATTTGAAAAATCAATTGCGTCTGTTAAAATTACTGATCGCTGATTTCTTGCACTTGTTCCAAGAAAAGAAAAGGTGATCCCACGAACAAATTCCCACATTTCCTCTGTAAAGTCCTGATAGATTTCTAGTGCAAAATCAATGACTTGATGGTTATAAAATAGGGTAGCATTCGTCAGTCGAGATAATTCTTGACCAATGGTCATTTTTCCTGAAGCTGGAGCACCGATAATGAAAAGATGCATCAATCCACCTCCCACTCACTCTTCAGCAAGCCATATATCAGACTGTCACAACGGTTGCCTTGGGCATCCTTTCTATCTCTTATTCGAGCTTCGAGGGTAAATCCAAGTTTTTCTGCGACTCGTTGACTTTGGGCATTATAACCAAAACAAGTTAGTTCAATCTTGTGAAGACCCAAATCTTTAAAGCCTAAGTCGATCAAGGCAAGCGCTGCTTCTGGCACATAACCGCGTCCCCAATAGTCTGGATGCAAGGTATAGCCAAGCTCTAGCACATCATCCGCATGGCGATGGTTGAAGTCAACAGAACCAATGACTTTATCGGTTCCTTTGACGACAATCCCATAACCAGCTGGGAGTTTTTCCTTTTGATTGCGTTCGGGAAGGATATGCTCTAGATAGTGAATCTCATCTTCCAATGTCTTGACAGGTAGAAATCCGGCTGGGTAAGAGACCTCTGGGAGACTAGCGTAGGTATGGATATCCTCAGCATCAGCCACGGTGCGGACTCGTAAGACTAGCCGTTCTGTTTCTAATCGTTCTGGTAACTCTGTTCTTGTCATCCTGCTACCTCGCTTTCTACAAAAAAATCGCCCCTGTCATGAAAATGACAGGGACGAATGTATTTATCCGCGGTACCACCCAAATTCGGGCAACGCCCGCATCTCTCGTCTTTAAAATAAAAGACAGTAATATTTCAATTTTTCATCCATCAGCAACCAGTTTTGACACATTTGTGGACTTCTCAGCTCCGCCACTTTCTGTAAAATGTGGGATTCAAAACACCTCTGATGGCTTTATTGTAGCAAGTTTTTCTCGGAAATGCAAGGAACAAGAAAAATTACTTGAACTTGATGCCATTTTCTTTCAATTTCTTGATGGTAGCTGGGCCGATTCCTTTCAAGGCAAGGAGTTCTTTTTCGGTCCAATTTTTGAAATCTGACGCAGACTTGATTCCTTCATCATAAAAGGTTTTGGCACGGTCAAGTGGAAGTCCACCCAAGTTTGCTGCAAAATCTTCTACAGAATTGGCTACTTTTTGAGCTTGCTCTTTGGTAGCTTCTACTGCTTGTTCAACTTTTTTAGAAACAGCCTTACTAGCTTGGCTTGCTGACTGTTCTGCACGTTTCACGACTTTTTTTGTCTCTTCTACAACCTTAGTCACAGTACTTGAAAAAACACCTGCGCGACGGAGGCTATTTCGTAATTGTTTTTTACGATTGAGTTTCTTTGACATGATAAAATCCTTTCAATAAAAAATCCCTGTTTTGACAAGGATTTAATATAAATATTCTATCAAGATTTTAGTAAAAAATCAAGAATCTATCTCGTTTAATAATTTCGCTCACCAAACAAGCCATCTGGCAAATCATGGAATCCCTTGCCTGCTTTGAAGTTTTCAAACTTACCAAGCAAAAACTGATAAGCATCCAAACGACTTTCGTAGCGAATTATAGCATCTTTGGCACGCTCGTTTTGGTCTTCTTCGTAGACTTTTTGACTTTCCTTGTGCGCCATGTCGTTGATCATGATTTGGGTATTGACCCAGGCTTCAAATTCCTTCATAAATTCTTGTTCGTAACTCATTTTTTCTCCTTATTCTAATCCACGAAAATAGTCCGTGTCAATCTCACGGTAGGGCTGAATATCCTGAACATACTCCAGCACTCCTTGGAATTCTCCATTCTCATCATGGACTGCAGCATAGGTGATATGAACAAACTTACCTCGCGACTCAGACTTAAACCACATTTCATACTTGTCCTTGGTTCCCTCACGAAGCCCCTTCATGATGGTCTTGACCTTGTCCAAGTACTTAGGTGGATGGCAGAGTTCGACATTGCGCCCAACTTGGGACGGCGTCCGTTTGAAAATCATCTCATCAGCTGGCGTATTATCATTGTAATACTGGAAAATATCGTCTTTATTGACAAAGGTAATCTCCATAGGGAGGTGATTGAGGATGAGATTGGCCTGCTCGACCGAGAGATAGCCATTGCCAAAAGCCTGTTGACTATGGCGGTCCAGCACTGCTTCCTTTTCCTTAGGGGTAAAGGTAATGGTAAACTGTCCTTCTGGCGTATCAATAACCTGCTGAACTTGCCCCTCTGCCGTATCTAGCTGTACAGGCTCCTCTTCACTCTTTTCCTCAACAAAACTCTGGCGTTCTGGCACCCATTTCTCAGATGGACGGATGATGGCATAACCATAAGCGTCGCTCTCCTCTGCAATCTGAAGCCAGTCATCCTGAGTAAATGACTCAAGGAGAATCATGAGAAGGATGGACTCTTCCTTGAAAATCATACTTTCAAACTCTGTCGCAAAGGCTTCAAAATCTTCTTTTACAGTGGAAATCGACACTTCTGGTAGTGACTTGGCTGTCGCTAAAGCTGTTTGAAAGAGTTCCCTGATCTGATCATCCACTCCCCACATAACTTTTGGAGGCGAATCGTGACCATAACGCTCCATGATGGGGAAAAAGAGCTCTTCCTTACGCTGGTAGTGGATGTCAAATTGCCCCAAAAGTCCCATCTGACGGACCAAACCCTTGCGCATCTCCGCCAGCATTTCCTCGTCTTCCATAGACTCATAAGTATCTAACAATCTACGAATGCGAATCAAGGCCGCACGGAGAGCCAGATTTTCTTCCTTAAAGACCCGAACTGGATGACCTGGATGCTCGGTATCTTCTACTTCGACACCTTTAATAGCATTTTTAAAAAGATTGGCATGGACATCACAGAGTTCCATGACATCTTCAAAGGTGACACCTGAGTCTGAGTTCATCAGCTCGTGTTCCATGAGGGAAATCTCTATGGCTGAGACACCTGCGAAGGTCGCATCAAAGCGCTCTTGAACCGACTCAGGAGAGGCGCCATTATGCAATTCTAACAAAATATCCCGTAGGATATGAATCCGTTCATCTGTCATTCGTCTAATCCAATCACTTCATAACCATTTGCTTCCAGTGTACGGACAATCTTCTCCATAGGAGTTCCTTCAAGCTTAGAGCCCTGTTTGAGCGATACTTTGCGCCCAATAGTATTGCGCATCAAGGGATTAGCAAGTGGTTTAAAACCTAGCTCCACTAGAATTTCCAAGACTTCTGGATGCTTGTCCACTACTTCTGCAACAGGAATTGACACATCGATGATATTGTCCATGACGACCTCCATTGTATGTTCTAATACTCAATGAAAATCAAAGAGCAAACTAGGAAGCTGGCCGCAGGCTGCTCAAAACAGTGTTTTGAGGTTGTGGATAGAACTGACGAAGTCAGTAACCATACCTACGGCAAGGTGAAGCTGACGTGGTTTGAATTTGATTTTCGAAGAGTATAAAATGATTTTACTGCTTATATTATACCATATGGAGAGAGATTAAAAAACTAGCAGTGGAGTTCCTGCCAGTTCTCTGCGACTTGGATTAGTATCTAAATAAGCTTAAAGAGCCAATCCAATATCTTAAATACTATCTTGTAAAACAGTAATTGGATTGCAAATGAGATGATCATCCACAGGAATTTCATAATTCCAATAATCGGTTTGATAAAAATAATGGCAAGAAGTCCCCAGAAAAATTTCATTTTTTATCCTCTGGCTTGATAAGCCACCGAGCCGTATCCATTAACTTGTCTGCAATAAAGAGTTTCCCAAAACCAACAACGGCATGGTCATCTTTCTTTATCGTTTTCATGACTTTTACACCTTGCATGGTCAAAAAGTAATTCCCGTAAGTTTTAGCTAGAGTTTTTATGAGTCCCATTTTACTCACCTTCGATGATTTCAGCTTCTTTTCGTATAGTATCAATATCTATTTGATACTGCCCTTCATTATAGTTAACTAATTTGGATAATTCCTTTTGCAGTCTTTCCCCCATCGGCTTCATAGTCGCAAAGGTTAAGCCACCAGAAAGGACACCCCCTAAAATAGGAATCACTTTTCCCATTCCCTTAGCCAAGCCTCCCTTTGTCAAGCTGACTCCAAAAATTTTCAAAACTTTCTCCAGAATAGGATACCAAAGTGTCTTTGTCAAAGCTTTCTGCGGAATCGTCTTCATCACATGCTTAGCAACTGTTACACCTCCAGAGCGAAGCAAAGCCCCTGCTCCATTTACCCCTAGCATGACACCGAGATAAAGCAAGAGTGTATTTTGAGCATCCTCGCTCAATTCATCACGAGATCCCCAAAGATCATCAAATCCATAAATATAGCCTAGTTCTTGGGCCAACTTTAATGAAAAAGCATAAAACTGAATCACATCTGTTGGAATAGTGATTGCCATGGCAATACCACCAGGTAAACCTGCCAAAATCGAAGTCCCGCTTGCTCGTAGAACATTGTCCTTAATACAGGTCTTAGCAACTCGATCCAAGCTTTCCTTTGTTAACAAAGAGGTTGGACCTTTTTCCAATAAGGTTGCAATATCCTTTCGATCTAACTCTTTAGAAAATTTTTCAACTAAAAATTTTTCTCGTTCAACTTTGACCATGGGTAATTTCACCACTTGTTGCAGCACTTGCATCGCTAACTCTTGTTTGCCCATCTCTATCTCCATTTATCATTCGTATTAAACTTTATCATATCATACTATGAGGTATTTACAAATTTTTTAAACTGTTTTTTTGCAAATACAGCTATTAATAGCTAGAAGAGTTCAAACACCAAAAAAGAGGGTTGCCCCTCCTTCTTAGTTCTTATCCAGATTGCGTAGCATTTCATCAATCTTGTTTCCATACTCGATGGATTCGTCTTTGACAAAGGTCAAATCTGGGATTTTGTACAATTTCAAATTGCGACCAAGTTCACGTTTGATGGTACCAGTTGCTTTTTCAAGCCCGATTTGGGCTTTTTGATTATCTGAAGCAAGGTTACTCAAAATGGTGTAGTAAACCTTGGCTACAGACAAATCACCTAGCATCTGAACATCTGTGATGGTCACACCTTGGACACGCGGATCACGGACTTTCTTTTGCAAAATCTCATTGACTTCACGCTTGATTTCCATGCCTACACGATCCGTACGGAAATGATTTGCCATGATATTCCTTTCTCTACTTTGAACCAAAAGCTAGGCCAGCAGACCTAGCTATTTCTATTAGATAGAGGAACTAGAGCCATTTGAATCTAGGAAACAAGCCTTAGATAGAACTGAAGTTCATCAAGGCGCTGTTGACGACGAGTCAAATGAGCTATCGTTTCTCTATTATCTCTTGATTTCTTCCATGACATAAGCCTCAATCACATCATCCATCTTGATATCATTGTAGCCGTCGATCATCAATCCACCTTCACGACCGTTTGTAACTTCCTTAACGTCGTCTTTGTAGTGTTTCAAGCTTGCGAGTTCACCATCATAGATAACAACACCGTCACGGATAACACGGACTTTAGAGTCACGGGTAACCTTACCGTTGATAACCATGAATCCACCGATAGTTCCCACTTTAGACACCTTGAAGGTTTCACGAATAACTGCTTCACCGATAACTTTTTCTTCAAATTCTGGATCAAGCATCCCTTTCATGGCTTCTTCCATCTCTTCAATAACCTTGTAGATAATACTGTGGAGACGGATTTCAACATCGTCAGCTTCTGCTTGTTGACGAGCTTGTGGTGTAGGGCGTACGTTGAAACCAACGATAAAGGCATTTGAAGCCTCAGCAAGGGTCACGTCAGATTCATTGATAGCACCAACCGCAGAGTGGACGATAGTAACTTTGACACCTTCTACGTCGATCTTTTGAAGTGAGGCAGAAAGGGCTTCAACAGAACCTTGTACATCGGCCTTGATAATAACGTTAACTGATTTGAGTTCACCAGCTTTAAGCGTATCAAAGAGGTTTTCAAGGCTAACACGTTGGGTAGCTTGACGTTGTTTCATGAGGGCACGTTTCGCACGTTCTTCACCTGCTGCACGCGCAGATTTTTCATCTTCGTATACAGCAAAGTGGTCACCCGCCATCGGTGCTTCGTTCAAACCTGTGATTGAAACTGGTGTTGATGGCCCTGCAACCTTAACACGACGACCAAGGTCGTTGGTCATAGCACGAACACGACCAAAGGTGTTTCCGACAACGATTGGGTCTTGGACATTCAAGGTACCTTGTTGAACAAGAAGGGTTGCAACCGCACCTTTTCCTTTATCCAAGCGCGCTTCGATAACTGTACCGATAGCACGCACTGTTGGGTCTGCCTTAAGTTCTTGGATTTCAGCCACAAGAAGGACTGTTTCCAACAATTCTTCGATGTTTTGGTTGAATTTAGCTGAGATTTCAACAAATTCAGAATCTCCACCCCAAGCAGTTGACATAACACCATGCTCTGCCAATTCACCGATAACGCGTTCTGGGTTGGCACCTGGTTTGTCAATCTTGTTAATGGCTACGATGATTGGAACGTTGGCTGCTTTTGAGTGGTTAATGGCTTCGATAGTTTGAGGCATAACCCCGTCATCTGCCGCTACAACCAAGATAGTAATATCGGTAACAGATGCACCTCGCGCACGCATTGATGTAAAGGCCGCGTGTCCTGGTGTATCAAGGAAGGTAATCTTCTTGCCATTTTCTACAATTTGATAGGCACCGATATGCTGAGTAATACCACCTGCTTCACCTGTCGCAACACGTGAGTTACGAAGAGTATCCAAAAGTGTTGTTTTACCATGGTCAACGTGTCCCATGATAGTTACAACTGGTGGACGCTCAACCAATTCATCTTCATTGAGATAACCATCTTCGACAAAGAAACGTTCGATGTCGGCATTATCCACTTCAACTTTTTGTTTGGCTTCGATACCATAATCCACCATGAGGAGTTCAATTGTTTCCCCATCCAAGGATTGGTTTTGTGTGGCCATGACACCCATCATGAAAAGTTTCTTAACAATTTCAGCTGGTTCACGTTTGATACGTTTTGCGATTTCCGCAACGGTCATACCATCTGTATATTCAAATTCTGTTGGCAATTCATGGAACTTGCGCTCTGTAACAGGTTTTGGAGCCTGATTACGGTTGTTCTTGTTATTGCCTTTTTTGTTCTTTTTGTTGTTATTCCAGTTACTATTCTTTTGATTTCTCACTTGATTCTGACTACTTCGATTCTTTTGTTGTTTTCTAGGACCATCTTCTTCGTGATCATAATCGTCACGATTTTTGTCTGGTCGAGCTTGTTTTTTACGACGTGTATCCACTGCAGCTTCTTTTTTCTCAGGGACGACTTCAACCACTGCTTGAACTTGCTGTTCTTGTTGCGCTTGTTCAGCTAACTTAGCCACTTCTTCAAAGATTTCCTCTGGCTCCTTGCGTTTGTTAGCTTGGGCCAAGGCTTCTTTGGCAGCCTGAGTCTGCTTGAAACGTTCCTCACTTGAACGGGCATATTCTGCATTTTGCTCTGCTTTCAGGGCTGCTGCACGGGCTTTAAAGTCAACACGTGGAGCCGCTTGATGTGGACGTTTGTCCTCTTGTTGACGGCGCTCGTTGCCACGATTTTGTTGACCTTGCTGTTTCTTAGCTTGATCGTTAAAACGGCGATTGTCGCGGTTTCCTTGACCTTGTTTTCCACTATTTCGGCCATCGTTTTTCTGACGGTTTCCGTTTTGTTGTTGGTCACGGTTATTGCCCTTATTTTGCTTGCGTCGTTCTGCCTGCTCTTTGGCACGGGCTTCACGCTCAGCCTTAAAATTACGGCTTTGCGGTTTAGCTGCTACTTTTTCTGTTTTCGGAGCAACTGGTTCAGCCGTTTTTGCCTCTTCCTTGGCTACAGCTGGTTTAGCTGACTCAGATTTCTCGGCTTTCTTTTCTGTACTTTCTTTTGGTGCTACAGGTTTTGCTTCTGCTTTTGGAGCAGCAGACTTAAAGCTGGCAGCGATTTTTGCAGCGACAGCTTCTTCCACACTTGATGAGTGGCTTTTCACATCCAAGCCCAACTCTTTTGCACGCGCTACAACTTCTTTACTTTCTTTTCCAAGTTCTTTTGCGATTTCGTACAATCTTTTCTTAGACAAATCATGTCCTCCTCTTCTATTCCATAAGAGACCTCATTTTCTTTGTAAATCCAGCATCTGTTACAGCCAAAACCTTTCTCGATTTTCCGACTGCTATGCTTAATTCCAGTGTTGAAAACACGGTTACAATTTCTACTTGATAATAATGACTTTTATCTTGAATCTTCTTGGTCAGATTAGGTCCAGCATCATGGGCTAGAAAGACCAACTTGGCCTTGCCATCTTGAATGGCCTTGACCACCAATTCTTCACCCGATATAATCCGCCCTGCTCGTTGAGCGAGTCCCAAGAGATTGCTTATCTTTTGCTTATTCAAGTCCTAACTCTCTTCTTTTCACTTTGTGATCCACATAAGCGATCAACTCATCATAAAAGCTTTCTTCCACTTCCATGTCAAAGCTACGGTTAAAGACTTTCTTCTTTTTAGCCTCTAAGGCTTCTGCATTGTCTAGTTTGATATAAGCGCCGCGACCATTGGCCTTGCCTGTCGGATCGATAAAGACCTGTCCTTCCTTGTTTTTGACAATACGGAGCAGATCACGCTTATCAATCACTTCGTTAGACACAACAGACTTGCGCAAAGGGATTTTTCTCGTTTTCATCTTTCCCTCCTCTAGCAGCTTTTATTCTTCTACAGTATCGTTTTCTGCTTCCAAATCTATCGAACCAGCTTCTTCCATGGCTTCAAATTCGCTAGCAGACTTGATATCGATACGGTAACCAGTCAAGTGAGCTGCCAAGCGAACGTTTTGTCCACGACGACCAATGGCAAGAGAAAGCTTGTTATCAGGAACAACTACCAAGGCACGTTTGCTGTCGTTTTCATCAAAGATAACTTGGTCAACCTCCGCAGGAGCGATGGCATTGTAGATAAATTCAGCCGGATCTGCTACCCACTCGATAACGTCGATATTTTCTTCGATTGGCACCATACGGTCACTCTTGGCATCATAACGAGCTGGGTGGAATTTGCTGGTAATCTTCTTGATATTAGCACCACCACGTCCAACGATTGTACCAATAGCGTCAACGTTTGGATTGTGACTACGAACGGCAACCTTAGTACGGTCACCAGCTTCACGAGCCACGCTCATAATTTCAACAGTTCCGTCATAAACTTCAGGAATTTCTTGCTCCATCAAACGTTTAATCATCTCTGGATGGCTACGGCTAACAAAGACATTCACACCGCGTGGGTTATCTTCAACCTTGTAGACATAAACTTCGATACGATCATGAGAAGCAAAAACTTCCCCAGGGATTTGGTCTTGTTTTGACAATTGGGCTTCAATGCTACCAAGGTTGACATAGATGAAGCGGTTGTCAAAGCGTTCTACAGTACCAGACATAATTTCTTGTTCATGCTCTTTGTATGTGTTATAGGTAATGGCACGTGTTTGCTTGCGCATTTTTTCCATGATGGTTTGTTTGGCAGATTGGGCTGCTACACGACCAAACTCAACTGGTGCTTCTTCAAACTTGATCTTATCGCCAAGCTCATAGGCTGAATTAATAGCAAGAGCATCTTTCAAGCTGATTTCCAAACGGCTATCAAAGACTTCATCCACAACTTCACGAACAGTATAGACTGTGAAATCACCTGTTTTTTCATTGAAATCAATAGCTACACTATCAGACTGTCCATAGCGTCTACGGTAGGCTGAACGAAGTGATTCTACGACTGCGTCGATGATGTCTTCTTTTTTGATTCCCTTGTCTTCTTCCAAAATGCGGAAGGCCTCTAGCATTTCTTTACTCATGTTTTCTTCACTTTTGAATCCTCAAAAGCTATCCTTTCTTTTTCTATAATTTAACTGCTAAACGTGCTTTTGATACTAAACTGTATGGAATTTGGACTGTTTTCTTACGAGTCTTGTCCATATATTCCATGGTCAATTGATCCTCTTCAAAGGCTATCAAGGTTCCTTCAAAGACCTTTTGCTTATCGATGGCTTGGTAGAGCCCGACATGGATGTATTTCCCAACCGCTCCAGCAACTGCATCCTTGGTTTTCAAAGGACGTTCCAAGCCTGGACTGGTGATTTCTAGGAAATATTGTTCTGGGAAGGGATCTGGCTTGATGGTGTCTAGGACAGGACTGATAATTTCTGTCAAGTCTGCCGTGTCGTTCAAGGTAATTCCTTCAGGTTTATCTACAAAAATACTGAGAATCATGTCACTGCCAATCTTTCCATACTCGATATCCACGAGTTCGAATGGTGCTTCAATAACTGGTTCTACAACTTCTCTGACTAATTCTACGATTGTTGCGATTGCGTCCACCTCCTCATAAGCAAGAGGCGAAGATATTTCCCCGCCTCACTTTCTCATATTCTTATTCTTAATTATAGCACGTTTGCCAACTTATGTAAAGCAAAAGCACTCATGCTGCCTGATTTCAGGCTATTTCTTAAAATTCTGCCTCAACTCGGTAGATAACTTGTCCCTTATTGGAAAATTTTTGCTCGTATTCTGTCATGACATTGCCTTCAAAACCACTAGCGTGTAAGTCTAGCCAGACACCGTTGAGCTTCATGCCATACTGAGAAAAGCTCACTAGGCTATACTCAAACAAACCACGGTTGTCCGTCTTGAAATGAATTTCTCCATTTTCAGGCAAGATACGCTTGAAGGTATCTAAGAAACTCTTGTAAGTCAAGCGACGCTTTTCATGGCGTTTTTTTGGCCAAGGATCTGAAAAATTCAGATACAAGCGATCAATCTCACCATCTTCAAAGTAGTCAGTCAAGTCAGAACCATCTACCCACAATAGCTTGATGTTTGGAACTCCAACCTCCAAGACCTTGTCCAAAGCGTAACTCAAAACAGACTTTTGAATATCAATCCCGATATAGTTGATATCAGGGTTTTGTTTGGCCATACCTGAAACAAAGGCGCCCTTACCACTTCCTACTTCCACATGGATAGGATTGTCATTCCCAAACAAAGATCGCCACTTTCCCTTGGCTTCCAAGGGATTGAGGACCACATATTGGGGATTTGCCTCTAGTAATTCTGTTGCCCCTTTACGATTTCTAACTCTCATTTTCTCTTTCCATACTTATCTCGGAAGTGGCGCAAACCATGGATCTCCCGATTGACATTTTCTAAATCTTGACTCATATAATACTTGGAAATCTGGCTCAAATAAGAAAATTGGCCATACCAATACAATTTAGTTAGCACTGTTTGATTGTACTTGTAACCATAGTAAGTCAGCCATTCCTTCCACTGATGTTCTGGAATGTAATGGCAGAGTATATGGGCCACATCAAACATGCGATCCGTCAAACGAACCGAATCCCAATCTACCAAATAAATCAAGCCGCTATCTGTCTCAACCCAATTACTATGACGTACATCTCCATGGACAATCGTCGCATGATCCTCTTTAAATCCTGGAACAGTCTGGCGCAAATCAGACACTACTTGATTAAGATACTGATTTTTACGCAAGGCATCTGGAGCAGCTCCTTGCCAAGACTGTAGTAAATCTACAGGTGTTTCCATGGCATATCCCAAGCGACTCAGCTGTGTCATCAAAGGACGTGAACGATGAAGACGGGTTAAAATATTGACAATTTGTTTACTATTCATATCATAAGGGGTCAATATTTTGCCAGTCAACCATTCTTGAGCACACATATCACGCCCATCTGCCAAACGGCGACTCCATAATAGTTGTGGTGCAATTTGTTCTCTAGCTAGACCAGGTAGGATTGGAGAGGTGTTCATTTTTACAAAGATACGCTTTCCATCAGGATAGCTACCCATATAAGCTTTGCCACTTTTCCCAGGTATGGGAGTCAGTGTTAGCTCATTATCACCCAAATCCATTTCTTTCCTCCGTATAAAGTTTCCTTACTATTCTACTAGTTTTTGGTCTATTCGTCAACCGCTCCACACCTGATTCTCAAAGAAAAGCCTCTGGATTGGCTTGGGCTATCGTATAACTTGAAAAAGGCAAGTGACTTCTTCTACTTACCTTTTCATGATTTTTATAAATAATTTAAAAGTGGCAAACTGTTATAAAACATATGAACTAAAGTAGAAACCCATAGGTTTTGGCACTTTTTATAAGCAAAGCCCAGCAACAAACCACCAAGTAGATAATAGAAAAACGAAGGGATATCATAAGGTTCATGCATGAAAGAAAAGAGAGAGGAAATCAGTACAAGCCCTAACCAAGAATTGTCAAAAACCGCACCCTGAAGAAGTCCTCTAAACAGGAGTTCCTCCTGGATAGGTGCCAAAACTATAGCACTAACAATAAAGGAAAGCGAAAGTCCTTTACTCGTTTCCTCAAGATGTTGAGCCGAAGCACCAGAAACAACTGAGAAAAAGGCATGATAGCCTATATTTACCAGCACCGTGAGAAGAAAGATTTCAATGAAGAGCAAGAGTTGCTTCTTACTTAAAACCCCAAAAGAAATCATATCAAACCATCTCGCATAGCCAATACTAAGGAAAAGCAAGAGACTCTTTACAACAATGAATGTGTACTGGTGTTGAAAATAATCTCCTTGATTGATGGAATATCCCGCTGCACCAACGATTGCAAATACTAAAAATCCCAAAAATAAGGCATGACACTTATTGAAAATGGCCATAAAACTATCCTCCTCAACAAACTTCCCTACTTTTTATAATACTTTAAGCCCCAAATGAGTAGAAGCATGATAAGCAAGCAGAGAATAGCGCCAATATAGGCAATTAATTGTTGGTAGAATTCTCCTGCTGTGATACCCCTATACAAACATATAATAGACATAAAACCTGTCAAGCCGATATACATAAGTTGATTGGTTCTAGGACTAACCAAATCATCATCTTCAAACTCTCTTATCCTCATTTCCCTAGTGAGGTAAACAGTGACCAAAATAGAAGCCAAGTTAATAACCACTAAAAGAAATTGGAAAATCAAGGAAAAATTTAAAAACTGACGAGATAGAAACAGATAAGTAGAGACAAGTAAAGGCAACTGACCTAAGAACAATCTCGCAAGGAAGATGTTCCGTTTTTTAGCAAGAAAAGTTTTCATTTCTTTGCTCCTTTCTTTTTTATGATAGCAAAATAAATCATAACTGCAATCACATAGGCTATTGTATAGAATAGATGATACCAAGTACTCTCCCTAAGCGGATATAGAAAGATGGACATGATCAGATACAAGATGAAAATGACAAGTATTTTTTTCTTCATAAGATTTCCTCCTGAATGTTTGTTGAGCTACAATCTTTACACTGCTAGTATAGCACTCATTTTGACCTTGGAACACCCAAATCACAAATGGTCATCAAAACATCTTGAATTGTAAAAAATTCAAAAAGCAAGCATGAAAAACATACTTGCCCTTTACACCGTATTGATACCAACTTAATTTGTAGATTTTTTATCCTGCTATCACATATCATTTTGACAGGCGAAACAATATTAAAGAAACTCCACTGTAGATTAAACTAGCGATAAAAAATCTTTTTATCTAATTAGATCTATCTTTATTCTTCTTTGGAGATTTTAAAAATTTTTCCCTAATTAAATAAGTAATAAAAGAAATAAGCATACTAACAACAAAAACAATAAGAAAACTTTTGAAATCCATAATTACCTCCAAGTACACAAACTCAAGTCTTTAAGCAACCATAATAACCAATTGTAACATTGTTTTTGCATTCACGAGGAATACCTTTTTTTACTTTCGTCTTATTGCAACCTTAACAAGGTTAGTATACTACTATTTTTTAAAATTTTCCATCCAAATCATAAATGGTCATCAAAACATCTTGAATTGTTAAAAAATTTAAAAAGCAAGCGTGAAAAACATACTTGCCCTAGGGGAATTTAACAATGTGAAAATTCATCGAAAGCTATTCAGCCTTACTTCCGTCTGTTCTCATATATTCTCATGATTGCAACAAGAATAGCAGCTGTCCCACTTGCCAAAGCGATAAGGGTAATGATAATATTGAGGATTTCAGGCGTACTCCCTATTCTGTTGATAAGACGGAGTAAGGATATAACTGTCAACTGAATCAGGAGTATTGATTCTACTCTTACCATTGAAGTAAGTCTGTTTTCAACTGCATATAAAAAGGCTGGTAGCAAAACACAAGCTATAGCAATCACAAACAGATTGCTCCCTGTTTCTTCTCCCTTGTTCACCACGGAAATCATGAGAAGATTCGATGCTATGATCAACGTAGAACAGATGATAAAAAATGATTTCTTATTCATATAGGGTACCTCATATACTATGGCATTTTAATTGATGACTGCAGGCAGTACTTCTTTCCACAAGTCTTCTAATCATCAACTGACATCGAGTGAACTGTTAAAACCTGACGAAAGACTTGATTTTGGCAGGTGGTATTGAGACTGGTATTGGGATGGCTTTCCACAATTTTCATGACGGTATAGAGACCAACTCCTCTCTCCTCCCCTTTAGAACTGGCTCCAAAGGAGAAGATTTCAGAAATATCGATGCCCTCTTCTTTGATGGAGTTTTCAATGATAAAAGTCTCCTGTGCCCCATTTTTTAAAAAGGCGATTGAAACGTGAGGTTGACTGGCCTCTACACTAGCTTCAATAGCATTGTCACAAAGGATAGACACAATGGTTAGAAAATCAAGTAGGCTCATCCCCTCAACCTGAATCTCCTCAGGAACTTCGACATTAAAGACTATGTTCTTATCTCTGGCTTTTAGAAATTTCCCAGCTAGAAGACTTTTGAGGGCACGGTCACGAATATTTACCAATCTGCCCAGGTCATATTTGTTGTCCTGCAATTTTTCACTAGAATCCTTTAAGACCGAGTCGTAGACCTCTTTTATCTGCTCTATATCCTCCTCTTCAATGCCCAGACGTAAGCTAGTCAAGAGGTTGCTATAATCATGACGAAAGCTCCGGACTTCCTTGTAAAGTTCCTCTATATGCCGACTATATCGTTCCATATCTCTGTAGCGCAAGGCCTGCTCTTGGTCCAATCTCTCATGGAGTTTGTCCTTCAAATAGGTATCCAATTTCTTGATAATCCCCATAAAAAAGAGCAAGTAAAACACTAGGATGAGATGGCGAGCAGTCTTTGATTGGATATCGTATGCATATTCAAAGTAAGACAGACTTTCCATGACTAGAAAGTAAGCCCCCATTATCCAGTTAATCGTAGTCAGGTACTTTTGAAAATCTTTATCTAGAATCTCCCTTCTCAATCTAGTGAAATCATAGTCTAACCACTTCAAAAAGACTAAAACCATGAAGCAAACGAATATCATAATCAACAAAAAGAGAGGATTGCCATCTCCATCTACAATCCCTTGCCCCAAAAATGGAAGTACAAAATAGGAAATTCCTCTGTAAAAGAGATTCACCAATATTATTGGAAAGAGACCATAAAAGAAAAGGAGTTTTTTAGGAAGCCCTCTTAACAATAAGAAAGACAAACCTATGCCGAACAAAGGTTCCAAAAAATATGATAAGTATTCACTCACAGCTAAAAATTGAAAAGTCGCAAAAATAGCTCCTAGGAGAAATTTCAGAAGAAAGGACTTAAAAACCCTCTCGAAAGTGATACCAATTTCATCTACCTTAAAGAAGACGACAATTTCTAGTCCATTAATAACAAGTGTATACAATAATATCCAAGCAATATTCATAAACTCTCCTAGCTCAGTGCAAGTTATTGATAACCTCAGACACTTCCCTGACCTTATAACGCGCTATCATACAGCTTCCACCATTGGGAAAGTAAAGAAGTTTTTCTTTCTTATCCAAACGAACTACATTGGCAGGATTGATGAGAAAAGAGCGGTGGCACTGCAAGAGACGGGGCTCCTGCTTGAAAACCTCCTCTAAACTCGATGTAAATTCCAGCCTGTCTGTCTTGGTATAGAGAATAACACGATGGGCTCTGGGCGACGTTTCAAGATAGTAAACCTCTTTAAAAGGATACTGGAATTGGGCAAATTTTGATTTGAAGTAAAAGCAATCTTCCGCCAGACTTTTACTATCTTGACTATTGGCATAGAGGAGGGCTGTCTCGATCCGAGATTCAAACTCCTCTGCTGACAAGGCCTTATCAACATAGTCCAAAGCAGACACTTGGTAGCGAAAGGACAGGGGCATAAACTCCGAGTGAGTCGTCACAAAGACGATGAGAGCATAAGGATCTCGATCCCGAATTTTTCTAGCCACTTCCAGACCCTTCATCTCCTCATTTCGAATCTCAATATCCAAAAAGAATAGCTGATGGGCTCCCTTCTCATGTACTTCAGCCAACAGTTGGTCTGGCTTACCAAAAACTTTAAAAGAACTCGGAGTGATATGATGTTCCTTCAAGAGTTTCTCAATCGTCGTTTCAATCCTAGTCTGTTGGGAAAAATCATCTTCTAAAACAAATATTCTCATCTTTTTACTCTCCTTGTTTCGATTTCTTCCTAAAAAGAGAATAGCAAAAATACCATGATACAAGCCCACCAAATCCTAAACAGGCCTTCAACGCTCCTGAAGGGTAGCCTGTCCCTCAAATAAGAATGATAATATTACCACTATTTTATCATAAAATCTTAACAGTACCATTCAGGAAATTTCAAGGACAATTAAAGATTTGAAGGCGAAAAAGGAGATAAAAGTGATAGACTGACAGTATCAAAACACAGTTGCTAGAAACAAGACTGGCACCCAGATTAAGGGAGGAATTCTCATGACAGATACAGACCCTATCAAAAGAGCTCAGACTTTGATTACTGACTTAAACAAAGCCTATCAAGCATGCAAAAAGGCAACCGCTGACGACATCCGCTTTCAGGAGCAATTAAACTCTATTCTTGGCTTTCTAGCCAAAGCTGAGACAGTGGATAATCGAGTCTTGATTGAACTGGAAAAATTTTACCAGACTTCCAGTCTTCTCATGGGACTCAGTGCTCTCAATCCAGATGCTCCTACTCGCGCCGCTTGGCGGGCCTATGACCGCTTCCACTTTGACCAAGTCAAGACCAAGTTGAGTCTCTACGGACCAACCATTATCTTGTAGAAAATAAAAGAAGTTGAGATAAACTGAACTCAACTTCTTTTTTAATGTCATATAAGCAATGTTAGTCCTGCATCTGACGTTTGACCTGATAAGGCAAATACAAGACTAGTAAAACCAAACCGGCTCCCAGCAAGGCTAGAAGGGCTAGTTTTTCTTGGAAGGTAATCAATCCAACAACTAATTCCACAAGTAAAACAAAACTGGTCAATCCTCGGACTACCGCCTGTAAACCTTTTTCCTTTTGCCCCTTATCTAGTGGAAAAAGTTGGGTCAAATACTGGTAGTCAAAGGCATGATAGAGAGCCAGCAACTGGAAGAGCAAGAGGTAGTTAAAGAGAACCACCACTGCTGTCGCAATCCAAGCTTGCTCGATAAAGACCTGCGCCAGCAAAGAAAGCAAGAGCAGACGGAGACTGAGGGCAAAGAGGTCTCCATTTCGCAAATAAGAACGCAGATAGAGATTTTGCCAAATCTTCCCAGGCGCCTTCTGAACAGCCTTTAGGATAAAGTCCAGATAGGCACGACGCTTGACGCTGTTTGAAATTCCCTTGACCTGCGTAAAGAGGGCAAAGAAACGAAGCAAGACTTGCTTACGCTTGCTTTCTTGGGAAATGACATAATCCCAGTCTAGTCCAGTTTCAGTAAAAAACTTGCTGGCCTTTTGACGAAAGAGGAAATATTTCCCTACCCCTAATAAAAGCACATAGACCAGAAAAACTGGCAAGCCATAACCCATGGCTAAAAATAGGGGCGCAAACAAAAGCAAGAAAAGGGTCTGTACAAAGAGCCAAAAGACTAGGGAAATGCCAGTTTGATGCTTGAGATGGAGCTTGATTTCCTCTTCTCCGACCAAGAGAAAGAGCTTATCTGGAGCCTCCATATAGGTGGCAATTCCACCCCAAAGCAAAAGTAAAATAGAGGTAATCCCTACAAACAAAAGAATAGGCCAATGATTTTCAGGAAAATGTTGTAAGAGTTGACTGTACTGGTAGGCTAGAAAGCCCAACAGGACAAGCAGGAACAAGACAAAGTGATCATTGAGAACATAGCGCAGATAACCAAGACACTCCTTACGAAAAGCCTGCTTTCTCTTTAAAAACAAGTCTTTCATAGCTCCTCCTCTTTGGTCAGAGCCAAGTAAATATCATTCAAACTAGCCTCAGGCATATCAAAGGCTTCGCGCAGTTGCGCTAAATTCCCCTTGGCACGCACCTCTCCTTTGTGGAGAATGACAAAGGCATCACACATCTTCTCAGCCGAATCCAGCACGTGGGTACTCATGAGAATGGACTTACCTTTTTGCTTTTCCACTTCCAAAAGCTGAATCAAGTCCGCAATAGCCAACGGATCAAGACCAAGGAAAGGTTCATCCACGATAAAGAGACTCGGATCCACCACAAAAGCACAAATAATTATGACCTTCTGCTTCATCCCTTTGGAAAAATGAACAGGGAACCAGTCTAATTTCTGGTCCAGACGGAACATTTTCAACAAAGGTTCTACTCGCTCAAAAGCCATTTTCTGCTCTATTCCATAAGCCATAGCCACTGTTTCAATATGCTCTCTAAGGGTCAATTCCTCATATAGACTAGGTGTTTCTGGAATGTAGCCAATCTGCTTACGATAGTTGGTCGCATCTCCTTGCAGGGTCAGGCCATTGATATTGATAGAGCCGCTATAAGGTGTCAACAAACCGATAATCTCATTGATCGTCGTTGATTTTCCAGCACCGTTTAGTCCAATCAAACCGACCAACTGCCCACTTTCAACGGTAAAGGATACATCTTTCAAGACAGGGACATGGACATAGCCACCTGTCAGATTTTTAATTTCTAACATATTTTCTCCAAATCTGGTATAATGTAGCTATATTATATCAAAATTCAAGACAGTAGAGGTAGATTTTATGTTAGATTGCATTTTTTGTAAAATCATCGCAGGAGAAATCCCTGCTTCAAAAATATACGAAGATGAGCAGGTTCTTGCCTTTATGGATATTTCTCAAGTGACGCCAGGACACACCTTGGTAGTACCCAAAAAACACTATCGCAATCTTTTAGAAATGGATGCGACAAGTGCTAGCCAACTTTTTGCCCAAGTCCCACAGGTAGCTCAAAAAGTCATGAAAGCCACTAAGGCTGCTGGTATGAATATCATTTCCAACTGTGAAGAAATCGCAGGCCAAACAGTCTTTCATACCCACGTTCACCTCGTACCTCGCTACAGTGCTGACGATGACCTCAAGATTGATTTTATCGCCCACGAACCAGACTTTGACAAACTTGCTCAAGTTGCTGAAACTATCAAAAATGCCTAAGGAGTTGCCATGAAATTATCCAACCTATTGCTATTTGCAGGAGCTGCAGCCGGAAGTTATCTGGTCACAAAAAATCGTCAAACCATCACAGATGAAGTCTTAGATACGACTGGCCGTGTTCAAGCTATCAAGGACGATGTGGATATTATCCAAAACAGCCTACAGGTTATTAACCAACAAAAAGAACTGATTAAGGAATACCAAACAGATCTTACTTACAAGTTCAAAGTCTTGGAAAAAGATATCCAGACTCGAATGGCGCTTCTCCAAGAAGAAAAAGCAAGGAAATGAAAGTCTCCAACTTTACTGAAATCCCCTTAGCTCCATTTGGGATTACTAAATCCTAACAGAATAGAAAGGGAATAATCATGAAAAACTTCTTAAAAGATCTGGCTAAGATCATCCTGATCCCTTGTGGTTGCCTTACCCTTCTTGCCGCCCTAACATTTCTACTACTATTCTTTACTTTCAGGGCCTCACCGAGCGACATCCGAAAAGGGAACGAAGACTTAAAACAAATCTTTACCTCCCTTGACATGCCTCCTAAGAAAGTAAAATCAAATGGAAGATATAAATACGAGGGTGGGGGCTTAACTTTTTATGTTACTTTCTCAGATGAGGTCATCAATAGCCATCCCGTCTTAAAAGAAAGTCCAAATCTCACCAAAAACCAGCTCGAAGTCTATGTCCTACAGACTGGAGATATTTCATACTATAAAGTAGGGGATAACTTGTTCAATCATGGTTTATTGCAATCTTTAGAGAAGGAAAGTAGGAATTATTTACAAGAAATCGGAAAGAAACCAAATCCTGATTACTCAGTTCTATATTGGAAGGATCAGGAAAGTCTAAAAAAGGGAATTACTTTCTATGAAAAAGCCTTGACTTTAGTGGATATTCAGGATAACTCTGCAATCAACCATATTGATACCGTTACCATTAAGCCTGGTAAGGAAGCAGAATTCAAGCAACTCATCCAAGCTATGGATGCAGCTGGCTTGCTCAAGCAAAGGTCTGATAGAAAATCAGCCGATGAGTGATTGTTCCAATGCTAACATTACAAAGAATAAAGTAAAAAGAGCCCATCGGCTCTTTTTGTTTATTCTCCTTCAAAGGCATCTTTAATATGGTCAAAGAAGCCCTTTTTCTTTGGATTGACTTTTAAATCACCTGCAGCTGCGAATTCTTTCAAGGCTGCTTTTTGGCGGTCATTCAAGCCTGTCGGTGTTACAACATTGACGGTAACGTATTGGTCACCAACTGCACCGCCACGAAGGCTCGGTGCTCCCTTGCCACGTAGACGGAATTTCTTACCAGTCTGAGTACCCTCTGGAATAACCAATTCAACATCACCGTGAACAGTTGGAATATCTACTGTATCACCAAGAGCTGCTTGGACAAAGTTGAGGTTCAGATTATAGAAAATAGTGGTTCCTTCACGTTCAAACTTATCGCTGGCTTCCACAGAAACCACTACATACAAGTCACCATAAGGTCCACCGTTAAATCCTGCTTCACCTTGACCCGCTAGGCGAATTTGTTGACCAGTTTCCACACCAGCAGGGATTTTCACATGTACGCTATGGGCTTGTTTTTCATGACCTGTTCCGTGACAAGTGGTACATGGATCTTTGATTTCTTTTCCGCGTCCATGACAGACATCACAGGTTACTTGGCGACGCATCATACCAAGCGGAGTCTGCGTATCAACGTTAATGACACCAGAGCCATGACAGCGTCCACAAGTGACTGGACTTGTTCCTGGCTTAGCACCAGAGCCATTACATGTACGACAGCTTGCTTCACGGTTGTATTTAACTTCTTTTTCAGCTCCAAAAATAGCTTCTTCAAAGGTCAAGTTAACACGATACTGGAGGTCATCCCCTTGACGAGGAGCGTTTGGATTGCGGGAAGCGCCACCTCCGCCGAAGAAACTTGAGAAAATGTCTTCAAAACCACCGAAGCCTCCTGCCCCGTTGAAACCGCCAGCTCCACCACCGAAACCACCAAAGCCACCGTTGGCTCCAGCCGCACCATATTGGTCGTAGGCTGCACGTTTTTGGTCGTCACTCAAAGTCTCATAGGCTTCTTGAACTTCCTTGTACTTGTCCTCAGCACCAGGCTCCTTGTTGATATCTGGGTGGTATTTTTTCGAAAGCTTACGATAAGCCTTTTTGATCTCGTCTGCCGAAGCGTTTTTTGACACCCCCAGACGATCATAAAATTCAGTATTGTTCATACAAGATACCAAGACCGTAAAATTCGACTGAAAAATAGGAAATCTGACGCTGGAGCGATGCTCCTAGGCAGATTTCTCTTTTTTCCGAGAATTTAGGTCGGGTTCAATTCCTTTCTTTTATATTTAGTAAGAAATTCTGGAACCCGTGTTCAGTTACGAACACCCTTGTTCCTTTCTATAATTTTTATGTAAATCTTTAGAAGCTGTTTTCTATGCTCTGCTTCACTTGATTAAAATCTTCATCTGATAGAGTAAATATCAAATCCTCTTCAGCATAATTGTTCTGTTCTTTAAAATAGTTGTCCGTATTCTCTGCCAACCCTAAACCGAAAATCACTTTTCTTGCAAACTCTTGATGTGCAAAACCGATAGCCGTAATGATTTGTTTATCTTGGACAAGAACTTTCGGTTGGAAATTCTCACGTGGAAGAAATTCAAAATAGTCAAAGAAGTTTTGCCAAATTCCACCTGTAAATTTCGTGTTGTTCAACAAGCCTGATTTCGCCAATAAAAGGGGCGCTGAAGAAATGGCTGCAATTAGGATATCTTGCTCATTAAGACTTCTCAAAAACGAAATCAATTTCTCATCTTGTAGAGCAGGACCTATATTTACCATTCCTGGCAAAATCACACAAGAATAATCTTCTATACGGATCTGATCCAATGTTTTCGTCGGTTGACAGGACAAACCATCCTCAGAGACCACCATCGAATTCTCAGAGGCGACATAATCAATCGTGATGTAAAAAGATAGAGCTAAAGTACTTGTTAAAGCGGTTATCTCATAAAGAGAAAAATTAGGATAAATGATACAAAGTACTTTTTTCATACGCAACATCCTCTATTTTATCGAAAAACAGAGGCTGGGTTGCAACCTCTGGATTTCTTCCTATCATTTAGTTGTTAAGCTGAATTGAGCACGCCCTAACCTCTTGGTGAAAAAGACAAATCTTCCTAGAAACTAAAGTTTCTGCGTCAGATTTCCTATTTTCACTGTGAGGTTTTAACGGGCTTTGCATCTTACTTTTCAGTAAACTCTCCGTCTACGACGTCATCGCCTGCGTTTCCTGTTGCTTGTGCGCCTTCTGCTCCTGCTTGAGCTTGTTGGGCTGCTGCGGCTTGTTCATAGAGTTTAACAGCAAGTCCTTGAGCTTTTTCGTTCAATGCTTCAAGTTTTGCTTTCATGTCGTCCAAGTTGTTGTCTTCTTGAGCTTTCTTAAGGTCATCAAGGGCAGCTTGGGCAGCGTCACGTTCTGCGTCGAAACCTTTTCCTTCAGTTTCCTTGATTGTCTTTTCAGTCGCAAAGATTGCTTGGTCTACTTCATTACGAAGGTCAACTTCTTCTTTACGTTTCTTATCTGCTTCAGCGTTTGCTTCTGCATCTTTCATCATGCGGTCGATTTCTTCGTCAGTCAAACCTGAGTTAGATTGGATCACGATAGTTTGTTCTTTTTGAGTTCCAAGGTCTTTAGCCTTAACAGAAACGATACCGTTCTTGTCGATGTCAAATGTTACTTCGATTTGAGGAATTCCACGAGGTGCAGCTGGGATATCTGTCAATTGGAAACGTCCAAGAGTCTTGTTATCTGCTGCCATTGGGCGTTCCCCTTGAAGAACGTGAATATCAACGGCTGGTTGGTTGTCTGCTGCTGTTGAGAAGACTTGTGATTTAGATGTTGGAATAGTTGTGTTACGATCGATGAGTTTTGTGAAGACACCACCCATTGTTTCGATACCAAGTGACAATGGTGTTACGTCAAGAAGGACAACGTCTTTGACATCACCAGTAATGACACCACCTTGAATGGCAGCACCCATAGCAACTACTTCATCAGGGTTTACTGATTTGTTTGGTTCTTTACCAGTTTCAGCCTTAACAGCTTCTACAACGGCTGGGATACGAGTTGAACCACCAACAAGGATAACTTCATCGATTTCTGACAAGCTCAAACCTGCATCTGAAAGGGCTTGGCGAACTGGAACTTTTGTACGTTCTACAAGGTCACGAGTCAAGTCATCAAATTTCGCACGAGTCAAAGTCATTTCCAAGTGAAGAGGTCCAGCCTCACCAGCAGTAATAAATGGCAAGCTGATTTGAGTTGAAGTTACACCAGAAAGGTCTTTCTTCGCTTTTTCAGCTGCATCTTTCAAACGTTGCATTGCCATCTTGTCAGTAGACAAGTCAATACCGTTTTCTTTCTTGAATTCTGCTACCAAGTGGTCGATAATTTTTTGGTCAAAGTCGTCACCACCAAGTTTGTTGTCACCTGCAGTTGACAATACATCGAAGACACCGTCACCCAATTCAAGGATAGAGACGTCGAATGTACCACCACCAAGGTCAAATACCAAGATTTTTTCTTCTTTATCAGTCTTGTCCAAACCGTAAGCAAGGGCTGCTGCAGTTGGTTCGTTGACAATACGTTCTACTTCAAGACCAGCGATTTTACCAGCGTCTTTTGTTGCTTGACGTTGAGCATCGTTGAAGTAAGCTGGAACTGTGATAACTGCTTTAGTTACTTTTTCGCCAAGGTAGTCTTCAGCATAACCTTTCAAGTATTGAAGAATCATAGCTGAGATTTCTTGTGGAGTGTATTCTTTGCCGTTAGCAGAAACTTTTTCAGAAGTTCCCATTTTAGATTTGATAGAGATGACTGTATCTGGGTTTGTAACTGCTTGACGTTTTGCAGCATCACCAACAATGATTTCTCCGTTTTTGAATGATACTACAGATGGAGTTGTGCGGTTACCTTCTGGGTTTGCGATGATTTTGCTTTCAGTTCCTTCAAGAACTGCAACTGCTGAGTTTGTTGTACCTAAGTCAATACCGATAATTTTAGACATGTGTTTTTCTCCTTGTTTGTTAATTTTCTATTTTTCTTTTTGATACTCTTCTTAGGTGACGGCGCCGTCAGAGCTTGACTTCGTCAATCTCTTTGACTAAACTTTGAGCCTAAGGTCTCAAAGTTTGCGCAAATAGCGCCACGGCGAAGAGTATCGTCTTTGATTCGCTTCGCTCACTATTGCAAAGCCAAACATATTTTAACTTTCTTCATAGTTTAGTGTCGTTTCGGACAAATTTTGTCAAGTTTTCTAAACTAGTTGTACACTACTACCATTGCTGGGCGTAGGATGCGGTCATGGAGTTTGTATCCTTTTTGGAACACTTGGGCGATGGTATCTGCTGGGTGTTCATCGTCTGCTGGGAGAGTTTGGATGGCCATATGGTAGTTATGGTCAAATTCACCGTCAGCTGTAATTTCTTCGATTCCTTCTTCTTTCAAAGCGTGAATCAAGCTTTCTTGCACCATTTCCAAGCCCTTCTTCACATCATCTGTCAAACCTTCAACCGCGAGTGCACGCTCAAGGTTGTCCAAAGAAGGGAGAATCGATTTGGCTAAATCCTGGCTACGATAACGTTGCAAGTTTTGACGCTCTTCATTGGCACGTCGTTGGATATTTTGCATTTCTGCATGAGCGCGAAGGTATTTGTTTTCGAACTCATCTGCACGTTCATTTGCCAAGTCCAACTCAGACTTCTCAGGAGTCGTTTCTTCTACCGTTTCCACAACTTCCTCTTCTTGAACTTCTTCTACTTCTTCATTTTTTATATCTTGGGCCATTTTCGCCTCCTTTAATGATTTCAATCTTAATGTACTTCGTAATGATTACTGCTGAGGTAGCGGTAAAAATCTGTCAACTTCATGGTCAAAACACGGTTGACCACATTGACTTGGTTGATTAGCTGTTGGTAATCCAGATTGACTGGACCGATAATCGCTAGAATTCCAACTCCCCGATAAGGAATGAGGAACTTGCTACTAATCACCGCTAGGTCAGCTAGACAGGACTCTTGACTGTCTGCAACACGGACGTTTTGCATCTGATCTTCACGCAACCCCTCACGAATCTCCAGAGCCACCTTTTGCGGCTGGTCAAAGAACTGATAAGCTGCTAGATTGGCAAAATTCAAGAGATTGACCTTACCCGCCACCACAATGTTTTCGTTGAACATTTCTTTAAAAATATGTTCAAAGAGATCGATAACATTATCCGTCGTTGTAAAGTAACGCTGGATAATCTGCGGAATCTCCGTCCGAATCTTGTAGTGAATATCTAGAACAGTGTGACCGAGGAAACGTTCCTGAATGATGCTCTTCAGTTTCAGCAAATCCTCCTGCAAGAAGTTCCTTGGAATCAGAAACTGACTAGTAACCGTTCGAGACTCGTCTAGGGTAAATACCGCCAAGGCTGTATGTTGCCCCAAAACAACGATATCAAAGGCTGTCAAACGTTGCCTGCTCGGCTCAACATCCAGTGCTACTACCGTACAGCCACTCAAGTCTGTCAGTAGATTAGCAGCCTCTTGCAGAATATCCTCCAATTTGAAGAATTCCTGATCAAAGGCTTTGACAATCTCATATACCTCATTTTCAGCCAGTCTGTCAAAATCCAGTGAGTGTTTTACATAGTACTGAAAACCAGCAACACTTGGCATCCGACCACTTGAAGTGTGAGCCTTCTCAAGCAATCCTTGCTTTTCTAGAGCCGCCATGTCATTACGAATGGTAGCACTGCTAGAGTTAATAGACTCTTGCAAGGCTTTGGATCCGACAGGTTCGTGCGTTTTGGTAAAGATGTCAATAATCAGATTTAAAATATCCTGCTGACGCTCTGTAACCATCTCATCACTCCTCTCTGTCTGATCGATTAGCACTCGATACACTCAAGTGCTAACTTATGATTCTATTATACACCCTTAAAAGAGAATGTCAAGACAAAAACTCAAAATTTTAGCACTCTTTTATTAAGAGTGCTAAAAATCAGTCTAAAGACCTAGAACCTTACCGTTCATCTACTCGGTATTTCCTTTTTAATCTGAAATAACCATAGATTAAATAAGAAAACATAAGCACATATAGCATAAAGATTACAAAGAAGGATTGAGAAAGACTTTCTCGATATAGAACCAAACAAGCAAGGAATCCTCCTAAAAGAGCTGCTATACTAGCACGAAGCCTAAGGTTCACCATCACCCATCTAAACTTAAGATCCTTGCAGAAAACCTCATCATCAGGAAGTAAATCAGAAACTGCTTTACGAAACACCAGAGACGAGCCAGTTTCTACAAGTTCCCAATCACCGTCTTTCAGATTTCCTAGTTGATGATGATACTTTTTACCCAACTTTTTATCAAATACACGGTAAAGTACATCGCCCGGTTGACACTCTTCAAAATAGAAAAAACCAAAACGACTCGTTCTATACCTCCAACCTTTCAAATGCATCTCATGTAAATATTCTTCTTCCTTGTCCAAATCAACAATGGTGAAAATCCGAAATTCTACTCTGCTATTCATTGTCTTACCCCAAAATTAGAAAACATGCCTGGTGTTATTTATCAGATAATTCTTTCCACTTTTGACTCAATCTCCAAAAAATATAAGAAATCTGAATCGCATAAACTATCAATAAAACACTATGTATTATGACAATTAAAAACTTTTCCCAACTGAAGGAACTACCTCCACTGACAGACTGTAAGAAAACCGGTAGTAGCGCTGAAAAGAGAAGCAAAATAGGAAGCATCCGCATTATTAAAATACGTTTAACCATATCTAACTTGCCAGCCACATCATTATAAATTTCAAACTCCGCATCCGACTCAATTTCAGAATGTGCTTTTCTAAAGTAGGAAAAACCATTAAAGTCTGTAATATGCTCCCAACCACAATCTTTAAATAGTTGTAAATAGGAGGCTCTCTCTGATTTTTTCATGGGATAAAAGTCCAACTGATAAGACACCTGCTCCGGTTGGCACTTTTCAAAAGTATACTTAACCGCAACTACTAAGTTAGAGTAGGTTACTTCCTTGAGCTTCCAGCCCTCAGTATGCATTTCCGCAAGGTACAAAGCCTCTCTATCATAATCCGCAATGGTAGCAATCCTATAAACAACCTTCTTTTCCATCATCTTCCCTCCAGACTGTTTCTATAGAGCCGTTCAATACGTTTCAATTCAATATCTAAGACTTTGCGTCCCAAGTCTGTCATCTGATATATTTTACGCTTCTCCTCTTCACGGACAAAGGAAATCAAACCATCCTTTTCCATCTTTGACAAGGTTCCATACATAGTTCCAGGACTAATCGAAACTTGCGAATCCGTTATCTCCTTGACCTTTTGCGTAATACTATAACCATGACCTTCCTTTTGCAGGCAGAACAAGATATAAAAACCCGTTTCCGTCATCGGAAGATAAACTCGACGAATCTTATCCGTTAATTCCATTTTCATTCACCTCCTATCAAGTTCGATATATCGCACTTCGTTATATAAAATATATCACACCTCGATATGAAATACAAGAAAAAAGATCACCCACAGGCAATCTTTCTTCTATATTAGTAAAGATCTAAATAATTATCAATTTCCCATTGTGAAACGAAGGTTGCATAACTTGCCCATTCGATTCGTTTAGCTTCAAGGAAACTAGTGTAGATGTGATCTCCAAGAGCTGCTCTGACAACCTCATCTTCTGTCAAAGCTTTCAAAGCGTTGTGAAGAGTTGATGGAAGGTCTGTAATTCCAGCTTCCTTACGCTCTTCCGCTGTCATGATGTAGATATTTTCTTCAATAGGAGCTGGTGCTTCAATTTTATTTTCGATACCATGCAAACCAACTTCCAATAGAACAGCCATAGCAATGTAAGGGTTCGCCATTGGATCCACTGAACGCAACTCAAGACGAGTTCCCATACCGCGTGAAGCAGGTACGCGCACAAGTGGCGAACGGTTACGACCAGCCCAAGCAATGTAAACAGGGGCTTCATAACCTGGAACCAAACGTTTGTATGAGTTAACCGTTGGATTCATGATAGCAGTATAGTTGTAAGCATGTTTGATCAAACCACCAAGGAAATGGTAGGCCGTTTCTGACAACTGCATTCCTTTTGGATCATTTGGATCAAAGAAGGCATTGTTTCCTTCTGCATCAAACAAGGACATATTACAGTGCATACCTGATCCAGCAATACCAAATTTTGGTTTGGCCATAAAGGTTGCGTAAAGCCCATGTTTTCGAGCAATGGTCTTAACAACCAGTTTAAAGATTTGAATCTTATCACAAGCACGAAGAACTTCATCGTACTTAAAGTCAATCTCGTGTTGCCCAACAGCAACCTCATGGTGACTCGCTTCTACTTCAAATCCCATTTTAGTCAATACATTCACAATCTCACGACGGGTATTGTCCGCAAGGTCGGTAGGTGCCAAGTCAAAGTAGCCACCCTTGTCATTCACTTCAAGGGTTGGATCTCCGTTTTCATCGAGTTTAAATAGGAAGAATTCTGGTTCTGGACCAAGGTTGAAGGATTTGAAACCAACTTCTTCCATGTGGCGAAGAGCACGTTTCAAATTGCCACGAGGGTCACCTGCAAATGGTACACCTTCCGTTGTATAAACATCACAGATCAAACCGGCAACACTTCCGTTTTCATCTCCCCAAGGGAAGACTGTCCATGTATCCAAGTCAGGGTACAAGTACATATCTGACTCATTGATACGTACAAAACCTTCAATAGAAGATCCATCAAACATAGCCTTGTTTGACAAAACTTTATCTAACTGTTCATCTGTAGCAGGAATTTCGACGTTTTTCATCGTTCCCAAAATATCTGAAAACATGAGACGGATAAATGTAACATTTTTTTCCTTGACTTCACGACGAATATCTGCAGCTGTGGTTGGCATGAGTTTTCTCCTTTATATTGACTACTTGCGGTTGCCTAACCGCGACCAAAAGGTGACCGTACTGAAGCAAAGCGCCCCTGTTGGAGGAGTTCATTGTGAAGTGCACGACGTACTTCAGTCTGACTAACCGCCTTCTTGGACTTCGCCTCACGTTCAGCATATTTTTTCTTAATCGCAGCGATATTACAACCTTCAGAGATATAATCCTTGATTTCAAGCAGACGATCCATGTCATTCAAAGAATACATGCGACGGTTTCCTTCGTTTCGATCAGGCTTTATCAATTCCTGATCTTCATAATAGCGAATCTGACGCGCCGAGAGATCGGTCAATTTCATAACACTGCCGATAGGAAAAACTGCCATATTGCGGCGAAATTCTTTTTCCTTCATTTACTATTCCCTTCTTTCTGTCTATTATAGTCTAAAAAATTCTATCCGTCAATTGATAATGTTATAAAATGTAACATTATTTTTTCTTCCCTGTAAAATAAAGACGCAATCGTTCAATATCGTAATTTACAAGAATTGCTACAAAAACTCCCATAAAGGTTTCAGATACACGCGCAAACACGTACAAAATTGTTTCTCCGCTGGGTATCGATAGGGTAATGATTAACATTGCTGCTACTCCACCAATAACCCCAGCCTTGTTGTTCATAGAAACATTTGTCATAATGGTTAACATGGTACAAATTGGAACAACAATCAAGGTCACCCAAAAAGCTTCATGAAACAAAGAATTCAAAAGAAAAAATACAAGGGCATAAAAACCACCAATACTATTACCTAGAATACGTGATGTTCCAAAATGAACACTTTTATCAAAATTCTCTCTCAGACTAAAAACGGCTGTCAAAGCACCGATTTGAAGACCTTTCCAGCCAAAAAAACCAAAAATTAAGAGAACCAGAAAAACAGCAATGCCCGTTTTAAAAGTACGCATACCAAGTTTAAACTGGGATTTATCAAATTTATATTTTTTAAAATAACTCATAATCTCAACTTTCTACTTCTATTTTATCATAAAAAGTGTGATTTCATGAGTGATTTCCAAGAGGAAACGTTTTTATTTTGAGAAAAAGAAAAGAGGAAATTTCATCCCTCTCTTCTTTGATTCATTTATAAAATCTTATTTTTCTGTCAAGACTGCAAGTCCTGGAAGAACTTTACCTTCAAGAAGTTCCATTGATGCTCCACCACCGCGTCACAAATACCTACACTAACACAAAAAGGTGACATAGCCACCTTTTTGTTAACGTTTCAGTTTTGTTCCTTTTTCTACAAAATCAGGATTTTGTAGAAACTAACGGGCTGAAATTATTTTTCTGTAAGTGCAGCCAAACCTGGCAATACTTTACCTTCGAGAAGTTCCATTGATGCTCCACCACCCGTAGAGATCCACGAGAACTTATCTGCACGGCCAAGGTTAATCGCTGCGGCAGCTGAGTCACCACCACCGATGATTGATTTAACGCCTGGTTGTTTTACGATAGCATCCATCACACCGATTGTACCAGCTTGGAAGTCTGGGTTTTCAAAGACACCCATAGGTCCGTTCCATACAACTGTTTTCGCACCAGTCAAAGCTTCGTCAAATTTAGCGATAGATTTTGGACCGATGTCAAGACCAAGGAAGCCTTCAGAAACTGCTTCACCTTCAGTGTCACGCACTTCAGTGTAGTCAGCAAATGCATTTGCTTCTTTTGAGTCAACTGGCAAGATCAATTTACCATTTGCTTTTTCAAGAAGAGCTTTCGCAACATCCAATTTGTCTTCTTCTACAAGTGAGTTACCGATTTCGATCCCTTGTGCTTTGTAGAATGTGTAAGTCATACCACCACCGATAAGGACTTTATCTGCTTTTTCAAGTAAGTTTTCGATAACACCGATCTTATCTGAAACTTTTGAACCACCAAGGATTGCTACGAATGGACGTTCTGGAGCTTCAACTGCTTCTTGGATGTAGGCAATTTCGTTTTCAAGAAGGAAACCAGCAACTGCTTTTTCAACGTTTGCAGAGATACCAACGTTAGATGCGTGTGCACGGTGAGCTGTACCGAATGCATCGTTTACGAAGATACCATCTCCAAGTGATGCCCAGTATTTACCAAGTTCAGGATCATTTTTAGATTCTTTCTTGCCATCAACATCTTCGTAACGAGTGTTTTCAACCAAAAGAACTTGTCCATCTTCAAGAGCATTGATTGCAGCTTCCAATTCAGCACCACGAGTAACGCCTGGAAGGAAAGCAACTTCTTGACCTAATTTAGCAGCCAAGTCAGCAGCTACAGGAGCAAGTGATTTACCAGCTTTGTCTGCTTCTTCTTTAACACGTCCAAGGTGAGAGAAAAGGATTGCACGTCCACCTTGTTCAAGAATGTACTTGATAGTTGGAAGAGCTGCTGTGATACGGTTGTCGTTGGTAATCACGCCATCTTTTACAGGGACGTTGAAGTCAACACGAACGAGAACTTTTTTCCCTTTCAATTCAACGTCTTTAACAGTCAATTTTGCCATTTGGAAAGACTCCTTAATTTATTTTATTCGAAACTATTATATCACACTTTATTGATATAAGGAAAGATTTCACAATATTTTTCAATATTTTAAATCAAATTAAGCAACTTAATATGTTAGAGCGAAAAGACAAACACCGGCTAAAAAGTAAAGAACATCTACTTTATTGATGTCAGTACTTTTTTACAATAAGTCTTGCATTTCATTGAAACATTCTATCATTTATGAAAGTATCCCCACTGACTAACTAACAGGACTCGTTTTATCTTCTAAAATCAAATAAAAAACTGACATGTACCCTAAAAATTAGAGACTAAACTCTAACTTTTGAGGACATATCAGTTGACATCCAGAAACCAACTACTATCTGGACAAATTAAGCTTAAAATACAGCTTAATCCTTATCTACGATACTGTTTCAAGAAACGTGTCATCTTTTCTTGGATTTGGGCCAATTCATCTACACGAGGGAGATAGACGATACGGAAGTGGTCCGGTTCCTGCCAGTTAAAGCCACGACCATGAACCAAAAGAACCTTTTCCTGTTTCAAGAAATTAAGGACAAACTGCTCATCATCATCGATACGGTACATATTGCGGTCGATTTTAGGGAAGATATAAAGTCCCGCCTTAGGCTTGACTGCAGACAGACCTGGAATATCTTGAATGGCATTGTAGATGAAATTTCTTTGTTCATAAATACGACCACCTGGAAGGAGCAATTCATCAACTGACTGATGGCCTCCAAGTGAGGTTTGTACAACCTGCTGGGCCAAAACATTAGAGCAAAGGCGCATGTTTGACAGCATATTGAGCCCTTCAATATAGCCTTTAACATGTGTCTTAGGTCCAGACAAGACCATCCAACCCACACGGAAACCAGCGATACGATGAGATTTTGACAGACCATTCATGCTGACACAGAAAACATCTGGTGCCAAGCTAGCCACAGGCGTATGCACATGCCCATCCATGACCATGCGGTCGTAAATTTCATCCGCAAAGATAATCAAATCGTTTTGACGGGCAATCTCAATAATCTCCAGCAAGAGTTCCTTAGGATAAAGGGCTCCAGTTGGGTTGTTTGGATTGATAAGAACGATGGCCTTGGTATTAGAAGTAATTTTTGACTTGATATCGTCAATATCTGGATACCATTCAGCAGCTTCATCACAGATATAGTGAACGGCATTTCCTCCTGCTAGACTGACAGCCGCGGTCCAAAGAGGATAGTCTGGCATTGGCACTAAGACCTCATCCCCATTGTCCAAAAGCCCCTGCATAGACATGACAATTAGCTCACTAACTCCATTTCCAAGGTAGATATCATCAATATCTACATTTGGGAATTTCTTCAACTGGCAATACTGCATGATAGCCTTACGGGCTGAGAAAATCCCTTTGGAGTCAGAATAACCTTCACTATCACGCGCATTCATAATCAAGTCATGAATGACCTCGTCTGGCGCTGTAAAGCCAAATTCTGCTGGATTTCCTGTATTCAGACGTAAAATCTTTTCTCCGTTTGCTCGCATTCGCATGGCTTCTTCCAAAACAGGGCCACGGATATCATAAGCAACATGCTCTAACTTACTAGATTTGTTATATTCTTTCATTTTGTTTCCTCAATTCATCGGGATAGTAACATTATACCACTAGAAAGAAAATGCGACAAGTTTGCTGAAATATGTTACTGAAATCCTACACAAGAAAAACCTCACTAAAAGCGAGGTTAAGACAGTGGAAATAGCAGAAATTTTGCGAAAGACACATCACATACCAAAAGATAAACCTAGAAAAAGAAAGCCTAGAAAGGAGTCATAGAGAATATTAAACATGAGGAAGAGTCCCTATGTCATCAAGTAATCCCAACGTCCACTTCGTTTTGCAACTAGGAATAAGATTAGATGGTAGAGTACATGAAAGATTAAAAAGCCGATGAGGCCTGGATAAAGAAGGGGAATCAGCTTCTCTAATTGCCAGATCATGATCACTTCTAGCAAGACTGACACTAGGATGATTCCATAATAAAGGAAATTTGATTTTTTTTGTTTCTTGAAAAGAGCTGTTCATCATTCTCCCTCCCTTCACCTATTTCCTGCTATCCCTTCTTTTATTCTAGCATATATTGAAACCGTGTTAAAGCGCTAACTTTTTTTAGGAAACTGCTTTTTTTTGCTTTACTTCTATAGTGAAAAGGTTTACAATTGAGGTGAAGAAATTACAGGAGGTTTCAATATGGCACAACGTTACCAAAATATTATGGTCGCAATCGATGGTTCTAATGAAGCGGACTTGGCTTTTGTTAAGGGAGTTCACTCTGCCCTACGAAATGCTGCTAAGCTTACCATCGTCCACGTTATTGACACACGCGCTCTTCAAAGTGTATCCACCTTTGATGCTGAAGTTTACGCAGAACTCCAAGAAGACGCTGAAAGCATGATGAAAGAGTACGAAAAACGTGCGAAAGATTCAGGTGTCGCTAACATTCATACTGTCATTGAAATGGGAAATCCAAAAACACTTCTTGCACGTACCATTCCAGACGCTGAGGGTGTGGATTTAATCCTTGTTGGCGCAACAGGTCTCAATGCCTTTGAACGTCTCTTAGTCGGTTCTTCTTCCGAATACATTCTCCGCCATGCAAAAGTCGATTTGCTGATTGTGAGAGAGCAAGAAAAAACATTTTAAAAACTAAAAAGGAGCCTCAAAGCTCCTTTTTCTTATTTTTGTCTTTCTTTATGGCGTTCATAAGCCTTCCGTTGACGTTGCAATTCTTTTTCAATAGCTGCTTCTGGGGCGTATTTTTCTTCCCAATCATCTGGTTTCAATATTTTATGGGTAAGGGGGTCAAAGTGAGCCTTCCCGTCTGGGAATATTTTCCCCATATTAGCTTGGTGGACAATGTCAAAAATACGTTCTGGATCCACTCCCATCAAAACAAAACTACCATAAGTAAAGTAGAGTGAATCAATCAGAGCATCTACCTGGCCAACCAAATCTTGTTTAGCCGGTGTCTTTTGCACGACTTTCTCAGCTGCATTATCAATGGCTTTATGTAGGCTGGTAAGTGACTCTTGGAATTCTTCTTCTGACGAGCTCGCTGCTCGCACAAACTCTACTAATTCTTCTATCTTAAATCCAGCTCTATGAGTTGCCCCTTCTATATCCCATGCTATAGGTTCTTCTTGAGTCCGTTCATCCATCATATGGTGGAAGGTCTTGACCTTATTAAAATGATAATCTCGGCTGACAAAGACTTTTTCCGAAGCCAAGACACCAAAGTGTTCCAAGGCCTTGTGAATACCATCTTGCTGGTTGCTAGTTGTGATATGCTTGGCAACTTCCTTAACACTACTACTACCGTTTCCCATGGCAACAGACATCCCCACACCTGCTAACATTTCTAGATCATTATCTGAGTCTCCAAAAGCCATGACTTGATTAAGATCAAAACCATATTCTTTCCCAACTCGACGAATTCCTTCTAATTTAGAATTTCCTTGATTAATGATATCTGCCGCAAAAGGATTGCTGCGAGTTAATTTTAAATCATCAAAGTCAGCCGTCGCCTTCTCTGATTCTTCTGGCGTCATTAGCATCAAAACTTGGTAGATAGGCTGATTCATTAAGTGAAGCAGGTCCTCTTCTTTTTGAGGAACAACCTTACTAACCAATCGATTAAAAGAATGGCTAACTGTCCGAGTCAAAACAGATGGAACAAAGCGACTGATTCTCTGTGAAAAAGAACCCATGCCAAAAGACATGATTTTCGATCCCACCATAGCATCCTTGCTTCCAAGAGCAATCTCCTTGCCCTCTTTTTTTGCATAAGCAATCAATTGCCGTAAATGTGACTTAGAAATAGGACTTGTAAAAAGAACCTTGTCTTTCGTAAAGATATACTGACCATTATAGGTGACTGCAAAATCTAAATCCAAATCTTTCATTAAATCCTTAACAAAAAAAGGTCCTCGCCCTGTGGCTACTCCAACAAGTACCCCTTGTTCTTTAACAATCTTAATCGCGTCCTTAGTGGATTTCAAAACACTCTTGCGATCGTTGACGAGGGTACCATCGATATCAAAAAAAACAGCTTTGACTTCCATCCTATCTCATTCTCCCCTTTTATGATACAATGATTATACCACATTTCAGAAAGAGTGAGTAAATCATGCCTAAGAAAATCCTTGTTTTACATACGGGCGGAACTATTTCCATGCAAGCCGATGCTTCTGGCGCTGTTGTGACGAGTTCAGATAATCCCATGAACCATGTGTCCAGTCCTCTTGAAGGAATCCAAGTCCACGCCTTGGACTTTTTTAACCTGCCAAGCCCCCATATCAAACCCAAGCATATGCTGGCCCTCTACCAGAAAATCAAAGAGGAAGCGAATAACTACGATGGGGTGGTGATCACACATGGGACCGATACTTTAGAGGAAACAGCCTATTTCCTTGATACCATGGAAGTTCCCCATATGCCTATCGTTCTAACAGGGGCCATGCGCAGCTCCAATGAACTCGGCAGTGACGGGGTTTATAATTACCTAAGTGCTTTAAGGGTTGCTAGCGATGACAAGGCTGCTGACAAAGGAGTTTTGGTTGTTATGAACGATGAAATCCATGCTGCCAAGTATGTTACCAAAACACATACGACCAATGTCAGTACCTTCCAGACTCCTACCCACGGTCCCCTTGGTCTGATTATGAAGAAGGAAATCCTCTACTTCAAAACAGCTGAACCTCGTGTTCGCTTTGACCTTGATCACATACAAGGATTAGTCCCTATCATCTCTGCTTATGCTGGTATGACAGATGAGCTGATTGATATGCTGGATTGGGAACAATTGGACGGATTGATTATCCAAGCCTTCGGAGCGGGTAATATTCCCCAAGAAACGGCTCAAAAATTAGAAAGCCTTCTGCAGAAAGGAATCCCAGTCGCCCTGGTTTCACGATGCTTTAACGGTATCGCTGAGCCTGTTTATGCCTACCAAGGTGGGGGCGTGCAGTTGCAAAAGGCAGGTGTTTTCTTTGTCAAAGAACTCAATGCCCAAAAAGCCCGCCTAAAACTCCTCATTGCTCTCAATGCAGGGTTAAAAGGGCTAGCTTTAAAAGAATACTTAGAAGGATAATGACCGTTCTTACACTGAAAGCAAAATCAGGAAATCTACGCGATTCCCTGATTTTTTCTATTTACGTTTTCGTGTTGAACGACGTTCTGTCAAACCATGAGGTAAGAGAACTTCACGTTCTTCCAATTCTTCCTTATGCATGATCTTGGTTAACATACGCATACTGATAGCCCCAAGATCATAAAGAGGTTGTGCAACTGTAGTCAAATTTGGACGAGTATAGCGAGAGATTTGAGAATCGTCACTGGTAATGATTTCAAATTCTTCAGGTACCAAAATTCCTTTATCTGAGAGACCATTCAATACTCCTGCAGCTAATTCATCACCTGTAACTACTGCCGCCGTTGCATTTGATGAAATCAAGCGTTCTGCCAAGGCATAACCGTCTTCATAAGTGTATTTAGACTCAAAGACCAAACCTTCACTATAAGAAATACCTGCTTTTTTCAAAGCATCTTTATAGCCGACCAGGCGTACTTTCCCATTGATATCATCTACTAAGGGACCACTCACAAAAGCAATTCGCTCATTTTCTTTTACTAGGTAGCTCACTGCATCAATGGTCGCTTGTTTATAATCGATGTTAACACTTGGAAGTTGGTGTTCTATATCTACTGTACCAGCAAGAACGACCGGTGTCCGTGAACGAGAAAACTCTGAACGAATCTTTTCAGTTAAGTGGTAACCCATAAAAATGATCCCATCCACTTGTTTTGAAAAGAGGGTATTGACAACAGAAACTTCCTTGTCATCATCTTCATCACTGGTAGCAAGAACGATATTGTACTTGTACATTTCTGCGATATCATCAATTCCCTTAGCAAGAGTTGAAAAATAACCATTGGTAATATTGGGAATCACAACACCTACTGTCGTTGTTTTTTTACTTGCAAGACCACGCGCCACTGCATTTGGACGGTAGTCTAAACGGTCAATCACCTCAAGTACTTTTTTACGGGTATTCTCTTTAACATTCTTGTTGCCATTGACTACACGGCTGACTGTCGCCATCGAAACTCCTGCCTCACGGGCGACATCATAAATCGTTACTGTATCATCTGTATTCATTCCTTTTCCTTTCTACATCATACTACAAAGGGCTCTGAAAGAGATTGTATGAAAATTTCGTTTTCATGTTTCTATTTATTCCATTCTATCACTTATTGTAAACACTTTCAAGTATTTTTTAAAGATTATTTGAAAAAAATTTCATCTAAACTCATTTTCTTGAAGAAAAATTTTTTCCAAACTAGATACTTATCCTAAAAAAGTTTATATAATAGAAAAAACTATTACATCTTATCCTAGAAGAGTATTATTTCTATATACATTTGAAAACGCAAAATAATAATCCTTGCTATTTTTAATTTCGCATAAAAGTAATATAAGCTTGGATATTTTATAAAAAATAACATAGAATTTTTATGAAAGAAAACTTGATTGATTATTTCCCTAAAGAATACTTGAACTACATGCATCCTAGAGAATTTCTTCTTGTTAATTAACTTAAAATTGAAGTTTTGAAGAACAAATGACCTTTTCTTGATTTTTAATCCTATTTACTGTATGATTAAGAAAAAGAAAGGAGGGCAGATATATGGCTTTTACCAATACGCACATGAGGTCTGCTAGTTTTGGCATTGTTAGCAGCTTACCTGATGATGTCATTGACTCTTTTTGGTATATCATCGACCATTTCTTAAAAAATGTCTTTGAATTGGAAGAAGAACTCGAATTTCAATTGCTCAATAAAAACGGAAGTATTACCTTCCACTTTTCAAGTCAACATCTTCCGACAGCTATTGACTTCGACTTTAATCATCCTTTTGACCCTCTATATCCCCCAAAAGTGCTGGTTCTAGATATGGATGGCAAAGAGACCATACTCCTTCCAGAAGAAAATGACCTATTTTAAAAAACTCTAGTCTCCTTTGAACGCAGATAGGAAACTAGAGTTTTTCTATTTTTTCAAATCATCATACAAGTTGCGGATAGGTTGCTTTAATGTAGGATGAACAAAATAAGGAGCTATTTCCTGCAAGGATTCAAGGACAAAGAGTCGTTCTGCTACATAAGGATGAGGCAAGATAAGATCGTCTGTATAAACAACCTGGTCCTCTACAAAGAGCAGGTCCAAATCAATCAAACGAGGGCCCCAATGCACTTCTCTTACCCGTCCCATCTCTGACTCAATGGTTAATAAGGTTTCTAACAAGACTGGAGCTGGTAACCAAGTTTCCACCTCAACAATCTGATTGGCAAAACAATCCTGCTCAACTCCACCCCAAGGTTCTGTTGTCAAAATACTGGATTCTTTAAGGATACGAATGCCTTTAGCCTGCATTTTTTCAATAGCCTCTTTCAGATTAGCTTCCTTATCACCCATATTGCTCCCCAAGGCGACAAAGGCTCGTTGCTTACGGCGATGAATGGTTACTGAGCAAGTATCTAGTGGCAAATGCACTGGCGCCCAGGGTTTTTTCAGTTCCAGCTTAATTTCTTGAATAAGAGGATAGGCTTCAAAGGTACGTTCTACTAGTTTGTAGGCTACCGTTTCAATCAAGTCCTCAGTGGTTTCCTGAAACCAAGTCGTCCACTGCTGGCACAGTTCCCCATAATGAACTGACGCTGATAAATCCAAGTCTGTTGCAGCCTTGGTCATATCATAAGATAAGGTCGCTGAAATAATAAATTTTTGCCCCAATTCTTTCTCACTTGGAAAGAGGCCGTGATAGGCGAAAATTTCTAAATCCTTAATCTGCAGTTGATCCATGACTAGTCCTTTCTAGAAAAATCCGCTTTAGGCGGATTTCTTATAGTCCCATTAAACGGTAAGCTTGATCACGAAGATCCTTATCCGTCTCAAATACCCCACGAGCTACGGTTGTTAAGGTAGCCGTTCCAGGTTTTCTAACACCTCGCATACTCATACACATATGTTCTGCTTCAATGACAACAAAAGCACCCTTAGCCCCCAAATAATCCATCAAAGCATCTGCCACCTCGATATTCAAGCGCTCCTGAATTTGAGGTTTTTTAGAATAGACCTCTACTGTACGAGCTAATTTTGATAAACCAGCCACACGTCCGTCAGGAATATAGGCGATATGGGCTCTACCATAAAAAGGCAAGAAGTGGTGTTCACACATGGTATGGAAAAAAATGTCCTTTTCCACGACCATATTATCATCAATAATCTCAAAGGATTTTGATAAGTGTTCCTCTGCTGTCTGACCCAAACCTGAAAAAATTTCTTGGTACATGCGAGCTACACGGGCAGGTGTTTCCTGCAACCCCTCACGATTCATATCCTCACCGACAGCTTCAATAATCATTTTTACAGCTGTTTCAATCTTTTGTGTATCCATTTTTTAGTTTTTCCTCTCCATTAGGTAGGCTCTCACCTGGCTCAAGAAATATAGGGAACCAGTGACAAGCCTAACTGTTTTTTTATCTTGATTTTTTAAAGTAGGTTGATCTAGAAATGCCTGCCAAGTTTGATAGTTGAGATTTCTAGACTGAGCTACTTCTTTCAGCAATGTTCGATCCGTCGCCCGACTATCATCAAAATGAGTCAGGGTTAGGTCGCTATCTGGGATCGTTTCTAACAAATCCAACATATCCTCCAAAGCCTTGGTTTTGATACAAGTAAAGAGGATTTCCTTATGATAGCCAGCAAATCTCTCTTGTAGAGTTGCTAATAAAGCCTTGATAGCATGAGGATTATGGGCGCCATCCAGAATCAACAAGGGATCTCTAGAAACAATTTCCAATCTTCCTGGCCATCTTGTTTCTTCCAAAGCTTGAGCCAATAAATCATTGCTGATGAGTTCTCGCCCAGTAGCTTGACAATAGGTATCTAGCAGTGTTATCGCCATCCCGGCATTTTCAATCTGATGCAAGCCAAGTAGCCCTGTCTGAAAATGACCTTGTCTGACAGGGCTGGTATAGGTAAATACTTCCCCCATTACCACACTTTCTAAGTGCTTCACCTGATAATCTTTCTCATAAGCTATTCTTGGAGCATTCTTTTTAGTAGCTATAGCATCTATAACAGACAAAGCTTCTGGAGTAATGGAACCTGTCACCAGCGGAATACCCTGTTTGACAATCCCTGCCTTCTGCTCTGCTATGACTTCTAAGGTATTTCCTAGAAGGGCTACATGGTCCAATCCAATAGTCGTGATACCTGCCAAGATAGGCTGGCAGATATTGGTGCTGTCTAAGAGACCACCCATACCGACCTCCATAATTGCCACATCTACTTTTTCAGAAGCAAAATACTCAAAAGCAATAGCTGTCAAAATCTCAAATTCTGTTGTTTCCGCCAAACTCTTTATGTCAGACTCTTCTAGCAAGGTCTGATACTCTGCCATCAGAATTTCCAATTTTTCTTCTGAGATGGATTGTTCATCAATACAAATCTGATCCCTATAGTGAATCAGATAAGGGGAGCTGAACACACCGACTCGAAACCCTAGCTTTTCTAGCATCTGTTTCAAAAAAGCAATAGTAGATCCCTTGCCATTAGTTCCACCAATATGGATGACTGGGAGTCTATGATGGGGATTCCCACGCAAAGCTAAGAGCTCTGTCATCCTTTCCAGACCAAAATGAGGCTGGTCCGTCCGATAGCGAGTAATCCATTGGTTGTTATTGAATTCTTTCATCTTATTTATATTGTTTTAAATCTACATGTTCCGCTAATTCAGCCTGACGTATGGCCGAAGCAATTTCAACAGCCATCTTGTGACTGGCTACATCATGGACTCGTACTACTTCAACACCCTGCCTCACAGCGATACTCGTGACATGAGCTGAAGCTATGTCTCTATTTCGAAAACCAGCTTCTGTCTCAGAATTGACTTCAAATCCACTCTCTTCTAGAATATTGATGACAAAGCGCTTGCGTGAAACGCCGAGAAAGATGGGATAGCCTTTTTGATGCAGTTTTTCCAAATCCCGAAGAAGAAGCAAATTTTCTTTCTTGGTCAAGCCAAAACCAATTCCTGGATCCAGCATAATATTTTGACGATCAATACCAGCTTCCTCTGCTTTGACCAAAGCCTTGGCAAAAAAAGTATCCATCAATTCTTCTATCGATAGTTTTTCAAAACGAGTAAACTCTTCCTCTGTAAATACTTGTCCAAAACCAAAGCGAGGAAAAATCTGAGAACTAGGATGCTGGGGCCGTGCCATGACTGGATTGAACATGATAACCAGCTGTGCAGAAGTCTTGGCAACGACATCTGCCATCTTCTCATCTCCCATAAGGCCTGTAATATCATTGACAATATTAGCACCAGCAGCCAAGGCAGCCTCAGCCACCCGACTTTTCCAAGTATCGATCGAAATGAGGATATCACTTTCTCTGCGAATTGCCTCAATCACCGGAACTACTCGCTGAATTTCCTCTTCTATCTCAACATAGTTACTTCCAGGTCGGGTCGATTCTCCACCGATATCTAGAATACTAGCTCCTTCTGCAATCAATTTACGAGCTTGCTCAAGCGCTTGCTCAACAGCAAAAAACTGACCACCATCTGAAAAAGAATCTGGTGTTACATTGATAATTCCGCAAATAGCTGTCTTTGCATGATTGGCTTTACTTGACATCTCGATCACTCCCTTAAGATTTTTCACCATATTATTTCTCTATTTTACCATAAAAAAAGAAAAAGATGGATACGATTGCATTCACCTTTTTCTCAGTTGAAGGAGATAATTTCTCCCTCAAGCAAGATTGCTTCCATTTAGCAGAGCCATCTCTCCCATTTTTAAAATATTGGCCTTGTATTTTTCAAGCAGAGAAATCTAAAGAGGTACTCCCAAGGTTCTACTAACAATGATTACAAGTGCAAACAAACAAAAGACTACTCCGTTAACAATCATATGAAGTAAGATAGACATTTCTAGACGTTGCGTTTTATAGACAGTCCACGTTAAAACCGATGACATGCCACCATAGATTAAAAGAGAAGGCAGATTTGTTGGTAGATGAAGCAAAGCAAATACAACTGCACCTACTATGTAACCTAACTTTTCCTTTCCTCTAAAAATCTTTTTAGGAATCATACCGCGACATAAAATCTCCTCACAGATAGGAGCAATTAGAACCAGTAAGAAAAAACTGGAAATTAAAGAACTATTCTGGACCAGATCATTAATATTTGATTGATTGCTGGTTGTTGTTTCATTCATCAAACGCAATAAGAGCACACCAAGAATATTAAAGGAAAGAATCACAAGATAGCTTAAGGTCAATCTAGCCAAGTCCTTCGTCTTAAAAAACGATAAACTAAAACTAGTCAACTGTGATTTTCGAGCTCCGATGATAAATACAAGTAAAACCAACAGAGATAAGGCGGATACTAATAATCCTGATTGTAACAGCGGAAATCGTCTACTTGTTAGATAATAGGATAAAGCCAAAGGAAGCTGAGAAAAAAGAAGGGCTACTAAAAAAATAATTACCCATTTTCCCCTGTTCACTATCTCTTTCCACACACTCTTCTCCTTCATAATTTTTCCTCCTTAGACTTAATAAACATCATTGAATATACTTGCGACTTAATTTTAAGCACCTTGTTTACAGTATTTTTAGAACAGTATGAATATAAAAAGGGGTAGCCCCCTTTTTATATTCTAACATTTATAAAGCCATGCTGATATAGTTGAGGATAAACAAGGCATCCAAAATCCAAATCATAACATGAATATCTTTTGCTTGTCCTTTAAATAGCTTAGTCAAGGTATAAGTTAAGAAGCCAATTGCAATCCCTTGAGTGATAGAATAACTGAATCCCATAAAGATAGATGTGAAGAAGGCAGGAACCGCTTCAGCCATATCATCCCAATGGATATTTTTCAAGCTACCAAGCATCATAATCCCAACAATAATTAAGATTGGAGCTGTAGCAGATGAAGGCACGATAGCTAGAAGTGGGCTAAAGAAACTTGAAATGGCAAAACAGATAGCCACAACCAAGGCTGTCAAACCAGTACGTCCACCTGCTCCGATACCAGCAGCAGACTCAATATAGGTTGTTACGTTTGAAGTACCTGCAATGGCACCAAGTGTAGTACCAATCAAATCAGAGTATAGAGCCTTGTCCAACTTATCCGATTGATGATTTTCACCATTTGTAGCTACGATACCAACTTTTTCCCCTGTACCAATCAAAGTACCAATTGTATCAAAGATATCTGTCAGTGAAAAGGCAAGAATGGCCATAAGGGTTTCAGGTAAGCGAGCTGTATCTGAAATCAATGCTCCCAAACCTTCTGAACCAAGTGCTGCACCAAAGATTTTCTTCAAATCTTCAAACGCTGCACCCACGTGATTATTAGAAAAATCAATGCTAGAAAGGTCAACTAATCCAACTGCAATAGCTAGAACGGTTGTTGTCAAGATAGAAAGAATGATTCCACCTTTAGTTCCTTTAATCACAAAGAAAATCGTAATAGCAATACCAGCAAGAGCAACTAAAACAGATGGAGTATTGAAGTCAACCAATCCTGGAACTGCTGAAGCATTTGCCGCAATTGTTGCTTGCGCCTTGTCAGCACCTTCTCCTACAACTGTATAATTTCCTGGGTCAATCGTAAATTTCAAAAGACCAGCATTTTTAATCCCAACATAAGCAAGAAAAACACCGATACCAGCTGAAATAGCTGAACGCAAACCAGTTGGAATTGACTCAATGATCATTTTACGAACACTTGTTAAAGTGATAACCAATGAAATAAGTCCACAGATAAAGACCATAGCAAGCGCTTGTTGCCAAGAATAACCAAGTCCAAATACGACTGTAAAGGTAAAGAAGGCGTTAAGTCCCATACCAGGAGCCTGAGCATAGGGCAAGTTAGCATAGAAAGCCATCATCAAGGTTCCTGCAACCGCACCAATTATCGTTGCAAGAAAGACCCCTTGAGCAGGCATCCCTGTTTGGGAAAGCATTTGTGGGTTTACAAAGAGAATATAGCTCATCGCAAAGAAAGTTGTTAAACCAGCAAGAACCTCCGTACGAACGTCCGTTCCGTTCTCTTTTAGTTTAAATAGTTTGTCCATCATAAATCTCCTTTTGTTTTTTTACGAACAATATTAGTATTGTATCATTTATTATTCAGTTTTTCAATATCTTTGTTTGAATTATTTAATAAATTGACAAATTTTATTTTTGTTTCGAATCTGATTTTCTTCTTGCTTTTTGTTATAATAGTAGACATCTTATCTGGAAACGTACTAGAAAGGTTTATATGACTAAAAAAATAATTGCAGTTGATCTTGATGGCACCTTGCTCAACTCAGAAAGTCAGATTTCTGACTTTACCAAACAGACGATAAAAAAAGTCTCGGAAAAAGGACACGACATTATCATCACAACAGGGCGCCCTTACCGCATGGCAATTGATTACTACAAAGAATTGGGGTTAGATACCCCAATGATTAATTTCAACGGCTCTCTAACACACATTCCTAATAAAGATTGGGAATTTGAACAATCTGTAACCTTAGATAAAAGCTATTTACTCGATATGGTCAAACGTTCAGAGGAAATCCAAGCTGATTTTATTGCCAGTGAATATCGAAATCAATTCTATATTACCAATACCGATGAATCAATTGTTAATCCTGCCCTCTTTGGTATCAAAAATTTCTCGAACAGCCACCTCTTTCAGAAAGAATTAGTTTCTGAAAATCCTAACGCCTTACTCCTTCAAACAAGGGCAACTGACAAATATGCCCTTGCAGCTGAAATGAATGCTTTTTATAAGCATCAATTAGCTATCAATACATGGGGAGGTCCTCTTAATATCCTTGAATGTTCAGCCAAAGGTGTTAACAAGGCTTTTGCCTTAGACTACTTACTTAAGGTCATGAATCGTGACAAAAAGGACTTGATTGCCTTTGGTGATGAGCACAATGACACAGAGATGCTGGCTTTTGCAGGAAAAGGGTACGCTATGAAAAATGCCAATCCCGACCTCCTTTCCTACGCAGATGAACAAACTTCTTTGACAAACGACCAAGATGGTGTTGCTAAAACGCTAGAAACTTTATTCTTATAAGCGAATCTGACCAGCTCTTATGCTGGTCTTTGTGCTCTTTTTACAGTCTCATCAACCAGTTAATCGATTGTTATGTTTTTCACCTTAAAAACCTTGGAAAGGGGTTTCGTTTGTGATATACTTCACATATAGACATAACTGAGTAAGTCAAACTCGCCTTCAATTGAGAAAATCAATCGAATCCTGTTCCTCTTGCTCTTCAAACATATCAAGGAGGATAGCTATGAAAGCTGTTGTTGTAAATCCAGAAAGCACTGGTGTTGCTATTGAAGAAAAAGTACTCCGCCCACTTGAAACTGGTGAAGCACTTGTAGAAGTTGAATACTGTGGTGTTTGCCACACCGACCTCCACGTTGCCCATGGTGACTTCGGTCAAGTACCAGGGCGTGTTCTTGGACACGAAGGTATCGGAATCGTTAAAGAAATTGCCCCAGATGTGAAAAGCCTTAAAGTCGGTGACCGTGTCAGCGTCGCTTGGTTCTTTGAAGGATGTGGTACTTGTGAATACTGTACAACTGGTCGTGAAACTCTTTGCCGTACAGTTAAAAATGCAGGTTATTCAGTAGATGGTGGTATGGCTGAACAATGTATCGTAACTGCAGACTATGCTGTTAAAGTACCAGAAGGACTTGACCCTGCCCAAGCTTCTTCTATCACATGTGCTGGTGTGACAACTTATAAAGCGATTAAAGAAGCCAAAGTTGAACCTGGCCAATGGGTTGTTCTCTACGGTGCTGGTGGACTTGGGAACCTAGCTGTTCAATACGCTAAAAAAGTATTCAATGCTCATGTTATCGCAGTCGATATCAACAATGACAAACTTGCCCTTGCAAAAGAAGTGGGCGCTGATATCGTTATTAACGGTCTCGAAGTTGAAGATGTACCTGGACTCATCAAGGAAAAAACTGATGGCGGAGCTCACTCAGCTGTTGTAACTGCTGTCTCTAAAGTTGCCTTTAACCAAGCTGTTGATTCTGTACGTGCTGGTGGTCGTGTAGTTGCTGTTGGTCTTCCTTCTGAAATGATGGAACTCAGCATCGTAAAAACAGTTCTAGACGGAATTCAAGTTATCGGTTCACTTGTTGGAACTCGTAAAGACTTAGAAGAAGCCTTCCAATTTGGTGCAGAAGGTTTAGTAGTCCCAGTTGTTCAAAAACGCCCTGTAGAAGATGCGGTCGCTATTTTCGATGAAATGGAAAAAGGTCAAATTCAAGGACGTATGGTGCTTGATTTCACTCACTAATCTAAATCAAATATATAAAAAAGTTGGAAACCCCTTCCAACTTTTTTATATTAAATTTTAATGTCAAATAATCCTATTTCTCTCCGAAATCTTATTATATCAATATTATTAAATACACTATTTAAATGTTTTCTTGAGTATTCTATATCAAATAGTTGATTTTTTTATGAAAACGGTTTATACTAATCTAGTCTTAAAGTTTTCTTAAACAATGGGCACAACATTTTATAAGGAGGAATGACAATAATGAGTATCGGAATCATTATTGCGAGCCACGGTGAATTTGCCGCTGGTATTCACCAATCAGGGTCTATGATCTTTGGTGAACAAGAAAAGGTTCAAGTTGTAACCTTTATGCCAAACGAAGGTCCAGATGACCTATATGCTAAATTTAACAACGCTGTGGCTGCATTTGACGCAGAAGATGAGGTACTAGTTTTGGCTGACCTTTGGAGTGGTTCTCCATTCAACCAAGCTAGTCGCGTGATGGGAGAAAATCCTGATCGTAAGTTTGCCATCATCACAGGACTTAACTTACCGATGTTAATCCAAGCCTATACAGAGCGCCTCATGGACGCTACAGCAGGCGTGGAAAAAGTCGCTGCGAATATTATCAAAGAAGCCAAAGATGGCATCAAAGCTCTTCCAGAAGAGTTAAATCCAGTTGAAGAAGTTGCAACTGCTGCAGCTGCTCCAGTTGCCCAAGCTGCTATCCCAGAAGGAACTGTTATCGGTGATGGTAAACTAAAAATCAACCTTGCTCGCCTAGACACTCGTTTACTTCACGGTCAAGTTGCAACTGCTTGGACTCCAGATTCAAAAGCAGACCGTATCATCGTTGCTTCAGATAACGTTGCCAACGACGATCTTCGTAAAGAATTGATTAAACAAGCGGCTCCGAATGGAGTAAGAGCCAATGTTGTACCAATCCAAAAATTGATTGAGGTTTCAAAAGACCCACGTTTTGGAGAAACACATGCCCTTATCTTGTTTGAAACACCTCAAGATGCCCTTCGTGCAATTGAAGGTGGCGTGCCAATCAAGACTCTTAACGTAGGATCAATGGCTCACTCAACTGGTAAAACAATGATCAACAATGTTTTATCTATGGATAAAGAAGACGTTGCAACATTTGAAAAAATGCGTGACCTTGGTATTGAATTTGATGTACGTAAAGTACCAAACGACACTAAAAAAGATTTGTTTGACTTGATCAACAAAGCCAACGTTCAATAATTTAAATCAAACTCTATCGAAATATTCGAAGAAAGATTTTACACTTTAATAGAATTTAATAGAAAAGGAATAAAACCATGTCAGATATTTCAATCATTTCTGCTATCTTGGTTGTAGTTGTTGCCTTCCTTGCAGGTCTTGAAGGTATCCTCGACCAATTCCAATTCCATCAACCAATCGTAGCATGTACCCTTATCGGTCTTGTAACAGGTAACCTTGAAGCAGGGGTTATGCTTGGTGGATCTCTTCAAATGATCGCCCTTGGTTGGGCAAACATCGGAGCTGCCGTAGCTCCAGACGCTGCTCTTGCATCTGTTGCCGCAGCAATCATCTTAATCAAAGGTGGTAACTTTACTACTGAAGGTATCGCAGTTGCAACAGCAACAGCTATCCCTCTTGCCGTAGCTGGACTTTTCTTGACTATGATTGTTCGTACAATCTCAGTTGGTTTGGTTCACACTGCAGATGCTGCTGCTAAAGAAGGAAATATTGCGGCTGTTGAGCGTGCTCACTTTATCGCACTTCTTCTTCAAGGTCTTCGTATTGCTATCCCTGCTGCCTTCCTTATCGCTATCCCTGCTTCTGCCGTTCAAGATGCTCTTAAATTGATGCCAGACTGGTTGAACGGTGGTATGGCTGTCGGTGGTGCTATGGTCGTTGCCGTTGGTTACGCTATGGTTATCAACATGATGGCAACTCGTGAGGTATGGCCATTCTTCGCAATCGGTTTTGCTTTTGCTGCCATTTCTCAATTGACTTTGATTGCCCTTGGTGTAGTCGGTGTTGCCCTTGCCTTCATCTATCTTAACCTTTCAAAACAAGGTGGTAACGGTGGCGGCGGAGCTGCGACTTCTAACGACCCAATCGGTGATATCCTAGAAGACTACTAGAAAGGGGAACAATCATGACTGAAAAACTTCAATTATCAAAATCAGATCGTAAAAAAGTTTGGTGGCGTTCACAATTCCTTCAAGGTTCTTGGAACTACGAGCGTATGCAAAACTTGGGTTGGGCTTACTCATTGATTCCAGCTATCAAAAAATTGTACACTACTAAAGAAGACCAAGCGGCTGCTCTTGAGCGCCATCTTGAGTTCTTCAACACACATCCATACGTAGCTGCTCCAATCATGGGGGTTACTCTTGCACTTGAAGAAGAACGTGCGAACGGTGTTGAAATCGACGACGCTGCTATCCAAGGGGTTAAAATCGGTATGATGGGACCTCTTGCTGGTATCGGTGACCCAGTATTCTGGTTTACAGTTCGTCCTATCCTTGGAGCTCTTGGTGCATCACTTGCTGCATCTGGTAACTTGGTTGGTCCACTTCTCTTCTTCTTCGGATGGAATGCTATCCGTATGGCCTTCCTATGGTACACACAAGAGTTTGGTTACAAGGCTGGTTCTGAAATCACTAAAGACATGTCTGGTGGTATCTTGAAAGACATCACTAAAGGTGCTTCTATCCTTGGTATGTTCATCCTTGCTGTTCTTGTACAACGTTGGGTATCTATCAACTTCACTGTTAACCTTCCAGGTAAACAATTGGCTGAAGGTGCCTACATCAACTTCCCAGAAGGACCTGTGTCAGGTGCTGAATTGAAAGGTATCCTTGGTCAAGCACTTGGTGGATTGAGCTTAGACAAGATTCAACCACAAACCCTTCAAGGTCAGTTGAACTCATTGATTCCAGGATTGATGGGACTTCTCCTTACTTTCCTTTGCATGTGGTTGCTTAAGAAAAAAGTATCACCAATCTCAATCATCCTTGCACTCTTTGCAGTAGGTATCGCAGCTCGTTTCTTCGGTATCATGTAATCTTGGTGAGAATGTACAAACAAAAAAAGAATCAGGTTTATCACCTGATTCTTTTGGCTCTTTGTCAAATAGTGTTGATGAAGAACCTAATGAAAAAAGAATCCAACAAAAATTGGACTACCTGTCTCCGGTTGAATACCGAAGACGGTAGCCCTAGGGTGTTTTTATTAAATTCTCACTTTTTGGGGTCAGTCCCTAAGCCTGATAGTAATTTTTTGTTCATACTATTCCCCTTTAGTCATTTACTACTTTAAGTTGCATTGCTTTAGCTACTTCTTCTGCCTTTGATCCCTTAGGTGTATGGATTTCTACATCTGGGTTACAGTTATCCACAAAATAGAAGTATTCTGTAATTTCTGTTACACTTGCTGGAATTGTAATAGATTTAATTGATGATGTCCCCCAAAATACTAATGTTCCAATACTCTTTGTTCCTTCTGGGAATACAACTGATTCTAATGAACTATCAGAGTTGAAAACATCATCTTCTACTGTTTCTATTGACTTACCAAAGTGGACATACTTTAACTTATTGTCAATCGTAAACGCACCTTTTCCAATATATCGTACTGTATCTGGTAAAACGATTGCCTCACAATATTTCAAGTTCGCAAGACCACGTTCTCCAATTGCGATAACAGGTTTACCTTTAATTTCCTTTGGTACACGAACAACCTTATCGTCAGAAGTACAACTATAGATGACATAACCTTCTTCCCATAAATATACGCATGTTAATATATTAATATATTTAAGGATTTATAACTATAGTTCCTTAATTTTCCCAGTAAAAAAACGAAAGGCACCACAAATTATTTATGTGTTTTCTTTAAACGATTCATGTACTTCTGTCGCAACTTCTCACCCGCCTTTAATTGCGGTTGCGATAGATTGAGGACCTAAATATGCATCCCCTGTTATTAGTTCATTTCTATTGTATTCTGATGTTGACCGAAAGTCAAATTTTTACCTTTCATCTAGAACACTAAAGTCTACTTTTGTTCAATTGCTGCAACGACAAGGTCACATGGAATAATATGTTCACTACCTGCCACTTCATGCGTTGATCTTCTTCCACTTTCATCTGATTCACCAAGTTCCATTGTAATAACCTTTACACCAGTTACTTTCCCACTCTCATCACGCAATACTTCTTTAATATTCTCTAAGAAATGGAATGTAACACCTTCATTGTGTGCATCTTTGATTTGTAGTGTAGCTTCTAGTATATTGTTCATATGGTCATCATTC
>NZ_AJMM01000021.1 GCF_000259505.1 Streptococcus sp. SK643
AGGGAGCAAATTATGTCCTAGCAGCTTCGAATGAATCGCCTGAGTATAAAGGTGGCGTTAATGGAACGGAAGCAGCAATCCATGAAGTTCCAGAATACACAGCTAAGATAGATAGTGTAAAAGAAAAACAAGGAATATCAGGTGTTGCTGATGCGGTAGTACATGAACGTTCAGATCATAAGGAACCTGTACCTCTTGTTTCTCAATCTGTAATCCAAGATAAAACTTACCAAGCTCCGGTGGCTCGTGAAAAAGTGCTTCCAAATACCGGAAGTAAGGAGACAGCTACATTAGTTTCTGTTGGTTTGATGACGTCTTTCTTATCTGTCTTGACTTTAGGAAAAAAACGAAAAGATTAGTTTTTGCTTAATAAAATGATCATCATCATTCACAACGAAAAGATGGCAAGTTTCATTCTTGCTGTCTTTTTAAATTCATTCACCCTTTTTATAGTAATTTTACACCTCTGAAACTACTTTCAAACTAAGCTGTTCTATAAAATACTTTTGAAACTGAAATCTATTCTAATACATAGTATTGAAAGCGCTTTAAAAATGATATATAATAAAGCCATAAAAACAAAGAGAAGGAGGATAAAGGATGCCACAAATGAGTAAAGAAGCTTTGATTGAACAAATTAAAGATGGGATCATCGTTTCTTGTCAGGCCCTTCCTCACGAGCCACTTTATACGGAAGCGGGAGGAGTAATCCCCTTGCTAGTTAAAGCGGCTGAGCAAGGTGGAGCAGTCGGTATTCGAGCAAATAGTGTTCGCGATATCAAAGAAATTAAGGAAGTAACAAACCTTCCGATTATCGGGATTATCAAACGAGATTATCCACCACAAGAGCCTTTCATTACTGCTACTATGAAGGAAGTTGATGAATTAGCTGAACTAGATATTGAGGTGATTGCTTTGGATTGTACCAAGCGAGAACGCTATGATGGGTTAGAAATTCAGGACTTTATTCGTCAGGTTAAAGAGAAATACCCTAACCAGCTTTTGATGGCTGATACAAGTACCTTTGAAGAAGGTCTTGCAGCGGTTGAAGCAGGAATTGATTTTGTAGGAACTACCTTATCAGGCTATACATCTTATAGTCCAAAAGTTGACGGTCCAGACTTTGAACTAATTAAAAAGCTCTGTGATGCAGGTGTGGACGTTATTGCAGAAGGAAAGATACATACACCAGAACAAGCCAAACAAATCCATGGATATGGAGTAAGAGGCATCGTTGTTGGTGGAGCAATAACAAGACCAAAAGAGATTACAGAACGCTTTGTTGCCGGTCTTAAATAACACAATCTCAAAACAGAGGAGAGTGGTGGACGCGTCAAAATAATTAAAAACGTATACAACAATTGCTCACTATCCATTTTGGATACGCTCATAAAAATAGGAGAATACAAATGAAATTTAGAAAACTAGCTTGTACAGTACTTGCGGGTGCTGCGGTTCTTGGCCTTGCTGCTTGTGGCAATTCTGGAGGAAGCAAAGACGCTGGAAAATCTGGCGGAGATAGCGGAAAAACAGAAATCACTTGGTGGGCATTCCCAGTCTTCACACAAGAAAAAACTGGTGACGGTGTTGGTACTTATGAAAAATCAATCATCGAAGCTTTTGAAAAGGCAAATCCAGATGTAAAAGTTAAATTGGAAACAATTGACTTCAAGTCAGGTCCTGAAAAAATCACTACAGCTATTGAAGCAGGTACTGCTCCAGACGTACTCTTTGACGCTCCAGGACGTATCATCCAATACGGTAAGAATGGTAAATTGGCTGAGTTGAATGACCTCTTCACAGATGAATTTGTCAAGGATGTTAACAATGAAAACATCGTACAAGCAAGTAAAGCTGGAGATAAAGCTTATATGTATCCAATCAGTTCAGCACCATTCTATATGGCTATGAACAAGAAAATGTTGGAAGATGCTGGAGTTGCTAATCTTGTAAAAGAAGGCTGGACAACAGATGACTTTGAAAAAGTTCTGAAAGCTCTTAAAGACAAAGGATACACTCCAGGTTCATTGTTCAGTTCTGGTCAAGGGGGAGACCAAGGAACACGTGCCTTTATCTCTAATCTTTATGGAGCTTCTGTAACAGATAAAGAAGTAACAAAATATACAACTGATGATCCTAAATTTGTCAAAGGTCTTGAAAAAGCAGCGGGCTGGATTAAAGATGGTTTATTGAACAATGGTTCACAATTTGACGGTGGTGCAGATATCCAAAACTTTGCGAACGGACAAACATCTTACACAATCCTTTGGGCACCAGCTCAAAACGGTATCCAAGGAAAACTTTTGGAAGCAAGTAAAGTAGAAGTTGTAGAAGTACCGTTCCCATCAGAATCTGGTAAACCAGCTCTTGAATACCTTGTAAATGGATTTGCAGTATTCAACAACAAAGATGAAAAGAAAGTTGCAGCATCTAAGAAATTCATCCAATTTATCGCGGATGATAAAGAATGGGGTCCAAAAGACGTTGTTCGTACAGGTGCCTTCCCAGTTCGTACTTCATTTGGTAAACTTTATGAAGACAAACGTATGGAAACAATCAGTGCTTGGACTAAATACTACTCACCATACTACAACACTATCAATGGCTTTGCTGAAATGAGAACACTTTGGTTCCCAATGTTGCAATCTGTATCAAATGGTGACGAAAAACCAGCGGATGCTTTGAAAGCCTTCACTGAAAAAGCTAACGAAACAATTAAAAAAGCTACAAAATAATAAGCACTAATTCAGATTGACTCCTCCCTTTTCCCTGTACATAGCCTATGTAAGAAAAGGGAGGCTTTTATTTGAAATATTAAGAACAGTTTCATGAAAATTAAAATGAAGTTCTTACGTAAGTGAATCTTAAAAAATTTCATTTTGATTTTAAAAAAGTTCAAGAAAATCCAAAATATTCTATTTGTGAAAGAGAGGTGCCGACTGTGAAAGTCAATAAAATTCGTATGCGGGAAACAGTGATTTCCTACGCATTCCTAGCACCAGTATTATTCTTCTTTGTCCTATTTGTATTGGCTCCTATGATTATGGGATTCATTACAAGTTTCTTTAACTACTCAATGACTAAATTTGAGTTTGTGGGTTTGGACAACTACATTCGTATGTTTAAAGACCCAGTCTTTATGAAGTCTTTGATCAATACCGTGATTCTGGTTATTGGGTCTGTGCCAGTTGTTGTTCTATTCTCACTCTTTGTAGCATCTCAAACCTATCATCAAAATGCTATTGCTAGATCTTTCTATCGTTTCGTCTTCTTCCTACCAGTTGTAACAGGTAGTGTTGCCGTAACAGTTGTTTGGAAATGGATCTACGATCCACTATCAGGGATTCTAAACTTTGTCCTTAAGTCAAGCCACATCATCAGCCAAAACATTTCTTGGTTGGGAGATAAAAACTGGGCTTTGATGGCGATTATGATTATCCTTTTGACAACATCTGTTGGTCAGCCGATTATCCTTTATATCGCAGCGATGGGAAATATCGACAATTCATTGGTTGAAGCAGCTCGAGTTGACGGTGCAACTGAATTACAAGTTTTCTGGAAGATTAAATGGCCAAGCCTTCTTCCAACAACTCTATACATCGCAATCATTACAACAATTAACTCATTCCAATGTTTCGCCTTGATTCAGCTTTTGACTTCAGGTGGTCCAAACTACTCAACAAGTACTTTGATGTACTACCTATATGAAAAGGCCTTCCAATTGACAGAGTATGGATATGCCAACACAATCGGTGTATTCCTAGCAGTTATGATCGCTATCGTAAGCTTTGTTCAATTTAAAGTACTTGGAAACGACGTAGAATACTAAAGAAAGGAGACAGCTATGCAATCTACACAAAAGAAACCATTAACAGCTTTCACTGTTATTTCAACTATTATCTTGCTCTTGTTGACCGTGCTGTTCATCTTTCCGTTCTACTGGATTTTGACAGGTGCCTTTAAATCTCAACCAGATACAATCGTTATTCCACCACAGTGGTTCCCTAAAATGCCAACCATGGAAAACTTCCAACAACTTATGGTGCAAAACCCTGCCTTGCAGTGGATGTGGAACTCAGTATTTATCTCACTTGTAACTATGTTTTTGGTTTGTGCAACCTCTTCTCTAGCAGGTTATGTACTAGCAAAAAAACGTTTTTATGGTCAACGCATTCTTTTTGCAATCTTTATTGCAGCCATGGCTCTTCCAAAACAGGTTGTCCTTGTACCATTGGTACGTATCGTCAACTTTATGGGAATCCATGATACCCTCTGGGCTGTTATCTTGCCATTAATCGGATGGCCATTTGGGGTCTTCCTCATGAAACAATTTAGTGAAAACATCCCAACAGAACTTCTTGAATCAGCTAAGATTGATGGCTGTGGTGAGATTCGTACTTTCTGGAGCGTAGCTTTCCCTATTGTGAAGCCAGGATTTGCAGCTCTTGCAATCTTTACCTTCATCAATACATGGAACGACTACTTCATGCAGTTGGTTATGTTGACTTCACGTCAAAACTTGACCATTTCACTTGGTGTTGCGACTATGCAGGCCGAAATGGCAACTAACTATGGTTTGATTATGGCGGGTGCAGCTCTTGCTGCTGTTCCGATCGTTACAGTCTTCCTAGTATTCCAAAAATCCTTCACACAAGGTATCACTATGGGAGCTGTCAAAGGTTAAGAAGCAGTTCGTAGACAGTATAAGTTTGCTATTACTAACACTATCTAAAAACCTCCGACAGTATCTAAGACTGTTGGAGGTGTTAGTTTTAATCGCTTAATGATGATTTTTAAAGGAGAAAAAAATGATTTTTGACGATTTGAAAAACATTACCTTTTACAAAGGGATACATCCCAATCTAGATAAGGCTATCGATTATCTCTATGAGCATCGTAAAGATTCATTTGAACTAGGTAAATATGAAATCGATGAAGACAAAGTATTTCTAGTTGTTCAGGAAAATGTCCTCAATCAAGCTGAAAATGATCAATTTGAACACCATAAGAACTATGCAGATTTGCATTTGCTGGTAGAAGGACATGAATATTCGAGCTACGGTTCACGTATCAAAGACGAGGCAGTAGCATTCGACGAAGCGAGTGACATTGGCTTTGTTCATTGTCATGAAAAATACCCACTCTTGTTGGGTTATCACAACTTTGCAATTTTCTTCCCAGGAGAACCGCACCAGCCAAATGGCTATGCAGGTATGGAAGAGACGGTTCGCAAATATCTCTTTAAAATTTTGATTGATTAAAAATAGTATGAATTGTTTTTTGTAGACCTTTGACAATGATCTATCATGAAATTAATCTTTGTGAGGTAGAGAGATGAGGTCTTATTGTCAGTATGTTTATTCGTAAATGTCAGGTGTATGGCTGGATTGAAGTTCAGCAGAGTATTTATGGATGCGGTAGCGAGATTAGGATTACTGACAAAGATTTTACAAATAGATGTGAATCTAGTTGATGTATATGGTTGTATAAACTTTTAAAATATGAGAATGAAGGTACTTTTAATTTTTTTATTGAATATGTTAGCTTGGACAGTGCTTGCAATGATAATCCGTGGAGGGCTAGATGGATTTAATGAGCATACTTGGAGTACTATTTTAATTGCTTCGCTGTCCGGGATATATATAGATTATATGTCCATAGATAAAAATAGAAAAAAATCCAAAAGAAAAAATAGATTTGTTCATGGTAGGGACTTATGAAAGCTTTACTGACAAAAAAGAAAACAGTTTACAAAGAAAAATGATGGAGGAGCAAACATGTCACAAAAAGGAAGAAGTCTCATCAAGGCTGCATTTGATACAGATAATTTTCTAATGCGAATTAGTGAGAAGGTTTTAGATATTGTAACAGTCAATCTTCTCTTTGTAGTAACTTGTTTGCCTATTGTTACGATTGGAGTAGCTAAGATTAGCCTTTACGAGACAATTTTTGAGATAAAGAAAAGTAGACGTGTTCCAGTTTTTAGAACCTATCTAAGAGTTTTTAGACAAAATATAAAGCTGGGTTTTCAATTGGGTCTTTTAGAGTTGAGCATTGTCTTACTAAGTCTGTCCGACCTTTATCTCTTCTGGGGACAAACAGCTCTTCCTTTTCAATTAGTTAAAGCTATTTGTTTAGGTATTCTGATTTTCCTTACCATTGTGATGTTGGCTAGCTATCCAATCGCTGCACGCTATGATTTGACTTGGAAAGAAGTCTTGCAAAAAGGACTTATCTTGGCTAGTTTAAACTTCCCTTGGTTCTTTCTAATGTTAGCCATTCTTTTACTCATCATAATGGTTCTCTATCTATCAGCTTTTACCCTTCTATTAGGAGGATCCACTTTTATTCTCTTCGGGTTTGGGCTTCTCACTTTTATGCAGGTGGGTTTAATGGAAAAGTTATTTGCAAAGTATGAGTAAGAATTAATATATTTTCTAAAACTACTTTCAAAAGCTTGAAAACTATTTTTTAAGCGAGAAACTAAAATCTAAGTTCTCACAAGATATTGAAAGCCCTTTCTGTAAAGTGTATACTTAAATAGTAAAGAAAAAATCTGCTTTAGCAGTAAATAAAAAAATAATAGGAGAAAATCTATGTCAGATTTAAAAAAATATGAAGGTGTCATTCCAGCCTTCTACGCATGTTATGATGATCAAGGAGAAGTAAGTCCAGAGCGTACACGTGCTTTGGTACAGTACTTTATTGATAAAGGTGTTCAAGGACTTTATGTTAATGGGTCTTCTGGTGAATGTATCTATCAAAGCGTTGAAGACCGTAAATTGATCTTAGAAGAAGTCATGGCGGTTGCTAAGGGTAAATTGACTATTATAGCTCACGTAGCTTGTAACAATACTAAAGATAGTATGGAACTTGCTCGTCATGCAGAGAGCTTGGGAGTAGACGCCATTGCAACTATTCCTCCAATTTACTTCCGTTTACCTGAATACTCAGTTGCTAAATACTGGAATGATATCAGTTCTGCTGCACCAAATACAGACTATGTTATCTACAATATTCCTCAATTAGCTGGTGTTGCGTTGACGCCAAGTCTTTACACTGAAATGTTGAAAAATCCACGTGTTATTGGTGTTAAGAACTCTTCTATGCCAGTTCAAGATATTCAGACTTTTGTGAGTCTTGGTGGAGAAGATCACATTGTCTTCAACGGTCCAGATGAGCAGTTCTTAGGCGGTCGTCTCATGGGTGCTAAAGCAGGTATTGGTGGTACATATGGTGCGATGCCAGAACTCTTCTTGAAACTCAACCAATTGATTGCAGACAAAGATTTGGAAACAGCACGTGAATTGCAATATGCAATCAATGCAATCATCGGTAAATTGACTTCTGCACATGGCAATATGTACTGTGTCATTAAAGAAGTATTGAAGATTAATGAAGGGCTTAACATCGGATCAGTTCGTTCACCACTTACACCAGTGACTGAAGAAGATCGTCCAGTTGTAGAAGCAGCTGCAGCCTTGATTCGTGAAACCAAGGAGCGCTTCCTCTAATCCATAAGGAGGTATTTATGACACACTACGTTGCAATTGATATCGGTGGAACCAACATTAAATATGGTTTGATCGACCAAGAAGGCCAACTTGTTGAATCCCATGAAATGCCAACTGAGGCGCATAAAGGTGGACCTCATATCTTACAAAAAACCAAAGATATTGTAGCCAGCTATTTAGAAAAAGGTTCTGTAGCAGGGGTAGCTATTTCTTCAGCGGGAATGGTGGATCCGGAAAAGGGGGAGATTTTCTATGCAGGTCCTCAAATTCCTAACTATGCTGGGACTCAGTTTAAAAAAGAAATTGAAACTAGCTTTAATATTCCTTGTGAGATTGAAAATGACGTCAACTGTGCAGGTCTTGCGGAAGCTGTATCTGGTTCAGGCAAGGGAGCAAGTGTGACGGTTTGTTTGACAATTGGTACAGGTATCGGTGGATGCTTGATTATGGATGGGAAAGTATTCCATGGATTTAGTAATTCGGCCTGTGAAGTCGGTTATTTGCATATGCAAGATGGAGCTTTCCAAGATTTGGCTTCTACAACAGCTTTAGTGAAATATGTAGCTGACGCACATGGAGAAGATGTTGATCAGTGGAATGGTCGACGCATTTTCAAGGAAGCTACTGAGGGTAATAAGCTTTGTATGGAAGGTATTGACCGCATGGTAGATTACCTTGGAAAAGGACTAGCTAATATCTGTTATGTAGCCAATCCAGAAGTAGTCATTCTTGGTGGGGGCATCATGGGACAAGAAGCGATTCTTAAACCCAAGATTCGCACAGCTTTGAAAGAAGCTTTGGTACCAAGTTTAGCTGAGAAAACAAGATTAGAATTCGCCAAGCACCAAAATACCGCAGGTATGCTTGGGGCCTACTATCATTTTAAAACAAAACAATCCTAGTTTGGCTTAGCCAAACTAGGATTTTCTAATGCGATTTTGTCTACGGTAACCATTGAGTTTTTTATTTTCCCAATAGCTATTAAAAATTTTTTCCTTATTTTCACGATTGATTTCTAAAAAGTAGGCATAAATCAGGTCGATGAAAAGAAGTATGGGAAGTTGAGAGGAAATACGTTGAATGTAAGATGGTTGACTATGTGTGGCAACCAGAACTGTCTCTGTGTAAACCTGACTATTTTTATTAGGTACACTAGTGAAAAGAACGGTTTTTGCTCCCATTTCTTTAGCGTCCAGTAAACTATCCAATATAGAAAGAGTTGTGCCAGAAAGTGAGAAGCCAATGATTAAGCAATTTTCATCAATTATACTGGTTGTCCATGCAAAACCATCTTGATCTGTTAAGGCCTCACAGACAACCCCCAGACGCATAAAACGTAATTTCATTTCCCGAGCAACAAGCCCAGAACTACCTGTTCCAAAAAAATAAACACGTTCCGCATCTTCAATCAACTGAGCAATTCGTTCGAGTTGATCTTCATTAATCAGATCTTGTGTTTGTTCACGCATATTACGATAGCTTCTTAAAACACGCTTGGTAAGAGGGCTATGATTAGGAAGATGGTGATTTTGTTTACCTGCTTGCTGTTGGTATTGAAAAACAAATTCTCTGTAGCCTGTAAAACCACACTTTTTTGAAAAACGAGTGAGGGCTGCTTGGGAGACGTGTAATTTTTGAGTCACTTGTTGAGAAGATAAATCATCAGTAACGGTTTCTGCTTGTAAGAAATAGCGAGCAATTTCTTGCTCTAAGTCTGTCATTTCTTCAAAGTGCAAATCAATGATACTAGCAATATCAGTTTTTTCCATAAGGAAGGCTCCTTTATATGTATAATCCAGTGAAATAAGCCATTTTACTTATCGATTACATTTATTATAACATATATTTCAGATAGAACTAAAATTAAAAAAGCATTTTTCTTTTCCACAATTTTCTCCCTAAATTATGGTACAATGAAAGGTAAGATTTTATTTAGAAATGGGACTGATTTGTATGAGAAAATTTAACAGCCATTCGATTCCGATTCGGCTTAATTTATTGTTTTCAATCGTCATTTTACTATTTATGACCATTATTGGTCGTTTGCTGTATATGCAAGTTTTGAACAAGGAGTTTTATGAAACAAAGTTAGCTTCAGCTAGTAAAACCAAGGTCACAACTAGTTCGGCTCGTGGAGAGATTTATGATGCTAGCGGTAAGCCTTTGGTTGAAAATATAGCCAAACAAGTTGTTTCCTTTACTCGAAACAATAAAATGACAGCTACTGATTTGAAAGAAACTGCAAAAAAATTAGTTGCTTATGTTACTCTTACATCCCCTAATGTGACGGAACGTCAACTGGCAGACTATTATTTGGCAGATCCTGAAATTTATAAAAAAACAGTTGAAACTCTACCAAAAGATAAACGCTTAAGTTCAGATGGCAATCGTCTATCAGAATCAGAACTTTATAACAATGCAGTTGAAAGCGTTCAGCTTAGCCAACTAAACTACACAGATGAGGAAAAGAAAGTAATTTATCTTTTTAGCCAACTAAATGCGGTGGGAAATTTTGCTACTGGAAGTATTGCAACAGATACTTTGACAGATGCTCAAATCGCTCTGATTGCCTCTTCCTCTAAAGAGTTACCTGGTGTTAGCATTTCTACTTCCTGGGATCGAAAAGTCTTAGATACTTCACTCTCATCCATTGTAGGAAGTGTATCCAGTGAAAAAAGTGGTCTTCCAGCAGAGGATGCGGATGAATATCTTAAAAAAGGCTATTCTTTAAATGACCGTGTCGGAACGTCTTACTTGGAAAAACAATATGAAGAAAACTTACAAGGAAAACGATCGGTTAAAGAAATTCACTTGGATAAGTATGGCAACATGGAAAGTGTTGAAAATATTGAAGAAGGGACTAAAGGCAATAATATTAAGCTGACAATCGATTTAGCTTTCCAAGATAGTGTTGATAACCTCCTAAAAAGTTATTTTAATTCAGAATTAGGGAATGGTGGAGCTAAATATTCTGAAGGAGTGTATGCAGTAGCTCTCAATCCAAAAACTGGTGCAGTTTTGTCTATGTCAGGAATCAAACATGATTTAAAAACAGAAGAGTTGACACCTGACTCCTTGGGGACAGTGACCAATGTCTATGTTCCAGGTTCGGTTGTCAAGGCAGCAACTATTAGTTCTGGTTGGGAAAATGGTATCTTATCAGGTAATCAGACACTAACAGATCAGTCTATTGTTTTTCAAGGTTCATCTCCTATTAATTCTTGGTATACAGCATTTTCTGGACCAATGTCGATTACGGCAGTTCAGGCTCTGGAGTACTCATCAAATACCTATATGATACAAACTGCCTTAGGTCTTATGGGACAGACCTATCAGCCGAACATGATTGTCGGGACCAGTAATCTTGAGTCTGCTATGGGTAAACTACGTGCAACCTTTGCTGAATATGGGTTGGGTTCTGCAACAGGAATTGATTTACCAGATGAGTCAACTGGTTTTATCCCAAAAGATTATAGTTTTGCCAATTATATTACAAATGCTTTTGGTCAGTTTGACAATTATACTCCGATGCAGTTGGCCCAGTATGTAGCAACTATTGCCAATAATGGTGTACGTGTTGCCCCTCATATTGTTGAGGGAATTTATGGTAATAATGAAAAGGGAGAGCTAGGAGATTTGATTCAGCAACTTCAACCGACCGAAATGAATAAAGTCAAGATTTCAGAATCTGATTTGAGTTTATTGCACCAAGGATTTTATCAAGTGGCTCATGGCACTAGTGGCTTGACAACAGGGCGTGCATTTTCAAATGGGGCCTTGGTGTCTATTAGTGGTAAAACAGGTACAGCTGAAAGCTATTTAGCTAATGGTCAGCAAGCTACCAATACCAACGCTGTTGCCTATGCACCATCTGATAATCCACAGATTGCCGTTGCGGTTGTTTTTCCACACAATACTAATCTAACAAATGGAGTTGGCCCATCAATCGCGCGAGACATTATCAATCTTTATCAAAAACACCATCCAATGAATTAGAGAGGAAATTATGCTATATCCAACACCTATTGCCAAGTTGATTGACAGTTATTCAAAGCTTCCGGGAATCGGAATTAAAACAGCTACTCGCCTAGCCTTTTATACCATTGGGATGTCTGATGATGATGTCAATGAATTTGCAAAAAATCTTCTTTCTGCAAAGCGAGAATTGACCTACTGTTCGATTTGCGGTCGTTTGACAGATGACGATCCATGCTCGATTTGTACGGATTCGACTAGGGATCAGACAACCATCTTGGTGCTCGAAGATAGTAAAGATGTGGCAGCTATGGAAAATATTCAAGAATATCACGGGCTCTACCATGTTCTACATGGACTGATTTCACCTATGAATGGTGTCAGTCCAGATGATATCAATCTAAAGAGTCTTATGACTCGCCTCATGGATAGTGAAGTTTCTGAAGTTATTGTAGCAACCAATGCGACTGCAGATGGGGAAGCAACTTCCATGTATTTATCTCGATTGCTCAAACCAGCAGGGATAAAGGTGACGCGTTTAGCAAGAGGACTAGCAGTAGGAGCAGATATTGAGTATGCTGACGAAGTCACTTTATTACGAGCTATTGAAAATCGTACAGAATTGTAGATTGGCTTTTAAAAATCATTTTAGTGGAGTTTATCTGTCTATCCAACAGATCAAATCATCTTACCAAGAATGCTGATATTCGAAAACATCTTTTTTAAGAGCAAATCGAATAAATGGCTCTTAAATGCCATAGAAATAATCATTAATTCACTAGAAGCCTTGTCCCTCACTTAAATAGGGATGAGGTTTTTATGTTTTACAGATAGTGTTAATCGTTAGAATTGTAGTAGTAAATTATCAAAATAATTTAAAATCCTATATAAAAATAATGCCTACTGTCTGTTTGAATAATTAAAGAGCTATTGCTATCTCTAAAATACAAGAGAAAAAAATGATAAATATAATGATATTTAAAAAATATCAAAAAAAATATTATTTATTAGTTATCGTATATATTGCTAAATTATTGGGAAAATGTTAAAATTACTGTGGGTATTGGTGCCAATTACTACTCATAGGTATAAATAGATTTTTATAATATAAACATATATGAATATATGATTTTCGGTGAGTAGTTATTTGTTCATCTATATTGCAAAAAATAATTATTTGGAGGTTGCTCTCGAAAATGAAAGGCAAACAACAAGAGTTTCGAACAGAAAAGTTCATTCGTTACGGTATTCGTAAGTATAGTTTTGGTGCAGCATCAGTAGCGATTGCTGCTGGTTTACTATTTCTAGGAAATGGTGCAGTTTCAGCAGCAGAAGCTCAAGTGACTTCTGGAGCGAATTTGGAAACTACTGCTAGCCCAGAAAATAAAGCAGGAACCAGTGATCAAGCAGTGAAACCAGAGGTTTCTGAAAAAGAAACACAAGCGGAAGAGACAAAAAAAGTAAATAGAGACATTCTAGAGGCGAGTATCTCTGGTTTGGAGTCTAAATTATCTTCTGCAAAATACGCGGATGCAAATGTTATTGCAACTGCAAATGAAGTTCTAGGGAATGCTAAAGAAGCTCTAGGGAAAATAGATGCAAATCAAGCTGAAGTTGATCGTCAAGCTGCTAAGGTATCGGCTCTTACAACAGTCGTGAATGAAGCCAATCATACTGGTTTTGATAAAGTTGTTGAAGCTAGAAAAGAAGAGGCAGCAAAAGCAACGGAATCAGAAGATAAATCACTGTCTTTAGTAACTAAAGTATTGACTCAAGTATCATCAGAAGCTGAAGTAACTAACAGATTAGCAGAAAATGAACTTGAAAAACAAGAAGTTAAGGAAGAAAATAAAGCAGCTATTTCTGCTGCTGTTGCTAAGAACCAAGCTATTCTTTCTGAAACAAAATCATTTTTAGCAGATAAGAGCGTAACAAAAGAACAAGTAGATGCGCAACTTGAACGTTTGAATGAATCGATTCTTGCGGTATATGATGAACTTAAAAAAGCAGGTCTTGATCGTGATGGAAGATTCGCTGTAGCTCTTTCAGCTAATGAAGGGTATACAGCTGCTTCTACAGAATTAAGAAAAGAAAATGGAGAATTCGCTACTGCAACAGGTAAATCTTACAAAGTTTTAGACGGTAATAGCAACTATAAAATTTATGTTCGTGGTTATCAATCAGATAATACAGATGTAGCTGCAGCAAACAATGGTAAAGCTGGGACAAGTGGACGTACAGATATTCCATTATCTAAAACAGAAGCTCAAAAAGTAGGACGTGAAGCAGAACTATGGAAAGGCAAACTTCGTGTCACTGGTAAATCTAACAACAATAATACATGGGGTGCAGGTGGTGCTTACGAATACTTAACCACAGAAATCTACGGATATACATATGAGCAAGGAAACCACTATGTATATATCACTGATGCTAAAAAACGTTTCACTTTATCACCAGAAGCAGAAGCTGCGGGATATAAAATTAAAGATATCCAACTAAGTAACTTAGTTCCTGGTACAGGATATAATGAAAAAACAGATACTGTAGAAGGATACGTAGCATCGAACCTTCAAAATGGTGTTTATGATATGCGTTATATCGTTACAGTTGAAAAAGATGGTCAATCTCAACAAGTTACTTTCCGTGACTTAACAGCTGGATGGATTGGATGGCAAGACTCAACAGCTCCATTAATTAAAGGTACATCTACAATGGTCACAATTGGAGATGAAGTGAACCATAATATTAAATATGTTGATAACGATGGTGTGAATAAGGATACTCGTGCTAACTATGCTCGTACTGATGGAACTCCATTTACAGCTGGTTCTGAAGCAGCTCCATCATCTACAGCTAAAACAGCAGACTTCACAGCTGTTGATGGTAGTAAAGTAAGAGCGATGGCAAATCCTCAAACAGTTACGGCTCACACTACATTAAATGGAGTATATACAGGAAAAGACACACCTATTAAGGATGTTGTTCCTGGTTTAGATTATAATCCACAATCAGGTACTGTTCACGGTACAGCAACAGAAGCTGGGATCTTCACTGTAGCAGCATATGCTAAAGACTACAACGACTCCACAAATGCTAAGAATGTTGACTGGAATATGTATGGTCAAGAAGCTCATGAAAATATTACGATTGCAGTAGCACCAAAAGTTACAGTATCTAACGTAGAAGCTTATGCAACAAAAGTTCCTGTAACAGTATCTAATGGTGCTAATAAAGCAGAAATTACAATGCCAGATGGAACAGTTACAAAATTAGTTGTAAAAGACGGTAAATGGACTGTAGCAGAAGGAACAACGAATACTGCTGTTAAAGCAGGAGATCAATTAGGAGATGCATCAACAACAGCAACTTCTAATTTCAATCTTCCAGTAACATCTGATTCTACGCAATATGTTGGAGTAGATAGTATTGTAGCGAAAGCAACTACTGATAAAGTTCGTGCGGACTTACAACGTGAAGTTGTGAAAGTGAAAGATGCAAATAATAAAGAATATACAGCTACATTTAATAGTGCAACTGGTAAATATGCTCTTGCAAATGAAGATGCCTATGTCCTAAAAGACAATGGAGATGGAACTACAACATTAACAGAACGTCGTGTTTATACAGATGCAAAAGCAGATGGAAGTGTTGACTACATTGTATACGAATTCACTCGTACATGGAATACAACTTCAAATGCAGCTACTTTAACAGAAAAAGTTGCAGAAATTCGTAAAAATGGTGAAGTAACAGCGGTCGGTGATGTAACACGTACAGTTACTACATTACCAAAAGCGCAAACAACTAATGCACAAGGGGTTACTGTTACAGTAACTTATGATTCAGCAACAGATAAATGGACTGCTTCTGACGGTTCGACTGTTACTGCAGAAAAATCAAATGCAGGATGGAAGATTTCTACAGATTCTGGATTCAAAGGATATGTAGCATATCGTGAAGCATCAAGTACAGATGTAGCATCTATCCAAAACGACAAACCAGCGGGAACATCAACAAGTTACGCAGATACACAAGGAAATTCTGTAGATTTATTGAAATCACCTAAAGCAAATGTAGCGTTTGAAGATAAAATTGACGATGAGTCAGATGATGCACAGTCTGAAACAATTAAAACTAAATTAACGGTAACTTCACCAAGTGGAGCGAAAAAAGAATTTAACTTAGCAGAAGCAGAAGAAAAAGCATATATTCAAGCACAACGTACTGCAGCAGAAAAAACAAAAGCTGCAGCAGAAGCGGTTGCGAACGCTCGAGGAGCAAATAATGAATTAGCGAAAATTCAAGAATTAGTAGACCGTCAAGATAGAATAGTAGAAGATGCTCAAAAAGCTTTAGATGATTTAAATCTTCGTACAATTTCACCAACAGCGAGAGATTTAGCTGAGAAGAAATTAAATGCGGCAAAAGAACAACAAGCTTCACTAAAAACAGAATTAGATAAAGCGGTAGCAGCATTACCTGGTGTAGAAGCAAAAGTAAAATCAGCTCGTGATGAGGCTCTTGCAGCTGAAAAAGCTGTAGAAACAGCTCGTGGAGCATTAAAAACAGCAGCAGAGAAGAACTTAGCAAACCCAGAAATCGCAGCATATACTCTAGGTGAGTATGGAAGTTACAAAGTAACAGTAAGAGCTGTTGATTCAAACGGTGTTGTAACAACTCCAACAGTAGGAAAAACAGATTCAGGAGAAGTTACAGAAGATGCAGTGGCAGAAACAACTTACTACATCGTAGTTTCTAAACCTGAAAAATCTTCTGGTGCAGAAGGTCAAGAACAAACTGATTCAATGGAAAAAGGATTCAAGACTGGTTTACCAAATGATGCAGAAGTATCTGACTACAAACTTGTTGATCCAGAATCAGGTAAAAAAGTAAGTTCTGTAACTACAAGTGAAGGTACTTATGAAATTGATGAAAACACAGGTAAAGTGAACTTCACACCAGCTCCAGGATTTATCGGTACGGCTAAACCATTAACAGTTTCAGCTAATGTAACCTTAACAGGAGATGATGGAGAACCAGTAGTAGTAGAATCTTCAACTACTTACACACCAACTGTATACGGTGTTAAACCATCAAATGATGAAACTAAAGGAAAACAAGGACAAACTCAAGAATCTAAATCAGGAAAAGATCGTTTCTCTGAATTAAATACAGGAACTAACACTCCAGATGGTACAAATGTAGACTGGTCTACAGCTAAGTACTCACTAGAAGGTGCTGATGAAGAAGGCAAAGTTGTGGTGCCAGGAGAAGGAACATATACAATTGATGAGACTGGTAAAGTAACATTTACACCAGAACCAAGCTTTAAAGGTAAAGCACAAGGAGTAGAGGTTAAAGTAGCTTTAACAGCAACAGACTCAGAAGGAAATAAAGTTGAAGTTACATCTAGTGGAGACTACACTCCAGAAGTGGAAAAAGTAGAACCAACTGCAGAACCAAAAGAGACAAGTGGAAAACAAGGTAAACCACAAACTCAAGATACAACTACAATGTTTAAAGAAGGTGACGAATCAGCACCAATCAATAAATCAACAGTGAAACTTGTAGACCCAACAGGTGCAGAAGTAACAACAATGCCAGCTCTTAAAGATGGAAAAGAAGTGGGTACTTATACTTTAGACCCAGAAACTGGCGTAATTACATTCCAACCAAATAAAGATTTCACTGGAACACCAGACCCAGCGAAAGTAACTGCAGCAGACAAAAACGGAACAAAAGTAGAAACAACTTATACTCCAACTGTGACTCCAGTAGTACCAGAAGGACAAGATAAAACTACGACAAACCTTCAAGGAAAACCTCAACAAAGTAAAGTAGTCTTTACACCAGGGGACGATGAATTCCCAATCGACGATAAAGTGCCAGCGACGTTCGAAGATGGAACGACTACAAAAGTAGTACCAGGAGAAGGAACTTATACAGTAGACCCAGATGGAACAGTTCACTTCCAACCAGAAAAAGACTTCACAGGTGTAGCAAAAGGTGTAACTGTAAAACGTGTTGATACAAATGGAACGCCAGCTACTGCAAAATACACACCTATTGTTAAACCAGTAGTACCAGAAGGATTCGATAATGTGACTACAGGAGTACAAGGTCAAGAACAAAATGGTAAACCTTACTTCAAACCAGGTAATGAAGCAGTACCAATCGATTACGATAAACCAGCAACATTACTTGACCCAGAAACGAAGCAACCTGTTCCTTCAAATGAACTTCCAGCGAAAGATCCAGAAGGAAATGTAATCGGTAAATATACTTTAGATCCGACTACAGGAGTAGTGAAATTCACACCAAAAGATAAAAGTTATGTAGGATCAGTACAACCAGTAACAGTTCAACGTGTAGATAAAAATAATACTCCGGCAACAGCTGAATATACTCCAGTAATCGTAGGGGTTAAACCAACGGCTAAGCCAGCTGAATCAACGGATGTACAAGGTGCAACTCAAAAACAACCTATTATATTCAAAGGTGGAACTGCAGATTTAGAAGATCCAGCTGGAAATCCAATTAAATCAGATCCGGTACCGATTAATCAAGGTTCAGTTACATTAGTAGGTGAAAATGGAAAACCAACTGATGAAGTAGTTGTAAAAGATCCAAAAGATCCAAATAAAGTAATCGGTAAGTATACTCTTGTAAAAGAGCCTGGTAAAGATCCAGTTGCAGTATACACACCAGAAGACAAAACATATGTAGGACAAGTTCCACCGGTAACTATTCAAGCAGCAGATATGAATGGAACTCCAGTAAGAACAACGTACACACCTAACATTAAACCTGTTAAACCAACAGCAACACCAGCTGAAACAACAGATGTTCAAGGTAAAGCACAAACAGGATTGCCAGAATTCAAAGGTGGAAAAGTAACAGTTAACGATGAAGAAAAAATTGTTCCGATTGATGAAACAAAAGCTCCAAAACTAATTGATCCAACAACAGGACAACCAACTGATAAAGTTGTAGTTGAAGGTGAAGGAACATACACAATCGAAGATGGTAAAGTGAAATTCCAACCAGAACCACAATTTACAGGAACAGCTACAGGAGTAGAAGTTCAACGTGAAGATACAAACGGAACAGCTGTAAAAGCTAAATACACTCCAACAGTAACTCCAGTTAAACCAACAGGAGAAGACGTAACATCAGAAGATGTACAAGGTGTACCTCAAACAGGAACACCAGTATTTAAAGGTGGAGATAAAGAAGTTCCGATTGATGAAACAAAAGCTCCAAAACTAATCGATCCAGAAACAGGAAACCCAACTGATAAAGTTGTAGTAAAAGATGAAGGAACATATACTATTGACGAAGATGGTAACATAACTTTCACACCAGAACTGCAGTTTACAGGTCAAGCAACAGGAGTAACTGTTCAACGTCAAGATACGAACGGAACAACAGTTCAGGCGAAATATACACCTAAAGTTAAAGGTGTAACACCAACAGCAACACCAGCTAAATCTAAAGATATTCAAGGTAAACCACAAACAGGATTACCAGAATTCAAAGGTGGAACAGTAACGGTTAATGGTGTACCAAAAACTGTTGAGATTGATGAAACAAAAGCACCAAAACTGATTGATCCAGAAACAGGAGGACCAACTGATGAACCAGTAGTAATTCCTGGAGAAGGAACATACACAATCGAAGATGGTAAAGTGAAATTCCAACCAGAACCACAATTTACTGGAAAAGGAGAAGGTGTAGAAGTTCAACGTGTTGATAAGAATGGAACGCCAGTAACAGCTAAGTATACTCCAAAAGTAGTGCCAGTAACGCCAACTGGAGAAGATAAGACATCAGTAGGACCTAAAGGTCAACCACAAACAGGAACACCAGTGTTCGAAGGTGGTTCAGTGAAAATCAATGGAAAAGAAGAAACTGTTGAAATTAATAAGGATGTTCCAGCTAAACTAGTTGATCCTAAGACAGGTGATCCAGTTGATTCTGTAACAGTTGAAGGAGAAGGAACATACACAATCGATAAAGATGGTAAAGTAACATTCACACCAGAACCAGAATTCCTAGGGACAGCTACAGGAGTAACTGTACAACGTGTAGATAAGAACGGAACAGAAGTAACGGCTAAATACACTCCAACAGTAACACCAGTAACAACAACTGTAGACAAAGCTACAGAAGGACCTAAGAATACTCCTCAATCTGAAACTCCAGAATTTACAGGTGATGTTGATGTGAATGTACCACCAACATTTGCTGATGGATCTACAACAATGGTAGTACCGGGAGAAGGAACTTACACAATCGACGAAAAAGGTAAAGTAACATTTACTCCGGAAGAAGGGTATGTAGGTACTACAGAAGGTGTAACGGTAGTTAGAAAAGATAAGTTAGGTAATACGATTACTGCGACTTACACACCAACAGTTCGTCCAACTACAGATTATGTAGATGAAAATGGTAAACCAATTCCAGGATTCCCAGAAGAAGATGGCGTTCAAGCTAAACTAGATATTCCGGAATATGAATATGTCGAAACAATAGTAGACCAAGAAGGAAACACAAGACATATCTATAGACAAGTTTTAACGTTCTATAAAGATAAAGAAGGAAATGAAATTCCAAAAGTTCCAACTGAAAAAGGAGAAAAACCTAAGAAAGATTCAATCCCAGGCTATCGCTTCGTAGAAACTAAGAAATTACCAAATGGAGATACAGAGCACGTATACGAAAAAGTTACTACATTCCACAAAGACAAAGAAGGAAACGAAATCCCAGGCTATCCAGTAGAAAAAGGTGACCAACCTAAGAAAGATATCCCAGGCTACAGATTCGTAGAAACAAAACCACTTCCAAATGGAGATGTCGAACATGTCTACGAAAAAGTTAACACATTCCACAAAGATAAAGAAGGAAATGAAATTCCAGGCTATCCAGTAGAAAAAGGTGACCAACCTAAGAAAGACATTCCAGGGTATAGATTCGTAGAAACTAAGAAACTTCCAAATGGAGATATCGAACACGTATACGAAAAAGTTAACACATTCCACAAAGATAAAGAAGGAAATGAAATTCCAGGCTATCCAGTAGAAAAAGGTGACCAACCTAAGAAAGACATTCCAGGATATAGATTCGTAGAAACGAAGAAACTTCCAAATGGAGATGTTGAACACGTATACGAAAAAGTAATGCCACCAGCTCCAATGCCGGTTGAACCAAGTAGACCAACTTCATCAGAGACACCAACTGTACAAGAAGTACCTGCTATGCCTGAGCAATCTAAATATGTTGAAGGTCAAAAAGAATTGCCAAATACAGGTACAGCAAATCATGCTAATCTAGCAGCACTTGGACTTCTCGGAGTCTTGAGTGGATTTGGACTTGTAGCTCGTAAGAAGAAAGATGACTAATCTTTCTAAGCGCTGTTAATGTATAAGAATTGACAGATAATCCTTAAAACCGATGGAGCATACGCTTCATCGGTTTTTTGTCATTTTAATAAGACGGAGATTGACTACTATGATGCTGAAAATCTCTTATGAAGTAATTGAGAATTATCTGTTCTTCTTTTAGAAAAAATATGGTATAATAGAGAGTAAAAACTTTGAAAGAAAGAAAAATATGAATTTAAAAGATTATATTGCAACGATTGAAAATTATCCAAAGGAAGGTATTACCTTCCGTGATATCAGTCCTTTGATGGCTGATGGTAATGCCTATAGCTACGCTGTTCGTGAAATCGTTCAGTATGCTACTGACAAGAAAATTGATATGATTGTAGGGCCAGAGGCTCGTGGATTTATCGTGGGTTGTCCAGTTGCCTTTGAGTTGGGAATTGGTTTTGCACCAGTTCGTAAACCAGGTAAATTACCACGCGAAGTCATTTCTGCTGACTACGAAAAAGAATACGGGGTTGATACCTTGACTATGCATGCTGATGCCATCAAGCCAGGTCAACGTGTTCTTATTGTAGATGATCTCTTGGCAACAGGTGGAACTGTTAAGGCAACTATCGAGATGATTGAAAAACTTGGTGGTGTTGTGGCAGGTTGTGCCTTTCTGGTGGAATTAGATGACTTAAAAGGCCGTGAAAAAATCGGTGACTACGATTACAAGGTTCTGATGCATTATTAAAGAAAAACAGTCCCTAGGGCTGTTTTCTCTACATTAGGATATAAAAATAGACTATAGCTAGTTAGAGAAAAACTATAATTGAAAACTATATCTTCTTACAGTATAATAAAGGAAAGAAATGTTTAACATTGGATAGTTAAATACCTACCGCGATTCCCGAAAGACTACAGTTAGGAGAGAGTTATGCCGATACGAATTGATAAAAAACTGCCAGCTGTTGAGATTTTAAGGACAGAAAATATCTTTGTCATGGATGACCAACGAGCGGCTCATCAAGATATTCGTCCTTTGAAGATTTTGATTTTGAATTTAATGCCCAAAAAAGTGGTTACAGAGACCCAGTTGTTACGGCATTTAGCAAATACTCCTTTGCAATTGGACATAGACTTCCTCTATATGGAGAGTCACCGTTCCAAGACAACTCGTGCAGAGCATATGGAAACTTTTTATAAGACCTTTAGAGAAGTGAAGGATGACTATTTTGATGGGATGATCATTACTGGTGCCCCGGTTGAACATCTACCTTTTGAAGAAGTGGATTATTGGAAAGAGTTTAGTCAAGTGATTGAATGGTCTAAAACCCATGTTTACTCTACTCTTCATATTTGTTGGGGTGCCCAAGCAGGTCTGTATCTTCGCTATGGAGTAGAAAAGTATCAAATGGATAGTAAGCTATCTGGGATTTATCCGCAAGATACTTTGATAGAAGGACATCTCCTTTTTAGAGGTTTTGACGATAGTTATGTGGCTCCACATTCTAGAAATACAGAGATTTCTAAAGAAGAGATATTAAATAAGACCAATTTAGAAATTCTGTCGGAAGGCTCCCAAGTTGGTGTCTCCATCTTGGCTAGTCGGGATTTGCGTGAAATTTATAGTTTTGGACACTTAGAGTATGATCGCGATACCTTGGCAAAAGAGTATTTTCGTGATTGTGAGGCTGGATTAAATCCGCATATTCCAGAAAATTACTTTAAGAATGATGATATTCATCAAACCCCTTGTCTCTGTTGGTCTTCATCTGCAGCTCTCTTTTTCAGTAACTGGGTTAACTATGCTGTCTATCAAGAAACACCCTTTGATTGGAGAAGTATTCAAAATGATGCATCTGCATTTGGCTATTTATAAGAGGAATTATGACATACTTAGACGCTTTTAAATCAGGGAACTTGATTTTGCCGAGTGCCCTGCTCTTGCATTTTAAGGAACTCTTTCCTTCCAGTGATGATTTTCTGGTTTGGCAATTTTTCTATTTACAAAATACGTCCGCTATGGAAGAATTGTCTCCGAGTCAAATTGCTGAGACTATTGGAAAAGAATTGGCGGAAGTCAATCAAGCTATTTCCAATTTGACCGAGAAGGGTTTACTTCAGTATAGGACTATTGAGTTAAATGGTGAAATAGAGCTTATTTTTGATGCGAGTCCGGCCTTAGAACGCCTGGATGAGTTACTAGATGTTGGTAAGTCGAAGGTTGAGCAGTTGACTCCTCAAAATCAACTAAAAGACTTAGTTGAAACCTTTGAGCAGGAACTGGGTCGCTTGTTGACCCCGTTTGAAATTGAAGATTTGACTAAAACTGTAAAAGAAGATGGAACAAATACTGATGTAGTTAAGGAAGCTCTTCGGGAAGCTATTTTAAATGGGAAAGCTAACTGGAAGTACATTCAGGCTATTTTACGGAATTGGCGTCACGAGGGGATTAGAAGTGTGGCTCAAGTAGAAGCTAAACGGGCAGAAAGAGTAGCAAGTCAGCCACAACAAACACCAGTATCCGAAGATTTTCTAGATGCAATGAATCTCTGGAAGGATTAGGCTTTGAAACTAGTCTAGCTATCCGAGTAAGATTTGCAAGCTGTGTTTAATTATGATAAAATAAGAAGAAAATAAATTTTAAAAAGAGGTATGTGAAATGTCACGTAAACCATTTATCGCCGGTAACTGGAAAATGAACAAAAATCCAGAAGAAGCAAAAGCATTTGTCGAAGCTGTTGCATCAAAACTTCCTTCATCAGAACTTGTTGAAGCAGGTATCGCGGTCCCAGCTCTTGATTTGACAACAGTTCTTGCTGCTGCTAAAGGGTCTAACCTTAAAGTTGCTGCTCAAAACTGCTACTTTGAAAACGCAGGTGCCTTTACTGGTGAAACTAGCCCACAAGTTTTGAAAGAAATTGGTACTGACTATGTAGTAATCGGCCATTCAGAACGTCGTGATTACTTCCATGAAACTGATGAAGACATTAACAAAAAAGCAAAAGCAATCTTTGCAAACGGTATGCTTCCAATCATCTGTTGTGGGGAATCACTTGAAACTTACGAAGCTGGAAAAGCTGCTGAATTCGTAGGTGCTCAAGTATCTGCAGCATTGGCTGGATTGACTGCTGAACAAGTTGCTGCATCAGTTATCGCTTACGAGCCAATCTGGGCTATCGGTACTGGTAAATCAGCTTCACAAGATGACGCACAAAAAATGTGTAAAGTTGTTCGTGATGTTGTAGCTGCTGACTTCGGTCAAGAAGTTGCGGATAAAGTTCGTGTTCAATACGGTGGTTCTGTTAAACCTGAAAACGTTGCTGAATATATGGCTTGTCCAGACGTTGACGGTGCCCTTGTAGGTGGTGCATCACTTGAAGCAGAAAGCTTCTTGGCTTTGCTTGACTTTGTAAAATAATTTGAAGCAAAAGCTAAGTGGAACGGCATTTAAATGCTTGTTCCATTTTTTATAGGAGAATACAGATTGAAATTGATAATTAGAAAGCTTGGTCTAGCAAGTGTCTTGTTATTAGGATTAGCAGTCAGTCAAGTATCTGCTAATGAAACTGAAACAACAACTTCTTCTTCGGAAGAAAACAGTATTCAGGCTTCTTTAAACAAGGTAGAAAATCAAAATACGCAACCTTCAAAAAAAGATCAGGCGGATAACAAGACTGTAGATACAACAAAAAAGCAAGAAGCGAAAAAAGAAACACCTTCTACTAATCAGAAAACAGTAAGTAAAGAAAAAGCTGATGAGACTAATCAACGTAATCAGAAAGAAGAAATCAAACCAGCTCAGAAGCCTGCGCATTGGGAAGGTGATTACTACATTAAAGCTGATGGTTCTATGGCCAAGAATGAATGGATATACGATAATACCTACAAAAGTTGGTTTTATCTAAAGTCCGATGGTCGCTATGCCCGAAATGAATTACAGGGGAACTACTACCTTAAATCAGGCGGCTACATGGCCAAGAATGAATGGGTTTTTGATCAGACTCGTCAGGCTTGGTTTTATCTAAAATCTGATGGTCGCTTTGCTCAAAATGAGTGGAAGGGGAGCTACTATCTTAAATCGAATGGATACATGGCCAAGAATGAATGGGTCTATGATCAAACATATAAGAGTTGGTTTTATCTAAAATCGGATGGTCGTTATGCTCAGAATGAATGGAAAGGGAACTACTACCTTAAATCAGGTGGTTATATGGCCAAGAATGAATTCATTTATGATGATGCCTATAAGAGTTCTTTCTATTTTAAGTCTGATGGTGCTTATGCGAATCAAGAATGGCAAAAAGTGGATGGCAAATGGTACTACTTTAAGAAGGGCGGATATTTAGTTAAGAATCAGTGGCAGGGCAATTATTACTTAAATGCTCAAGGCGTAATGATGCAAAATGAATGGTTATATGACTCAACTTACTCTTCTTATTTCTATTTGAAATCCGATGGCTCTTATGCAAATCAAGAATGGCAAAAAGTGAATGGTAAATGGTACTACTTCAAAAAATGGGGTTACATGGCTAAAAATGAGTGGCAAGGTAATTACTATTTGACAGGTAGTGGTGCCATGGCTACTGGTGAGTTAGTCATAGATGGTGTTCGCTATATTTTTGCAGATTCGGGAGAATTAAAAGAAAAGAAAGATTTGAACTCTGGCTGGGTTAACAAAAATGGTAAACGTTATTTTTATAATCGTAGAGAAGAGCAAGTCGGTACTGATCAAGCCAAAAAAGTAATTGATATCAGTGAACACAACGGCCATATCTCTGATTGGAAAAAAGTAATTAATGAAAATGGAGTAGATGGAGTTATTGTCCGTTTAGGCTATAGCGGTGCTGAAGACAGGCAATTGGCATACAACATCAAAGAGTTGAACAGATTAGGAATACCTTATGGTGTTTATCTCTATACCTACGCTGAAGATGAGACAGATGCCGAAAATGACGCCAAACAAACTATTGCACTGTTGAAAAAATACAATATGAATTTGTCTTATCCTATCTATTATGACGTTGAAAACTGGGAGTACAATAATAAAACTAAAAAAGCTCCAACAGATACTAGAACCTGGGTTAAGATCATCAATAAGTATATGTCAAAAATGAGACAAGCGGGTTATCAAAATGTGAAAGTTTATAGTTACCGTAGTCTATTACAAACACGTTTAAATCATCCTGATATTCTAAGACATGTCAATTGGGTCGCAGCCTATACAGATGGACTTGATTGGACAAATCCATATTATTCTGGAGCAAAAGGTTGGCAGTATACATCTACTGAATCTCTAAAAGGAATTCGAGGAAATGTGGATGTTAGCGTCTGGTATTAAACCCTAAATTGGAAGAAGTAGTATGCATTTATGTTGCATACTCTTTTTCTTTTGATTACATTATTTTATAATTTGAAAAATTTTAGCAAATACCAAGTATCTTTAGTAAAAATCTATTTACGAAAAGTCGGAAAAATGACACATGCTGCATAATAAAAAGACACTTGAAAGGGGTTTATTTTATCACTTTTTTCTCTAATAAATCTTTAAATTATCAGTCTATTGCAACTTTTCTCATATGAGCCTTTTGGCTTGATATTATTTTTTCATAGTAGTATACTAAGGATGTAATCACTAATATGTGGTTGCTTAGAAAAATAATGAATGAGGTATAAATAATGGTTGAAATTAAAAAAGAAGCAGTAAAAGATGTAGCAACACTAACTAAGGCAGCACCAGTAGCTTTGGCTGAAACAAAGGCAGTTTTAAACCAAGCTGTAGCAGACTTGTATGTAGCTCACGTTGCTTTTCATCAAGTACACTGGTATATGCGTGGACGTGGCTTCCTAGTATGGCATCCAAAAATGGATGAATACATGGATGCTCTTGATGGTCACTTGGATGAAATCAGCGAACGTTTGATTACACTTGGTGGCAACCCATATTCTACTTTGACAGAATTCCTTGAACACAGTGAAATTGAAGAAGAAGCTGGTGAATACCGTAATGTTGAAGAAAGCTTGGAACGTGTACTTTCTATCTTCCGTTACTTATCAGAGTTGTTCCAAAAAGGTTTGGATGTAACTGATGAAGAAGGTGACGATGTAACAAACGGTATCTTTGCAGATGCCAAAACTGAGACGGATAAAACAATCTGGATGCTTGCAGCAGAACTTGGACAAGCACCTGGTTTGTAAGAGGTTTAATAAGTATATGAAAATCTGTAAGATTCATCTTACAGATTTTTCTATTTTAGAAGCTATTCCAAACCAGTCTTTTTTTTAGTTTTTTGATAAAATAGTAGTATCAGTAAAAAGGATGGAAGTATGACTAAGAAAATCGTAGCTATTTGGGCCCAGGATGAAGAGGGGGTAATCGGTAAGGACAATCGTTTGCCTTGGTATCTACCCGCAGAATTGCAACACTTTAAAGAAACCACTCTCAATCATGCGATTTTGATGGGACGAGTTACTTTTGATGGAATGGGACGTCGTTTACTTCCACAACGGGAGACTTTGATTTTAACTCGTAATGCAGATGAAAATATGGATGGGGTTAATATTTTTAATAATATTGAGTCTGTATTGGACTGGTATCAAAGTCAAGATAAGAATCTCTATGTCATTGGTGGAAAGCAAATTTTTCAAGCTTTTGAACCTTATCTAGATGAAGTGATTGTAACTCAGATTCATGCTAGGGTAGAAGGAGATACCTATTTCCCTGAGGATTTTGATTTGTCTCTTTTTGAGACTGTCTCAAGTAAATTCTATGCTAAAGACGAGAAAAATCCTTATGATTTTACTATCCAATACCGAAAGAGAAAGGAAGTCTAATGGAACGGAGTATATTTGGTTTTTTCACGGCCTTGCTGTGTTTTGTATGTGTACTAGCAGGTGCGCAAGCTTTTCGTAAAAAACGCTATGGACTTTCTGTCCTCCTTTGGTTGAATGCTTTTACAAATTTAGTGAATAGTGTCCATGCTTTTTACATGACCTTATTTTAGATAGAATGACAAGATAGAACGGAAGGAAATCATGCCTACAAATAGGAAAAATGATATGATGGTTTATTGCTCGTTTTGTGGTAAAAGCCAAGAAGAAGTACAAAAAATAATCGCAGGGAACAACGCCTTTATTTGTAATGAATGTGTAGAGTTAGCCCAGGAAATCATTCGTGAGGAGTTGGCTGAGGAAGTTTTAGCAGACTTGTCTGAGGTGCCAAAACCTATCGAACTTCTTAATATCTTGAACCACTATGTAATCGGCCAAGATCGTGCAAAACGTGCCTTGGCAGTAGCGGTTTACAATCACTATAAACGTATTAATTTCCATGATACTCGTGAAGACAGTGAAGATGTAGATTTGCAAAAGTCAAACATCTTGATGATTGGCCCAACTGGTTCAGGGAAAACTTTTCTTGCTCAGACTTTGGCTAAGAGCTTAAATGTGCCTTTTGCGATTGCAGACGCCACAGCATTAACTGAAGCAGGTTATGTCGGCGAGGACGTAGAAAATATCCTCCTTAAACTCTTGCAGGCTGCTGACTTTAATATCGAGCGTGCAGAACGGGGCATTATCTATGTGGATGAAATTGATAAGATTGCTAAGAAAAGCGAGAATGTCTCGATTACACGTGACGTTTCTGGTGAAGGGGTTCAACAAGCTCTCCTCAAGATTATTGAGGGAACTGTAGCTAGCGTTCCACCTCAAGGTGGACGTAAACACCCACAACAAGAGATGATTCAAGTAGATACCAAGAATATACTCTTTATTGTAGGTGGTGCTTTTGATGGAATTGAAGAGATTGTCAAGCAACGTCTGGGTGAAAAAGTAATTGGTTTTGGACAAAATAATAAAGCTATTGATGAAAATAGTTCTTATATGCAAGAAATCATTGCTGAAGATATTCAAAAATTTGGTATCATTCCAGAGTTGATTGGACGTTTACCGGTCTTTGCTGCTCTCGAACAGTTGACAGTGGATGATTTGGTTCGTATCTTGAAAGAGCCAAGAAATGCCTTGGTTAAACAATACCAAACCTTACTTTCATATGACGATGTTGAGTTGGAATTTGACGATGAAGCGTTGCAAGAAATTGCCAATAAAGCTATCGAACGTAAGACAGGTGCACGTGGTCTTCGCTCGATTATCGAAGAGACCATGTTGGATGTCATGTTTGAAGTACCGAGTCAGGAAAATGTGAAATTGGTTCGTATCACCAAAGAAGCTGTCGATGGAACGGATAAACCAATCCTAGAAACAGCTTAGAGGTGACTATGGAAATCAATACACATAATGCTGAAATTTTGCTGAGCGCAGCAAACAAGTCCCATTATCCGCAGGATGAACTACCAGAGATTGCCCTTGCAGGTCGTTCAAATGTAGGAAAATCAAGTTTTATCAATACAATGCTTAACCGCAAGAACTTAGCTCGAACTTCTGGGAAACCAGGTAAGACGCAACTTCTTAATTTCTTTAACATTGACGACAAGATGCGTTTTGTGGATGTACCTGGCTATGGATACGCTCGCGTTTCCAAAAAGGAACGTGAAAAGTGGGGGCGTATGATTGAGGAGTATTTAACAACTCGCGAAAATCTTCGTGCGGTAGTTAGTCTAGTGGACCTTCGTCATGACCCGTCGGCTGATGATGTCCAGATGTACGAATTTCTTAAGTATTATGAGATTCCGGTTATCATTGTTGCGACTAAGGCGGATAAGATTCCACGTGGCAAATGGAATAAGCACGAATCGGCTATAAAAAAGAAATTAAACTTTGATCCAAGTGATGACTTTATCATCTTTTCATCTGTAAATAAGGCGGGGATGGAGCAGGCTTGGGATGCAATCTTAGAAAAATTATGAGGTAAAACAATGGCTAAAACAATTCATACAGATAAGGCTCCAAAGGCTATCGGACCTTATGTTCAAGGGAAAATCGTTGGCAATCTTCTGTTTGCTAGCGGTCAAGTTCCTCTTTCTCCAGAAACTGGGGAGATTGTAGGAGAGACTATTCAAGAACAGACAGAACAAGTTTTGAAAAATATTGGTGCTATTTTGGCAGAAGCAGGAACAGATTTTGATCATGTTGTCAAAACAACTTGTTTCTTAAGTGATATGAATGACTTTGTTCCTTTTAATGAGGTTTACCAAACGGCCTTTAATGAGGAATTCCCGGCTCGTTCAGCTGTGGAGGTAGCTCGTCTTCCTCGTGATGTAAAAGTAGAAATTGAAGTCATCGCAGAGATTGGCTAGCTAGTTGAGTTGAAGTTTGGTTATACCAAGCTTCTTTTGATATAAGGAGAGAAAAATGACAAAGAAACAACTTCATCTGGTAATTGTAACAGGGATGAGTGGTGCAGGAAAAACAGTAGCCATTCAATCTTTTGAGGATCTAGGTTATTTTACAATTGACAATATGCCTCCAGCCCTCTTGCCCAAATTTTTACAGTTGGTAGAGACCAAAGATGATGATCATAAGTTAGCTTTGGTAGTAGATATGCGGAGCCGTTCCTTCTTTTCAGAAATCCAGGCAGTCCTAGATGGTTTAGAAAATAAGGAAGGATTAGATTTTAAAATTCTCTTCTTGGACGCTGCAGATAAAGAATTGGTAGCTCGTTATAAGGAGACGAGACGAAGTCATCCCTTGGCTGCAGATGGTAGAATTTTAGATGGGATCAAGTTAGAGAGAGAACTCTTGGCCCCACTTAAAAATATGAGTCAAAATGTGGTGGATACAACAGAATTAACACCACGGGAACTTCGGAAAACCATAGCAGAGCAGTTTTCAGACCAAGAGCAGAGTCAATCTTTCCGTATTGAAGTCATGTCCTTTGGTTTTAAATACGGAATTCCTATTGATGCTGATTTGTTATTTGATGTTCGTTTCTTGCCCAATCCCTATTATCATACAGAATTACGCAATCAGACAGGTTTGGATAATCCTGTTTATGACTATGTCATGAATCAGCCTGAGTCAGAGGACTTTTATCAGCATTTGTTAGCTCTGATTGAGCCTATCTTGCCAAGTTACCAAAAAGAAGGTAAGTCAGTATTAACCATTGCGATGGGCTGTACTGGTGGACAACATCGGAGTGTAGCCTTTGCCAAACGCTTAACGGATGATTTGTCTAAAAATTGGCCTGTAAATGTGAGTCACCGAGATAAAGACAGAAGAAAGGAAACGGTAAACCGTTCATGAGAAAACCTAAAATTACGGTAATTGGTGGAGGTACTGGAATCCCTGTCATTTTAAAAAGTCTGCGTGAAAAAGATGTTGATATTTCAGCCATTGTAACGGTAGCTGATGATGGTGGTTCATCTGGTGAACTTCGTAAAAATATGAATCATTTGACACCACCAGGTGATCTCCGTAACGTCTTAGTGGCTATGTCTGATATGCCAAAGTTCTATGAAAAGGTATTTCAGTATCGTTTTTCTGAGGATGCTGGTGCCTTTGCTGGTCATCCGCTGGGAAATCTTATCATTGCTGGCTTATCTGAGATGCAGGGATCAACCTATAATGCAATGCAGTTGTTGAGTAAATTTTTCCATACGACGGGTAAAATTTATCCATCTAGTGATTATCCCTTGACTCTTCATGCTGTCTTTAAAGATGGGACTGAAGTAGCTGGGGAGAGTCATATTGCAGATCACCCAGGAATGATTGACCATGTCTATGTGACCAATACTCTTGAAGATGAGAAACCAGAGGCTAGTCGTCGAGTCGTTAATACGATTCTTGAAAGCGATATGATTGTCTTAGGCCCAGGATCCCTCTTTACTTCCATATTGCCCAATATTGTGATTGAAGAAATCGGCCAAGCTCTTCTTGAAACTAAGGCTGAGATTGCCTATGTATGTAATATCATGACCCAACGCGGTGAAACGGAACACTTTACTGATAGTGATCACGTGGAAGTATTGCATCGTCATCTTGGCAGACCTTTTATTGATACTGTGTTGGTCAATATTGAAAAAGTGCCTCAAGAATATATGAATTCCAATCGTTTTGATGAATATTTAGTTCAAGTAGAGCATGACTTTGCTGGTTTGTGTAAACAAGTACCACGAGTCATTTCATCTAACTTCCTACGGTTGGAAAATGGTGGGGCTTTTCATGATGGCGATTTAATTGTTGATGATTTGATGCGGATTATACAGGTGAGAAAATGAGTTTTACAGTTGCAGTAAAAGAAGAAATTTTAGGTCAGCATCATTTGAGTCGTCATGAACTAGCCGCTATTATTAAAATGTCTGGTAGCATTGGTCTATCGAGTTCTGGTTTAACCTTATCAGTCGTGACAGAAAATGCCAAGCTTGCTCGTCATCTATATGAGTCTTTTCTTCATTTCTATAGCATCAAGTCTGAGATTCGCCATCATCAAAGGAGCAATCTTCGCAAGAATCGGGTTTATACCGTTTTTACAGATGAAAAGGTGCAGGACTTATTGAGTGATTTACATTTGGCCGACTCTTTCTTTGGCATAGAAACAGGTATTGACGAGGCGATTTTATCGGATGAGGAAGCTGGTCGAGCTTATCTATGTGGCGCTTTCTTGTCAAATGGGAGCATTCGTGACCCTGAGTCAGGTAAGTACCAGTTGGAAATCAGTTCAGTTTACTTAGACCACGCGCAAGGGATTGCCTCTCTTCTCCAGCAGTTTTTACTGGATGCTAAGGTTCTTGAGCGCAAGAAGGGAGCTGTGACTTATCTCCAGCGTGCCGAAGACATTATGGATTTCTTGATAGTCATCGGAGCCATGGAGGCGCGTGATGATTTTGAGCGGGTTAAGATTTTGCGAGAAACCCGTAACGATCTCAATCGGGCTAATAATGCTGAAACAGCGAATATTGCTCGGACAGTTTCTGCCAGCATGAAGACCATCAACAATATCAGCAAAATCAAAGATATCATGGGCTTAGAAAATCTGCCAGTGGATTTGCAGGAGGTAGCGCAATTGCGGATTCAGCACCCAGACTACTCTATCCAGCAGTTAGCAGATAGCCTCAGCACCCCTCTGACCAAAAGTGGTGTCAACCACAGACTCAGAAAGATAAACAAATTAGCAGATGAACTATAAAACCACGAATCGCATTTGACTCGTGGTTCTTTTCTTATAAACTGGTTGAGTGTTTTGGTTGCACTTTTTGTTCAGGGTCAATGTAGTTGATGGCATTGTTGACAGCGGTTGGAGCTTCACCAAGACCTGTCGCAATGAGATCAATTTTGCCGTCATAGTAGCAGCAGTCACCGATAGCATAGATACCTGCTCGGCTGGATTCCTGTTTACTGTTAACGATAATCTTGTGGCGGTTGAGGTCCAGACCCCAGTTTTTAAGGTTACCGACAGAAGATTTGAAACCATAGTTGACAAATAGGTGATCTAGGTCAATAGTTTCTGTTTCATCAGATTTGACTTTTGTGATTTCAAGTTTACCGAGCGTTTTTCCATCTCCAAGGAGTTGGCTAGGGACGAATGGTGTCTTGATGGTCACAGATGATTCCTGTAAGGCTTGGACACTGTGTTCCAAGGCGCGGAAATTATCTCTGCGGTGAACAAGGGTAGTTGGCGCAATTTTTTCAAAAGCCAAAGCCCAATCCACAGCCGAGTCTCCTCCACCAAGAATCGTCACTTTCTTACCAGCATATTGCTGGATGTTGGAAACGTGGTAGTGGATATTTTCATAGCCTTCAACGCCTTCTAGTTCCAGAGGACGTGGTTTGAAGGCACCCCCACCCATAGCGATGATAACTGTTTTAGACAGATGACTTCCTTTAGAAGTTGTGATGGCAAAGCCTTCTTCTTGTTTTTCAATCTCAAGAACCGTTTCGTTGAGATGAATAGGGGTATCAAAGCCATTTAATTGCTCGATTAGACGGTTAGTCAACTCTTCTCCAGTCAGGTTTGGGAATCCCGGTACGTCTAAAATTTCCTTTTCAGGATAGAGAATGGCAGGTTGTCCACCGAGTTGGGGAAGAGAGTCGATGATTTGGACCTTGGCTTGGCGTAGATGAGCATAGAAGGCTGCAAAAAGCCCGACAGGACCACCACCTACAATGGTAATATCATAGAGTTGAGACATGGTTTCTCCTTTGTTTTTTCTAGTTAGTTTATTTTATCATATTTTAAATTAAATTAGAAAATATGATTCAAATTCTTTTTAAGATAGTTTTCGAGCTAGTTCATCGAAAAGCTATTATTGGAATTCACCAATAGGGTTAAAATCTTTAACTTTTGAAGATTTAGCAATAATCTCGAATTGACCATCAGATTTTTCATAACCGATGGTAATCGTAGTTTTATCATCGGGTAATTTCTTTGCAAACTCAGAGATACTCATGCGAACTAACACAATATCGTTATTTTGATCTCTTGTAGCAGAATTTGAATTTAGAGCTTCTAAAGATTTTCTGTAAGATTCTTTAGTTTCTCCAATTATCGAAATCTTGATATTATCATGTGGTTCAGTATTATCTGGTGTCGTGATATTATTTTCAATTGAAATAGTAGCTGCTTCAGTATTACCAGGATTTAAACGACCTTTGAGTAAGGAAGTCACTTCTTTGTATTGACTGTTATCTGGCTTCGTTTTCTCGATAGACGAGGTAGAAGTGCTTTGCTCTGTTTTGGGTTGTTCCTTGTTTTCAGAGATAGTTGATTTGTTATTTGAGCAAGCTACTAAAACAGTAGCAGAAATAAAGATGATTGATATTGAGAATAGTTTTTTCACAGTTTTAATCCTTTCGAAATGCTTATGCTTCTGTGCTTTATTTTTGATTCATGAAAAGTCATGACTAAAGTTAGATTATACCTATTAAAAAAATTTTTGTAAAGTTTTTGATTGGACTTTGATTAAATAAAGTTATAAGAATGTTCATTTTAACCTTATTTTTACCCACACTTTTTCTTAAACTCTTTTCTTTTTTGAATGGGCTGTTTTAAAATCTATTAAAGAAATTTCAGAAACATGATATAATAGAAAAGAAACTGTTTGAATGGAGAGGAGATAGTGGATGAATTTTCAACAATTATCCAACCCGCAGTATTGGTCTAGCATATTTTCTGGTCCTTGGAGTATCGCCATTAATATCTTTGATATTTTGATTGTTGCCTATATTTTATATCGTTTTACAAAAGCGATAGCAGGTACCAAGATTATGATTCTGGTACGTGGGGTAATTATTTTTGTATTGGCGCAATTTGTGGCGAATATCCTCGGTTTAACGACTATTTCTTGGTTGATTAACCAGATTATTACTTACGGAGTTATTGCTGCAGTGGTAATTTTTTCTCCAGAAATTCGAACTGGCTTGGAACGCTTAGGTAGAGCGACAGATTTTTTCTCTAATTCTACAATCAGTGCAGAGGAGCACATGATTCGCTCTTTTGTCAAGTCTGTAGAATATATGAGTCCGCGTAAAATTGGGGCTCTTGTTGCTATTCAACGTGTACGTACCTTGCAGGAATACATATCTACAGGAATTCCATTAGATTCTAAAATCTCAGCGGAACTCCTTATCAATATTTTTATTCCCAATACACCGCTACACGATGGAGCTGTAATTATACGTGATAATCGTATTGCCGTAACATCAGCTTATTTACCTCTTACTGAAAGTACGGGAATTTCTAAGGAATACGGGACTAGACACCGGGCTGCAATCGGTTTATCTGAGGTATCGGATGCTTTGACCTTTATCGTTTCAGAGGAGACAGGGGGCATCTCAATTACTTATAACGGTGTGTTTAAACATAACTTAAGTCTTGAAGAATTTGAAGCAGAATTACGTGCTCTTCTTTTACCTGTGGTTGAGGAAAAAGTGAGCTTCAAGGAGCGTTTGTTAGGAGGTTGGAAATATGAGAAAAAATAGTCTATATATTGTTTCCTCTCTCTTTTTTGCTTTTGTATTATTTGTCTATGCGACATCTACCAACTTTCAAAATAGTAATACTGCTAGGCAAGTAAAGTCTGAGACCTATAGTAATACCATACCAAACGTACCAATTGATATTCAATACGATAATGATCAATATTTTATCAGCGGATTTGCTTCAGAAGTATCTGTAGTATTGACAGGTGCCAATCGGGTTACCTTAGCTAGTGAAATGCAAGAAAGTACAAGGAAATTTAAAGTAACAGCCGATTTGATAGATGCCAGTGTTGGAACGATTGAAGTTCCTTTGAACATCGAAAATCTTCCAAGTGGATTGACTGCTGTGGTAACACCTCAAAAGATCACAGTTAAAGTTGGTAAGAAGGTTAAGCGAGATGGGATGCTTGTTGTGCCACAAGTTGATCAGAGTCAGATTGATCCCAAGCTACAAATTGATAGTATAACAGTGTCAAATGAACGTGTTTCTGTCACAACTGACCAAGAAACATTAGCCAAAATAGATCGCATTATTGCGCTTTTACCAACCAGCGAACGCATAACAGGTACTTACAGTGGTTCAGTACCATTGCAGGCAATTGACCGCAATGGTGTTGTATTACCAGTAGTTATCACTCCATTTGATACGATAATGAAGGTGACTACAAAACCAGTAGCACCAAGTTCAAGTACATCAAATGCAATTACAAGCAGTTCGTCGGAGACATCTTCATCGACGAAAGCAACTAGTTCAAAAACGAATTAAAAATAGAAAAAGGATTTTATAAAAATGGGTAAATATTTTGGGACTGATGGAGTCCGTGGAGAAGCTAACGTAGAATTAACGCCAGAATTGGCCTTTAAATTGGGACGTTTTGGTGGCTATGTTCTTAGCCAGCATGAAACGGGAGCACCTAAAGTTTTTGTGGGACGTGACACACGTATTTCAGGGGAAATGCTAGAATCTGCCTTGGTGGCAGGGCTCCTATCAGTGGGGATTCACGTATACAAACTAGGTGTACTGGCAACACCAGCAGTCGCTTACTTAGTTAAAACTGAAGGAGCAAGCGCTGGTGTTATGATATCGGCCAGCCATAATCCTGCTTTAGATAATGGGATTAAGTTCTTCGGTGGTGATGGCTTCAAACTAGACGATGAAAAAGAAGCAGAAATTGAAGCCTTGCTAGATGCTGCGGAAGATACTCTACCTCGTCCAAGTGCAGAAGGCTTGGGAACCTTGGTGGATTATCCAGAAGGCTTGCGTAAGTATGAAGGATACCTAGTTTCGACAGGAACTCCTCTTGAAGGAATGAAGGTTGCCTTGGATACAGCCAATGGTGCAGCTTCTACAAGTGCCCGTCAAATCTTTGCAGATCTTGGAGCTCAATTAACTGTTATCGGGGAAACACCAGACGGTCTTAACATTAACTTGAATGTCGGCTCAACACACCCAGAAACTCTTCAAGAAGTTGTCAAAGAAAGCGAGTCAGCTATCGGTTTGGCCTTTGACGGAGACAGTGACCGCTTGATTGCTGTTGATGAAAATGGTGATATCGTTGATGGTGACAAGATTATGTACATCATCGGAAAATATCTTTCTGAAAAAGGACAATTGGCTCAAAATACAATTGTGACAACTGTTATGTCTAACCTTGGTTTCCACAAGGCCTTGGATCGCGAAGGCATTAATAAGGCAGTTACTGCAGTTGGCGACCGCTACGTTGTTGAAGAAATGAGAAAATCAGGCTATAATCTTGGTGGAGAACAGTCTGGTCACGTCATCTTGATGGACTACAATACAACAGGTGATGGCCAATTATCTGCTGTTCAATTGACAAAGATCATGAAGGAAACTGGTAAGAGCTTGTCAGAGTTGGCTGCAGAAGTAACCATCTATCCACAAAAATTAGTCAATATCCGAGTGGAAAATGCCATGAAGGAAAAGGCTATGGAAGTACCAGCTATTAAGGCTATCATCGAGAAGATGGAAGAAGAAATGGCAGGGAATGGCCGTATCCTTGTTCGCCCAAGTGGAACAGAGCCCCTTTTGCGTGTTATGGCAGAAGCGCCTACAACAGAAGAAGTGGACTACTATGTTGATACCATTGCAGACGTTGTTCGTGCTGAAATCGGGATTGACTAAAACTTAGAAAACTAGATGAAAATAAAAAAATATGGTACAATAGCTTATAATATTGTAGCCGAGGGAGAAAGACATGAATCTTAAACGTGAACAAGAATTTGTCAGTCAGTATCATTTTGATGCGCGTAATTTTGAATGGGAAAATGAAAATGGAGCTCCTGAAACTAAGGTGGATGTGAATTTCCAATTGATTCAACATGATCAAGAAAATCAAGTGACTTCCTTGATTGTTGTCTTGAGTTTTATGATTGTATTTGATAAATTTGTCATCAGTGGAACCATTTCACAGGTGAACCATGTGGAAGGTCGTATTGTCAATGAACCAAGTGAATTGAACCAAGAAGAAGTGGAAACCTTGGCCCGTCCATGTTTGAACATGCTCAACCGTTTGACTTACGAAGTAACTGAAATTGCTCTAGACTTACCAGGAATCAATTTGGAGTTCTAAGATGAAACTAGCTGTTATCACAGATTCCTCTGCTTATCTCAGTGCAGATACCTTGCAAAGAGAAGATTTATTTGTCTTGGATATTCCTGTCAATATTGATGGTGAGGAATATGTCGAAGGTATCAATCTGACTGCAGAGGAATTTTACCAAAAAATGGCTCAGGCTTCTGAATTGCCTAAGACCAGTCAACCAAGTATTGCCAAGTTGGATGAAATCTTAACTTCATTGAAAGAACAAGGTTATACACATGCTTTGGGGCTTTTCCTATCTTCTGGAATTTCTGGTTTTTACCAAAATATCCAGTATATGATAGAAGAATATGAGGGCTTAACTATTGCTTTTCCAGATACCTTGATTACAAGTGCACCTCTAGGAATTATGGTTGAGAGTGTCTTTAACTGGAGAGATCAAGGGGATGACTTTGTTATTATCCAAGATAAGTTAGCTATTCAAATCAGCCATACCTCAGCCTTTATTATGGTTGATGATTTGGACCACTTGGTTAAAGGAGGGCGCCTTTCAAATGGTGCAGCTCTATTGGGAAACCTTCTTAGTATTAAGCCAATTCTATATTTCAATGAACATGGTGTGATTGAAGTTTATGAAAAGGTTCGTACAGAAAAGAAAGCAACCAAGCGCTTAATTGAAATTATCAAGGAAGAGACAACTTCTGGTCAGTATACTGTCATTGTTATTCATGGAAACGCACCTGAAAAAGCTGAGGAGATGCGTCAGCATCTACTTGAGTCTGGTGTTGGAAGTGATGTATCTATTGCAACATTTGGCAGTGTTATTGGCACACACCTAGGAGCAGGAAGTATTGCATTGGGTTATATTCCCGTGATTTAGTTAGCGCTTCTAGGCTAGTTAAGATTACTTGTATCTTAACAATTGAACATGGACTACCTGCCTCTTGAAAAAAGATGCCTGTCTTGCCTTTCGTGGAAAGTCAACGCTATTCCCTATTTTTCATGGGCAGCTAACGTCCTTTGTATCTTGATAATTGAACATGCCTAGAACCCTGTGTGAAAAAGATAATTCTTACAGGCTTTGTAAATTAAACAGGAGTAGAGATGAGTATTCGAGTAATTATTGCTGGTTTTAAGGGAAAGATGGGCCAGGCTGCTTGTCAGATGGTCTTGGCTGATCCAGATTTGGACTTGGTAGCAGTTTTGGATCCCTTTGAGTCTGAGTCAGAATGGCGGGGGATTCCTGTTTTCAAGGATAAGGCTGATTTGGCCGGTTTTGAAGCGGATGTCTGGGTAGACTTTACTACACCAGCTGTTGCCTATGAAAATACACGCTTTGCTCTTGAAAATGGCTTTGCTCCAGTAGTAGGAACGACAGGCTTTACTAGTGAAGAAATTGCAGAGCTAAAAGAATTTTCTCGTGCCCAAGATTTGGGTGGCTTGATTGCTCCTAACTTTGCCTTGGGTGCTGTCTTGCTTATGCAATTTGCGATGCAGGCTGCCAAATATTTCCCAAATGTGGAGATTATTGAGCTCCATCATGACAAGAAAAAGGATGCCCCAAGTGGGACAGCCATTAAAACAGCTGAGTTAATGGCAACTGTTCGAGAGTCTATCCAGCAAGGTGCTGTAGACGAGGAAGAGCTGATTGCGGGTGCTCGTGGTGCTGACTTTGATGGCATGCGTATTCACTCAGTTCGTTTGCCTGGATTAGTTGCCCATCAGGAAGTTATCTTTGGCAATCAAGGAGAAGGTTTAACTTTACGTCATGACTCCTACGATCGCATCTCCTTCATGACAGGGGTGAATTTGGGAATCAAAGAAGTTGTCAAGCGTCATGAGCTTGTCTATGGTTTAGAACATTTATTATGAGATTAACACAAATGCCTTCTGAATTTCAGAAGGCTTTACCAGTATTAGAAAAAATTAAAGAAGCAGGTTTTGAAGCTTATTTTGTTGGGGGTTCTGTCAGAGATGCCCTCCTCAATCGTCCTATCCATGATGTAGATATTGCGACATCTTCTTATCCAGAAGAGACCAAGCAGATTTTTCCGCGAACAGCTGATATTGGAATCGAGCATGGAACCGTCTTGGTGCTAGATGGGGATGAGGATTATGAAGTCACTACCTTTCGAACTGAGGATGTCTATGTGGACTACCGTAGACCAAGTGCGGTTTCTTTTGTACGTTCGCTAGAAGAAGACCTCAAGCGCCGTGATTTTACAGTCAATGCCTTTGCCTTGGATGAGACAGGAGAAATCATTGACTTGTTCCATGGTTTAGAAGATTTGGAAAACCAAGTCTTGAGAGCAGTTGGAGTGGCTAGTGAACGCTTCAATGAAGATGCCCTTCGTATTATGCGTGGTTTCCGATTTCAGGCCAGCCTTGGCTTTGAACTTGAGTCAGAAACATTTAAAGCTATGAATACCTTAACGCCGCTTTTGGAGAAAATTTCTGTGGAGCGGATCTTTGTTGAGTTTGATAAACTCTTACTAGCTCCGTTTTGGAGAAGGGGCTTGACTTCCATGATTGAGAGTCAAGCTTATGACTATCTTCCTGATATGGTATCTAGTCGGGATAGGCTCCAAAGATTGTTTGATTTAGAAGAGGTCTTTACCTTTGAATCCTCTGAACAAGCTTGGGCAGCTCTTCTATGGGTTTTGGAAATTAACAATGTGCAACCATTTATGAAACATTGGAAAACCTCACGTCAATTTGCCAAGCAAGTACAAGATTTAGTGGCTATTTTAGCTATGAGGGAAAAAGGAGAATTAAGCAAGCGCGATTGTTATCGTTTTGACTTGGATTTACTCATTCAGGCTGAAAATTTACGTCAGGCCCTAGGAAAAGAGGTCAATCATCAAGCAATCAGAGAAACTTATAATAGTTTGACCATTCATGATAAAAAAGAAATCCAGATTAATGGAGGTATCCTCATCAAGGAATATGGTTACCAGCCCGGTCCAGAATTGGGAGAGATTTTATCAGAGATTGAGTATGCCATTGTAGATGGAGATTTGGAAAACGACCTAGAAGCCATTCATGATTATTTGAGGGAGAAAAAATGAGTGATTTTATTGTTGAAAAATTAAGCAAATCTGTTGGAGATAAGACTGTCTTTAAAGATATCTCTTTTATTATACATGATTTGGATCGGATCGGTCTCATTGGTGTCAATGGGACAGGGAAGTCTACCCTTTTAGATGTTCTTTCTGGTGTTTCTGGCTTTGATGGGGATGTCAGTCCTTTTTCTGCTAAAAATGATTACCAGATTGGCTACTTGACCCAGGATCCAGAATTTGACAACAGTAAGACCGTGCTAGATACTGTTTTATCGAGTGATCTAAAAGAAATCCAACTCATTCGTGAGTACGAACTACTCATGCTCAACTATAGTGAAGATAAACAAGCTCGTTTGGAAAGAGTTATGGCAGAGATGGATTCTCTCCAAGCTTGGGAAATCGAGAGTCAGGTCAAGACGGTTCTCAGTAAACTGGGGATTCAGGACTTGTCGACTCCAGTTGGGGAATTGTCAGGTGGCTTGCGGAGACGAGTTCAATTGGCCCAAGTCTTACTTGGCAACCACGACCTCTTGCTACTAGATGAGCCAACCAACCATCTGGACATCGCTACTATTGAGTGGCTGACCCTTTTCTTGAAAAATTCTAAGAAAACTGTCCTTTTTATCACTCATGATCGTTATTTCTTAGACGCTTTGTCAACACGAATTTTTGAGTTGGATCGCGCAGGATTGACCGAGTATCAAGGGAATTATCAGGACTATGTTCGCCTTAAGGCGGAACAAGACGAGCGAGATGCGGCCCTTCTCCATAAAAAGGAACAACTTTATAAGCAAGAATTGGCCTGGATGCGTAGACAACCGCAGGCGCGTGCAACCAAGCAGCAGGCCCGTATCAATCGATTCCATGACCTGAAAAAGGAAGTTTCAGGCAGTAATGCTGAGACAGACTTGGCCATGAACTTTGAAACCAGTCGGATCGGTAAAAAAGTCATCGAGTTTCAGGATGTTTCCTTCTCCTATGAAAACAAGCCCATTTTGCAAGATTTTAATCTCTTGGTGCAGGCCAAAGATCGTATTGGAATCGTTGGGGACAACGGTGTTGGAAAATCAACCCTCCTCAACCTGATTGCAGGAAGTCTTGAGCCGACCGAAGGTCAAGTTATGATTGGTGAAACTGTTCGCATCGCCTATTTCTCTCAGCAAATTGAGGGCTTGGATGAAAGCAAGCGGGTTATCAACTACCTGCAGGAAGTGGCAGAAGAGGTTAAGACAAGTGGTGGTTCTACAACTTCGATTGCAGAGCTGCTGGAGCAGTTCCTTTTCCCACGTTCGACACATGGAACCTTGATTGAGAAATTGTCTGGGGGAGAGAAAAAACGTCTTTATCTTCTCAAGTTGCTCCTTGAAAAACCAAATGTTCTTCTCTTGGATGAACCGACAAATGACCTAGATATTGCGACCTTGACAGTTTTGGAGAATTTCTTGCAAGGCTTTGCTGGTCCAGTTTTAACAGTTAGCCATGACCGTTATTTCTTGGATAAGGTAGCGACCAAGATTCTCGCTTTTGAGGATGGTAAAATTCGTCCTTTCTTTGGTCATTACACCGACTATCTTGATGAAAAAGCCTTTGAAACAGAGATGGCCAATCAAGTGCAAAAGGCCGAAAAGGAGAAAGTGGTCAAGGTCCGTGAAGACAAGAAACGCATGACCTACCAAGAAAAGCAGGAGTGGGCAAGCATTGAAGGCGATATTGAAACCTTGGAAAATCGTATCGCTGCTATTGAAGAGGAAATGCAGGCCAATGGTTCTGACTTTGGCAAACTGGCTACTCTCCAAAAAGAACTGGATGAGAAAAACGAAGCACTCCTTGAAAAATACGAACGCTATGAGTATTTAAGTGAGTTAGCATGACGGAAGAAAAAGTCATTAAACGTAGTCCCAAGAAAATCATTTGGAACACCTTGTTTGGCTTGGCTTCAGCACTTTTATTGTTGTTAGCTCTCTATTATTTCCATTCGCATTCGCAAAAGGGGACCAGACTTCATACGATAAGTCTTTTGTTAATGCTGGCTTTACTTTTTTATGTTGGAGTAGGAGTTTATCTGACTTACAGACTTTTAAGTTCGGACAAGGAATATTTGATATTTACTGTTCAGGGATTTTACTACAAGCCAAATCCAAAGAAACCCAGTCATTTCTATGCTTGGGCTGATGTAGAGGAATTTTCCTTCTCTCGGATTCGAGGGAAGTATAGGGATTCCTATCGGATTAAAGTTTATTTTAAAAACAAGGAATATGAGAAATCCCAATCACTTCTAGCTCTACTAAAGAGAAGGTGTTGCCCTTTTTATCAGTCAGCAGATTTGATCATCCCTATCTTTCTACTAGATGTAGGTCTTCTTGAAAGGGTATACGAGACTATGAAGTACTATGAAAGAGAATGGCGTATTGAACAAAATCGTCAAGCAAGGAAACAGATAAAACAAGCTTCGAAAACCAAATCTTCCAAACACTTATAAGATAGTTTAGGTTAAAGAGAATTAATCAAAAAAGCCCTATCCACCGGATAGGGTTACTGTTTGTCTTCTTTTTTTGTTTCCTGGTGGAAGACATTTTGCCAAGTCTCATGGCGACGCCAGATACTGGTATGGAGAATGCCATTCAACTCATAACGCATTAATTTGGTTTTTTGGCTGATGGAAGTAACTTCAATATCCTTAATAGCAGAAGCTAGCTCTTTTTCAGATTTATAAGCAAGCTTGTCCATCTGTTTTCCATCTTGGCGGACATAGACAAAGTCTTCGGCTAGGAGTTCTTCTAACTGATTTCCTTGGTCTATCAATTGCTCGCGCATGAGGAGTTTTTTATAGACATTGTCCATAATTTCATCTTCAGGAATGGGAGCAGGTTCGATGTGGATATCAGTATCAAAAACACCAAATCGTTCTTCTAGCATAGACTCAACTTGATCTGCAATTTCATGACTCTCAAAAACCGACAGGTCAGGATTCATTTCAAGAGTGATATCCAGGTAAATATTGCTACCGTAGGTGCGTCCTCTTTGTGATTTGACCTTACTAATCTTTGGAATCTCCATAATGGCCTTTTGGTAGTCTTCCAGTAGACGGTCGTCGAAGCCATCTGAAAGGCTAAAGGAAGACTCGATGAAGATATCATAAGCAGTTTTCAAGATAAAGAAGGTGATGACAATAGCAACCAATTTATCGACAATAGGATAGTTGAAACTACTTGCTAGAATAGCGAGTGATGTTCCAAGTGATGTCACAGCATCGGAAAGATTATCCTTGGCTGCAGCCTTTAAGGCCTTGGATTTGGATTGTTTACTAAGGCGAGTATTATAGAGATAAACTGCAAACATAACCGCTGCAGAAAGGACTCCTAGACTTGCACCCAGAGGATCAATAAGGGTTTCTTCACTGCTGAGAATTTTTTGAATGGTGTCCCGAAGAACATCAAATCCTACATAAAACATGATGATGGAAGTAACTAAGCTAGCTAAATCCTCAATCTTCCAGTGGCCAAAACGGTGGTCTCGGTCAGCAGGCTGGCGTGCCATACGAATACCAATCAAGAGTGCTACGTTTCCAATAATATCTGATACGTTATTAAAACCATCGGCCACCAAACTGGATGAATGCAGAAGATGCCCAGTTGCTAATTTTGCAGCTGACAAAAGCAGGTAGGTTGAAATACTGATAATGGCTCCACGTTCTGCCAACTTGAGATTTGACATTGATTGGTTCATCAGGCTTCCTTTCATTGGTTTAAATTGTTCTTTCATTATACTGGTTTTCAGGAGAAAATTCAAATGAAGCAACCTTTACTTGATTCTATTCCTTGAAAATTTTTGAAAATTTGGTATAATGGTACTACTCAAGGGAGTAGCTGGCAGAAACCTGTGATAGTGTCGTCATTCCGAATTTTATACTGAAAAGTATGCTTTCCGGCACTATCTTAAACAGCGAGACTTGTTAGGATTAACAGGTCTCTTTTTGTTTGTCATAAAATCTAATGGCAAGGAAGAGAGCTTGTTTGGTACACAAAGTCAAGGAGGAGACACATGTCAAAAGAACAAAAACGCCAAGCGTTTTACACTCAAAGTCCTGAAGAGGTCTTGAAGGCTCTTGATGCGACTGAGCAAGGTCTATCATCAAGTGAAGCTGGAAAACGTCTAACAGAATATGGACGTAATGAACTAGAAGAAGGTGAAAAGCGTTCTATCTTAGTTAAATTTATTGAGCAATTTAAGGACTTGATGATTATTATCCTAGTTGCAGCAGCCATCCTGTCAGTAGTGACTTCAGGTGGAGAAGATATTGCAGATGCCATTATTATCCTAGCTGTGGTTATTATCAACGCTGCCTTTGGTGTTTACCAAGAAGGAAAAGCTGAAGAAGCTATCGAAGCTCTCAAATCCATGTCAAGTCCAGCTGCTAGAGTTCTTCGTGATGGGCATATGGCTGAGATTGATTCAAAAGAATTGGTTCCTGGTGATATTGTTGCCCTTGAAGCAGGTGATGTTGTACCAGCGGATCTTCGTTTATTAGAAGCTAACTCGCTTAAAATTGAAGAAGCAGCTCTTACAGGGGAGTCTGTACCAGTAGAAAAAGACTTGACAGTCGAGCTTGCTGCAGACGCTGGTATTGGTGACCGTGTCAATATGGCCTTTCAAAACTCTAACGTGACCTATGGTCGCGGTATGGGTGTTGTTGTAAATACAGGTATGTATACTGAAGTTGGGCATATCGCTGGCATGCTTCAAGATGCTGATGAAACAGATACACCACTTAAACAAAACTTGAATAGCCTTTCTAAGGTCTTGACCTATGCCATCTTGGTGATTGCCCTTGTTACATTTGTAGTTGGAGTATTCATTCAAGGCAAGAATCCACTTGGTGAGTTGATGACTTCTGTTGCGCTTGCCGTTGCAGCCATTCCAGAAGGGCTTCCTGCTATCGTAACTATCGTTCTTGCCCTTGGTACTCAAGTTTTGGCAAAGCGAAATTCTATCGTTCGTAAATTGCCAGCAGTTGAAACGCTTGGTTCAACGGAAATCATCGCTTCTGATAAAACTGGTACTCTTACTATGAACAAGATGACCGTCGAAAAAGTCTTCTATGACGCGGTCCTACATGACTCGGCCGATGCTATTGAACTAGGTCTTGAAATGCCGCTTCTACGTTCAGTAGTCTTGGCTAACGATACTAAGATTGATGTCGAAGGTAGCCTGATTGGTGACCCAACCGAAACAGCCTTCATCCAATATGCCTTGGACAAAGGTTATGATGTTAAAGGATTTTTAGCGAAATATCCTCGTGTGGCTGAGTTGCCATTTGATTCTGAACGCAAACTCATGTCAACAGTTCATCCACTTGCAGATGGACGCTTCCTCGTAGCTGTTAAAGGTGCGCCAGACCAACTTTTGAAACGTTGTGTTCTTCGTGATAAGGCGGGGGATATCGCTCCTATTGATGAAACTGTCTCTAACCTCATTCACACAAATAACTCTGAAATGGCTCACCAAGCCTTACGTGTCCTTGCAGGTGCTTACAAGATTATCGATAGCATTCCAGAAAACTTGACTTCTGAAGATCTTGAAAATGATTTAATCTTCACTGGTTTGATTGGGATGATTGACCCTGAACGTCCTGAAGCTGCAGAAGCTGTTCGTGTAGCTAAGGAAGCTGGAATCCGTCCAATCATGATTACGGGTGACCACCAAGATACTGCAGAAGCGATTGCTAAACGTTTGGGAATTATCGATGCAAATGATACTGAGGGACATGTTTTAACTGGTGCAGAGCTCAATGAACTCTCAGATGAAGACTTTGAAAAATTGGTTAGTCAATACTCTGTTTATGCCCGTGTATCTCCAGAACACAAGGTTCGTATCGTGAAGGCATGGCAAAAACAAGGTAAGGTTGTTGCCATGACAGGTGACGGGGTCAATGATGCTCCAGCTCTGAAAACAGCAGATATTGGTATCGGTATGGGAATTACGGGTACAGAAGTATCTAAAGGTGCGTCTGACATGATTCTTGCTGACGACAACTTTGCGACTATCATCGTAGCCGTTGAAGAAGGACGCAAGGTCTTCTCAAACATTCAAAAGACGATCCAATATCTTCTTTCTGCCAATACAGCTGAAGTTTTAACTATTTTCCTATCAACTTTATTTGGTTGGGATGTCTTACAACCAGTTCATCTCTTGTGGATTAACTTGGTAACGGATACCTTCCCTGCAATTGCACTAGGTGTTGAACCTGCTGAACCAGGTGTTATGAATCATAAACCACGTGGTCGTAAGGCAAGCTTCTTTTCAGGTGGTGTTCTGACTTCTATCATCTATCAAGGTGTACTCCAAGCAGCTCTTGTTATGAGTGTTTATGGTCTTGCGATTGCTCACCCAGTGCATGTAGGTGACAATCATGCTATTCATGCGGATGCCCTTACGATGGCCTTTGCAACACTTGGTTTGATTCAGCTATTCCATGCTTATAATGTCAAATCTGTTTACCAATCCATTTTAACAGTTGGTCCATTCAAGTCTAAGACTTTCAACTGGTCTATCTTGGTATCCTTCATTCTTCTTATGGCAACTATTGTTGTAGAACCTCTTGAAGGTATCTTCCATGTAACCAAACTAGATTTGTCTCAATGGGGAATTGTTATGACAGGAAGCTTCTCAATGATTCTTATTGTTGAAATTATCAAGTTTATCCAACGAAAACTCGGTTTTGATAAGAATGCGATTTAAAAAAATGCATGAAAGCCATCCTTGGATGGCTTTTTCTATATATGAAGATAAGAAGTTGAAGTTATTACCTTTTGTGCTATAATAACTATAATAAAGCAAAATAGGAAGGAGATGAGGAGAATGGAAAAGGAAATTGTGAAAGATGTTCTATTTTTGTCACAGGTTTCTCAGCCTGCAAGTCAGGATGACCTCTATCTTGCTAGAGAGTTACAGGATACCTTGCTAGCTAATCGTGATTCCTGTGTTGGTCTAGCGGCCAATATGATTGGAGAGCGAAAGCGCGTGATTATCTTTAATCTTGGCTTAGTTCCTATGGTTATGTTTAATCCTGTCCTCAAGTCTTTTTCAGGACCTTATGAGACGGAAGAAGGTTGTTTGTCCTTGTCTGGAGTTAGATCAACAATTCGCTATGAGAACATTACAGTTGCCTATCGTGATAGCAAGTGGCAAGAACAGACCATTACTTTAACAGGCTTCCCAGCACAAATTTGCCAGCATGAATTGGATCATTTGGAAGGACGTATCATATAGGAGGAATTCAGATGAAACGGATAGTTTTTGAAATTGTTTTTATCGCAACGACCTGGTATATTTTTTTACCACCTATCAATCTAACCAGTTGGGAATTTATTTTCTTTCTTTGTGGGCATTTATTGCTGATAGCAATCTTATTTGGATTTGGTAAAGGGATTAATCTAATTAAGAAAGTCCATGTCCGTCATGGTAAAGCGGAAGCGGAATTTAGTTTAGATGACTTTAAAATTAATCAACTTGGAAAAATCTTGTTAGCGATTGTTTCAGGTATTCTTTTATTAGCAGGTTTGGTTTCACTAGTAACTTCCAGTATCTTTCAGGCAAAAAACTATGCCAACGTGGTCACTGTTACTGAAAAAGATTTCGCAGAATTTCCTAAGAGTGATACCAGTAAGGTTCCTATTTTAGATCGAAGTACTGCTGAAAAAATTGGTGATCGCTATCTGGGATCACTGACAGATAAAGTTTCCCAATACGTAGCGGCAGATACTTATACTCAGTTAACTATTGGTGGCAAGCCCTATCGGGTAACACCTTTGGAGTATGCAGATCCCATTAAGTGGTTTAACAATCAAGCCAAGGGGATAGGCGAGTACATCAAGGTCGATATGGTGACGGGAAATGCTGAATTAGTGGATTTGCAAACACCTATGAAGTATTCCGATTCAGAGTATTTTAATCGCGATGTCAAACGTCACCTCCGTTTTCAATATCCAACCAAAATCTTCAAAACACCTTCTTTTGAAGTAGATGATGAGGGCCATCCTTTCTATGTTGCGACTGTCTACCAAAAACAATTTGGTCTTGCAGTGCCTCGTCCGGCTTCTGTTATTATCCTAGATGCTACCAATGGAGAAAGTAAGGAATATAGTTTAGCTGATGTTCCAGAGTGGGTTGATCGTGTTTATCCAGCTGAAGAAACGATTGAACAAATCAACTATAATGGCAAGTACAAGGATGGTTTCTGGAATGCATTGATTTCCAAGAAAAATGTAACCCAGACCACTAAAGGTTATAATTACTTGTCCATAGGGAATGATATCTATCTCTACACAGGAGTGACTTCAGCTAATGCGGATGAAAGTAACCTTGGTTTCATCCTTGAAAATATGCGAACAGGAGAAATTACTAAGTTCAATTTAGCTTCTGCGACAGAAGAATCAGCTCGGGAATCAGCAGAAGGAGCTGTTCAAGAGAAGGCTTATAAAGCCACCTTCCCAATCCTTATCAATCTTAACGATAAACCACTTTATATCATGGGCTTGAAGGACAATGCTGGCTTGGTCAAAGAATACGCTCTGGTAGATGCAGTTGAATACCAAAATGTCATTGTAGCGACAACAGTAGAAGAACTACTCAGCAAGTACGCTAATAAAAACGACCTTGAACTTGACAATGCAACAACAGAAAGCATCAAGGGTGTGGTAGCAGACCTCAAATCCGCTGTTATTAAGGGTGACACCGTCTACTTCTTTAAAGTAGATGGCAAGATTTACAAAGTCAAGGCCTCTGTATCTGATGAACTCCCTTACCTTGAAAATGGCAAATCCTTCGAAGGACAAGTTGGTAAAGATAACTATCTCAAAAGTTTTAAAGTAAAATAAGAAAAGAAACCTCAGCCAAGCCGAGGTTTTTCAGATGAAATTCTTGGTTGTGGCATAAAAATATGCTACACTAACAATATGAAAATTTTAATTCCAACAGCTAAAGAAATGAACACCAATCATCCTAGTATCAAAGCCATCCCGCTCAGAGCAGAAAGTCAAGCTGTTCTTGATGAATTGGTACTATATACTGCTAGTAATTTGGAAACTTTTTATAAGATTTCCGCTGAAAAAGCTGAACAAGAATATCATCATATTCAAGCTCTGAAAAATCAAACTGCTCACCACTACCCAGCTTTGAAACTCTTTGATGGTCTCATGTATCGAAATATTAAACGAGACAAGTTATCTGAAGCCCAACAAGTCTATCTTGAAGATCATGTCCTGATTACATCAGCTTTGTATGGGGTTGTTCCAGCCCTTTATCCTATGGCTCCTCATCGTTTAGACTTTTTGATGAAGTTAAAAGTGGCTGGTAAGACCTTAAAAAGTCATTGGAAATCAGCTTATGATGAAGCGGTTAAGGATCAAGAAGTGATTTTTTCTCTCCTATCATCTGAGTTTGAAACTGTGTTTTCTAAAGAACTCAGAGAAAAAATGGTGACCTTCAAGTTTATGGAAGAAAAAAATGGTCAACTGAAAATCCATTCAACTATTTCTAAGAAAGCACGTGGTGCCTTTTTAACCGCCATGATAGAAGGTCAAGTTGAGACTATTGAACAAGTTCGGAAAATCAGTTTTGCAGGATTTGATTATAGAGAAGATTTATCTCAAAAAAAAGAGTTAGTTTTTGTTAAAAAAGTTTAAAATAGGATGTGAAAAATGAAAACTCAGCACCAAATAGGTTGCTGAGTTTTGTTTATAAATTATTGGATACGTGAATTTCATTTGATAGGGAGTTTAGGTGATTTACTAATTCCATAAGAGAAAGATGGTTTCTACAAATGAACTTTTTCGTAATTCCTTGAATGAAGAAATTAGAGACGATGATATCGTAATCAGTCTGATTCAGTATCTCTGCAGATGTTTCTAATTGGTCCCAAATGTCGAAAGTGAAGCGATTGTTACAGTAGTATGAAAGCATATCCACTAAGGTAAGTGATAGCGCATGGTCAAAGTTACTGATGATCAACACTTTGATAGGTGGACGATTTTCTAACAATTGAGTCGTCAAGTTTTCAGCATGCGTTAAAATTGTATAGATTAAATGATCTAGTTGTTCAGGATGGTCATGTTGTCCAATTGCATGACGGTATTGAGCTAGTTCTAGGCGAGCGCTTTCTATGAAGTCAGGATAATAGACCCTAAATTTATCTAAGGTTAAAGCTTTTTGCTCAAACAAGAGGGGACTAGAAAAAATCTCTTGTCTTTCGAAAAAGGCCGTGTTATGCAAGTGCCAAATCAGTTCATCATGATTGGTAAAAGTGATGTTGTATTCTTTTGATAAACGTTTTAGTATTTGGTCTAATAATTGGTAGGAATAGACAGCCTCACTATTGGTATCTAGAGAAGCAAGGAATTGCTGTGGGTCTAGGAAAATATCATTTTGTAAAAATGAAATAAAAATTTGGGCGATGATTTCTGGCGTAATTTCAAGATCAAATTGTTGAGAGAAGTAAGCAAGTGTCTCTTCAAAGTTAGGAATCTCCATCAAAAGTGGATAATATTGCTCAAGGAATTGATTTGGCATTTCAATGAAGTGTCCGTTTTTTACACGGTAGATATTAATTGCCACCATTAATTTATACATCCGATAAATTGAAAATCGCATCGGATAATTGGTGATTTTATAGAAAAAATCAGCAAATTCTGTCAGGACATCTTCAGGAATATCTGGGAATGGCCAGTCTAAAAAGTAATAGCGTTCAGCAAAATATTGAGCATAAAAATAGCGGATATCGATTTCATTACCCTTGATTTCTGATGGTGTGAAAGAAAGTTCAATGTGAAATTGCTTTGATAAAATTTGGGTAATCCGATTTCCTAATCGATAGAGGTTAGCATTACTTGAGTGAAGATTTTCAATTGTACGATAAATAGGTAGACCTTCATTGAAAAACATGTACTCTAATAATTGGAAAGATTGAGAGTTAGCAAGGAAGTGTTGGTAGACATCTTCAAAACTAGCTTCAATATCCAAATCTATCATAATTCCATTGACAGAAGATTGAATATCAATGTTTGGGAAGGATGAACGTAATTCATTTAAATCATTTTTAAGAACTCGCTCAGTACAATCTAATTTGTCGGCAAGTTCATACAATCTCATCCAGTCTCGATTCTGAATTAAGAGTTCCATCAATTTTAATTGTCTTTGATCTTTAGATGATAACAGGCTTCTCATATATATATACTCCTTGATTTTTCAATTATATCATATTTTCGAGAATTAGTACAAAAATCGTAGTATCAAAAAAACGTTTACAAGGTGAAAAAAAGAGAGAACTAAAATCTTGGAAAAAAGGGGAATGAAATCGATATATTAAATACACAATAATTCTTGCTATCTATATTAAATAAGTGTAAAGTTAGAATTATAAAGAATAGGAGTGATATAAATGAAACATTCACATAAGAAATCATTTGACTGGTATAGCATGCAACAAAGATACTCTATTCGTAAGTATCATTTTGGTGCTGCTAGTGTCTTGCTTGGGACGGCCTTGGTATTAGGGGCTGCTGCTCAAACAGTACAAGCAGAAGAGAAGAATTCAGAAACAGCAAGTTCTGTTACTATTGATACGGTTGAAAAAACAGCACCAGTAACAGAGGCTTCAACACCTAACACAGAAAAGACGTATGCAGCTCCATCAGTTGCGAATCCAGTGGAAACAACTCCAGCTAAGACTGAAGATACAGAAGTATCAGCAGAAAAAGTTGAAGAACCTAAAGAGAAACAAGATGAATCTCAACAAAGTGCGGTTGATAAATCAAAATTATTAACTGCTCTTTCGCGCGCAAAAAAATTAGAGAGCAAGTTATATACAGAAGCAAGTGCTGCTAACTTGCAAGCAAGTATACAAGCTGGTCAAGGTTTGCTTGGGAAAGCAGATGCAACTGAAGCTGAATTATCAGCAGCAGAGTCATCTATTCAATCGGCTATTATTGGCTTAGAACTTCGTTCTAGCTCTGATAGAGGAACTGTTACAGAAACTTCTGCAGTGAAGAACGAAGATGTCGTTGAAACTACAGAAACTGAAAAAGCTACAACTTCAACATCAGAGCGTTCAGCTGTTAACAAGGTTTCATTACCAACTAGCACTCCTGTTAAAGTAGAAGCTACTTCAAGACCTGCATCTACAAATGAACTTTTGAAACCAGCTCTTAGCCTTTCTGATGCTCGCCAAAATCCAGCTATCCGTAAAGAAGACTTGGATAAAGGGCATAGTGGCTTTAGAGCTTCTAGCAATCCAGCCAACCCAATTGTCTCAGGTTCTGGTAACACAGTTGCGTTTTCAGACATCAGTCAAGCTGGTCGTAGTTATAGTTTCCGTGGCTATGGGAACTCACGTGGTGGTAATTCTATTCATTACGATGTAACAACAGTACGTCAAGGTAATAGATTGAATTTCACAATTAGATACTCTGGTCCAGGTGAATTTGTTAATAATAACTTTATCTTGGATAAAGGGGATGGATTTGGAAATCCTTCAAATGCGACTATCACAACCCCTAGATTGAGAGAACAATCAAAACCTATTAGCCAGGGTGCCAACTTTGTATCTCACTCAGGATACAGTATGACCTCTGCAACTTCAACTAACATGGAACAAACAATCAGATTTAGTTTGCCTATCATTAATCCAAATGGTGATTTGTCTGTTCGTTTGAAACCTGTTACTTTTAATGTGGACCAAGGTGGTGGTGGTGCCGCTACTAGCAATGACCCATACAGTAACTCTAACTATTATTACAGAGCAAATCCACTCCTCTTGGATGCAAATCCAAATGGTGGTACTAGTAACAAGACTGTTACAGAAGAACTTGAATTCCAAACTATCTATCTTCCAACTAGTAAATTGCCAGAAGGTGAGACTAGATTAGTTAGAGAAGGTGAAAAAGGACAACGTCAAATTACCTATAAAGTTCATCGATTAGGTAACGAAACAATCCTAGGCTTGCCAATTAGTAATAGAGTTACTAAAGAAGCTAAACCACGTATTGTTCAAATCGGTGTGGCTAAAGAGCTAATCGATACAGTAAAACCACGTGTCGATCAAAATAAAGTCGGTGATACAAATAACCTCACTTTCTATCTTGATAACGATGGCAACGGTGTTTATACTGAAGGTGTAGACGAACTTGTTCAAAAAATTGCTATTAAAGATGGAGCCAAAGGT
>NZ_AJMM01000022.1 GCF_000259505.1 Streptococcus sp. SK643
AATATTTGGAATCCATGAACCGATTGGTTTGTAGGTTACTACTTCTGTAGCATCTTTTGAATCCGCAGTTACTTTTGTAGTTGGTACACTTGCTTTGTCAGCTAAGTATCCTTTAACTACTGGTGATTTAACTTCAGCTAAGTCTTTAGCTTCTGACCAGTCTCCGTATGTAACTTCTCCTGTCACCAAGTTCACTTTTGCTTCACGTGTGAATTTAGCTTCTTGTGTTACTGTTTTCGGAGTTCCGTCTTCGTTTAATACTGGAGTTCCATCTGCGTATACGTAAGTAATAGTACGTGTGACAGTTTTGTTTAGATCTTTTTCTTCTAATCCAGCTGGGTATTTAGGTCCATCTGGATTATTTGGATCTACTGGAGTTCCTGGTGTTTTCGGTTGATCTGGTGTTACTGTAACTTCTTTAGCTTTAAGTGTTACTTTGAACTCTTGATCAGTATCTTTATCTTTATCGAACTTGCCACCTTCTGGGTATGTATTAGATACTAATTCATAGCCTTTGTTTTCAAGTTCTTTGATCTTAGCTTTTACTTCAGCTTCTTTTGTAAGTGGTGTATCTGAGTCACCTTCTTCAGTAATAGCGTCAACACCTGGAATTGGGTTTCCTTTTTCATCTACGAAAGTAGTCTTAGCTTTTTGCGTATCCTTCACATAGTTGATTGGTGTGTCTTGACTTGGATCTGTTGGAAGATCTGGTACTACATATCCTTTTGTTGGATCTGTTGGATCTACTGGTTTAAGTGGATTTCCATCTTTATCCTTAGGTGTGAATCCTTCTACGTATGGTAATGTTTCTGTTGGTTTACCTGGTTTTGTTGGATCATCTGGATTATTTGGATACTTGATTGGAGTTGTTGGTTGTCCTGGAATGTTTGGAATCCATGAACCGATTGGTTTGTAGGTTACTACTTCTGTAGTATCTTTTGAATCTCCAGTTACAGTTACTACAGGAACACTTGCTTTGTCAGCTAAGTATCCTTTAACTACTGGTGATTTAACTTCAGCTAAGTCTTTAGCTTCTGTCCAGTCTCCGTATGTAACTTCTCCTGTTACCAAGTTCACTTTTGCTTCACGTGTGAATGTAGCTTCTTGTGTTACTGTTTTCGGAGTTCCATCTTCATTTAACACTGGAGTTCCATCTTCGTACACATAAGTGATCGTACGTGTAACAGTTTTGTTTAGATCTTTTTCTTCCAAGCCAGCTGGGTATTTAGGTCCGTCTGGGTTGTTTGGATCTACTGGAGTTCCTGGTGTTTTTGGTTGATCTGGTGTTACTGTAACTTCTTTTTGTTTAAGTATTACTTTGAACTCTTGATCTGTATCTTTATCCGTATCGAACTTACCACCTTCTGGGTATGTATTAGATACTAATTCATATCCTTTGTTTTCAAGTTCTTTGATCTTAGCTTTAACATCAGCTTCTTTTGTTAATGAAGTTTCTGATCCACCTTGTTCTGTAATTTCAGCTACTCCTGGAATTGCATTTCCTTTTTCGTCTACAAATGTTGTTTTCGCTTTTTGGATTGCTGTATATTTAACAACATATTCGTAATCTTCATCTGTAGCTGTTGTTGCTTGTACTGGAACTTTTTCTACACTTGCGATGTAACCTTCTTTTTGAGGTACTGCAAGTTCTGGAAGATCAGTGCTTTGTCCATCAGTTCCTTTCCAGTTAATATAAACTGGTCTGTCATTAGAGTTAATTACCGCTTTACCTTCTGCAGTTAACTTGATTGCACCTGTGTAGCTTACAGTTTGTTTTTGTGATGGGAATACATCAGTACCCGCTAAGCCTGCAACATTATCAGCGTATACAAATTTAATTGTACGGTTTACTTCTTCTACTTTTGTTTTCTTAACATAATCATACTCTGCTGGGGTAACAAATGCAGATCCATTTATACCTTTAGCTTTTAATTCTTCTTCAGAATATAAATCTCTTGCTCTTGTCTTCGTAACACTTAGTGTTCCTTTTACGTTTTCAGGAGGAAGATCTGCAAGAATGTATTCTTCTCCATTAACTTCTTTAACTAAGTCTACGTGATCATTACTTACATCATATTTGTTTCCAAGCACATTAGTATAATCTTTTGAACCATCTTCACTTAAAGGAATATTCCCCGTATATCTTGTTGGTTCGAAACCTATAACTTTACCTGTCACTAAATCTTTGAATGTTCTAACAACAGCTCCTGTTGGCGGCTCACCTTGAACTTTACCGTCACCATTAACACTCCAACCGTTTGGCACTTTAGTTACAACATCTTCTTTCTCACCGTTAACAGATTCTCCACCTGATACAGTAAGAGTTGCTGCAGTTTTATCGTTTCCTACATAACCTTGTTTAATTAATCCATTTTCATAAGTAATATTAGAATATTCACTTGTTAAGGTTTTGTCTTTTATTACTTTTTCAATACCTAAAGATTGAAGAGGCATAGAGACTATAGAATCTTCTTGAATAGTTCCTTCTGTAACAGTAAGTTCTAATTCCGTTGGTGAAATTAATCTAGGTGTTAATGTGAACCCACTATCTCGACCATCTTGTAAAATCCATACATTGTTTTCATTAGCTCTAGCATTAGACCAACGATTTTGTGGGCGATAAGTAATACTATCTCCTTTATTAGGGGTAATAGTAGACGCTGTATTTAATCCATTTACAAAGTTAGAACTTCCTTCAAGTTCTTTAAATTCAGTAAAATCTGCATTAGGAAGTTTGATCGTAAATTTAGATCCTACTCCATAACGAACATCTGAATCCGTTTTTAATACGATTGAATCACTTCTACCTGTTTGCTCATTGTTAAGGTATGTCAATCCATTGTTTTCACTTAGTGATGCACTAGTACCTTGTTTTTGATAGCTAGGTTGTTGACCTTTTCTTGTATAAGTATGTTCCAGAACCGTACGCCCATCAATTTTAATAGTTGCTGTATACGGAGTGTCTTTTGAAATTTGTGGAGCTAAATATCCATTACCCGATAAATTACTCGCTCCAAACGACACATTCGGATAGTCTTTTACTTTATCATTCCACTCGATGTTGTAAGTATATGTTCCAGTTTCGTTAGCTACCGCTGGTTGCTCAGCAACACGTTGGTCATAAGTCATACCACGTTGTGTACGTTGTGCCCAATATGGTACAGATTTGTTATTGTTGTTTCCTGTAGTTGTTTTAAAGTCGATAGATTTAACTTTACCAACTACTGTTCCATCTGTCGCTCTGATTTCTGTATTTACAGCCAAACCAGCACCTAGCTCAGCTAAGTTAGTAAGTTCAATTTTTGTAATAGAACCCGCTTTAAGAGTTGATGTACTAATAGTAGTATCAAATCCCCATCCTGTAGGAGCCGTATTATCTGCATTCATATCAACATAAGCATTTGTTACAGCATTAACTGTTTCTCCATCTTTAAAAACATCTTTACCTGTAATTTTTGACGCAGTAGCAGCTAATACCGATTCTACTTTACCTGCATGACCTGCACGTTTCATTTCAGCATAGACTGCTTCGATTGCAGAAGAAAGACGGTTCACTTGGGCTACCATCTGGTCTTTAGAAGCATCAGATGAAAGTAATCCTTTAGATGCTACTGCTTCAATCTTGACTGCAGCAATTGCAGCTGACAATTTTTGTTTAGATGCATCATCTTTCACTTCTTTATCTGAGAAGTTTGAGGCTACTGTTGCCATAACATCAGCTTCTGAAGTCAATTGAGTAAGAACTGTCTTCACTTCATCTTGTGCTTTTTCTGTTGTAGCTTTTTCAGATGTTTCTTTGTCAGTTTTTTCTTTAGTTGCTTCTTTTTTGTTAGCTTGCTCTTTAGCTGGCTTTTCTTTTTCTGCTTTATCGGTAACTTCTTTTTCTGCTACAGGCTTAGCTTCAGTTTTAGCGTCTTCTTTTACTTCAGGTTTTTCATCTGCTTTTACAGCATCAACCTTTAATTCTGGAAGTTCCTCAACAACTGGTGTTGTTATGGCTGAATCAGGTTTCTGTTTATCAGAATTTGTAACTTCTGGAGTTTTTGTAGAAGCAGTACTTGCTTCATCAGCTTTAACAGCATTTGCTCCTAAAAGAAGAGCAGTTCCCAAAAGAACACTAGCCGCACCAAAACTATACTTACGAATAGAAAAGCGCTGAGCTCTTCTACCATGGTATTTTTCCATTCTTGAATACATGGTTTCTCCTTTTTATCTCAATCTAAAAGTTTTACGTTTACATATAAATCTATATGTTTGTTTTTAAAAAACAACTGTATTAGTTTATCATAAATAAAGTTAGCTCGTCAATAAATATGTCTCATTTATACTCGGTTTTTTTATATTATTTTTGTGTCCTAGATACAAAAAAATGATATTATCAGCTCTTTCTAAATATGCTTATATATATATATATATATATTGCATAAAAATGCATCAAAGAAGTCAATTAAGCATCATCTCAAAAATGAATCTATACTATTTCTTCGATTTTAACATCAAAAAAGAAGATGACGAATCATCTTCTTTAACTATAATAACTTTAGTTACGGTTTAATACGGTGCAACATACGTGGGAATGGAATAGCTTCACGGATGTGTTTTGTTCCTGCTGCGAAGGTTACCATACGTTCGATACCGATACCAAATCCACCGTGTGGTACTGTACCGTATTTACGAAGGTCAAGGTAGAATTCATACTCTGTACGATCCATGCCAAGTTCTTCCATCTTAGCGACAAGGGCATCGTAGTCTTCCTCACGCATAGAACCACCGATGATTTCTCCATAGCCTTCTGGAGCAAGCAAGTCTGCACAAAGCACGCGCTCTGGATTCCCAGGAACTGGTTTCATGTAAAATGCCTTGATGGCTGCTGGGTAGTTCATGACAAAAGTTGGCACACCAAAGTGGTTTGAAATCCAAGTTTCATGTGGTGAACCAAAGTCATCACCATGCTCAAGATGTTCGTAGTCAGCGTCCTCATCATTCTCATGCTCTTGCAAGAGGTCAATAGCTTGATCATAAGTGATGCGTTTGAATGGCTCTGCAATGTAGCGTTTCAAGAGCTCTGTATCACGTTCCAATGTTTCCAAGGCTTGAGGTGCACGGTCAAGAACACCTTGAAGAAGAGCTTTTACATAAGCTTCTTGCAAGTCAAGTGACTCATCGTGTGTCAAGTATGAGTATTCTGCGTCCATCATCCAGAACTCAGTCAAGTGACGGCGTGTTTTTGATTTTTCAGCACGGAATACTGGACCAAAGTCAAAGACACGGCCAAGGGCCATAGCTCCTGCTTCCAAGTAAAGCTGACCTGATTGGCTCAAGTAGGCTGGAGTTCCGAAGTAGTCAGTTTCGAAAAGTTCTGTTGAATCTTCTGCCGCATTTCCTGAAAGGATTGGGCTATCAAACTTCATGAAGCCGTTCTTGTCAAAGAACTCATAAGTTGCATAAATGATAGCGTTACGGATTTGCATCACCGCTACTTGCTTACGAGAGCGTAGCCACAAGTGACGGTTGTCCATCAAGAAGTCTGTTCCGTGTTCTTTTGGTGTGATTGGGTATTCTTGAGATTCACCAATCACTTCGATGTCGGTAATGTCCAACTCATAGCCAAACTTAGAACGTTCGTCTTCTTTTACAATCCCTGTCACATAAACAGACGTTTCTTGGCTCAAGCGTTTGATAACATCAAACTTCTCAAGTCCCACTTCTTCACCAAATTTTTCTACAAAATTTGGTTTAAAGGCCACACCTTGGAAGAAGGCTGTTCCATCACGCAATTGCAAGAAGGCGATTTTCCCTTTTCCTGATTTGTTGGCAACCCAGGCGCCAATCGTCACTTCTTGGCCAACATAGTCTTTTACATCAATAATCGTTACACGTTTTGTCATTATTTTTCCTTTTCTTTTTCTTTTATTTTTCCATAAATGCTTTCAAGCGTTTAACTGCTTCTTTAAGCGTGTCTAGGTCTGTCGCATAGCTGAGACGCACATTTTCTGGTGCTCCAAATCCTGCTCCTGTTATGAGTGCCAAACCAACTTCCTCAAGAATAGCTGTTGTAAAGTCAGTCACATCCGTATAACCTTTCATCTCCATGGCTTTTTTAACATTCGGAAAGAGATAGAAAGCTCCTTGTGGCTTAACGACTTCAAAACCAGGGACCTCACATAATAGCGGATAAATGGTATTGAGACGCTCCTCAAAAGCTTGACGCATGATAGCAACAGAATCCTGTGGTCCTGTTAAGGCTTCAATAGCCGCATATTGAGAAACAGATGTCAAATTTGAAGTTGTTTGTCCCGTCAATTTACTCATAGCTGCAATGATTTCAGAATCACCTACTGCATAACCAACTCGCCACCCCGTCATGGCATAGGCCTTAGATACACCGTTGATAACAATGGTTTGCTTACGAATTGCTTCTGATAGACTTGAGATTGGAACAAATTCATTTCCATTATAAACAAGGCGACCGTATATATCATCTGCTAAAATCAGAATGTCATGCTCAACTGCCCAATTCCCGATAGCTAGTAATTCTTCACGAGTATAGATCATACCAGTCGGATTAGATGGTGAATTGAGAACCAAAACCTTTGTCTTATCTGTCCTAACTAGTTCTAGTTGATCCACCGTGACTTTAAAATCATTATCTTCTTTAGCTTGAACAAAGACTGGAATCCCTTCTGCCATCTTGACCTGGTCTCCATAACTAACCCAGTATGGAGTTGGAATAATAACCTCATCTAAAGGATTGATTACAGCCATAAAGAAAGTATAGAGGGAAAACTTGGCGCCTGTGGCAAAGGTAACCTCATTACTTGCGACAGAATAGCCATAGTAGCGCTCGAAATAGGTATTCACCGCAGCTTTTAATTCTGGTAAACCTGAAGCTACTGTATAGAAGGAAGCCCGTCCTTCTCGAATAGCTTTAACTGCTGCATCCTGAATATTTTCAGGAGTGTGAAAATCTGGCTGTCCCAAGGTCAAGAAAAGGACATCCTTACCTTGAGCTTTTAAATTTTTTGCTCTCGCATCACTAGCTAGAGTGACACTTTCTTCCATTTCTAAAACACGCTTGGATAGTTTCATAAGCCCTCCTTATTGACCAATGCTCCTGTTTCAAAATCTACTAGATAAAAATCAGAGCCTGACTTGACTTCCCAGATTGGCTTTTCTTGATGACGGCCAAAGGTAGTCTTGTCAATCTCACCAGCTCCTTTTTCCTTAGAAACAGCTTCTGCTTTTTCTTGTGAAACACCTTGATTTAGCTGATAAACGTAAATCTTATGGTCATCTTTTCCAATCAGGACAGCAAGCGCTTCTTGCTGTTTATTACGACCAAGAACGCTGTAATAAGATTCCAAGCCATTGTACAAATCAACCTGATCAGCCTGCTCTAATCCTGCATACTGCTGAGCTAATTTTTCTCCTTCACTTTTAGCTGTTTGATAGGGTTTCATACTTAGAAACACTAGATACAGAAAGGAAGCGCTGATAACCACAAACAAAATCGTCATCCCTAGACCATACTGCCACAGTAGATTATTTTTTGCTTTGTTTTGTCTTTTTTTCACTCGTCTATTTTACCATCTATTGGGCTTTATTACAAGAGAATGCAAAAACAAACCTATATTATTTCTTCCTTAAAACAAAACAGATTTTTCTTGTTTAAAACCGAGCAAGAAAAGTAAAGACACAAGCGAAATCAAGATATTAAAAAACCTGAGCTTGGCACTCAAGTTTTCAGAAATTCTTTTAATTTATGGAATCATTTTATCATCTATTCTTTTAGCTATTTTTCCTAAAAAGATAGCCAGTAGAAGGCTAATCATGACTAAAAAGAATCCTAGATAAAGAAATGTTACTACAAAGCCTAAATTGTCAATCAACCACCCTGTCAGTGGAAAGAAGACAATCATACTCAGGCTAAACATCATAGAGTAGACACTCAGCATGGTTGCCCTTACTTTACTTGGAAGGCGCTCTTGCAAATCATTGTCAAAAATCGGCTGAAAAAGAGCATATAGAGCATTGCTAATCAAATAAATCAAAATATAGATTAGAGGTGTTCCAAAGTAGGACAACGTATAGGTGATTCCAGTCAGCAGGACGAGGATCGGGAAAAGCTTCAGGGCAGCATATTTCTTTCCAATTTTACTCGCTAGATAGACTGCAACGATATTCAAGAGACTACCAAGTAGCATAACTGCTGAAATTTGCCAACTACTTAGATCAGGTAACTGATTTTGATAATAAAAATAAAACATGCACATGAGTACTCCGACAATCTGAGACAAAATCATCCAGTTAAAAAGCATGGGATTTCGCTCCAACTCATCCCTAACAGTCCAAATAATCTGTTTCATGGTCACACTATCAGCTTTTTCTAGCTTGACACTGGGCTCTTTCAGCATCCAAATCAGGAAAAGAACTATGATAGAGGTAGCAATCATGATATAGTAGGTCAGGTGCAATTGACCATGGACAAAAAATCCCGCTAAAACGGTCCCCAAAGACCGAGTTCCTTCTGCCACTCCTGATATGAAACTTGAAATGGATAGATAGCGTTCTTTTAGTCCAGCCTCTACAGCCGAGTCATAGACCATTGCTGCGCTTGTTCCTGAATCAAAATTATAAGACAAGGCACTCACCACCATTGCTAGTGCATAAATCCAAAAATTTCCCTGACCAGCCAACATGAGAATAGAAGACACAATTCCTGCTATACGACTTAAATAAAGGTTGGTCTTATAGGAATAACGATCAGCCAACATTCCAGATGGAATTTCACAGAGAAGACTGGTCGCATGAAAGATACTTTCCAGGAGTCCAATCTGCCAAAGAGACATTCCATTTTGACTGAGAAAGAGAATCCAAAAGCTGGTAATCCCTAAAAAAGCAAAAAACTCAACTCCGGCCATTAGGCCAATATTTTTCCGATAATTTCTTATTAACATTTTTTCTCCTTTAACAAGTGTATTATTATTTCTTTTGTCCGTCACTTGTTAATCTGTTTCTTACATGATCTCCCCCCCTTTTAAAAGCATTCTTAAAATGCCATTATTTTCGTTTAATTGTTTATGAAATGATACCGGAAAATAACCTTTATTACAAGTTTTCTCGTTTATTTTAGCACTTATGTCATCATATTACAAGAGAATATAGGAATACTCATCTAAGATCAAAATAAACCGGAATCCAAAGTAAACAGTTCTTACTTTTTCAGTCTCAAATAACTAGAGATTCTGCAATTTTATAATTTCAATTAAAATTGAGCAAATTTCTTGCAAGTCCTTTTATTTTGTTGTAATATACTTTATAACAACGAGAAAACTCTCGAAATTTTAAGAAAAAGGAGACACATCATGTCTAAAAAAGTATTATTTATCGTCGGATCACTACGTCAAGGTTCTTTCAACCACCAAATGGCCCTCGAAGCTGAGAAAGCACTTGCTGGTAAAGCGGAAGTTAGCTACCTTGATTATTCAGCTATCCCTCTCTTCAGCCAAGATTTGGAAGTTCCAACTCACCCAGCTGTAGCGGCTGCTCGTGAAGCGGTTCTCGCTGCGGATGCTATCTGGATCTTCTCTCCAGTCTACAACTTCTCTATCCCTGGAACAGTGAAAAACTTGTTGGACTGGCTATCTCGTGCCCTTGACTTGTCGGATACGCGTGGCGCTTCTGCCCTTCAAGACAAGTTTGTCACAGTATCATCTGTAGCCAATGCAGGTCACGATCAACTCTTCGCTATTTACAAAGACCTTTTGCCATTTATCCGTACACAAGTCGTTGGCGACTTTACTGCAGCTCGTGTCAACGACTCTGCTTGGGCAGATGGAAAATTGGTTCTTGAAGAAACTGTTCTAAACTCACTAGAAAAACAAGCACAAGACCTTCTTGAAGCTATCAAATAAACGTCTATCAAATCAATAGAACTCAAACATGACCACCCACTTGGGTGGTTTTTTTGCAACAGTGAAAATATAAAAAAACCTTGAGTATTTCTACTCAAGGTTTTTAGCAGTCTTCCCATCACAGGAAAATAGTTCTTACATCCAATTTGTCTATCACGCATCATTCTCTTTCTAGAAGTTAGTGACTGCTCTTGTAGATTAATCTTCTTTTCTTCTACCTACGTATAAGCTTAATAGAATACCGCTACCTAGAAGAACTGAGATATAATCTGATTGGCTTCCAGTTTCAGGTAATTGTTTCCCATGGTTTTCACTAGCTGGGACATTATTTACCGGTGTAACTGGTTTAGCTGGTGTTGGTTGTACTGGAACTTCTGGAGTTGGTACAACTGGTGTTGGAACTTCAGGAATGTTTGAACCTGGTTTCTCATTGACTTCAGGCATACCTGGTACTCCGCCATTAAATTCTGGAAGTTCATGGACTGGAGGTATTGGCATTCCTGGAACTTCTGGATTAGGAAGTTCATTCACTTCAGGCATACCTGGTACTCCACCATTAAATTCTGGAAGTTCATTTACTGGCGGTGTAGGCATTTCTGGAAGTTCTAGTTCTGGCAATTCATGAACTGGTGGTTCTGGCATTGCAAATTTAGATCCTTCTGGAATATTAGATGTTGGAGGAACTGGTTTGTCATTTGATGGTGTTACTGGTTTGTCTTTACATCCACATTTACCATCTTTACCGTCACGGCCATCACGTCCGTCTTTACCATCTTTAACAACTGTTTTTGTTACAGTTCCGTCAGAATTGATGATTGTGATTGTATGACTACCATCACCATTATCTTCAACAGAAACTTTTGGTGATTTACCGTCTTTACCGTCTTTAATCACCATTTCTGTCTTACTTCCATCAGGATTTGTGATTGTAACTACGTGAGTTCCATCGTTATTATTTTTAACAGTTACAGTTGGTGAAACGCCATCTTTACCGTCTTTACCATCTTTGATAATAGATTTGTACTCACGACCATCAGAATCAACGATTGTTAATGTGTGAGTGCCATCTCCGTTATCAACGATATTCGCTTTTGGTGATTTACCATCAAAGATTGTAGTTGTAGTTTCTTTACCATCAGCTCCTGTCACTTTAATAGTGTGTGAACCATTGTTGTTATCAATAACTTCAAGTTTTGGTTCTTTACCATCACGAACTGTAGTTGTTGTAGTAGTTCCATCAGAGTTAACGATTGTAACTGTATGAGTGCCATCTCCGTTATCTACAACTTTAGCAGTTGGTGATTTACCGTCACGAACTGTTGTTTCAGAAACAGTACCATTACCGTTTTCTACACGGATAGTGTAAGTACCGTCTTGGTTATCTTTAACTGTTGCTACTGGTGATTTACCATCTTTAATGATTGTTTCAGTAGTTGTTCCATCACCATTTAGAACTGAAATCTTATGAGTTCCATTTTGTTCGTCAGTAATAGTAACTTTTGGTGATTTACCATCACGTACTGTTGTTTCAGTTGTAACACCTTCTGGATTTGTAATAACGATTGTATGACTTCCGTCACCATTATCACGAACAGATGCAGTTGGAGTACGTCCGTCAACACCGTCACGTCCATTCTTAACGACAAACTCATTCTTAGTTCCATCTGGGTTAGTGATTGTTACTGTGTGGCTTCCATCTGGGTTTTCTGTTGTAGTTGCTGTTGCAGCTTTACCGTCTTTACCATCTTTGATGACAGCGTTGGTAACATTACCGTCTCCATCTGTAACTTTAACAGTGTGAGTTCCATCGTTGTTATCCGTTACTTCAACTTTTGGAGTTTTACCGTCTTTACCATTCTTAACAACAGTTTCTTTAGTAGATCCATCTGGATTTGTCACAGTGATTGTATGACTTCCGTCTGGGTTTTCTGTTGTTGTGATATTGGCAGTTTTACCGTCTTTACCATCTTTAACAACTGTTGTTGATTCAGAACCATCAGGATTTTGAACTGTGATAGTGTGAGTTCCATCTCCATTATCTTTTGTAGTAATAGTTGGAGCTGAGCCATCACGTCCATCGATACCGTTATAAATATCTTTACTATTTAATACTTTATCGACACCTTCGTCGTATACCCCATTGTCATTAACATCATCATAAACTGTAACACGGATACCATTACGTGTTGGAGTTGAAGCTGCATCTGTAGCACGTCTAGATCTTGAAGGTGAAGTAATGTCTTCTACTTTGATTTTCGGTGCACGGCCATCTTGACCTTTCTCACCTTTCTCACCCTTCTCACCTTTTTCACCAGTAGTTCCTTGAGGTCCGCGAATGTTACCAATCTTGTTCCAAGAACCATTTTCTTTCTTGTAAACATCACCTGTATTGGCATCGATAAATGTATCACCGTCTTTACCATCATTAGCAGTTGGGGCAGTAACTCCACTTAGTAATTCAGCACCATTACGGCCATTTGTACCAGAAGCTCCATCTGTACCATTACGTCCATTTGTACCATTCAAGATATCACTTGTACCAATTAATTCATCCACATCTGGATCGTATTTACCGTTACCATTATTATCATAGTAGGCTGTAATACGAGTACCATCTACTGGTTGTGATGCTGTTGAACCTGTAGATGTAGGTTGTGAACCTGTTGAGTCTGTAGTTGCTGGTTGAGCTGGTGGAGTTACTTCATCTGGATTATCTCCTACACTTCTTGCTCTTCTTGCACTTCTTGATGTTCCAGAAGGTTGTGGATTAGCAGCTAATCCTGCACCTCTTCTAATCGCATCCGCTAATGCATTTAAATCAATATGTGGTGTACGTCCATCTCTACCATTTTTACCGTCATTCACAGTAAATGTCACTGGTTCTTTTCCTGGTGTTGTAATTGTTACAACAGTGCTTTGGCCATCTTTTCCACGTTGAGTAGTGATTGTTGGAGTTTGTCCATCTTGACCTGTTGCTCCTGTTTCACCTTTAGCACCATCTTGAACAAAGACTGTAGTTGGTTGTGAACCATCATGGTTATCAACAGTGATTTCTACACCTTTATGACCTTCTTCATCTTTACGAACAGCTGTTACTGTTGGAGAGACTCCGTCTACTCCATCTTTAATAACTGCAAGAGGTTTTTCAGGGTTCAATGGTTGACCTGGATTTGCTGGATCTTCTTGGTAAACTTTTGTTTCTTTACCATCTTTAACAGTAATTAATGATTTACCATTTTGTCCATCTGCACCTTTAGCACCATCTTTAATCATTTCTGAACCTAATAATTCATCAGTTCCTGGAGTGTACTTACCATCATTGTTTTCATCAGTATAGAATGTCACAATTGTATGAGATGGATTTCCGTTTTGTCCTTCGACACGAAGCAAATCAACTTTTGGAGTTTTACCGTTCAGACCATTTTCTCCGTCCTTAACATTTACTGTAACTGGATCTTTTCCTGGAACAGTGAATGTAATGTCAGTACTATGGCCATCTTTACCTGGAGTTACAGTTACTTCTGGAGTCTTACCATCTTCTCCACGTT
>NZ_AJMM01000023.1 GCF_000259505.1 Streptococcus sp. SK643
GCAATTTGACTTAAATTTACTTCTGCAACTGTATCATTTCCAAACATTGAAATAATCATCTTAACTTTATTATTATCAATTTCAGTAATTTTACCTGTATAATCTGCAAAAGCACCATCTATAATACGTACTGTTTGTCCTACTTCTACGTCAACATCAAACTCTTGTACAGTTTGTCCCATTGATACTAAGATATCACGGATTTCTTGTTCTAATAAAGGTGTAGGTTTCGATCTATTCCCATGTGATCCAACAAATCCTGTAACGTTAGGAGTATTACGAACGACAAACCATGCTTCATCTGTCATAACCATTTCTACAAGTACATACCCTGGAAAGCGATTCTCTTCAACTTCTTTTCTCTTTCCATTTTTTTCGACTTGCACTGTTTGTGTTGGTATCTCAACACGTAGAATATTGTCCAACATATTATATGTTTGGGCACGCTGTAATAGATTTTCTTTTACTTTATTTTCATAACCAGAATAAGTTTGAAGTACAAACCATCCTTTATCAAAACTATCCATGTTACTTCCTTTCACTACAGAAGAGGTTTTGGTTAAAAATCCTACTAGTCTTCTAAAAAATGTTAATAAATCGAATCAAACCTGAAACAATTAATTTGTCAAAAATATAAATAATTACTACAAAGAAAGCAGAATACTCCATAATGGAACGAAAATCTCTCCAACTTTCCTTGCGAGTTGGCCATGTTGTGTCTTTAAGAAGTCTAAAAATATCTCCAATAAAACGCATCGCTCTCTCCTATCTTGTTTCTTTATGTATTGTGTATTTTGTACAATGTTTACAAAATTTATTTACTTCTAGCCGTGTTGGTTTAGGATTCCCACTTATCTTAATTGAATAATTCCTAGAACCACAAACCTCACAAGCTAGACTTGCTTTTTTTAATGCCATAACGCCTCCATCCTATCTATTATAACAAGAAACCTAGGCTTTGACAAGCATCTTAACGAAATAGATTAGTAACCGTATCCCATATTGTTTGTGCCTTTTCCTTAATTTTAGCATCTGATATAGCACGACTGGCCTCATCCACTAGATTTTGTGCACGACTTCTAATATCAGAAAGGGTATCATCCGTCTGATTAGTTTCATTACTCTGTACTTGATTACTTGCATTGGCTGGTGCAATTCCATTTTGCTTATATGCATTTTCAACTGTAAAGGTACTTCCTGGCGTATAAGGTAAAATGGTATTTGCAATATTTCTAAAGACATGGGCAGCACCGTTTGATGTTGAACCAGATAGGTAATGGTTCTCATCAGTTGTCGGAAAACCTAGCCAATGGCTAATCACCAAATCTGGCGTATAACCAATCACCCACTGGTCACTTGTGTATTCCGGATTAAAGACAGCTTCAGTTGTTCCAGTTTTTCCTGCCATGACATAACCTGCAGGCGATGAACTAATACCAGTTCCGTTGGTAAATGTCCCCAGCATCATACTGGTCATCTTGTCAGCCACAGACTTATCAATCACCCGTTTTTGTGTATTTTTATGGCTTGCTACGACCTGTCCACTAGCATTTTCAATTCTACTAATAAAATGAGCTTCCGGCATCAACCCTTCGTTAGCAAAAGCTGCATAGGCTTGTGCCATTTGAAGAGGGTTGGTTTCAACACCGCTTCCCAATGCGACGCCAAGAACACGATCGACCTTTTCCATGTTGAGTCCGAATTTTTCGCCCGCCTCAAAAGCCTTATCAACGCCCAAATCATTAACAGTGGCAACAGCAGGCAGATTAAGCGATTCTGCCAAGGCTTGATACATTGGAACTTCTTGACTTGTTTTTATCCCTGCATAATTATCTACCTTGTAGTTACCATACTGCATGGTATGGTTATCTAACTGCTTATTCAAAGCCCATCCAGCTTCTACCGCCGGTGTGTAAACAACTAGAGGTTTAATCGTTGATCCAGGACTGCGCTTAGATTGGGTTGCATAATTGAAATTTCTAAATCCTATCTTATCATCACCAGCAACGCGACCAACAACTCCACGAACTCCTCCTGTTTTAGGTTCTAAAACTACACTTCCTGATTGAGCAGTGGTTCCATCTTCAGCCATTGGGAATAGAGATGTGTTTTCATAAACAACCTGCATATTAGCTTGATAATTTTGATCGAGTTCTGTGTAAATACGATAGCCGTTATTAACGATCTCTTCCTCTGTTAGATGATATTTGGAAACTACTTCATTTACCACTGCATCAAAATAAGATGGATAACGATAATCAGAAATCTTCCCTTCATACTTATCTTGCAGTTGCGATGCCATATCAATCCCAGTCGCTTGGGTCCTTTGATTTTCATCAATATAGCCTGCCACAATCATATTTTGTAGAACAGTATCTCTACGATTCGTCGAAGTCTCAGTAGAGTTTAGGGGATTATATAATTCTGGACCTTTGAGCATACCTGCTAAGGTAGCAGCTTCATCCAAGGTTAATTGCGAAGCCGAAACCCCAAAATATTTCTTACTAGCATCTTCTACACCCCATACACCATTCCCAAAATATGCATTGTTAAGGTACATGGTTAGAATCTGATCCTTGCTGTATTTCTTAGTCAATTCTAAAGCCAAGAAAAATTCTTTGGCTTTTCTTTCAACCGTTTGGTCTTGAGAGAGGTAAGCATTCTTTGCCAACTGTTGCGTTATGGTAGAACCACCACCTGAACGTCCTGCAGTTGCAATCGCTAAAAAGAATCGACTATAATTAATCCCATCATTTTTATAAAAAGTACGATCTTCTGTCGCAATAACCGCATTTTGCAAATCTTTACTAATATTCGCTAATTCAACATAGGTTCCTTTTTGACCTGACAAGGCACCCGCCTCTTTATCTTCGCGATCAAAAATGAGAGTTCTAGTTTTTAGGGCATTTTGCAAATCATTGACATTAGTCGACTTAGCTACAGCAAATAAATAAGTCCCAACTAAAAGCCCCACACTCAAGCCTAGTATGAGAAGAATTTTTGTCAAATGGTAGCGACGCCAGAATTTCCTAATCGGTCCTACCTGTGATAATTTCTTTTTATCGCCTTGAGAACGACGTAGGGTTCCTGCATTCAATTCTTCATTTTCACTTGCTTCTTTTTTAAATAAAGAAAGAAACTTTTCAAATAATGTATCTATTTTCATGCGTTTATTTTATCATCTTCACCATAGGATGACAAGAATTTAGCTGTTTCCTATCCAAATAAGGCTTTTTTTGTTACAATATCTGTATGAAATTCATATTTACATTACCAGAATTATTGCCTCCAATGACAGTCAAACAATTACTAGAGGAACAACTCCTGATTCCTAGAAAAATCCGACATTTTTTAAGAATCAAGAAAAATATTTTAATAAACCAAGAAGAGGTCCACTGGAACCAAATAGTCCAGTCTGGAGATGTTTGTCAATTGACTTTTGATGAAGAGGATTATCCTAAAAAGGAAATTCCTTGGGGGAATCCCGCTCTCGTTCAGGAAATCTATCAAGACCAGCACTTGATTGTCGTCAACAAACCAGAAGGTATAAAAACACACGGTAATCATCCTAACGAAATTGCCCTTCTCAATCATGTTTCTGCTTATGTCGGACAAACTTGTTATGTAGTCCATCGACTGGATATGGAAACCAGCGGACTGGTCCTTTTTGCTAAAAATCCTTTTATACTTCCTATTCTCAATCGTTTATTGGAGAAAAAAGAGATTTCTAGAGAATATTGGGCACTAGTTGATGGAAATACCAACAGTAAAGAGCTAGTCTTCAAAGACAATATCGGACGTGATCGTCATGATCGTAGAAAACGAGTAGTTAATCCCAAAAATGGACAATATGCTGAAACTCATGTGAGCCGTTTGAAGCAATTTCAAAACAAAACCTCACTGGTTCGTTGCAGACTCAAGACAGGACGAACTCATCAGATTCGGGTTCACCTTTCTCATCATCAGTTCCCAATTATAGGAGATCCTTTATATAATTCAAAATCAGTCTGTAGTAGACTTATGCTTCATGCCTATCGCCTCTCTTTTACCCATCCTCTAATCTTAGAGAAACTGACTTTCACCGCTTTTTCGAATACATTTGAACAAGAATTAAAAAAGAATGGATGATTGATTCATCCATTCTTTTTATCGACTCAAGAATTATTTAGCAATTTTTGCGAAGTATTCAAGAGTACGAACAAGTTGTGCAGTGTATGACATTTCGTTGTCGTACCATGATACAACTTTAACCAATTGTTTACCGTCAACGTCAAGAACTTTAGTTTGAGTTGCGTCAAACAATGAACCGTAAGACATACCTACGATATCTGAAGATACGATTGGATCTTCTGTGTAACCGTATGATTCGTTTGAAGCTGCTTTCATAGCTGCGTTCACTTCATCAACAGTAACGTTCTTTTCAAGAACAGCTACCAATTCAGTAACTGATCCAGTTGGAGTTGGAACGCGTTGTGCAGATCCGTCAAGTTTACCGTTCAATTCTGGAATTACAAGACCGATAGCTTTAGCAGCACCAGTTGAGTTAGGAACGATGTTTGCAGCACCAGCGCGAGCACGGCGAAGGTCACCACCACGGTGTGGTCCGTCAAGGATCATTTGGTCACCAGTGTAAGCGTGGATAGTAGTCATCAATCCTTCAACAACACCAAAGTTGTCTTGAAGAGCTTTAGCCATTGGAGCCAAGCAGTTTGTAGTACATGAAGCACCTGAGATAACTGTTTCAGTACCGTCAAGAACGTCGTGGTTAGTGTTAAATACAACTGTTTTAACGTCGTTTCCACCAGGAGCAGTGATAACAACTTTTTTAGCTCCACCTTTAAGGTGTTTTTCAGCTGCTTCTTTCTTAGCAAAGAAACCAGTAGCTTCAAGAACGATTTCTACACCGTCAGTAGCCCAGTCGATTTGTTCTGGATCACGTTCAGCAGAAACTTTAACGAATTTACCGTTAACTTCGAATCCACCTTCTTTAACTTCAACAGTACCGTCGAAACGACCTTGAGTTGTGTCGTATTTCAACAAGTGTGCAAGCATAACTGGATCTGTAAGGTCGTTGATGCGTGTAACTTCAACACCTTCTACGTTTTGGATACGACGGAAAGCAAGACGACCGATACGTCCGAAACCGTTAATACCAACTTTAACTACCATTAGTGATTTCCTCCTTATGAAAATCATGAAATTTTTATTGTGAAAAGAGTAACTTGAATCACTACAAATCACCTTTCAACAAACCTATTATATAACTATTTAAATTTAATTGCAAGTACGGGCATTGTTTTTCTATGTCAGTTTCTTTTAAGGCTATAAATCAAGAACTCCCTTACTATTCATATCGTAGCGATTCTACAGGATCCATTTTACTAATTTTACGTGCTGGGAAGTAGGCTGAGACATAACCAAGTAATAGAGCGAAAGCTAGAGTTCCTAAAATAGATAGAAGATTTAATTCAAAAACCTTAGTGATGGATGGGTAAAAGTGATTTACAACCGCATTCGCTAAACTTCCCACCCCTTGTGCAACCAAAAATGCCAGCAGCAAGGCAATACCTACAATCCAGATAGCCTCGTAAATAAAAATTCCTTTGACATCACGATTTTGATAACCAACTGCCTTCATGACGCCTATTTCCTTAGAACGTTGCATGATATTGATGTAAATGATGATACCAATCATGACTGCTGCTACCACAATAGCTTGTGATGAAAGTACAATCAACAATCCCTGAATGACACGAATAAAAGTAATCACAATATCAAGAACCTTCTGTTGAGAAAGAACAGTATACTTCTTGTTTTTCTGCAATTCTTCTGTTATCGCTTTTGTTTGTGATGGATCTTTGAGTTCCAAGATAAAATAAGATACAGCTTTTGTAAATCCAGCTTCTTTCAAAATCATTTCCATTTGATGAGACGGCATGAAACTGTTGCTGTCCTCCATGTCATCTTCATCATTGATTACACGTACAATCTTCGTTTGAAATTGAGCAGTCTTGCTAGCTTCGGCAGCATTTTCTACAATACTTGCTGAGACTGATTTGCCAATAACATCACTAGCTGTCAGATTTTTTCCTGTCTGTTCATTCCAACTTTTTAGTAAACTAATTGGAATTGTCAAACCCTGTTCATTTGCATCAGTATAGAGGGAACCAGCTAATACTTTGTCCGCCTCATTACTACTAACAGAGATACTGGTATCCTCATAGAGACTCACTACTTGAGCATAAGAAGGCATCGTTTGACTCAGATCCATTTCTTGCCCATCTATAGTAATATTTGACATGTTCATCCCAAAAGGACTCTCTAGATATTTAATAGCTTCTTTCCCAACCGTATCCGTGATATAGTTCTTATCATCTGGGTTCAAAAAGCCTCGTCCAGCATTTTCTGTATTTAAAGCAATCTGAACTTGAGAAGGGATTTGACCTCCATTCGTATTTTCATCAATCATCGAAATCAAAGCATTTCCCAAGCCGAAAGAAATTAAGACTCCTACAAAACCGATTGAGGTTGCTAGCGCAATCAATAGGTTACGCCACTTTCTTTCCAGAAAGTTATTTAAAGAAAGTTTGAATTTATTTTTTAATGATAATCCTTTATTTTTTGACTTCTTCAACAACTTCACCATCCTTCATTTTGATAATCACGTCTGCATATTCAGCAACCTCTGGATTATGGGTTACAATCAATACTGTTTTCCCTGTTTGGGCTAAATTTTTAAATACCTCCAATACCTTTTCTTGGGATTGAGAATCCAGCGAACCCGTTGGCTCATCTGCTACAATCATATCAGGATGATTTACCAGTGCACGCGCTATTGCTACACGTTGCTTTTGCCCACCAGAAAGCTGTTTAACATTTTTATCAATAAAAGGCTCCATGCCCAAGTTACTTAATTGCTCCTTTGCAATCATTGTCATCTCCCTGTCAGATAAATCTTTGACATAGAGAGGGAGCTTGACATTGTCCAAGACAGATTGATGAGGAATGAGGTTAAAATTTTGAAACACAAATCCAATCCTATCTTTACGAAATTGAGTTAGTTCAATCTCTGATAAGTCACGGAGGGATTCCCCTTTAAATTCTAAAACTCCTTCATATTGTCTATCTAGACCACTGATAATGTTTAGCAAGCTAGTTTTGCCACAGCCTGACGGACCGTAAATCGCTGTAATTTTACCTTTTGCAATCTGCAGGTTAATATTTCTTAGAGCCTGCTCTTGATGTTTACCGTCCAAAGTGTAAAACTTTGAAATATTTTTAATGGATAAAATGGACATTCTTTCCCCCTTATTTAAAACTGTTATCGTCATACATCATACTTACAGAAAATTCTTCAAGTTGATTGACCCTATAGGCCTACTACTTAGACTTTTCTCTCTATTGCCTAGTTTGCTTCTGGATGTATATCAAGTAAAATCCATTTTAACAAAAAAGCGACATTTCTCCAATGACAGAAATGTCACTCCTATAAACTCTTTAACGATATCTTTCTATATCCTCGGCCCATTCATTATCTAAACTAACGAGTAACTTCTCATTGCCAAACATCCTTGCCATCATTTTTGCTTCTTCATACTTTTGTTTGGCTGTTTCATAATCCGTCTGAACATAATATTTCCACTCTACCATCAAGACAATCGGTTGCTTTTGGAAATCTCGTGTTTTTTGCCCTATTTTATTTAAGGTCTTGACTGCCCTCTTAAAATAATGAATCAACCCCATAATCTCTATACAAGTTAAAGAGGCTAACAAGGAGTCTCTAAGTAAGTCCAAACAATCGAACTCTATCTTATCAACCTGAGAACTTAATTTGTCATGAAAATAAAGAATGGTTTCATGCTCAGACTTTTTTATCTCACCCTCGTTTAAACCATCCATTAACTGACAAAGAAAATACAGTCTCAATTTCAACAATTCCTCAGCCCTATATACATCTCTGGATAGTAAGTCTTGAAGACTGTCCTCAATCACACTGCTTCCATATAAGGAATTACTAGACATTCTCACTGCATCTATAGCTTGAAGACAATCCACTAGCACTTTCTCATCACGTGGCAAATCATCATAAAAACATTCAAAAATCTCATCAAAATATTCTTCCTTCTGCTCCTGCAACTCCTTGTCTCCATAGTCAGGATGATGAAGAAGAAAGTATTTTAATTCTTGGTAACGTTTCGGTAATTCCTTATAGTCTGGCATCAAGACATAAGATGGAATGCCTAGCCTATTCGCTATATATTCTAGTGTTTTTATCGTAGGACGAAATTCTCCTTTTTCGATTCTCACCAACTGACGCACTGATAATTCGGATTCATCCCCACAAAATACTGGGCGACTAAGTCCTTTCTCTTCTCTAAGAAGTCTTACCTTTTCCCCTAGATCATTCATCTCTTAGATTTCACCCTCGCACGATTATCAAAGCTTTGATTTTCAAATAAATATATGCGATTATTATACCATTTTCCAAAAAGAATTACAAAAAAGAGACAGGAAATTCCTGCCTCTAGGCTGATAACAATTATTTACGGCGTCCTGGTCTTTCTTTGTAGCCATAGTAAGAATCTTCGATGATTTCTTGCATATGGTCAACCATTGGAAGACGTGGGTTAGCTGGTGAACATTGATCTTCGTAAGCAAGAAAGGCCAATTCGCGTGAATGTTCTTTCCATTCTTTTTCATCGATTCCTTGTGCTTTGAAGTTCATTTCGATACCTACGCGCTCACCAAGTTCGTAGACAGCTTTTGCGTAAGATTCCACACCTTCCTCTGGAGTAGAAGCTGGAAGGCCGAGCATACGTGCGATATCTTGGTATTTTTCATCTGCACGGTAGTAGTTGTACTTAGGCCATGTTGCTGTCTTAGCTGGACGTGTACCGTTGTAGCGGATGACGTATGGAAGCAAGATAGCATTAGTACGACCGTGGATTGTGTGGAATTGCGCACCAATCTTATGGGCCATTGAGTGAGAAATACCTAGGAAGGCATTAGCAAAGGCCATACCAGCGATTGTTGAAGCGTTATGCATTTTCTCACGTGAGTGGAAGTCTGCATTCTTAACTGAGCTTTCAAGGTTTTCAAATACAAGTTTGATGGCTTGAAGTGCAAGACCGTCAGTGTAGTCGCTAGCCATTTGTGATACGTAAGCTTCAGTCGCGTGGGTCAATACGTCCATACCAGTGTCCGCAGCAACAAATCCAGGAACTGTCAATACCAAAGCAGGGTCTACGATTGCCACAGTTGGTGTCAATGAGTAGTCAGCGATTGGGTATTTACGGTTGTTTGCTTTATCAGAGATAACGGCAAATGGTGTTACTTCAGATCCTGTACCAGATGTTGTTGGGATTGCGATGAATTTAGTCTTCTTACCAAGTAATGGGAATTTGAAGGCACGTTTACGGATATCCATGAATTTTTGGACAAGGTCTCGGAAGTCCACTTCTGGTTGTTCGTAGAAGAGCCACATTACTTTAGCAGCATCCATTGGAGATCCACCACCGAGAGCGATGATTGTATCTGGTTTGAAGGCACGCATAATCTCAGTACCACGTTCAACCGTAGTGATATCTGGATCTGGTTCTACATCAGCAAAGATTTGGTAAACAACCTTATTGCGACGAAGATCAAGTTGTTCGATGATACGATCAAGGAAACCAAGCTCTACCATGGCATGGTCAGTAACGATCATGACACGTTCAACGTCACGACATTTTTGAAGGTATTGAATTGAATCACGTTCAAAGTATGTTTTTGAAGGAAGTTTCATCCATTGCATGTTATTTCTCCGTCTTCCGACTTTTTTGATATTCAAGAGGTTAATGGCACTAACGTTATCCCCAACTGAGTTGCGTCCGTAAGAACCACATCCGAGTGTCAATGATGGTAAGAAGGCATTGTAAACGTCCCCGATACCACCGAAAGTAGAAGGTGAGTTACAGATAACACGAATAGCTTTAACAGCTTTACCAAATTCTTTAGTTAATTCTTCATCAGCTGTGTGGATGGCTGCTGAGTGTCCAAGACCGTTAAATTCAACCATTTGACGAGCCTTAGTAATACCATCTTCACGGCTTTCAGATTTCAAAACTGCGATAACTGGTGACAATTTTTCACGAGTCAATGGCTCGTTTTCACCAACTTCTTTACATTCTGCAGCAAGAATGTTTGTTCCTTCTGGAACTGTAAATCCTGCTTGCTCTGCAATCCAAGTTGCTGGTTTACCAACGATGTCAGCGTTCAATTTTGCACCAGCACAGTTTTTACTGTTTGCTTTCACGCCAAAGCAGAATTCTTCGAGAAGTGCTTTTTCTTTTTTGTTTACAAAATAAGTGTGATATGATTTGAACTCTGCTACAAATTCATCATAAATCTCTTTGTCAATGATAACCGCTTGCTCTGAGGCACAGACCATACCGTTGTCAAATGATTTAGACATGACGATATCGTGTGCTGCTTGGCGAATATTAGCTGATTTTTCAACATAAGCTGGAACGTTTCCGGCACCTACCCCAAGAGCTGGTTTACCACATGAGTATGCTGCTTTAACCATGGCATTACCACCTGTTGCAAGGATTGTTGCAATGCCTTCGTGGTTCATAAGCGCACTAGTTGCTTCCATAGATGGTTCAGTAATCCACTGTACACAGTTTTCAGGAGCACCTGCTTTAATCGCAGCATCACGAACGATTTGAGCTGCGTGAGCTGATGATTCTTGAGCTGATGGGTGGAAGGCAAAGACAATTGGATTACGTGTCTTCAATGAAATCAATGCCTTAAAGATTGCTGTTGATGTTGGGTTTGTTGTTGGAGTGATACCACAAACAACGCCAACTGGTTCAGCAATAAGTGTTAAACCTGTTACATCGTCTTCTTCGATAACGCCAACTGTTTTAGTGTGACGCATGTTGTTTACTACGTGTTCACAAGCAAACAAGTTCTTAGTTGCTTTGTCTTCAAATACACCACGTCCTGTTTCTTCATAGGCATGTAGAGCCAATTCTCCGTGGGCATCCAAAGCTGCCACTGACGCTTTAGCTACGATGTAGTCGACCTGTTCTTGATCGAGTTTACGCATTTCCTCAAGAGCAACCAAAGCTTTCTGCACCAAGCCATCGACATGCTTTTCAGCAGCGAGTTTCTTTTCTTCTGGTGTCACAGTTTTTTTATCAGCCATATTTTCCTCCATAGCTTTCAAGGATCAACATCCTTTGTTAATTTTTTCACAAGTTTATTATAACGTATTATTTCCACTTTGTAAACAGTTTCATAAACATTTCACAAAGTTTTTTTGCATTTTTTGTGAAATATTATATTGCGCTTACATCTTGAACGATTTTAAACCAAAGATTGTGATTTCTTTTTAAGAAAAATTTTATTTCACAAAGTTTTTTTGTAACAAACGCTTGGAAAAATAAAATTTTCCAAGAAAGCGCTTCCTTTTTTGCTGTTAGAATAACTCCTAATTTTAGGAGTTATTGTTTTTGCTGATAAACACCTTGTTTAAAGGTTCCTTCATAGACAACTTCTTGTTCCGTTGTTAGTTTTCCATAACCTTCAGCTTGCCCACTTACAAAATTACCTTCATATTTCCAACCAGCTTTTGATTGGAATGTACCTTTGCCATTGAAAGCACCGTTACTAAAGTCGCCTGTGTACTGATCTCCATTTTCAAAGATAATGCTTCCTTGACCATTCATTTTTCCACGAACTAGACTTCCATCATAGACGATTTTTCCATCATCAAGATTTAAAACACCTTTTCCTGGAATATTTAGAAGAAAAACTAAAATAGCACATAAAATAATCATAGACAAGGCTGCTATTTCAACACGTGAGCGAGTCAGATAGATACGATATTTCTCATAAAACTCTCTAATCTTTTCCATTTTTTTCCTCCTTTTCCAGATAATCTAGCCATGTTTGACACCCCTGTTGCACACGCAAATAGGTTTCTTCAAAATCACCTGTGTACCAAGGATCCGGAACACTCTCAGACGCAAATGAGTATATCTTGTCTTGCACATCTTCCGGACACATTTGAAGCAAATCTGATACATTTGAAGCATCCATACCGATAATATAATCAAACGACTCAAAATCTTCTCTACCAATTTGAAGCGAAGTTTTATGCTTATCATAGGGAATTTGATATTCTTGGAAAATACCTTGCGTTCCCTTATGTATTGGATTACCATGTTCCCATGATGAGGTCGCGCGACTTTCTATTTCATATTTATTTGTCAGAGATTTCATGACAAACTCTGCCATGGGACTGCGACAAATATTTCCGAGACAGACAAATACTATTTTTTTCATCCCATTTCCTCCATTTCCAAAGAAAAACGGGAGTTAATGTGTCCCGTCTTATTTTTCAGTTGCACTTTCTAGCAAAGTTGTTTCTTTAAGTGGTAACACTGTTCTGATTGCAGTCAATTCGAAGGTCAAGTAAACACCATCAACATCTAAAACAACCGTTCTTTTTTCTGTATCCACTTCATCAACTGTACCATACAAACCACCAATTGTAATAACTTCATAGCCTTTTTGTAGTTTATTCAAGCTATCCATACGCTTTTGTGCTTGTTTTTTTTGAGAACGTTGCATCAAAAACATCAAGCCTAGCATGGCAACGAACACGATTAAAAATGTCATTATTGATCTCCTTTATCTTTTACATAGGTCTACTATATCAAATTTCAGCTACTTTTACAAGATTGTACCTTGCTTTCAGGGCAAGAAAAAAAATCAGAGTTCTCACTCTGATTTTTTACGATTATTTTAAGCTTTGAACGACTTTTACTAGATTTTCTACAGTAAAGCCATACTCTGCCAAGACTTTTGGTGCTGGGGCAGATGCTCCAAAGGTATCAATACCAAGAACTGCACCATCTAGTCCCACATATTTGTACCAGTTTTGAGTTGCACCCATTTCGACTGCAACACGGCGACGAACTGCATTTGGAAGAATTTCTTCTTTGTAAGCTACGTCTTGTGCATCAAAGACATCTGTAGATGGCATGCTGACCACACGAACTTTTTCTCCTTGACTAGCCAATTCTTTAGCTGCAGAAACTGCAAGATTGACCTCTGAACCAGTTGCAATCAGGATTGTATCAAAATCTGCTCCAGTTTCATAAACAACATAAGCACCTTTAGCAACCTTGTCAAAATCTGTTCCATCTTCTACAGTCAAGTTTTGACGTGTTAAGACAAGGGCAGTTGGTGTTTTTTCACTCTTCACTGCAAGGTACCAAGCCGCTTGCGTTTCACGCGCATCTGCTGGACGGAAAACATTGAGATTCGGCATAGCGCGAAGTCCTGCTAAATGCTCAACCGGTTCGTGAGTTGGACCGTCTTCCCCAACCGCAATAGAATCGTGGGTAAAGACATAAGTCACAGGAAGTCCTTGCAAGGCTGACAAGCGGACAGCTGCCTTCACATAGTCAGAGAAGACGAAGAAAGTTCCACCGTACACACGAAGTCCACCATGAAGGGCCATCCCGTTCAAGATCGTTCCCATTGCAAATTCACGAACACCAAACTGAATGTTTCGGTTCAAGCGATTAGCATCATCTTGAAGGCCATCTGTTTTGATGTAGGTCATGTTTGAGTGAGCTAGGTCAGCTGATCCACCTAGGAAAGTCGGCAACTTAGCAGCCACAACATTCAAGGCATCTTGGCTTGAGTTACGCGTTGCTTGAGAGAACCCGTTTTCTAACTCAGGGAAGTCAGCTGGAGTAACTTCAACTGGATCACGTCCATCGATAATTGCTTCCACTTCTGCCGCAAGTTCAGGATAAGCATCTTTATAGTCTGCAACCAATTTTGTCCAAGCTTGATAAGCTGACGCTCCACGATCTGCAACATTTTCTTTAAAATCTGCATAAACTTGCTCTGGAATTTCAAACGGCTCATAGTCCCAACCAAGCGCTTGACGAGTTGCAGCAGTTTCATCAGCACCAAGAGGTGCTCCGTGAACTGCATTTGTCCCTTGTTTGTTTGGAGAACCATATCCAATAACAGTCTTCACTTCAATCAAAGATGGTTTGCCTGAAGCTTTAGCTGTTTCGATAGCAGCATGGATTGCTTCTAAATCTGTTCCATCTTCAACCAAGGCTGTATGCCAACCGTAGGCATTGTAACGGTCACGAACACTTTCTGTGAAGGAATCTTTTGTCTCACCATCCAAGTTAATGTCATTTGAATCATAAAGAACAACTAACTTATCAAGTTTTTGCAGACCTGCGTATGAAGCTGCCTCGCTTGAGACACCTTCCATCAAGTCTCCGTCTCCACAGATAACGTAAGTATAGTGGTCAAAGATATTGTAGCCTTCGCGGTTATATTTGGCTGCCAAAAAACGTTCTGCTTGCGCAAAACCAGTAGCAGTTGAAATCCCTTGCCCTAGAGGACCTGTTGTAGCATCAATACCTGCTGTATGTCCATATTCTGGGTGACCTGGTGTTTTTGAACCCCATTGGCGGAAACTCTTGATTTCTTCCATGCTAACATCTTCGAAACCAGAAAGGTGAAGAAGGGCATAGAGAAGCATTGAGCCATGTCCTGCTGAGAGGATAAAGCGGTCACGGTTAATCCAATTTGGTTGAACCGGATTAATTCGTAATTCTTTTGTAAAAAGGCTATAGGCCATTGGAGCAGCTCCCATAACCACCCCTGGATGTCCTGAGTTGGCTTTATTGATAGCGTCAATACCTAAAAAACGAATTGCATTAACAGATAGATTTGACATAGAATTTCCTTTCTATTCGAGGCGACACATGAACCCCACATTCTATTTTACTATTATATGAAAAAATACATAGAATAGCAATAAAACAATACAACTCTATATAATTCATCTATTTTCTACTCTCTGGTCGCCTGATAGTAGGGAAGTAAGCGTTCATAAGCTTCTTCCAATTTTTCTAAAATCATCTCTAATGATTGAATTTCTACAAAAGAAACATCTACTTTAACTAGCACTTTTCGAATTTCTTGACTACTTACCTTCTCGACTAAAATCTTACGATTTTCTTCGTTTGCTTCCCATCTTTGACTTTGACCATCAGAGTAGGCTAAATAATAAATCCCTTCTACCGCTGGAATCTCTAAAACCTCGGCTTGCTTACCTAAGGTTTGCTCATCCTTCTTACGCTCGATAAAACTAACTTCTAGTGAAACTCCAAAATCAGAAGGACTTCCATACAAACGTAAGGCCATCATAGGTTCTGTCACTTGTCCGTCTCTCTGTAGATATACCCAAAAATGTGGTCTCAAACGCTGTGCTTGATTCATCCACTGGCTAGTCTGTTGGAGTTGCCATTCTGGATGACTTTCTTGAAAGGCTTTAGCCAATTCTGTAAAAGCCTTTCGGGCCTCTTGACCTTTGTGGCGCAATTCCAGCATTTTTTCTCGCTCTGCTCCTGCTTTATCGGGATTACGGTACTGCAAACCTACAAAGTCTAAAAAATCTCTTATCTTATTCAACATCAGTTTAATTTCCTCTAGCTAGCAAAAAATCAGGTTAAACCTGATTTTTTTATTCTGTATCTACAACTACATAACGATTAGGCTCATCACCTTCTGAATAACTTGTCACACCATCCATGCGTGAAATGATACGATGGATTATTTTGCGTTCACTGTTAGACATTGGATCTGTTTGTTGACTACGACCTTCTTCTAACACGCGGATAGCCAGTTTTTGGGCATAGGTTTGTAAAACTTCTGCACGATGTTCAACATAATCATTTACATTGATTGTAATATAGAAGGTGCGTGAATAACGATTGTAAAGATAGTTTTGGGCCAAGAGTTGAAGAGCCTTCAACACTTTGCCGTGATAACCGATTATGCGACCTGGTTCATTCGTATCTATTTGAAGGTTAATGCTTCGACGATTATAATCATTTGAAATAGTAGATTCAACATCCATATCATCAATAATAGTTTGAACGTAGGTCGTTACTTCCCCTGCTACTTGCTCAATATCATAGCTTGGTTCAACTGTTAAACCTAGATTTTCTAATTCTTGATGCTCCGTTTCTTCTAGCTCATCAATAGCTGAAAGCACTTCTGTGTGTTCATGCATATCAGCTTCTTTAATTTGCATTTCATTTAAAATTTCAATATGACCTGTTTCTTCTAAAATAGTATTCGCAGGTTTATCATTTTTTAAGATTTCAGCCTTAATTTCATCCGAAACTCCTTGACCTTCTTCTTCTATTTTCTTAATCGCTGCAACTACATGACCAAGGTCAACGGTTGCTTCACTAACAGTTTTAACTGGTTCATTTTTTTCATTGATTTCCTTTGGAACACCTTTAACTGCTTGTTGATTTGCTTTAATAACTGTTGTTTCACTAATCGCCTCGATATCAACCTGAGCTGGCTTTTTCCCAAACAATCCAAGAAACCCTTTTTTCTCTCTAGAAATGACTTTAATGTGAGCCTTCATTCTTGGAATATCTAATTCTTTCAATCCCTTCTGGATTGCTTCTTCAACAGTTGAACCTGTAAATACTACCATTACAAGATTCCTCCTTATTATTTCGTTTTATGAGCCTTTTTCTTAGCTTTTCTTTTTCTATTTTCCAAATCTTTTTTGGCTTTTACTACTGCCTCACGCTCTGCAATAATCTTGAATGGATTATTCAAGAAGTAAGTTTGCAAGACTTGATAAGCATTGGATACTGTCCAATATAAAGCCACTCCACCCGGTGCGTAAACTGCAAAAACAAAAATCATGATTGGAAGCCCATACATCATGGCAGTTGTTGCTCCATTTCTTTCAGACAAGGCTTTATTAGACAACCATGTACTTAAAAAGGTAAATACGGCGGCTAAAATTGGAAGTACAAGTGTTGTATCTACTCCTCCAAGATTAATCCATAAAAAATGACCTGTCTTTAAAAAGTCAACTCTGGAGAGAGCTTGAAACAAAGCTAAGATAACTGGCATCTGAATCAAAATCGGCCATAGTGAATCCGACTGTCTAACACCCATTTCCTTATAGACTTTACGCATCTCTTGATCCAACTTAGTTCGGCTTTCCATATCACTACCTGGATACTGCTCGCGTAAAGCCTTAATCCGAGGCTGAGCTTCCTGCATTTTCCTAGATGCCACCATCTGTACCTGAAATACAGGTAAAAGTACGGTTCTAATCAAGATTGTAAAGAGAATAATCCCTATCCCAATACTGATATCAAAAGATAAAAATCGAATGACTTCCGCAAAGAAGTAGACGAATTTACTCCAAAAATCAGCCGAATCTGCTGTAATATCACTAGTTGTTGCGCTTGTAGCACAAGCTGTCATTACAAATAGTGACAAGCCTAGCAAACTAGTCAACTGTAGTTTCTTTTTCACTCCCATTTCCTTCCTGATAAAGCTTTGATAACTTTAATACGTGGAGTAGATTTTTCTCCATCTCTGCGTATCCCAAGGTTTCAACCCCTTTTCGAGCAATGACAACAAAATCGACATCCTCTGCAATTCCTACCTTTGCATTTTGTAGAATGTGACGTATCCGTCGCTTAATTTGGTTTCTAGTAACAGCATTCCCCAGCTTTTTGCTAACTGATAGGCCTACTCGAAAATGTTTTTTTTGGTTGTCTAATTGGTAGATAACAAATTTGCGATTAGCAAAACTTGTCCCCTCCTTGAAAATTGCCTTAAAATCTTTCTCTCTTTTTACACGAAAGTTTTTCTTCAAAACTCAACTCCATCTATTAAATTACTACTATTATACCATATTTTTCAAAAAAGCCAATCATAGCAAGGTTTTGGACAATTTCATCAGAAAAAGAAGCTGGAAAAATCTCTTTCCCAACTCCTTGTACTAAACACTTTTTCTAGTTTTACTTATTTTTTCAAGCGCTCAACATCACGGGCAATAACCAATTCTTCATCAGTTGGAATAACCAAAACACGAATCTTCGCTGCCTCTGTTGAGATATCTCCAGTTACGCCAAAGACATTCTTCTCTGAATCTACATCACATCCAAACCAAGAAATGCCTGAAATAACATCTTCACGTACATCGGTTGCATTTTCTCCTACACCCGCTGTAAAGATGATAGCATCTGCACCGTTTAGGACTGCAAGGTACTGCCCAATATGTTTTTGGATACGATCAATATAGATTTCATATGCTAAGTTAGCATCATGGTCTCCTTCTTTTTTAGCAGCAATCACATCACGCATATCACTAGACTTACCTGAAACTCCCATGAGTCCTGACTCACGATTGAGAATATGGCTAATAGCCTCCGGCGTATTAAAGTCCTCTGTATATTGCATTAGGTAAGGGATGATAGCTGGGTCAATATCCCCTGTACGAGTTCCCATCATCACACCACCAAGTGGAGTGAATCCCATTGAAGTATCCACAGATTGACCACCCTTAACAGCTGTAATAGAAGCACCATTACCGATGTGGCAAGTAATCAATTTCAAGTCTTCTAATGGACGTCCCAAGAGTTTTGCAGCTTCTCCTGCCACAAACTGGTGACTTGTCCCGTGGGCACCGTATTTGCGAACCTTATTTTCTGTATAATATTTAGTTGGTAAAGGATAGCGATAAGCCTTCTCTGGCATAGTTGTATGGAAAGAGGTATCAAAAACAACCACGCTAGTAATATCTGGAAGTAATTCTTTAAAAGCTCGAACACCTGCTGCATTGGCTGGATTGTGGAGAGGAGCCAACAAACTCAACTCTTCAACTTTTTCTAAAACATCTCCCTCAACGACTGTTGATTCTTTGAAATATTCTCCACCTGCAACAACACGGTGTCCAACACCTGTGATCTCATCATAAGCCTTTATAATATCAAAACGAATCAAGTCATCCAATAAAATTTTAACGGCTTGTGTATGATTTTCGATATCCAAAATTTGTTGTTCAGAACGGCCATCAAATTTTACAGTAGAGATAGAGTCCTTCAAACCGATACGTTCAATTAGGCCCTTAGCCAATACTTTCTCTTCTGGCATTAAATATAATTGCCATTTCAAACTCGAACTTCCTGCATTGATTGCAATTGTTTTTGTCATAATATAATACCCCTTTTTAAGCGTTTTCAACTATTATAGCAAAATCTATTTTATATTTCAGCACCTTGAGTCCATTTTTGAAAATTTTCTTTAAATTTCATCAAAACACTTGCATCTTGCAAGCTAGCAAGTGGATAAACAAAGGGTTCTACTGTCATATCAGTTTTCTTTTGTAAAATAAAAATAGTTTTAGACTGTTTGCTATTAGCAAAGAGATTTTCAGGCAAACTAATCATGGCAGTCAGACTTGCCTCCTCTTTCAACCAACCTTTCAACAAGTCACTTTGAGGACTCGTCAACAAATCACTTGGAGCCAGAAAAATAGCATAGCCATCGGATTTAATGTACTTAAGTCCTTGTTCCATAAACAAATGATGGGCGTAAGTATGTTCTTGACTAGAAGCAACTTGATAGCGCGACGCAACGGCATCATCAGGATAATAACCGACAGGCAAGTCGCTGATGACCACGTCGCTTTCTTTGAACATTTGTGGACGAACGGCATCTCCTTGAACAAAAGAAGCCTCCAAACCAATCACATCTGCCATGCTAGCTGCCAAATCAATCAGCAAATCATCTACTTCAAGTCCTAAATAATCGACTTTCTTACTAAGAGAAGTTAAGAAAGTTGCTCCTAAAATGCCCATACCGGAGCCCATTTCAAGGATGCTAACCTCCTCGCTAGCAAGCAACTCCTCTACAATAAACACCAAAAGTAAAGCAATAACATCCGGTGTAAATTGGTGATTAGCCTGCAAGGGTTCCGTTTGACTGGCTTTCATCAAGAGAAACTGGTAAGTCTTGAGCCACTCTTCTTTGCGTAAAGCCAATCGTTTAAGAGTTTGATTATTCTCTTTGATCTGCTCTAAATCGGTCTCACCATCCAGGTAGATGCTATTTTGCTCCACCAGAGCGTCATAAAAATTCGTCGCCAAGTCATTCTGGATAACTTGGATATTTTCTAGTAAATAAGTATATGCTTGTTCAATTTTTTCAAAATCCATATTCCTATCTTATCAAATTTCCCTTATTTTTTCCATCTGAACAGAAAAAATCACTGCTTTAATGAGCGAGTGATTTTTGAGTTGCTGTCAAAAAGAGTTCTACGTAATGACCGTGGAAGAGACCTTCTGCTCCAAAAAGAATCTTACTTTTTAAGTCTGAAAATCCAAAGTGAGACAACTTATCTTCTAATTTTCCTAAATCAAATCCGTAGTGGTTCTGTTCCGTTTTGACAAAATCGGCTATAAACAGTTGGCCATTTTCCTTCAGATGGCGGTTAAACATCGCTAGGGTCGCATCTATGTCTGGCATATGATGAAGAACTCGACTGACAACAATCAGGTCAAATTGTTGTTCTAAAGGATTCACCAGTAAATCCTGTTCCAAAAACTGGATATTCTTGATGTCTTGCTGCTCCGCTTTCAAACGAGCTTGCTCCAACATTTTTTCCGAAATATCTACCAATGTTACAAACTTAGCTTGTTTGGCTAGGGGCAAGGTTAATAACCCCGTCCCTCCACCGAAATCTAAAATTTCTTTGTCTGATAGAAGATCAAGCTGTTTCTCGACTGCTTGACATACCAAGTTTGCAAGAAAGATATTTTTAGGGGAATCGAAAGTTTCTGCCTTGTGGTTAAAATCATGTTTCATATTTTTAGTTTAGCACAAAGTAGCTTGTTTGGCTAGGAATTCTCTTTCTTTTCAACCTTCTCTTCAGATTTTTTCTTCTCCACTTTTTCGCTTGAATCGATCGCTACTTCTTCCTTTTTATCCGTTTTCTCTTCTTTTATTTTGACTGAAGGAAACAGGAACTCATATTGACTCTTAGGCGTACGAACCCTTGTCACCAAGCTTGTTTTCTTATTTTGATAGCTCACCTGACCCAGATTAAAGGACTGTTCCCCACTTTCCTTCTCAATCTTATCTTTGGTTCGCTTGGCCATAGCAAAAGCGACCAGCTTTTCTTTGTTCAAGGCATAATCTTGATGATGGGCAACTTGCCGATTCAAGTAAAACTGCAACAAAAGACTAAAGATTGCTGCCATGATAACTGCATATAAAAGCACTCCCGCCTTAACTTTTTTCTTTTTCCACACGATAGATGAATTCCCTTTCTAAGCCTTTTTGGAATTGAAAACGGAAGCGGATTAGCTGATTTTCCTCTGTAATCTGAGCTGATTTTAGTCCATAAACCATGGGTTGATAACCTCGACCACTAGAATCTGTTTTACGAAAATCGTCTGACTTGGACTTACCAATGGCGATGTCCTTTCCTTCTTGTTTCATATACAAGCGATTGCCTTCTACTTTTTCAAATTGGGATTTCTCCAACTCTACCTCCAACTGGTCCACAAACAAGAGCCACTCTTTTTGCTCATTTTGTTGTTGATAGTGAACTTCTGATATAAGAAGCTGACTCATAGCTTGAAACAATAGTAAACTTCCACTAATGACAATGAGGGCGACAAGAGATTCTAACAAGGTAAAAGCCCTTATCTTACGGTTCTTTAATGACCAATAATTGCTCCTTACCATGGTAGACCTCCAATCCTTTTTCATTTGAAAACACTTGAATCTCAACGCCATTTATGTTTATATGATTTTTACCGGTCTGTAAAGCCATCCTAGCTACACGCAAGCCTTCTTCTTTTTGTAACATTTCAGCTTCTAATCGCCTATTTTGTTGAATTTGTCCCAAAAGAAGGGTCGCAATACCAGCAAATATCGCCATAGCTACAACCGCCTCCAGTAAAATCACTGCTCTAACTCTTTGACTCTTTAATACGTTTAATTTTTCCATTTCCTAGATATAATTGATAGCGGATTGCTCCTTTACTAGTCTGAAATTCAACCTTAGCCAGGGACGAATTCCCCCCAGCTCGGTCAAATGTGATTTTCTGTCCCGAAGGTGCTTGGATCCCTTTAGGAACTGTCAGCTTTTGACTGCCATTACTGATCGTCTGCCCATCTAAGCTTAGACTAGTTTTTTGCTGACTGGCTGCACTACGTTTTTGAGTTTCTCGATAGAGCTCCTCAAACTCCATAAAGAAAATCTGCTCCTCGACCGCTGCAAAACTGGACTGAACAGAACCTGACAAAGCCAAGGCAATCATACTTACAAGTCCCAAAACTAGAATACTTTCCAGCATAGTGAAAGCCTTAATCCGCGACTGTTTGAGTCTTATTTTGTTTTGCATGATATTCTTTATAAGCCTTAGCTTGTTCTTCAGTGATTCTACCATCTGCTTTTAATTTACTTAGACTAGCCTCCTCATTTTTATCCAGACTATAAAGTTCTGATTGACTTTCCACTACCTTAACAACAGCAGCTTTTCCTTTATCGTTAACCGCTTCTTTTTGCTTGGTCAAATTCGGTACAAAGAGTAAGAGGAGAACACTGATAATCAGAAGTACTACCAACATTTCCACCAATGTAAAGGCCTTTGCCTTCGCTTTTTTCAAGTATGTCATCATTTTTTTCATGTTAAAAATTTACCTCCATATTTTGATACATGGGCATTAGCATTGCCGCATAAAGTAACACGATAATAAGGGCCACAAAGATAAAAACCAGTGGCTGCACCAAATTCATGGTGCGATTGACTCGGGTAAAAAAGACTTCCCACGTTTTTTCAGCATAGATTTCTAGTTCGCTCCCTAGCTTAGATTTGACTTCCCCGTATTCAATAATCAAGCTCAACTCCTTCTTAAAGAATGGATAGGTGGCTATCGTCTGAGAAAATTCCTGACCATTTTGCAAGGCTCTAGCTAGATTTTGACCAATTTCTTTAAAGAGTTGAGAACCTTGTTCCTGCATGATCTGAAAAATCTGGCTCAACTCCATTCCTTGCGAAATCATATTGCCCCATTCACGCGCATAATAGGCTGTCAAATATGTCTGAACAAAGATGCCAAAGTAAGGAATTCGTGCTAAGATAGAAAAGACACACATCTTAGAGCTTCTTTTATAGAAAAGACTAGCTAGAATTATTGCCAACAAAACAAACCCTACTACTCCTAGAAAGATTTGGGGTAAATTACCGATGATTTGCGTGGCAATATTGCTACTATCCAGTTGTGGTAGCAGGTAGTTCCGTAACCCCAACATGATAACTAAGAGAAAACCTAGTAAAATCAAGGGATAGGTCGCTACCTCTATTAATTTTTTCTTGACCTTGGCAAGATTTTCCAGGTATTCTTCTATCTTTCTCAAACTCAGATGGAGATTTCCATGCACCTCAGCAAGCGACAGTTGGGTGACAATAGCTGTTGAAAAGCCGATACTGTCCATCATCTCGGAAAAAGATTTTCCTTGAGATAAACCTTGTCGCATCTGCTTCACAAGCTGCTTTTCCAGTAAGGAACTCCTATCTAAAAACGAAATAGTCTCTACCAAATGAAAACCGCTGGAAAAGAGATTGTGAAACAGAGTAATGATATTTTTCTGTTTAGCTGTAGCTAATTTTCTCCCTTTCAGCCTGAAGATTTGTGATATGTCCATTTTTAAGTAGTTGCTCAATTTGGCTATTCCACTTGGCTGCTTGGTGTTCCTGATAATTTTTGTTTGCAAAATCAACGATTCCTCCTCCCCCAATTAATCTTTGGTAGCAAACTCCCTGTAGCACTACTTTTAATTCCTCTTCACTTACCCCTAGCTCCAGTAGTCTCTCGTAAACACCGCGAATACTCTTTGCATGAATTGTTGAAAAGACTGTCGCACCTGTCAAACTAGCCCTAACAACAGCGCGCGCCGTTTCACTGTCACGTATTTCTCCGATAATCAAGAGATCTGGCCTGTGTCGCAAGGACAGTTTGATAAGATTTTCATAAGTCAATCCAATCGTTTCATTTAGCTGTAGTTGAAGCATCTCTTCTTGCTTAATCTCCACAGGATCTTCAATAGACATAACCTGTTGACCCTTATAAATCGACTTAGCTAATTCGTGCATTAAGGTTGTCTTTCCACTACCAACTGGCCCTGCAAAGAGATACAAACCTCTTTGTCTGAACTCTTGCCCAAGTTCATTAATATCTTGAAACCAAAAGTTCAAGTCTTGTTCCTCATCATGCAACAAGCGAATCACTAAGCTTTCATGACCCCTATAATCTCCTACAGTAGACAAACGGAGTGAAGCAACTTTCTCATCATAAGGGTAATCACAGGAACCAAGCTGACTACGTCGTTTTTCACCCACATTCATACCTGCTACAAATTTGAAATGACTAATAACAGCTGCAAACTTTTCAAAGTCATAAGAGCCAATCTTGCATCGCTCATCTCCAACTCTCATATGAAGTTCATAGGCATCCAATTTAGGAACAAAATAAATATCTTGTGCAGCTTTTTTTCTCGCTGAACGAATGATTTCTTGTGCAATTTCTTGAACCATAACTTCCTCCTCACCAATACTATTCGTAAAGAAATAGAAAAAAGCAACTTTTTGAGTTGCTTTTTTCTATGTTAATTTCATACGGCAAGAACGGTGTCTTTCCTGACCTGTTTGTTTTTCATAGCCTGGACGTAATTTTTCATCTGGAATAACCTGTTCATCCTCTAAAAGGGCCAAGGAATGGTATTGTTGTAAATACTCATCACACTCCTCGCACCAACGCTGATCGTCTGGATCCCAAAAAATAGTCATCAAATCACTTCTACTTTTATAATGGGGCAATTTCTGTTCCAATTGAAACCAGCAAGATTTGTAGAATTTGAGAGCGTCATAATACTGATCGAATCTTCTACTTGCTACAACATCTTCTTCCCAACCTTCTATGAACCACCAAGGTTCAAAGTCCCCATACATTTCTATTACACGATACATACCCATTCATTCCTTTGTACCGTATATTATAACCAATTCCCGTCAACAATAAAAGTAATATGCTCATTTCTCCATTATCAAAAAGAAAACCAGCTATCTTAAAGATAATTGATTTTACTTTTTCATCATTAAGCTTCAGAAAGATCGTTTTCGATGATTACTTTAATAGCATGATGATCTGCAGCTTTACTAAATACTTCATAAGCTTTTTCAATTTCACTGAGTTTGAAATAATGAGTAACTAATTTTTCCGGCTCAATCTTATGAGTTTCAAGAGCTTTCAACAACTGAGGTGTTGTATTTGTAGATACTAAACCAGTAGTAATATTGATATTGCGGATCCAAAGTCTGTCTAACTCAAATTCAACTGGTTTACCGTGTACACCACAGTTAGCTATTGTTCCGTCTACACCCATAATCTTTTGACAGAAATCAAATGTTGCAGGAATACCAACAGCTTCAATGGCTACATCTACACCACCTCCATCTGTTAGGTCAAAAATTTCTTTAATCGCTTTTTCAGGATCTGAAGAATTTACTTTGTGAGTTGCATCAAAGAATACGGCTGTTTCCAAGCGGTTATCGTCTAAGTCCACCATAATCAATTTAGCTGGTGAGTAGAACTGAGCTGTCAAGAGAGCAGCCAATCCAACAGATCCTGAACCAATAATGGCTACACTACAACCAGGTTCTACTTTCCCTTTCAAGACACCAATTTCATACCCAGTAGGCAAAATGTCTAATAACATAACCAAGACTTCATCTGACAAGTCTTCTGAAGTATAGTAAAGAGTGTTATCAGCTGCTTCTTCAAACTTTTTTTGTGATTTTTTAACTTTTTTATTTACCGATAAAGTAATATAGATAAAAAAGCAGGAATCCTGTAACCATTCCTGCCTTACTTTATCTTTATGCTTGGTAACGTTTCACACCATCTAGATACGTAGCTACCAATTCCAAATCTTTGTCTAAAACAATAAAGTCTGCATCATAACCTTCACGAATTTGTCCACAGACATCATCAATATTAACAGATTTTGCTGGGTTAAGGCTAGCCATCATAACCGCTTCGTGTGGATTTGCAATACCCCACTCGACTACATTTCTCATACCATCTTTAAGTTTGAGGATAGAACCTGCCAAATTACCAGTAGATTTGAGACGTGCAGTTCCATTTGCTACTACAACAGGGAATTCTCCCAACATATAGTCACCGTCTTCAAGTCCACCAGCTGTCATACAGTCCGTAATAAGAGCGATGTTTTCTGTCCCCTTCTGCTTAAGTAAAATCTCACAAGCTTTTGGATCTACGTGATAACCATCACAAATCAATTCTGCGTAAGTATGTGGGAGCTCATACATAGCTCCTACCATACCGAGTTCGCGGTGTGTTAAACCACGCATCCCATTATAGGCATGTACCCATACACTAGCTCCTGCATCAACTGCCTTCTTAGCTTGTTCAAATGTCGCATCTGAGTGTCCAAGTGCAACTGTCACACCTTCACCTGTAATAGTACGTACAAAATCTTCCACCCCATCACGTTCTGGTGCAATAGCGATTTTATTTAGCATCCCTTTTGCAGCATTCTGCCAAGAATGAAACTCCTCAACACCAGGGTCTCTCATATAAGTTGGGTTTTGTGCCCCCTTAAAAGTTTCTGTGAAATATGGACCTTCATAATAAATCCCACGAATCTTAGCACCTGTTGCTTCTTTGTAATGGTTCCCAAGATTTTCAGTGACTGCAAGCAATTGCTCATAAGTGGCTGTTAAAGTTGTGGGCAAGAAACTGGTAACACCGGTACTAAGAAGTCCTTCGCTCATAGTATGCAATGTACCTTCAATGTTGTTGTCCATCACATCTACACCTGCATATCCATGAATATGAGTATCCACGAGACCTGGTGCAATGCTATAACCAGTATAGTCAAGAACCTCTGCTCCTTCAGGAATTTGATCCACATGTTTCCCAAATTTGCCATCAACAAGTTCTAAGTACCCACCGCGACGAATGCCAAATGGATAGAAAAACTGATCCGCTTTAACGTAATTAGGCATAATAATGACCTCCTTAAAAGATTACTTTTGATATTTATTATGTCAATTACATTATAAACTTTTCTGATTCATTTGTAAATGGTATAGACCTGTTTTCTGGATATATTTTAAAAGAGTTGGATCTCTCCAACTCTTTATGTTCTTTTATAAATTATTTTGACTTGACAGGTTTTTCTTGAGCTTCCTGAACAGCTGCAGAAATAGTGTCAGAGTATAATTTTGATCCAGCTTCAATCTTACTATTATCGCTTCCAAAGTGAACCTGGTCTGTTCCAGTCCAGATTTCAGGATGTTGCTTAGCAACCTGATTCCAATCAGCGATTGTTACATAAGGAGTTTTACTTGCTAGCTCTCTCATGTAAGCAGCAGCTTTCTCAACTATTTCATAAGTATCTTTTTTCTTGTCCCCTTCATAAGGAGTAACCAAAATCAAATGGTGACCTTTGGGAAGATTTTTGATCATACTATCCCAATCTTCTTTGTAATTTTCAGGATTATTAACTCCCGTTGCAATGATTACCATTTTAGGTAAAAATTTATTCTGACTATTATTGAGCATGATTTCATTAGCATTCTTAGTTGTTCTGCTAACCTGTGCATTGATTTGAGCACCAGGTAAAGCTGTCTGAAGAGCTGTATTCGCTCTTAAGGCAACCGAATCACCAATCAACATAATTCCATCAGCAATACCCAAACTGCTTGCATCTGCACGTTCTGCCATCAATTTTGATTGGTTGAGGTTGGTAGCAGCTTGTTTTAAGCCGTTTACCGTTAAATCTGTTTCAAAAGCTCCCACTTGTGGGGCCAAAAGTGTTACCAATAGAGCTATTAACGTCAAGACTCCTGTAATAGATGCAAATATTCTCTGAATATAAGGAAAAGTACGAATCGTTTCCAAAATAGGTGTATCCTTACCTGCAATCCAAGGCTCTATCACATAAAATGAAAAACTAGCAAAGACATACGAAAATAGCAGTGTTAGTAAGACAGCTACAAGATTTGATGTCAACTGAGAAAAAATGATATAGAAGGGCCAGTGGAAGAGATAGACAGCATAACTAGTATCTGCTAAAAAACTAATAATCTTAGGTTCCTTTGTATTTGGTGTTTTTTCATGTAAAACACGCGCTGCGAAAATCATCCCAAGAGCTGCAAGACTTGCGAGTAAAAATCCGAATAGATAGGCAAATAGGTAAGTGAATTTAACAAAAAGTGTCAGGACAAGTAATAAGGCAAAACTTCCTCCAAACATGAATAAGTTCTTCCTTAAATCCAACTTTTTATCAAACTGTTTGACCAAAGAAGTCGTTTCACGAACACCCACTACAGTTGCCAAAATACTTCCCAAAAAGAAGGGATAGATATGAGTTAAACTTGAAAAATAAACAGATGAATAGGAACTCACTAAAAAACTACCAATAAACATGGAGAAGAAACTAATCAAAAAGCTTGCTATAGACACAAGAAAGACCATGCCTCTAAGCTGACCTTTTGATCTAGCCCATTTAGATAAAAGCCAAACTGCCAAGCCCCAAAGGATATAGTAGTGAACTTCAACTGCCAAACTCCAATTATGAACAAACAAATGTGGAATAAACTGAGATTCGTAGCTCCCTCCCGTGAGCATCTCATAATAGTTGGTCATGAATCCAAGAACTCCAGCTATTTGCCCGCCAATTCCAGCTACATAATCACGACGCACTAGAAACGTAAAAGGGATAGTCACTAAAATCATCACTACCACTGGAGGAAAAATCCGGTAAAAACGTCGTTTCAAAAAACTTAGTAGATCAATTTGGTGATAGTTATTAAATTCTTCAATTAGTAGAGCAGTAATCAGGAACCCTGAAAATGTGAAAAAGACATCTACCCCCAAAAATCCTCCAGGAAAGACGGTCTGAAAAAAATGATACAAAAGTACCAACAGTAATCCTGTAATCCTAATCAAGGAAAACCATTTAATACGCATACGAGTTTATTCTCCCTTTCATTATTCACTTTATTCTATCAAAAAAAGAGGAAAAATCCCAAGAGAAAACTTAGGATTTTTGTATTCTTATTTTTCACTATTAGAAATTACGTCCTGACTTATTATAGCCATATTTTTCAACAAAATGCTCACGGAATTCCAAAAGATTATCATCCATAATAGCTTGGCGGACCTGTTTCATCAGGTTAAGTAGGAAGTAAAGATTATGGTAGCTAGTCAAGCGGATGCCAAAAGTTTCATCTGCTTTAAGCAAGTGACGCAAATAGGCGCGTGTATAGTTTTTACAAGTGTAGCAATCGCACTCATGATCCAGTGGTGTAAAGTCCTCTGCAAACTGAGCATTTTTCACAACCAATCTTCCTTGACTAGTCATACACGTCCCATTACGAGCGATACGAGTCGGCAAGACACAGTCAAACATATCTACCCCACGAATAACCCCATCAATCAAGCTGTCTGGTGCACCCACTCCCATCAGGTAGCGAGGTTTAGTTTCAGGAAGGAGTTGAGTGGTGAAGTCTAAAACTGCGTTCATCTCTTCATGAGTTTCACCCACTGCCAAACCACCGATCGAGTAGCCTGGAAAATCCATACTAACCAGGTCTTGAGCAGATTGGCGACGAAGATCTTCGAAACCTGCCCCCTGAACAATCCCAAATAAACCTTGATCATGTGGACGACGATGAGCTTTAAGACCACGCTCAGCCCAACGGCTGGTACGTTCGATTGATTTCTTCACGTAGTCATAAGGTTGATAGAACTGGGGACACTCATCAAAAGACATCATGATATCTGACCCCAAATTATTCTGAATAGAGATGGCTTTTTCTGGCGATAGGAACATCTTAGAACCATTGAGATGATTTTTAAAAGTTACCCCTTCTTCTGTGATATTACGGCTATCTGCTAAAGAATAAACCTGGAAACCTCCACTATCTGTTAGGATCGGCTGATCCCAGTTCATAAACTTGTGGAGACCACCTGCGCGTGCAATAAGTTCGTCACCCGGGCGAAGCCATAGATGATAGGTGTTTGACAGGATAATTCCAGACCCCATCTCTTTTAATTCTTCTGGTGATTGTGTTTTGACAGTTGCTTGTGTTCCAACTGGCATAAACATAGGTGTTGGGAAGGTTCCATGTGGGGTAATAATTTCCCCTAGACGTGCTCCTGTGTGTTTTTCTTTCTTAATCAAACGGTATTTGATTGGTGAATCTGACATTTTCTACCTCCGAAGCTGGGAAAGACAGTCCCAGTTCTTACTTTGAGCCCAAGGGCATACTGTATGATTTTATCAAAAAAAGAGGGAACTGTCACGAACTATGGTATAATGAGAGAATGAAAAACTCAAAAATTGATTTAAAAACAATTCGTCTGCAAGCCAGACAATTACAGTCTGAAAATCCCCGCCTCTTTCTCGTCTATATGCTACCGAGTCTCATCTTTATCTTCTCAGCTTTTTTCAATCCCTTAGACAGAATTCAAGAAAGTCTGATAGAACTACCTTTTATCAGTATGTTAGGTCAGATACTTCAAGCTTATCTTTTCCCTTTATCTGTTTCCTTTATTGGTTCAATTTTTCTAACTAGTGCAGTCTTTACAACCCTACAACTCATCAAAAAGTCTGAGCTAGATTTGTCAGTTAAAAGCAGCTTTATCCTCTTTAGTGATGAGCGTTTTTCCCAAACCTTTCTAACTCTTCTTCTGAAGCGTTTCTATCTCTTTTTATGGAGTATACCAAGTTTAGTTGGTGTCTATTTTCTATTTTATAGCAGTCACCTGACAAAGCAGTTTGTTGCCTTACATCCTGAATTCCCAAACCTAGACCTGTCTTCAATCGAAAATGAACACTTCCTTATGACCTTTGGATTTTACTTTTTAACAAGTCTTATCTTGATGATTGTCGGAAATATCCTCTATATTCCACAATACTATGCTTATTCACAGGTAGAATTTCTCCTCTGTGACACCCTAGACTTGGGACAAGCTAGACCAAGACAAATCCTTAAAACCAGTCGTTTCTTGATGAAGGGCTACAAGTACCAACGCTTTATTCTGGACTTACAATTACTGCCCTGGTACTTTTTAAACTGGATTACTTTTGAGATCGCTAGCTTTTCCCTTCTACCTTATATTCAATCTAATAAAATTATTTTTTACCGAGCATTACTGGCTCGAAAAAGACCAAAAGCTTAAAGGTTTTTCCTTTAAGCTTTTTATTAATGTAATTCTCCACCTACCAGTTGTAAATCCTTCTCTCCATACTCTATGATAGCTCGAATTGCAGCATCTATTCCTCGAACAATATCAACTAAATCCATAGCTGGAGTATGGGGTTTATCTACCACCTGTTCCACCATATAAGGAATATGCATAAAGCCTGCCTTAATATTTGGAAATTCTTTCTCAATCAAATAAAGCACTTGATACATGAGATGATTACAAACAAACGTCCCTGCAGTATTGGAAACAGAAGCTGTTAATCCTTCCTCTTTTATAGCTTGAACCATAGCTTTAATGGGAAGACTACTAAAATAGGCAGGAGGCCCATCAAGCTGAATTGGACGGTCAATTGGTTGATTGCCTTCATTATCTGGGATACGTGCATCATCTTGGTTGATGGCTACTCGTTCAGGTGTCAGTCCCTTTCTTCCACCTGCTTGGCCTACACACAGAACGATGTCTGGTTGATAAAGCCTTATCTCCTCCTCTAAAATCTTAGCTGACTTATAAAATACGGTTGGAACTTCTAGCCATCGAACTTCAGCCCCTTGAATCTGAGCTGGTAAGGATTTGATAGCCTCTAAGGCTGGATTGAGCTTTTCTCCACCAAAAGGATCAAAGCCTGTCACTAATACTTTCATTTCGAACTCCTTACAAATGATTCCATAAAACTCTTTTCTTAAAGACAAGTATAACATATTTCCCTTATTCTGGACTAAAAAGGACTAGAGAGGTCAAGACTGGCCTTTGAGTTTATTTAAAAAGTAAAATACTAATTAAGGCCAAAATAGCTGGTCCACCTTGCTTCAAAATAATTTTCTTATCCGCTGAGAGAGAGCCATAAGCCGCCGCACCAATCACAAATAAGACAAAAATAGTCACAATTTCTAAATTCTGCGAGAAATAAACGCCATACAAGAGAAAGACTCCTAGCAAAGCATTATAAATTCCTTGATTTTTAAATAATGAGCTTACTGAGGAACGAGTCAGTTCCTCCTTTTCAATGTTAAAGACACGACTAGTCGCATCTGATCGCGTTGCAATACTTTCCAAATAAAAAATGTAAAAATGCTCCAAAGCAACAATCGTTGCTAAAATGATTGTAATAATTGACATCTATTTCTCCTTAAATTTCTATATTTTCAATACCCAAAACCAATTTATCTAATAAACGGCTGAGTTCTGTTCTCTCAGACTCTGTCAAGATACTTTCCATCACTTCCTTAACCTTGATATGTTTCAGAGGAGGATTCACCACTAACTGCTCCTTGGTATACTTCGTAGCTTCTACCAACACTTCCCGCTGATTTTCAGGATTACGATGACGCTCAACCAAACCTTCCTTTTCCAAAATCTTAAAATGCCGTGTCAAAGCAGCCTGATCAATTTTCAAACGCTCCTGAACCGCCATTTGGTTACAAGGGGAATGCTCCAGCAAAAACAGTAAAATCTGATACCGTGTCAAACTAATCCCAAGCCTTTTTTCAAATAATTGCGTACTCGCTTGCTCAGACAAGCGAAGTTGATAAAGTAAATCTTGAATCTCTAGCATTTCTTCCTCTTTTTGATTGATTTATCAATAGTTGACAAATCAATTATAGTGTGAAGTAAAATATAGTGCAAGAATTATGCTTGGATTATTACAAGATGGAAACTTCCTATTTTCCATTCAAATTGAAACTCAATAAAAATTAAAGAGCAAACTAGGAAATTAGACATAGGCTGTACTTGAGTACGGCAAGGCAAAACTGATGTGGTTTAAAGAGATTTTCGAAGAGTATGACAAAGAAAAAAACGAACGAGAATCACTTCCTATCACGAAAGCTATATCTCATTCGTTATCTCAATCATCAAAATGACATTCCCAAGTCGGACTTATCCATTCATTGAAACGTGAACGTGGTCATAGTGATTTTCAGTCACACTACCACGGTCTGACATTGGATTCCAAGTGTTAGCTGGTCCATATATACTGTTAAATGGAGCATAGAAACGTTGTTTCCATATGATATAACTAATTCCACGACTAGCCATATTTTTGATTGCATATTCTGCGATCTGGTCTCCAAGTGCTGAACTTTCTGGAACCATAAAATCAATAGCTAAACCTTTACCGTGATCACCACTGTCTCCAGGACGGTAACCACTGAAAGAGGTGATGCCAAATAAGTTAGCAATCTCTTCTTTAAAGGCAGCCGTTTGTGGCTTTAGACCAGCATTTTCAGACTTAGCTGCAGCAATTCCAGCATAATCAGGAGCAGCTGGTGCAGAATAGGTTGTTGACGCAGTTTGATTCTGTTCTGATTGAGAAGTAGAAACTGCAGGTGTAGCTTCATTTGATAATGATACTTCTTTTACTTCTTCTGAGTTTGTTGCAGTTGTTTCGGTTGCTTTTTCTTCTACTGGCTTTGTAGTTGCTTCTACTGATGGTTCAGCTTGAGGACTTGCTTGTGTTACCTGCTTCTCAGCTGGAGTCGTTGGCTGAGGAACTACTTCTGCTACTGTACTGGTTGGTTCGGCTGTTTGTCTCTCTGAGACAGAAGTTCCTGTAGATGGCGCGACTTCTTCTGAAGCAGTCACTGTCTCTGTAACTTCTGGACTTGATACTGCTTCTTTTGTACTTGTAGTTTCTACCGCTTTTGGAGCTTCTGCAATCGGTTGAGAAAGATCTGCAACCTGAACTGTCTGATTATCAACTGTTACTTGGTTGGTTGTTAAATCAGCTGTGGCAGTCGTCACTTCTTCATTAGAGTTTGATTGAGGTGTTTGAATCTCAACCTCTGTTAGCTCTTTTGCTTCATTAACTGTAGTTGTCAAAACAGTATCTGGAAAAATCAAGTCCATATTGGTGATTTTATTTAAATTGGCTAGAACCGTAAGATCCACATCCAAAGCCTCAGCAATGGTGCTTAAGGTATCTCCATACTGAACTGTATAAGTCGTTTTGTTCTCGCTTTTAGTAAGATCATTTTTAATTTGCTCAACACTACGAGCAGTCCAAAGAATCTCTTCTGCGTAAGTTGCTAATACTGGCGCTAAAGATAAGGCTACTGTTGAAGCTAATAATATTCTTTTCTTCATTCTTTCACATTCCTTTCAAATGAGTACCTAACTATCATATCACAAAAAAACAGCAAAAAAGCCCTCCAAGGGCTATTTAACAGAACTGTCTATTCCTTGTAACAAACTCGATTACTTGAAATAGTTTGTTAGGTCTCTGTCACAAAACTGACACAATCTTTTTATCGCTCAGCCTTAAAAATACGGGAAATATCTGCTAACGCTTGAATCCTGTGATTGCTCTCATAAGTCGACTTTAAAAAGTTGATACTTTGAATCTTACTATTCTGCGCGAATTCCACATCCAGAGTCCGATCCCCTATATAATAGGTCTTCTCAGGATTCAGCTGATACTTGTCTAACAGATAGGTAGCCGCTTCTGGACTTGGCTTCCGCGCAAAGCCACTCTGACTGGTTAGAATCTCTGTGAAATAGGATTGCAGACCTAAATCTTTTAGGATAGTGAAAGCATTGTCCCCCTTATGCGTATAGACAAACTGCTGAATTCCATGTTCAGCAGCCCAAGTTAGTACATCACGCGCACCTGGCATCAAAACTACCTGAACATTCTTCTCAGCCAGACTCTGGGCACGCACTTGATTGAGCACTTCCACATCCAGATTTCTATCTTCTGCCACCCGCACAAGCAAATCTTGCACCGAATACTTGAGGATAAACTCTCTCACCTTCTCCTTATGATAAGGAATCGAAAACTGACGAAAGGTCTCCTCAATCCCTGATAAAATGGCCTCATAAGAGTCCAATAAGGTCCCATCTAAATCCCAAATGAAAGCTGTTTTTTGCATCTTCTATCCTTTCAAGCTCATATAACGCTGGTAACGGTAACGTAGAAATAACCAACGGAAACCATTATCCAAAAGGGTTCCAGCCCAAATACCAGGCAAGCCCCAACCAAGAACAATCCCCATCAGATATCCTGTCCCAATTCTGATACACCACATTCCAAAGCTTGTAGCATAAAAAGGAAGACGAGCATTCCCCAACCCCTGCCAAACAGCCGTATAAATGACTGTCCCTGTCGTCATAGGAATTCCTAACAGAGAAAAGAGAGTTACTAGAACGCTAGCCTCAACCGCTACTGGATTGCTCGTATAAAGATTGCTAAGCAGTGTTCCGAAGGCATAAATCACAAAAGTCAAGGGTAGCATGAGAAATAGAGAAAGCCAAAAGCTCCGCTTACTTAAGTCATCTACTCGCTTCCAGTTTTCCTCACCCAATGCTCTAGCCACCTGCATGACTGTCGCAATCGCTACACCAAAAGCCGGTATGTAATTAAATTGAGTCAAGACCTCTCCAATCGCATTTCCAGCTACAACCTCTGTCCCAAAGGAAACCACCAAAGCAATGATAACGACATCTCCAGCCCGCATCATAAGACGTTCCCCTGCTGCTGGCAAGGCTATGGTTAACAAGTCCTTATCAAATTTCCAAGTCGGTGCTGTCATCGGCAATTTCAACTGAGACCACAAAATGAGAAGCCCAACCAAACGAGAAAGAATGGTTCCCCAAGCAACACCCGCTATCCCCATATCAAAGATAAAAATAGCAGTACTTGAAAAAAGAATATTAAGAGCATTGGATAGAAAACTAACATAGAGAGGCAAACGAGGATTATGAGTGGCACGGATTAAGGCTCCCAGACTTGTCATTAGTCCAAGAAGAACAATCGACCCACCCACCAAGGATAAGTACAGTCCACCAGCCTCGGCTACATCCCTATCGGTCCCTAAAAGTCCAATCATCTCCCGCCCAGCAAAGATAGACAAGGCTCCTAAAAATACACTTATAAGCACCGTTATTTTAAGAGCTTCTGTCACATGGTAAGCCAACTTCGACTGGTCTTTATGCCCCATGCTTTTTGAAATAACACTGGAAATTGCAGCTCCCAGAGCAATAAAAATAGCCTGGTAAATCGTTATAATATTGTTAGCAACTGAAACCCCTGAAATAGCAATTAATCCTAGATGGGCTACCAAATAACTATCCACCATCCCCATGAGCATCTGTAAAAAGTTTTCACCCATAGCTGGCAGAGCAATATGGAGTATATCTTTATTCTTTTTAAACAATCCTTCCTCCTGATGAAAAGAAACTCAGTTGGTTTCCCAACCGAGTTTACTCTCTCTGTCTTAAAGTCCTAGATAATCCTCAACCGCTGCTTGCATGTCAGCGGCTGCCACTGTCGTCTTATGACGAACAGGAGCTGTTTCAAGCCCATCAACTGCAGGTGGCACAGTCACTCCTGATATTTCATGTAATTGATCCAAGGCTTCAAAGTCAGTCAAGCCAACTTTCCCTGTTACAGCTTCTACTGCAACCACTGGGAACTTGTATGGACTAGCTGTTGAAGCAATCACTGTCTTAGTTACATCTCCAGTAGCCGCTTGGTATTTTTTATAAACTGCTGAGGCAACCGCCGTATGTGGATCCTCGATATAAGAATCTGACTCATAAACACGCTTGATTTCTGCCGCTGTTTCTTCCTCAGTCGCATATTCAGCTGCAAAGAGGTTAAGAATAGCCTCGTCGAAATCTGTCAATTCATATTGGCCTTGAGAATTCAAGGAATTCATAAGTGCTGCTGTCTTAACCGCATCATTACCCAAAAGATGGAAAATCAAACGCTCCAAGTTCGAAGAGACTAAAATATCCATAGAAGGACTTGTTGTCACCTTAAACTCACGTTTCTTGTCATAGACACGAGTTTTAAAGAAGTCTGTCAAGACATTGTTGTCATTTGAAGCACAGATTAATTTGCCAACTGGTAGACCAATTTGCTTAGCATAAAAGGCAGCCAAGATATTTCCAAAGTTTCCTGTTGGTACTGTAAAGTTAACCTTATCACCAGCCACAATCTCACCAGTCTTAACCAACTGAGCGTAGGCATAAACATAGTAGACAATCTGTGGTACCAAACGACCAATGTTCATAGAGTTAGCTGATGAAAATTGTAGTTTATTGGCAGCCAATTTCTCACGAAGAACCACATCGTTGAACATGTGCTTCACATTTGTTTGCGCATCGTCAAAATTACCGTCTATAGCGATAACATGAGTATTGTCACCAGTCTGAGTGGTCATTTGCAACTCTTGTACCTTGCTAACACCATCCTTTGGATAAAAGACGATAATCTCAGTACCAGGAACATCCGCAAACCCTGCCATAGCAGCTTTCCCAGTATCACCAGATGTCGCTGTCAAGATAACAATCTTATTCTCCAAACCATGTTTCTTAGCAGCTGTTGTCATAAAGTATGGCAAGATAGACAAGGCCATATCCTTAAATGCAATTGTTGAACCATGGAAAAGTTCCAGGTTGTATTGCCCGTCTAATTTCACTAATGGTGCGATAACTGGAGTATCAAATTTGCTATCGTAAGCATTGTTGATACAGTAGTCCAACTCCTCAGCTGTAAAGTCATCTAAAAATGCTGACAAAACTAGCTTAGCAACTTCTTGGTAAGAAGCTTCTTTCAATTTGTCAAAGTCCAAATCTACCTTTGGATAAGTAACTGGTGTAAATAAACCACCGTCCGTCGCCAAGCCTTGTAAAATAGCTTGGCTGGCAGTTACTGTATTTTTCGCATCACGGGTTGATTGATAAACTAATGTCATTACTCTCTATCCTTTATCTATAGTCCATTCCATTATATCATGATTTTTCAGAAAATTCTCCTTAATTAGAGAATTTATAGTCTTAAATCTTCTTTTAAAGGCTGTAAATAAATTAGCTCCTGCCTTCCTCTCATCTCCAGACCTTCCTCCGCTAAAATGAGTAAATCTTTAGCAAATTGAGCAACAGCCTCTTCTTCCTCAGTCGAAAGTGACTTCTTAGAAAATTGACGTCTTATCCCTTTGTAATCACGACTAAAGATCTTAAAGAAATTAGCTTTCTCTAGATAAGCTTCCAATTTTTCTAGATTCACTAATAGACCTAGATGAAAAGCTGCAGAAGCAAAAGTACGATCTAATGGTTGCGTACAAACACTACGAAACTCAACTGTTCCTCTAGTGGTTAAGTCTTGATATTGGTAACTACGATGGGTCTGAAAGTCCTTTTCTTCTGGATGTAAAATGTATTCTTTACCATCAAGATCATAGGCAGTTATAGCATTTGTATCAAGATAATCTTTGACCCGAATAGGATAAAAATAATAGGTCTGATCATCACGTTCAGCAGTGAAAATAGCAGATTGATCCAGATAAGCAAAGAAATCATCCTCATCTTTAAAGAGTCGAGCATTTACACCGACATTCTCAGAATAAATTCCATGCATCGATTCTTCCCAGAAAATATCCCTAGCAATCTTCGTGTCCCAGTCTGCTCCAGAAAAGTCAGAATTTGCAAACAAGTAAGCTTTAGCTGCTTCAATCTGTGTGAAAGCATTGATAACACTCAGGTAATTACACATTGAAACATCCAATTGAACCTGACTTCCACAGATAAAGGCCCCATATTCAGGAAAATTATGTAAGGAAGCATCTGTAACAGTACTACTCAAATTTAAATAATTCATTAGCATCTGATAACGAGAATGGGCTACAGGACAATTCTGATTTTTATCCCAGTTGGGATGAATTCCACAACCAACTATCGCATGTTGGGATTCTCCTAGCTTCCTTTGAATAAAATCCATGTATCGTTGAAAACGATACTCTACTTCCTGTATAGATTCTGCCTTTGCAAATGCAAATTCGATTGTTGTATAGGAAACTTCAAAGACAATCCTATCCTGGCTTATAGGCTCAACAAGCTGTATAGGATTTTCAAAATCATCAACCTTTTCAATAGTAAAGTTTAAAGTTGAAATCAGATACCTCATCAAATCCAGAACAATTTTAATATCTGTAGCTCTACCCTCTAAATTAGCAACTGGATACTCCAACTCAATGCCAACAAATAAGGAAGAACTATCTTTCAAATTTTCTAAATACCGCCTCTTTAGTAACTCAATCGAACGTGACATAATAACCAAACTCTTTCGCAATCAAAATAAAATAGGAATAACTAATATTATACCAAAATATCCAAAAACAGAATAGAACAAAGAATTAGCAAACAAAAAATATTGTAGCGAGACCTCCTTTACTCCTAAATAAACATAACTTTAGACATACTAAAAATTAAAAGTAACGCTCTAGAACGTAACAAGAAACAAAGCTATTAAAAAATAACATATAAATTACTTTACTAAAAATAAAAAAAGATACCTACGGTATCTTT
>NZ_AJMM01000024.1 GCF_000259505.1 Streptococcus sp. SK643
CTGGAGCTTCTGGTAAGGTTGGCTGGGTGAGAGATTGACCTTCTTTGCCAACTTCTTGTGTCCCTTTAGCTTCAATCTTTCCATCATATTCTTGTTGTGACTCTTGGACTACCGACTCATCTTTTTTACTGCTTTTATTGATAGTAGATTTTGACTCTTTAAAGTAACCAACATACTCGTAACCATCAATATGGATAATCCCCTTTGCTAATCCTTCATTGGTAGAAGCAGAAATGGTTTGGTTATAAGAAAGAAGCTCTTTATTTTCAAATGCAAATGTGGTAAAAGGGACGAAGTTGCTTGCACCGATCGAACTAATTAATAGGACACCAAGCACTCTTCCACGATGTTTTTTAGAGATTAATAAAACAGCCAATGAAGCCGTAGCCAACCCTATACCAGCCAAGGCTAATTCTTTACTACCTGTATAAGGAAGCTCTTGGTAGGTACTAGCTTTCTTTCGATACACTGCATAGATAATATCATCCTCTTGAAACTCCGAAGGGACTTCATGGTGAATTAAGGCTTTTTCAGACTCGGTCAATTCCTGTTCGGCAAGATAGCGATAATGAACAGTATTTGCTTGCCCCACTTCATTTGCTTGTACCTTGTCAACTAATAAAGTGCTAGCACCAAAAAGGAAGGCACCGATGGCTACAGGACCAACCCCAACAGTTAACTTGCGAATGGAATATTTAGTAATTTTTTCAAGTTGTTCTTTTCTTTTTCTCATTTTCACGACTTTCTAATAGAATCTTGCGGATAATGCGCACGCGCACCTCCAATTAATTTTGGACGACTAGCAAGAGCTGTTACATGGGCATGTCCAATCTCTCTCAAAAGAGGACGAATAGGTACCTGCACATGTTTAACATGCATGCCGATAGCAGTATCGCCGATATCCAAACCAGCATGAGCCTGGATGAATTCCACTTCGACTGGATCATCCATAAACTGAAAGGCTGCCAATTGAGCAGAGCCTCCAGCATGCAGAGTAGGAAGAACACTAACGATTTCAAGGCCAAACTGATCAGCTACTTGACGTTCAACTACAAGAGCTCGATTGACATGTTCGCATCCTTGAACTGCCAGATGAATACCTTTCTCTCCTAAGATATCCAAGATAGTTTTAACAACAATCTCACCAATTTCTTGACTGGATTCTTTGCCAATATGACTCCCTAAGACCTCACTAGTAGATAAACCCAAAACAAAAAGGGTTCCTTTTTTCAAATCAGCTTTTTCTATAACATCTTTTAGTATCTGAATTGTTTCTTTTTGAATCTCATTTTTTTTCATCCTAAGTACCTCTTTTGTCACTTTCTATCATATCTTTTTTTCTTCTTTTTAGCAAGATAGACAACCTAAAAGCTTACTTTAAACTGCATAAAACTCCTAGAATATTCTAGGAGTTAACTATTTTCTATTCTATTTATGTATATTCTAACTTGAGTCCCTTTTTGATACTTAGAATCAATCGTCATATGGTAATCTTCTCCAAAATGGAGTTTGAGTCGTTGATCAATATTTTCAAGTCCAACGCCACCACGTTTCAGTTGAGCCTGACTTCCCTTTTCTGTCACCTGAAAACCAACACCATCATCTTCGATAAGAATGACTATACCAGATTCCACTTTTTCAACAGAAAGGTCAATATGACCATTTCCTTCTTTCTCCTTGATACCATGATAGAGGGCATTCTCTACTATGGGTTGTAAAACCAACTTAGGAAGGAGAAGATTCTCAAAGTCAGGATGTTCTTGAATCTCATACTCTAACTTATCCCCATAACGCTGTTTCTGGATAAAGAGATACTGGCGAACATGGTTGATTTCATCTGACAGACTAATCAAGTCCTTACCTTGATTGAGGGCCAATCGGAAATAGGTAGCTAAAGATTTTGTCACTTCAACTACCCTTTGACTATCCTGAAACTCCGCCATCCAGATAATGGTATCTAAGGTATTGTATAGAAAATGAGGATTGATTTGACTAGATAGAGCCTGTAATTCATATTGACGAGTCGTTTCTTCTTGCTTTCGGATATCTTCCATTAGTTGATCTACTTGATCTAACATGGCATTAAATTGACGGGTCAATTCTCTTAATTCTTGAGCTCCGGCCTCCTTGGCACGTAGATTTTGACTACCCATACCAATCCCAAGCATGGTTTCTCGAAGGTCTTTTAAGGGCGCAATCCAGCGTTTGAGACTAAACCATATCAGAAAGAGACAGGCAATTAGAGACAAACAACTAGCCCCAAGGAGGGTCCAGAGGATTTGTCCGCGAACTTGATTTAACTCCTCCAAGGAAGATACACCAATAACTGTCCAGTCTGTGCCATCTATCTTTTCCTGACTGACATAAGACTGATGGTCCAAAGTGTAGCCTTGACCAGTTTCAATATAGGGCTTCATAGCATCCATTTCACTAGATGAACTGTATACCGTGTGTTCAGGATGATAGACGAATTCATGCTGATCATTTACGATAAAGGCAAATCCTTTTTGCCCCAGTTTGAGTTGATTAAGATAATTTGCCAAGGTTTCATAGGAAATGTCCAAACGTAGAACTCCTAGATTAGTACCTTTTTCATCTACCAATTCCTGCGTCACAGAAATGACCCATTGACTATCAGACTTCCGAGCTGGTATCAAGACTGGCTTTGCTCCTTGATGAATGGCCTTTTGATACCAATCTTCAGACATCATATCAGATGAAGTTTTCATATGTAGATTCGCATCAGTAGAGAGGAATTCTCCTGACTTGGTCACCAAAACCACAGCTTTTAAGTCCTGATCAGCTTTTAAGATGGTTAAAAATAAAGCTCGGATATCCTTGGCATGATCTTGACTGGGGCTTTCAGCATAGGCTTTTACATCCGCCTGTTGAGTCAGACTGGTCGAAGTTGTTTCAAGTTTTTTGATATAAGACTGAATAAAGCGACTGGTCTGACTAATGGTTGTCTGGTTATTTCTCTCAATGGTTCCTTCTATAGCTGATGAACTAGACTGGTAATAAAAACTTCCCACTAAAGCCATCAAGGTTAGAAAGACCATAAAGATGGAAATAACCATTCTGACTAGGAGAGATGAACGCTTCATCGACCTTCCCCCTTCTTAAACTGACGAGGTGTCACACCTGCAATCTGTTTAAAACGTTGGGTAAAATAGTTCATATCTTCAAAACCAACCTTTTCGGCTATCTCATAAATCTTTAAATCAGTAGTCAATAAGAGGAGTTTGGCTTGTTTGACACGTTCTCTCACCAGATAATCCTGAAAAGGTAGACCCAACTCTTTCTTGATTAAAGAACTGAGATAGGTCGGACTAAAGCCCAAGTCACTAGCCAAACTTTTTAAGCTGAACTGACTATCTGATAGGTGGGCATGGATATTCTGAGCTAAGTCTCCTTCTAACTGATCTGTCAATAAGTTCTGGACCTGTTCTTCTATTTCTTCTTTATCCAACTTTTGCTTGATTTTCCCCAACATTTCCTCAATATCCTGACGAGAAAAGGGCTTGAGCAGGTAGTCATCCACACCTAGTTTGACAGCAGACAAGGCATAATCAAAATCATCGTAGCCTGTCAAAAAAACTAGATGCACCTGAGGATAGGTTTCTCGGACCAGACTAGCCAACTGGATGCCATTTAACTGAGGCATGTTGATATCGGTTAAAATAATATCTGGCACCTGCTTTTGTATCAATTCCCAAGCCTGCCTTCCATTTTCAGCCTGACCGATGATTTCCATATCGTAGGCTGCTACATTGACCAGCTTGGTCAAGCCTTGCCTTACCAGATATTCATCTTCTACGATTAAGATTGTGTAGGTCATGCTTCTCTCCTTTGTCACTTACTAGTATCAGTATAGCAAAATTCTCCTCTAACTGCTTAGGAAAGCCCTCTTATATTCAATGAAAATCAAAGAGCAAACTAGGGAGCTAGTCGCAGGTTGCTCAAAGTACAGCTTTGAGGTTGCAGATAAAACTGACGAAGTCAGCTCAAAACACTGTTTTGAGGTTGCGGATAGAACTGACGAAGTCAGTAACCCTAGATACGGTAAGACGACGCTGACATGGTTTAAAGAGATTTTCGAAAAGTATTAATCAACATAATCTAGTAAATAAGCATAGCCTTTTTCTTCCATTTGATTTTTGGGAATAAAGCGGATAGAGAGACTATTGATACAGTAGCGCAAGCCACCCTTGTCCTGTGGGCCGTCCGTAAAGACATGGCCAAGGTGAGAATCTCCAACTCGGCTCCGCACTTCCATGCGTGTCATATTGTAGGACTTATCTTCCTTGTAGGTAGCAACATCTGGACTGATGGGTTGAGTGAAACTAGGCCAACCGCAACCAGACTCGAACTTGTCCTTTGATGAAAAGAGGGGTTCACCAGTTGCCACATCCACATAGATACCAGATTCAAATTTATCCCAGTAACGGTTTGAGAAAGCCCGTTCTGTTTGATTTTTCTGGGTAACTGCATACTCCTCAGGTGACAAGGTCTTTTTCAATTCCTCATCACTTGGTTTAGGATATTTGCTGGCATCAATGACAGGATAGGCAGCCTGATTGACATTGATATGGCAGTAGCCATTTGGATTTTTCTTGAGATAGTCTTGGTGGTAATCCTCAGCCACTACAAAATTCTTCAAGGGTTCCTTTTCAACTGCCAAAGGTTGATCGTATTTCTTAGCTACCTCATCAAAGACTTGGTTAATCACCTCTAAATCCTTGTCATCTGTGTAATAAACACCAGTACGGTACTGGGTTCCTACGTCATTTCCTTGTTTATTTTTGCTGGTTGGATTGATAATGCGGAAGTAATGAAGCAGGATTTCCTTGAGAGAAATTTGCTTGGCATCATAGGTAACATGAACAGTCTCCGCATGACCTGTTTGGTTAATCAATTCGTACTTGGTTGTTTCCCCTCTACCATTTGCATAGCCTGAAACGGCATCTGTCACTCCGGGAACGCGTGAGAAGTATTCCTCAACTCCCCAGAAACAACCTCCAGCCAGATAAATTTCGTGCAAGTCTGCATCTTTACTCACTTCTGTTTTTTTCATTGTTTTTCCTCCTTGGCTAACTGATGCTTTCTCAATTTGCGAGCTATCTGTCTGCCCTGCATTTCGCATCAATAGAAAATAGAAACCGGTTATGGCTAGGAAAAAGATTCCTGCCAAGACAAACAATTTTACTTTATCATTCATGACCTTTCCCTACCCCATTTCTTTCAATGTTTTTAAAATCATATCCTTATCCATAAAACCTGGTTGCGTTTTGACCAGCTTGCCTTCCTTGTCTATAAAGGCTTGAGTTGGGTAAGAACGGACACCATAACTTTCCAAAAGTTTGCCTGACGGGTCAATTAGAACTGGGAAATTTTTATAATCCAAGCCCTTGTACCAGTTCTTAAAGTCTGCTTCAGCTTGTTCCCCCTTATGTCCTGGTGACACTACCGTCAAGACCACATAATCATCACCAGCATCCTTAGCAATTTCATCCGTGTCAGGAAGACTAGCTAGACAGATGGAACACCAAGAAGCCCAGAATTTGAGATAGACTTTCTTGCCCTTGTAATCAGATAAGCGGTAGGTCTTGCCATCTACTCCTGTCAGTTCGAAATCAGCAACCGCCTGACCTTTAGTAGCAGTTTTTGAACTGACTTGTTCTGTTTTTGTTTGCTCCTTCATAGTAGCTTCGTCTGACATATTTTTAGCAGAACAGGCTGCCAAACAACAGATTGAGCCGACTCCTAGGAGACATGTTTGCCATTTTTTCATTTCTTTATCCTCTCTATTCAAATAATGTAGTCAAAATGGAAGCATTCCCCAAAAACACCAAGATTCCCATCACGATAATGAGGAAACCACCCACTTTTTTGAGGGTTCCGAGATAAGGATGGAGTTTTCGGAAATGTTTCAAAACATAGCTAGAGGCAAGAGCTAGAACCAAAAATGGTAGCGCCAAACCTAGCGTGTAAACCAACATGAGACCTGCTCCCTGCCAAGCACCTGAGCCACCTGAAGCCGCTAAAGCTAAAACAGAGCCAAGAACCGGACCCACACAAGGCGTCCAAGCAAAACTAAATGTCAGCCCCAGTAAAAATGCCTGACTATAGCCCTTACCCTTTTGCCCCTGTCTCTTTAATTGTAGCCTTCTTTCCTTGTAGAGTCCCTTCAAATGTAAGACTTCCATCTGGTGCAAGCCCAAGAGAATGATAACCGCACCCGTCACATACTGAAACCAATAGGCATACAAAAGGTCTCCTAAAAAACCAGCACCATATCCCAGTAAGATAAAGATAAAAGAAATACCCACTATAAAGGCCAAAGTTCGCAATAGACTAACAAGTGAGATTGAATATTTTCCACTAGAAGCCTGAGCACCATCTTTGTCATCCAACAAGACCCCTGCATAGACCGGTAACAAGGGTAAAATACAAGGAGAAAAGAAGGAAAGAATTCCAGCAAGAAAAACACTGATAAAAAAGATTATATTATCCATTGCCTTCCTCCATTCTTTGATTTGATAGGACTATTATAGCCCCAAAACTCAAGAAAAAACAGGGACAATGATAGGGAAAAATAGGAATTTGATCAGATAATTTGAAAAATATCTAAGAAATAAAAAGAAAAAAGCCAGACAAGGTCTGACTTCAATAGAAACAGAAAAAAAATTTCACTACTCTTCTCTACTTATCTGATAATAAATAAGATCCGCAAGATAGCCTTTTCTCTCTACACAATTGGTAATAGTCTTTAGATAGGACATTCCTGCCTTCTCCATGACCCGACCTGAAGCTGGATTGAGACTGGCATATCGAGCTCTAACTTTTTGAAAACCTGCTTGAGTAAAACAGAAGTCCAAGACAGCTTTCAAGGCTTCTGTCATCATACCATGACCCCAGTATTTCTTGCATAGAACATAGCCAATTTCACAAGAAGAATCGTTCTCATCTATTGCAACGATGCTGATGTCTCCTATCACCTGTTCCGGGTTTTCTTTGAGACAAATGGCCCATTTGTAATAGTTGAGATTAGCATAGGAGGCAATCCAATTACGAATCGAGTTTCGAGTCACATCGACATCAGGATGAGGATCCCAAGTGACATAGGTCAGATTCTCAGCGGATGAAGCCCAATTCTGAAACATGGCTTCTGCATCACTTTCCACAAATCTTCGCAAGATTAAACGATCTGTCTGTAATATTTGCGTACCGATAGATTTCATGACGCTTCCTCGCTTTCTGATAGATGATTCTCTGTCCAATCTCCATTGAAACTTGTTTTGCTTTTGAATTTCAAGGCTCAAGCTAAAAAGGTCCACCGGACCTTCCTCGCTTACCTGTTTCCATGCTCGGGCTAAAAAGGTCCCCCGGATCTTTTTACTCCCAAAAGTCATCAAATACGGTGATGGGTAAGTGGCGTTTGTGTTGGCCTTTATGCCACCAGTTTTCGATTGTTACTTGGGCTTCTGGGCTGATTGTTTTGCCTTCTAGGTAGTCGTCAATCTCTTCATAAGTGACTCCAAGGGCCACTTCGTCTGCTAGGCCTGGTTTGTCTTCTTCTAGGTCTGCTGTTGGGATTTTTTCATAAAGGGCTGGGTCTGCACCAAGTTCTTTCAAGAGTTGTTTTCCTTGGCGTTTATTGAGGCGGTAAAGAGGGAGAATATCCGCACCACCATCGCCAAACTTGGTAAAGAAACCTGTGATATTTTCCGCGGCGTGGTCTGTTCCAATGACCGCTCCGCTATGGGAACCAGCAAGGGCATACTGAGCAATCATACGGCAACGTGCCTTGATATTCCCCTTATTGAAATCTGTCATTGGACTGCCTGTAGCCTCTACTGCTTTAGACATTGCATCGACAGAATCCTTGATATTGACCACCAAGCTAATATCTGGCTGGATGAATGCTAAGGCTTTTTGAGCATCTGCTTCATCAGCTTGCACTCCATATGGCAGGCGGACAGCGATAAATTTGTAGCTGTCGTCTCCCGTTTCTGCTCGCAGTTCTTCCATAGCTAGTTGAGCCAAACGACCTGCCAAAGTCGAGTCCTGCCCTCCAGAAATCCCTAGTACAAAGGTTTTTAGGAAGGGATGTTTTTTCAAATATCTTTTTAAAAAATCAATGGAACGACGGATTTCTTCCTGGACATCAATCACCGGTTTGACACCCAGCTCTTGGATAATCGTTTCTTGCAAGCTCATTCTTCTTCTCCTTCACCGAGGGCTTCCTTACGCATCTTGTCAATCAAGTCCATCTTGTCTTGCCATACATCACGCGCCAAGTCCACTGGATAGTGTTGAGGATTTAGCACCCGTTTGTACTCGTCCCAAAGCTTGTCAAATTCCTTACGGGCATAATCCTGAATCTCAGTCAAGCTAGGCAGTTTATATATCAATTTTCCGTCTTTGAAGATATCCACTAAGAGAGGAACGGCATCAAAATTGCGAACGGTCTTTTTGATATAGGTGTAAGTCGGGTGGAACATCTTGATTTCTGTCATGCTAGCAACATCCGCACCATCATAGGTAATGTAATCACCTTCTGACTTACCTTTTTCACGACTGGTAATACGCCACACCTGCTTCTTACCAGGTGTTGAGACTTTTTCAGCATTGTTTGATAATTTAATGGTATTGCGCATGCCACCATTTTCATCCTCAATGGCTACAATCTTATAAACTGCCCCAAGAGCTGGCTGGTCATAGGCAGTAATCAACTTAGTTCCCACACCCCAAACATCAATCTTAGCCTTTTGCATCTTAAGGTTGAGAATGGTATTCTCATCTAGATCATTTGAAGCATATATTTTGGCTTCTGTAAATCCAGCCTCGTCTAGTTGCTGACGGACTTTCTTGGAAATATAAGCAATATCTCCTGAATCGATACGAACACCTTTAAAGTTTATCTTGTCACCTAGTTCACGAGCCACCTGAATAGCAGCTGGAACTCCAATGCGAAGGGTATCATAGGTATCTACTAGAAAGACACAATCATGATGAGTCGCCGCATAAGCTTTAAAAGCTTCATAGTCATTTCCATAAACCTGTACCAAGGCATGGGCATGGGTTCCTAAGACAGGAATATCAAAAAGTTTTCCAGCCCGAACGTTACTAGTACCGTTAGCACCACCAATGACCGCTGCGCGTGTTCCCCAGATGGCCGCATCCATTTCTTGCGCACGACGTGTCCCAAACTCCATCAAGGGTTCATCCTCAATAACCGAACGTATACGGGCTGCCTTGGTCGCTACCAATGTCTGGTAGTTGACGATATTCAAAAGAGCTGTTTCGACCAATTGACATTGAGCTAGAGGACCTTCTACCTGTACAATAGGTTCATTAGCAAAAACCAAGTCCCCTTCCTGAGCTGAACGAACGGTCAACTCCAACTTGAAATTGCGCAGATAGTCCAAGAATGCCCCATGATAGCCTAGCGACTCCAAATAGGCAATATCACTATCTGAAAAACGCAAATCTTCAAGATAGTTCACAATTCTTTCCAAACCTGCAAAAACAGCATAGCCATTCTTAAAAGGCTGCTGGCGGAAATAAACCTCAAAGACCGCCTTTTTATTGTGAATCCCTTGGTCAAAGTAGACCTGCATCATATTAATTTGGTACAAGTCTGTGTGCAATGTCAAACTATCATCTGGATACATAACTTTTCCTACTTCCTTATATCAGAAACTATGAAAATTTTGAAAAACTTTCATCTATTTCAGTAAATTAGTACTATTATAACACATTTTTTTAAGATTGATAAAAACTTAACAAGCTAATCCCCACTCTCCAGTTCATCCATATCTTGTTCAAATTTTTTCTGAGCCCATTCGCCAAAGTTTCTTAAAGTCAAATTTCCAATAAAGACCCATGGAAGATAAAGGAGATAAGTAAGGATCCAAGCAGATAAGTATTTAAAATTTAAGGGATTGTGCTGATAAATCTCAATATTGAACTGGTAGTTCTGGAGCATCAAGATGGCTGTAATTGTGAGAGTCACTAGTAAGCATCCCAAAATCGTAAAATGAAATCGGCTATAATAGGTCACTCCGAGATTTCGAGAACGATTGAAAAAGTAAAAAGTCCCTATGATGATAACGATGAGCAGCATATTAGAATTAAAAAGGCTTGGTGCTAATACTGAAATGATATAAGATAGGAGCGACAAAGCGATGCAGATATAGAAACTTTCAGAGCCCGCTTTATTGATCAGTTGTTCTTCTCTTTCGTCTAGTAATTGATAATAATAAAATCTATTTTTCATCCTCTTCCTCCCAAAATAGTTGGTCTAGGGTTTTCCCTAAACATCTGCAAATGGACTGGCAGAGCGAGAGACTGGGATTGTATTTCCCCGCTTCTATCAAACCAATAGTCTGGCGAGTCACCCCGACAGCATCTGCTAGTTGACCTTGAGTTAAATCAAGCTCTACCCGAGCTAATTTTAATTTTAAATTTTTAGCCACCTTCGTCCTCCTTATAGTTTTAAAAAGTTGCACCTCTTTTTAACATCATTATATCATATATCTAACTTAATGCAATATATAAATGTCATTTTGTAAAATTTTATTAACAAAAACTCTCTACCATAAAAAATAGAGAGTTTTGAGTTTAAATATAGGATTTCAAAATATCAACAACATCGCTTCTTTTCTTGGCGTGCTATGCTTTCACATCTAATGTCTCAGCTACGATTGTATTGTCCTCAATATCGTCTAGACAGAAACAATTTCTAGGTTCTAACTGGTGCTGATCGAAAATCTCCTTAAATATTTCCCATATCCAATATTATATCCATCAGTCCATCTCCATACTTATGTGTGAGTTTCTATTTGTATTATACCTTCATATTCTACTTACAAATCCTTTTGGTAATAGTATCTTTGCCCTTTATAGGGATAGTCTTGTAAGGTAAAGACTTCTTTGTAGCCATGCCTTTTATAAAAATCAGGAGCTTGAAATTGATAAGTATTGACAAAAGCAAAACGACAGTTTCGATTCTTAGCTTCAGTTTCTGCTTGCTGCAATAGTCTTGAACCGACTCCTTGCCCTCTCAGTTCCTCTTTTACAAATAAATACTCGACTTCTAGCCAATTTCCAAAAGTCTCTGCTATCAAACCTGCAAAGAGATTGCCCTTTTCATCTTCTACATAAAGATTAAGTGGCTCACTTTCAGCCTCTTCTCTTTTTAAACGATTATAAGCACGAATCAAATTCCCAATTTCTTGCGCCTTCTGGGAATCCTCATTTTCCAATTTAAAGTACATCTAAACCTCCTCGAAAACTGATACAGCTTGATTATAGTCTTATTTCAATGGACTGTCAAACTAGCAAAAACTCACCAACCTGAGTTGATGAGTCCCTAATCTATTTTCTAAATTTCCACTGGCTATAAATCCCGAAACCGATAATCCAGATAGCTGATCCGATTGCTCCGACAAATGTAGACTCTTGTAAAAAGAGAGTTACAAAGACAAAAGCGAAAAAGATCATCGTTAATGGATTTAGGAAACGATAATGGGGCATGAGATAGCCATCCGCCATAAAGTCTGGTGACTTACGGTATTTAAGGTGAGCCACCATAATCAAGATATAAATGGCGATATAGACACCTGATGATGATGCCGTAATCAAGGCAAAGGCATCGGAAACTCCAGGCAAAATATTTATGAATGCAGCTGAGGCAATCAGGATGGATGAAGCAAGAATAGCATTTTGTGGAACATTATTACGAGAAAGAGTATCTGCTTTGATTGCTTTTAAAAATTTATTTGGTGAATCATGAGCAATTTGATACAAGTGGCGGCCTGTAGAATATAATGTTGAATTAAGAGCAGATGCTGCAGAAGTTAAAACAACAAAGTTTATCAAGGCAGCTGCCCATTTGATCCCCGCTAGTTCAAATACTGTAACAAAGGGAGAATCCGCCGAAGCCAGTTCACGCCATGGAATAATCGCCATGATAGCCAAAAGGGCACCACCATAGAAAAAGGCAATACGTAATGGAATTTCCTTAACAGCTTTTGGCAATACCTGACGAGGATTTTTTGTTTCAGAAGTTGTTACCCCGATAAACTCAATCATGAGGTAGGCAAAGAAAACCATCTGAAAGGCCATGACAAAACTCATTATCCCATTAGGGAAAAGCGAGAATTGATTCGTAATGTTGAACAAGCTAGCCATACCATGTGGTGTCTCAAAACCAGTTAAAACCATGAAAACACCAGTAGCAATCATAGCTAAAATAGCCACAATCTTGACCATAGCAAACCAAAATTCAACTTCTCCAAATAACTTAACTGCTATCAGATTCACCAAGGCTAAAATGGTCAAAAATCCAATTTCAATCATCCAACTTGGCCAAGTTGGGAACCAAAACTGCACATAATGTGAGATGGCAGTAATCTCAGCCATACCAATAAAAACAACTGATAACCAATAAGACCAAACTGAGAAATAGCCCCATCCTTTACCCAAATGACGGGTAATAAAATTGATAAAGGTGTGTTGCTCTGGGTCTTGGTAAAGCATTTCTCCAACTGCTCGCATCATGAGGAACATAAATGCTCCTGTAATCATATAAATCAAGACAATGGAAGGACCTGTCAAGCTAATGGAACGACCTGCTCCTAGAAAGAGGCCTGTTCCAATTGTTCCAGCAATGGCCATTACCTGAACATGACGATTGGTTAAGCCACGCTCCATCTTATTTTTTTTCTGATTTTCACTCATATAGTCTCCTTCTCTTATCAAAAACCAAAAAGGAGTTGGGTAAGGCCAACTGCCTCCTCACTCCTTTTCTGTTTTAAGCTGTTTTTTCAACTTTTAAGATTTTTACTTCGTAGCTACCAACAGGTGTTTCAATTGTTGCTTTATCACCTGTTTTCTTACCAATTAAGGCTTGTCCAATCGGACTTTCATTTGAAACCTTACCTGCAAAGGCATCTGCTCCTGCTGATCCTACGATCATATAGACTTCTTCGTCTTCTTCACCGATTTCTTGAATCGTTACCGTCTTACCAATTGCTACTTCATCATCTGCAACTGAGTCACTATTAACGATTTCAGCATAGCGGATTTTTGTTTCCAAACTAGAGATTTGTCCTTCAACAAAGGCTTGTTCATCCTTAGCTGCTTCGTACTCACTATTTTCTGACAAGTCACCGTATGAACGGGCAATCTTGATACGTTCCACAACTTCTGGACGACGAACCAATTTTAATTCTTCTAATTCTTTTTCAAGTTTTTCCTTTTCCTCAATGGTCATAGGATATGTTTTTTCTGACATTTTTCTCAACTTTCTTTCAATAGTTTAGAATCTACAACTGAGATTCTCAATTTAGAGTCTTAGTTTGAACCACTGTTTTGAGCAAGGTTGCTGTTGACATGTTCAGCAACATTACGATCATGTTCTTCTTGAGTAACAGCATAATATACCTTACCATCTTTAACATTAGCTACAAAGTATAGATTCTGACTCTTAGTTTGGTTGATACTAGCCTCAATTGCATCCTGACTCGGACTATCTACTGGTCCAGGCATCAAACCAAGGTTTGTGTAAACATTGTATGGTGAGGTAATAGTTGTATCAATTGCAACATCATCTGCAAGACTAATCTTTTGACCAAGTTTTCCTTGAGCATACAAAATTGCAATATTACTTTGAAGAGGAATTCCTAAATTCAAACGATTGTAGAAAACACCAGCAATCAACTTACGGTCTTCCGTCTTTGCACCTTCTTTTTCAACAAGTGAAGCAATTGTTAGGAGTTCATTAACTGTTAGATTCTTTTCCTTAATAGCGTCATAATGGTTAGACAAAGCCTTATCCATAGCTCCTAACATCTCATCAATTAGGCTTTCAATTGTTGTACTTTCCTTAATTGAATAAGTCGCTGGGAAAAGGTAACCTTCTAGACGATAACGAACACCACTCTCCTTAGCTGGTAAGGTTCCTAGTAAGTTTGGATACTTTGTAACCTCTTGAGCAATGAATGTTTCATCTTGAACTTTTGCTAAAAAGGCATCCGCTGTAAGTGGCTCTTTGAATTCTCCTTGGAGTTGACCTACAGCTTCAGCAATCTGGTCTAGTGTATAACCTTCTGGAATTGTCAATTTGGCTAAAGCTGGTTCCTGAGGTTCAGGCGTACCACCTTTTTGCAACTCTTTGACGATATCTTCAGTACTCATACTCTTTTTCAAATTGTAGTAGCCTGATTTCAAGTCGTTATAATTTTTGTATTTTGCATACAAAGTGAAAACTAAGCCATGTTTAATCAGACCAGATGACTCTAAAGTAGAACCAATTTCTTGAACATTTGCGCCTTCACGGATTTGGACAGAAACAAAGTTATTAGAGTTAGCGTCAACAGGTTCTAAAGAAGCCTGTACATATTTATAACCAAAGAATCCACCCGCTGATATCAGAAGAAGGAATATGATAAATGAAATGAAGAAAACCTTAAAATGAGATTTTTTCTCCTTTTTCACCTTAACTGGTTTAACCCCGTCTCTGCGACTACGACGTGGTCGTTCATCCAAATCATCTTCCACTTCAGTAACCGGAGTAGCTGTTTCTGGATCAGTAGATTCTTCCTTATTTTCTCTTTTATAGGAAACTGCTACTTTAGTTGGAGTTTCATTGTATTCTTTTTCATTTTTTTCAGGGATAACAATTTCTGGTTTTGTTACAGTCTCCTCGACTGGTGACTCAGGAAAATCTACGCTAGGCTGTTGAGGTACACGTGGTGCATTCTCCATAATTTTTTCCACAGCTGATAAGGATGCAGCCATGACATCTTCATCAGAAGCTTTTCTTTCAGGGATAAAAGGTGCTTCTTTTTCTCCGCTCAATGCTTCAGATGCTCTACGACTTCCTTCGTAGCCTTTTGCTCTTTCTAAATCACGTAAGATCTGCTCTTTAAAGCTTAATGCTTCTTCTCTTGACTTTTCACTCAAAAGTTTTTCCTCCTCGTTGACAATCCATAATATTATATCTTAAAAACGCAAGAAAAGCAACTTAGCATGCTCTCCTAGCCTATTTTTTCACTTCCCAGACCATATCATACCATTTTTCTCCTGCAAAAGTTGATTGAGATAGTCCCTCATTAACAAAACCATGTTTTTCATAGTAGGAAATGAGATAATCATGGCAAGTAAGATTAATCCCTTCCCTCTCATGCTCAATAGCAACTTCTTTAAGAGCTGTTAATAATCTCTTACCAACTCCCAAAGCTTGGGCCTCTTTTGCAATGGAAAGACAGGTGACTGATATGTAACCTCGAGGACCGTGGCTATGATCTTCTATGCTTTCGGTAAAAGACCGGTCTTGAAGATAGCGATGAGGGATAACTGGTCCTTCTATGTAACCAATAACCTTTCCTTCTTTTTCTGCGACTAGAAAACTGGTTTGAATTTCTCGCAAATGCGCCTCAAAAACAGAGCGAGAAATGGCTTCTTCAACCGAGAAATTTTCTACTTCAATCTCAACGATACGATCTAAATCTTCTAATCTTGCTGGTCTAATTTTCATTGTGCCTCCTTTAAAAGAGATTAAACCAAATCATACTAAAACCTTGACTAGCTGCATATAGCGAATCTGTTTCTTCTTCATCGATAAAACCGTTCATTTCAAAATAGGAAAGCAGCTCATCAGGACTCTTCAAACGAATACCTTTATAATCCAGCTTAACCGCCACATCTTTCAAAGCGGCAAGAAGAAGCGTTCCCAAGCCCTGTCTCTGATGGTCAGCCTTGATGACTAAAGAATGTATTTCTAGACATTGCGGCTTGTGTGCCTGAGGACTACTTAGAATATAGCCCAGAATCTGATTTTCATCCCTAGCTAGAAGAAAGGTATCCGCACACTTACGGATACTTTCTTCTAAAATATGGGAAGTTAGCTGCTTGTCAGCTGGAAAAGATGAAGCTTGAAGTGCCTCTATCTCAGCCAAATCAAACTTACTTGCCTGAATGATTTTAATTGGAATTTCCATGAGAATAGCCTATTGAACATTACTTGTCAGATTAGACAAGAGACGTTCGAATGAGTACTCATAAGTTTGGATATCTCCAGCACCCATAAATACATAGACTGCATTGTCATGGTCTAAGAGTGGAGAAACATTTTCAACAGTTATAACTTTGTGCTTTTTATCAATCTTTCTAGCTAAATCTTCTACCTTAACATCTCCATGATCCACTTCACGAGCTGAGCCGTATATTTGAGCAAGGTAAACGGCATCTGCCTGATTTAAAGCTTGGGCAAATTCGTCCAACAGGGCAATAGTTCTAGTAAAGGTATGGGGTTGGAAAACAGCCACGATTTCCTTGCTTGGGTATTTTTGACGAGCCGCATCCAAAGTTGCAATGATTTCTGTTGGATGGTGGGCAAAATCATCGATGATAACTGTATCGTTTACAATTTTTTCAGTAAAGCGACGTTTAACCCCAGCAAAAGTTTGTAGGTGTTCACGTACCAAGTTCAAATCAAATCCTGCTGTATAAAGCAATCCGATAACAGCTGTCGCATTCATAATATTGTGGCGACCAAAGGTTGGGATTGTGAATTGTCCCAAGTTCTCTCCACGGAAATGTACAGTGAAGGTAGAACCAGTTGTAGAGCGAAGAAGATCACTAGCTACAAAGTCATTGTCTTCAGCTTCAAAACCATAATAATAAATCGGAGCATTGGCTGTAATCTTACGCAACTCAGCATCTTCACCATAGACAAACAAACCTTTGGTAATTTGTTTAGCATAGTCGTTAAAGGCATTGAAAACATCTTCTAAACTGGTAAAGTAGTCTGGATGGTCAAAGTCAATGTTGGTGATAATAGAATATTCTGGGTGATAAGGCATGAAATGACGCTCATATTCATCTGACTCAAAGACAAAATATTTGGCATTGGCAGAACCACGACCTGTCCCATCTCCAATCAAGAAACTAGTATCCGTAATGTGAGACAAGACATGAGACAACATACCAGTTGTTGATGTCTTCCCGTGTGCTCCTGCTACTCCCATGCTGACAAAATCACGCATAAAGCTACCTAGAAATTCGTGGTAACGTTTGTAGCTGATTTCATTTTGATCAGCGAAGGCTATTTCAATATTATTATCTGGGCGAAAAGCATTACCAGCAATAATTTCCATATCTCCTTGTAAATTCTTTTCGTCAAAAGGAAGGATGGTAATACCTGCCTGTTCAAGACCACGTTGAGTAAAGTAGTACTTATCTACATCCGATCCCTGAACCTTATGACCCATTTGATGTAACATCAAGGCCAAAGCGCTCATCCCTGAACCCTTAATTCCTATAAAATGATATGTCTTTGACATCTTTTCCCCCTTAATCAGTAATTCTCGTCAGGTTCAACTCTTGAGCAAGCTGACGTTCTTGTTCTCTTTGTTTATTCTTTTTATTGTAGATTTGACTTTTTTTCAGAAAGTCATAGTTATTTTTCTTTGGAGATGGAACTTGCTTCTCATCAGTATCTGTAGAAATGTGATTTATTTCTGCTGCCAAGATATAATGCGACTGACTTAATTTTTTACTATATTTAACAAATTCACCCGGATTTTCCTTTTGAAAAGGAGCAGTAGGTTGATTAACTTGTCTAACCAAAGTTGGTTGTGAATGCCTTCTTGTATGCGGAATATCCTTAGTTAGATAAGTAGCTGAGCGCTTCTTCTTTAAATCAGCACGCGCTTCTTCACGCGCTTTCTCAGCATAGCTCTTGCCTTCTTTCTTAACACCTAGACCAGATTTTTTAGGTTTTTCTATCTGTTTTTCTTGAGGTTTTTCTGGCACATCTTCAGTAATAGGTTCCCACTCAAGATGATTTTTATCTCGGTATTCCCCTTTAATATTACTAATAAAATCAGACTCATCATACAAATCCATGACTGGCATTGCAGTTAGCATGATTTCATCATCTGACACCAATGGAAATCGTTCTTCTTTCATTTTCTATTTCCTTTCAACACTTCATTATAGCGTATTGTCTTGATTTTTCAAGTACGGACTCAAGAAATCCCTAAAATTTCTCTAATTTCTGCTAGGGTGAGACTGCCACGTGATTCAGTCCCATCTAATACTTGAGATACCAGATGTTTCTTTTGTTCTTGGAGTTCCTGTATTTTTTCTTCGATTGTTCCTTTAGTCACAAGACGATAGACCTCAACCATCTCTTTTTGTCCCATTCGATGGGCACGTCCAATAGCCTGAGCTTCTACTGCAGGATTCCACCAGAGATCAACCAAAATCACCGTATCAGCTCCTGTCAGATTCAGTCCGACACCACCCGCCTTAAGAGAAATCAAAAAGGCATCTCTTTCACCCTGATTAAAGGCTTTGGTCATCTCTTGCCGTTCCATAGCTGGGGTTGAACCTGTTATTTTAAAAGAAGTCAATCCTAAGTCTGGAAGCTCATGCTCTATCCTCTCTAACATCCCTTTGAACTGAGAGAAAATCAAGACCCGGTGCCCACCGTCTGCTACCTGTACTAGTAAATCTCGAAGACTATCTAGTTTACCACTAGCTCCCTGATAATCATCCATAAAGAGGGCTGGGGTATCACAAATCTGACGCAAGCGCATCAGGCCAGATAAGATTTCTACACGACTACGTTGAAATTCCTGATCTGAAACTTGAGCCAGACGATCTCGCATCTGTTGCAACTGGGCTAGGTAGATGGCCTTTTGCTGGTCTTCTAGTTCATTCTTGTAGACTACTTCTATTAGGTCTGGCAACTCTGTCAAAACTTCATCTTTCTTCCGTCTCATAACAAAGGGTTTGATAAATTGAGCTATTCGCTCAGCTGGCAATTTCATAAATTCTTTCTTACTTGGCAAGAGTCCAGGCATGACAATTTGGAAAATAGACCACAGCTCACCTAGATGATTTTCAATAGGAGTCCCAGATAAGGCAAAAACTGCTGGGACTACAAACTGTCTCAAACTCTGAGCAATCTTAGTCTGGGCATTTTTCATCACCTGGGCCTCATCTAAAAAGAGGAAATCAAAGGACATTTCTTGATAAAGGTCACTGTCTTGCCTAAAGGTAGCATAACTGGTTACATAAATTTGATGCTTTTCAGCAAGAAGTTCTTCACGAGTGGCTTTTAAACCATGAACTACAGTCACATCCAACTGAGGAGAAAATTTTTTAAATTCATCAGCCCAATTATAAATTAAACCAGACGGTGCAAGAATTAATACTCTGCTATCCTTTGTCACCTGGCTAGTCAGAAATGCAATGGTCTGAAGCGTTTTTCCAAGCCCCATATCATCAGCTAAGATTCCACCAAAACCATAGTGATGGAGCATTTGCAACCAACGAATTCCCTTCTCCTGATAATCTCTTAATTCAGCCTTGACATGCATTTCTTGCAAAGGAAAATCCTCTGGATGTGTCAAATCATGAGCTAAATGCTGAAACTCTTTTGAAAAAGAAACACGGTTTCGGCCTTCAAAGAGATGAGACAAGGTATAAGCCAAGGATTTTCGAGCCTGTAAAGAGCCATCTTTCAATTCAGAAATCCCCAGGTCTTGTAAATTCTGACGAATCTTCTTAGTTTCCTCATCAAAAAAGAAAACTTGACTGGAAGAGTCGATATAAAAATCCTGATTTGCAAGTAAGGCCTGCATGGCTTGATCAATTTCATCTTGGCCAATATCTTGGAAATCAAACTGAATTTCCAAGAGGCCTCCTTTAGAAGCAATTTGAAGGTGAGGACTTGCTAATTGATAAAGTTCTTCTACTTCTTCTGATATTTGAACCTTCCCTAGTTTTTCAAAAACAGGAATGATTTCATGAAAGAAATGATAAACCGATTCCGCCTTTAGCGCCTGACGATAAGATTGAAAATCTGCTTCAAAACCAGCCACTAAACAAAGTTGAAATACTTTTTCTTCTAAATCGCCATCACTAGAAAATGGTAATTCTTCTAGCTCTTTTCTGCTAGAAACCTGTTTATCACCATAATCAAACTGAATTTCCAAGTTAAGACGACCATCTTCTTCCTTATCAAAGTAAAAAGAAGGAGAAAAAGTTCTGATTTGTAAGCGCTCTGGAGCAGAGACCTTGCCCATCTGGCTAAAAAGAGAAAGACAAGATGCCAGTTTATCCCGATCACTACTGTCAAATTGCAGGCATTTACAGCCTTTTTTATCTAAGGGAAGATTCTTGAGTTCTCTTAAAAGCCCAGTTTGTTCTGAAGTTAAAAGATAAACCTGCCCTTTATGGAAAAGTACAGCGCCCTGATAAAATACATTGACTCTAGGACTTTCAAGGATTTCCATTTCAAAATAATCCGAATACTCTCTGACAGTGAATGCAAAGAGTCCTGCATCCGCATGCAAATCTTGAAAGAGGAGGGTCCGGTAACTATCCACTTGATGGTCAAATTGAAAATGGGGTAAGGTCATTAACAAATGAACACCTTGCTCAAAAAAAGAGAGAGGGAAAAAGAGGTGTCGACCTTGATTTTGGAAAAAGAGGTCTAAAGCAAGCCCTTCTTCAACTAAACCACACAAAAAATCAAGAACTTCCTGACTGGCTTGATCAAAGGCTTCCCGCGTAAGAGATTCCTCATAAGTTTTGCCAATCATATAAGGTTTTCTTTGCTGGATAACTTTCAAAAAGAGTGGTATATCGCGAATAACATAGTACTTATGGCTATTCTTCAATCCAATTCTTAGCGTCCATAAGAGGCGATTGGTCCCTGCTTCTACTTGACCAGTAGCTGATAATTCGTAGCCCTGTTCTACCTTTTTAGGCTGGATAAGTTCCAAGAACATACCACCAAAAGTTACTCTGGTTTCGACCACTTCTTGTTCTTCATGCCCTTCTTCTAAGGTTTTCAGGATGTCCTGACCATCCTCGTCATTTTTTAAAAAATACTCAAGAGCAGCTAAATGCACACAGTAACCCCTCCTTTGGAAAAAATCACAGGCACAAAAAACCAATTCATCTTCTAAACTGTAGCGCAACTCTTCTTCAGAAACGCGAGCATAGAGACGATTGTTCTTTTCCTTTATAATTTCAACCTTACCAGTTTCATATAGGGTTACACCCTCGGTCCGCAATTTTCCCGGAATCAATTTAGCCATATTTCTACCATTTCCTTATCTTTTTATTATACCATATTTTGGTCTATCAAAATAGCCTTCTAAGGAGATTTCTCTTAGAAGGCTAAGGATTTAAAGCTTGGTAAAGGTTGTTACAATTCGCTGACAGACTTTTTCTAAAAGTGGCTTGGGCATGGCTACATTGAGGCGAGCGTGAAGACTTCCTTCCACACCGAAATCCAATCCCCTATTCAAAATAACCTTGGCTTCCTCTTTCAAAAGCTCTTGTAATTTTTCATAAGTCAGGTCATAGGCTGAAAAATCAAGCCAAATCAAGTAGGTTCCTTGCGGTTTCATAACCTTGATTTTAGTCTCTTGTCTAAATAGATCAACCACATAATTAATATGGTCTTCAAAGACTTGCTTGAGTTCCTCTAGCCAATCCTTACCGTATCGATAGGCAGCTTCTGTCGCCAAATAACCCAATCCTGAAATTTCATGTTGATTATTGGCCAACTGGCGTTTCTGGTAAGCCACTCGCAACTTAGGATTTCCAATAACTGCATATGAATTTTTTGTTCCAGCAATGTTAAAGGTTTTAGTGGCACTACTCAAGACGATAGCAAAATCTTTGAAGGCAGGATCAATGGTATTGAAGGAATGATGCTTGTGACCAAAGAGGGCCAAATCTTGGTGAATCTCATCTGAAACCAACAAAACACCATATTTTTGACAGATTTGACCAATTTTCTCCAACACTTCCTTTTCCCATACACGTCCACCAGGATTATGAGGGTTGCAGAGGATATAGAGTTTGACATCTTCTTCTACCAAATCCTTTTCAAGTTGGTCAAAGTCAATCTCAAACAGACCATCCTTTTCCACCAAAGAATTGCTAATCAATCTACGGTTGTTCAACTTGACACTGCGAGCAAAGGGGGGGTAGACAGGTGTGTTAATCAAAACCGCCTCGCCTTCTTTTGTAAAGGCTTGAATAGCTGTTGAGATGGCTGGTACCACACCCTCGATAAAGACAAGAGCTTCTTTGTCAAAGTGATACCCATGTTGTGTAGCTTCCCACTTTTGAACTTCCTTGATTAACTCCTCACTGGCATAAGTATAGCCATAAACCAATTGATCCGCATAAGTTTGCACAGCCTGGCGGATTTCAGGCAAGACCACAAAGTCCATATCCGCTATCCAAGCTGGTAGGACTTCGCTATCCGTTTCTGCCTCTTTCCATTTATAGGTATGGTGTCCTATACGATTGGGCAGGCTTGTAAAATCATATTTTCCCATCTTTGTCTTATCCTTCCAAGGCTTGGCGCAAATCTGCAATCAAATCTCTAGCATCCTCAATCCCAATCGACAAACGCAAGAGGTCATCTGTCAAACCATAAGAATGGCGCACTTCTGCTGGAATATCAGCGTGAGTTTGTGTCGTTGGATAAGTAATGAGACTTTCTACCCCACCCAAACTTTCCGCAAAAGAGAAGACCTTGAGACTGTTCAAGATATGAGGAATGCGTGTTTCATCTGCTACTTTAAAGGAAATCATCCCTCCACGACCAGTGTAAAGAACTTCCTTAACTGCTGGAGAATCCTTCAAAAAAGCAACCACTTCTTGGGCATTGACTGTTGAGCGCTCCATACGAAGGGACAAAGTCTTGAGACCACGAATCAATTGATAACTGTCAAATGGAGACAAAACCGCTCCTGTCGTATTGAGATTGTAGAAAAGCTTCTCGTATAGTTCTAAACTATTGGTTACAACCACTCCAGCCAAGACATCATTGTGGCCTGCTAGATACTTAGTTGCTGAATGAAGAACAATATCTGCTCCATCTTCAATCGGGCGTTGGTAGATAGGGCTGTAGAAGGTATTGTCCACCACCACTTTAGCCCCCTTAGCATGAGCCAATTTTGCTAGTTTTTCGATGTCAAACTCCAACATCAAGGGATTGGTTGGAGTTTCGATATAGAGAACATCCACATCTTTTTCTAACTCAGCAATCAACTCTTCTTCGGTATTTGCATAAGTAAAACGGAATCGACCTTCCTGCTCCACTTGGTTAAACCAGCGGAAAGAACCACCGTAAAGGTCACGGACAGCCAAGACCTTACTTCCTACTGGAAAGACGCTAAAAGCTAATACAATAGCTGACATTCCTGAGCTAGTTGCTAGGGCATAATCTGCGGACTCAATAGCCGCCAAGACTTCTTCTGCCTTACTGCGAGTTGGGTTTTTGGTACGCGTATAGTCAAAACCAGTAGATTGACCAAACTCTGGATGCTGATAGGTCGTTGAAAAATGAAGCGGTGTCACTAAGGCCCCTGTCGCTTCATCTGACTTAATACCCGCCTGGGCCAAAATTGTGTTGATGTGTAATTCCTTGCTCATACAATACCTCCAAATCTATAGTAACTATTGTACCACTTATTTTCATCAACTCATTTTCTTCTTTTCAAGAGCTAGTTATAGTTTCAAACTATATACTTATCGAGTAAAGCTAAAAAGAATCCAGAAAAGCTTCCAGATTCTTTTGTGAAAATGATTGCTAGGGCTTACTTGGACCGAAAGAAATCCTGTTGGGCTAAATAGTCATAATGGTCTTTGTTAAATTGATATTGACCCACATGCTGACTAATCTGACCGACATCCACAGAAAAAATATAGTCTTCATTTTGATAGCTCCAATTAAGCCTAACTGTATTCAAGACTGTCTTATAAGTAAAATATTTAACGTGATTCCAAGGCATCTCTACGACTTGATTAAAATGATTTTCTGTTACATCACTGATGTCCATCAAGTAGATACCCTTAGGTGTAAATGCTATAATCTTAGGCTTAACACTCGACTGAACATAGTAACTTCCTCCTATAATGAAAAAATCAATAAAGGATTTCAACCATGTCTTTTTCTTGAAAGCCATCAGAAAATTCCTTTGTCCCTCGATATGACAAGTTGAAAGAAATGATGCAATCTGTTTTTCTGTTGCAAACTCCATAATAGCGCCCATGATCTTACCTCCATAAATATTAGTAAATAGGCAGATAAGAACTCTTCACTAAAAAGAAGAACTTATCAATTATTAGGTTTTATCTTACATTTTCAGTAAATGACATCCCTCCTATAAAATCATCCTAGCATATGCATACTTCTATTAATACTATAAAAGATCTTCAAAAATAACTTCTCGCAACTTTTCTTATATTCATTATAACATAAATCAAAGGAGCAAATAAAAAAATGTAAGATTTTTTCTTCCAAGTTTGACATCATTCTATTAAAAAAACGACAGTTTCCTTAGAAACCATCGTTTTTTCTTGAAAAATCCTTATTTAACGTGTTTTGCCAATTCTTCTTGGGCTTTTTTATTGGACTCTTCTTTTTCCTTCATCCATTTTTCTTTGGCTTTTTCATACTCGTCTTTTGTGACTGTCTTATCTTGTAATTTGAGATACTTGTATGATTCGACCCCTTTATTACCTGCCAATGAGAATGGACTAGAGAAAGGAACTGTTTTTCTCAAAGTTGGTGTACCACCAAGTGATACGTTTGGAATTGCTAGTGAGCTATCTACCAACCAAGCTTGAGCCTCGGCGTATTTTTCATAACGTTTTGCTGGATCTTGCTCTTTATTAGCATCTTCTAACATCTGAGTGTAGGTATCTAGTCCAACTGCCTTAGCCTTGTCATTTACTTCTCCAGGCTCTAGACCTAAGTTTTGTAGAACTCCACCACTTTTCACGTTAAAGATTTCAAGATAGCTTGATGGGTCTTGGTAGTCAGCACTCCATCCACCATTATAAAGGTCGTAATCTTTCTGAGCTGCAGTTTGAGCTAGATAACCTGAACTATCATAGTCCTCTGTAGAAAGTAGGTGGACATCAATCACAACATTTTCTGCACCTAAGACAGACTCAATTGATTGCTTCATGGAATTGATTCCTTGAATTTCAGCCTTATTGGTCAACTCTATAGTTTTATCTAAGTGGATAGGGAATGTTACACCCTTAGCTTCTAATTCTTTCTTAGCTTCTGCAAATTTGGCCTTGGCTTTCTCTGGATTGTAGTATGGATCTTGGGCATCGGCAAAATTCATACCCTGCCATTCCTTACCATAGTTCACCATCTTTTCAGATACAACTGCCCCAAAGTCTTTACCACCTACCGTTACAAATGTCGGAGGAACAACCAAGTTACGCAAAATCTTAGTAGCACCATCTTCACCTTGAGATTGAGCACCATAAGCTGTACGGTCATAGGCAAAGTTAATGGCCTGACGGAAGTTTTTATTAAGAACTGCTTCCTGAGTCGATTTCTTCTCAGCATCGCTTGTCTTAGAAGTGAATTTATAAGATTTTCTATCTAGATTAAAGTTTATAAAGTAAGAAGTGGCATCTTGAATACTATATACGATATTATCCTTGTTCTTCTCTTTAATCCCTTCAAAACTTGAGCTATTTGGATAAAGACCAGCATAGCTATAAGCACCCTCCATAAAGTTACGTGCCAGTGCATCTTGGTCACTACCATCAAAGTAAGCCAATTTCACATCATCTACAAAGACATTCTTAGCATCCCAGTAATTCGGATTTTTCTTGAATTCAATAACAGATTTTGAAACTAAAGATTTCATTAAGAAAGGACCATTGTACAAAATGCTAGATGGATCCACCTTCCCAAAATCATCTCCTTTTGATTTCAAGAAATCCGCATTAAGAGGAAAGAGAATTGTTGATGTCGTTTTTGAGTTCCAGTAAGGTTCTGGGCGAGTCAAAGTATATTGAACAGTTTGGTCGTCAATAGCCTTGACACCTACAGTTGAAAAGTCTTTCGTTTTACCATTAATATAGTCATCCAAACCTGCAACGGATTCTTGCACCAAGTACAAGGCTTCTGATTTTTTATCAGCAGCATACTTGAGACCAGTTACGAAGTCCTGGGCTGTTACTGGAGCATATTCCTCTCCCTCAGAAGTATACCATTTCGCATCCTTACGAAGTTTGTAGGTATAAGTCAAACCGTCCTTTGAAACACTCCAATCCTCTGCCATAGATGGAACATAATTCCCATATTGGTCATTTTCCATGAGACCATCAACTAGATTGGTGATAATATCATTGGTAGTTGCACGGTTTTCAGCAAGATAGTTCAAACTAGATGGATCACTAGCATAGACATAATTATATGTTTTCGACGCATTCGTTGAATTCCCACATGCGCTCAATAAGATACCTGCGCTTAACACGACACCTGCAAGTGTTGCATACTTGGCTTTAGACTGTTTCATATCCAGAACCTCCTGATTTAAATATTTGTCTTATTATACATTACAGGTTTTATTTAGTCAATAGTTTTTTAAGTAAAATTTAAGAAAAATAAAATTACCATCTACAAATTATAAAAAATATAATACAAATTAATAAAAAAGAGAATAATTTAAGCATTTCTTGATAGAAATGTTCAAATTATCCCTTTTATTTATAAAATATTTTTAAGTTAATCTAAATTTTACTCTTAAACGGTCAGCCTGTGCTTTCCCAATAACTCTATCCAATAAATGAGTACGAAGACTCATAACTCCATAGAGACTTCCCCCTAAAATAGCAACAAGCGCTACATAGACAAAACTCCACAATCGACCACTTGGTTGGAAGAAAAATCCCAAAATCCACTGCAAAAATCCAACAACAAGAAACATGGTCAGAGTTAATAAACTAATGAGAATGGTTCTTTTATAAAGCACATTCGATCTCATACCCGTTATCTGACAAATTTCACGATAAATCAAAATAATAGGAATAGCAAGACCGATTGTCGTTGAAATCAATGGTCCATAACTTTGAAATAGGTAGATACTTGGTATCTGTAAGAGCAATTTAGCAATTGAACCATAAACAAAATAAAGTACCGCCTTACGATTATGGAACATAGCCTGAAGCATCGGTGACAAGACCGTATATAGACCTAAAATGGTTGACTGCAAAGCCGCAAATATAAATAAACCTAAAGCTAAACTATCTGGCTTACCATAAAAGACTGTATAAAGAGGTTCACTGACCATCACCATCCCTATTGTCGCAGGTAATAAAAACAATAAAAGCATGATAAGGTTATCTTGGACTAATCTAGATACCGCCTTTAAGTCACCTTTGACATAGTTTTCGGTCAAAAGGGGGATTCCAACACCTCCTATTGAAACACCTAAAGATATCAAAATCATAGTGATTTTATTGGGATTGGCAGAAAAATAAGAAAACATGACAACCAAGTCTTCTTTACTATAATTTGTAAACCAGGTCATACTATTGATAAAAGTCCACTGGTCTAGGATTTGGAAAAGCTGGATGGCAGATCCTGTGACAATAAAGGGTATTGCTTCTTTAATGGTATCAATCAATAGACGCTTGCTATCTATCTTTTCCCCTTTTTTAAAGACGCTTTGGAGCAAGCCTTCCTTGGCAAGAAAATAAATCAAAATAGCATAACTAGCAACCATACCTACAAAGGCTGCAAAAGTGGATTGGGTGACTGCTGCTAAATAATCCCCTGAACCCATTTTCATAATCATATAGGTAGCCACCAACATCCAGATGACACGGATCACCTGCTCAGCGATTTGACTCATGGCGTAAGGTTTGAGGTTGCTCATCCCTTGGAAAAAGCCTCGGATAACACTCATAGAAGGAAATATTAAAACCGCCCAAGCCAAACTCTGCATAATCGGGATAAGATCTTGACCTACACCAGACAAATCAGCCATCCAAGGAGCAAACAGATACAAAATCAAGGCAAAAAACAGACCGAGTCCAGTCATAAATCCCAAAAAACTACGAATTAGAGAGAAACTATGCTCTTCCGCTTGTATGGTATTATACTTAGCTACTTGCTTAGCAACTGCAACAGGTATTCCTGCAGTTGAAATCAATAGGAACCAAGCATAGATATTGTAGCCCATGGTAAAGAGGCCATTTGCCTTAGCGGCATAAGTCCCCATCCAAATATACCAGGGGATGATATAAATAGCCCCCAAAAGGCGGCTGATAAAGTTACTAGCTGTAAGCCAAGCAGTCCCGCGTAACATCTGGGCCTGCTGGTGATTGTGTTCATTAGACATAACTTCCTCATTCACTTTTATTAACTAGAAATGTTTCTTACCTTCCATTATAAACTTTTCCTTGTTACTTGTAAAATTCAGACTTTCGGTTTACAATAGAAAGTATGATAAAGATTGAAACCGTATTAGATATTTTAAAGAAAGATGGTCTCTTCCGCGAGATTATCAAACAGGGATATTATCACTACAACTACATGGATGTCGATTTTTCAAACATCTGTTACGATAGCCGTAAAGCCAAAGAAAATAGCCTCTTTTTCGTAAAGGGAGCTGCTTTTAAGAAGGAATTTCTGATCTCTGCCATCTCTCAAGGTCTCGGTTGGTACGTGGCTGAGCAGGATTATGAAGTTGGTATTCCTGCCATTATCGTCAGTGATATCAAGAAAGCAATGAGTTTGGTAGCTATGGAATTCTATGGAAATCCACAGGAAAAACTCAAACTCCTTGCCTTTACTGGAACCAAGGGTAAGACAACGGCAGCTTATTTCGCCTATAACATCTTATCTCAAGGGCATCGACCTGCTATGCTCTCGACCATGAATACAACTCTAGATGGTAAAACTTTCTTTAAGTCTGCATTGACCACTCCTGAGAGTATCGACCTCTTTGACATGATGAATCAAGCTGTGCAAAATGACCGTACCCACCTCATCATGGAAGTCTCAAGTCAAGCCTATCTGGTCAATCGTGTCTATGGTCTCACCTTTGATGTCGGTGTCTTTCTCAATATCAGTCCAGACCATATCGGCCCAATTGAACACCCTAGCTTTGAAGACTACTTCTACCACAAACGTCTCCTGATGAAAAATAGCCGAGCAGTTGTCATTAACAGTGACATGGACCACTTCTCTGTCTTGAAAGAACAAGTTGAACATCAAGACCATGATTTCTATGGTAGCAAGTCTTGCAATCAAATTGAGAATTCCAAGGCCTTTAGCTTTTCAACTACAGGAAAACTAGCTGGAAACTATGACATTCAACTGATTGGACATTTTAACCAGGAAAATGCCGTTGCTGCTGGACTTGCCTGCCTTCGCCTCGGAGCTAGACTTGAGAACATCAAAAAAGGAATCGCAGTAACCCGCGTTCCTGGTCGTATGGAAGTCCTCACCCAGAAAAACGGAGCCAAGGTTTTCATCGACTATGCCCACAATGGGGATAGTCTGAAAAAACTAATCAAGGTTGTAGAGACTCATCAAACAGGAAAGATTGCTCTGGTGTTAGGTTCGACAGGAAATAAGGGAGAAAGTCGTCGCAAGGACTTTGGCCACCTCCTCAATCAACATCCTGAGATTCAAGTCTTTCTGACTGCTGATGACCCCAACTATGAAGACCCAATGGCCATTGCAGATGAAATTAGTAGCTACATCAATCATCCCGTTGAAAAAATTGCGGATCGAAAAGATGCCATCAAGGCAGCTATGGCTATCACAAATCACGAATTAGATGCTGTCATTATTGCCGGTAAGGGAGCCGATTGCTACCAAATCGTCCAAGGCAAGAAAGAAACCTATCTAGGAGATGCAGCCGTCGCAGAACATTATTTATAAGATAGAAAAAAATCAAGGGAAATGAAACCCTTGATTTTTTCTATCTTTATTTAAAAGCGTTTTTCAAACCTTCTACAGCACCTTCTACAGCATCTTTAGCATCTTCAACTACTTCTTTTGCCTTAGCAACTGTCTTTTCTACAGCTCCTTCTGCTTCAGTCTTGCTATCTCCAGTAACTTTACCAAATCCTTCTTTGATAGCGCCTGTTGCTTGTTCCAATTTGTTTTCAAGTGACATCTTTTTGTCTCCTTTTATTTTATTACGATATATGTTATCGTTTACAACTAGTTTATACTCAATATTTAGGAAAGTCAAACTATATGCTTAGAATTTAAAGTTAGGGAAGATAAAAGGTCAAGTTATCCTTATCAAAATCAGCAAGCAACTCATATTTCCCTTGATCATTTTGCACAATATAACCCAAAATCACTAAACTATCAACAAAGATATCAGGACGTTTATGCATCAGTTGGGCCTTTTTGAGGAATTTAAGTAAAAATGTAGTCATATACTTGAGAGCATAGTCAGGATTGACGTCACCCAAAATGTCATAGAGTTCCTGCTGTTTTTCTGTCAAAGGATACTGATGTTTGACCTTGTAGAAATAATTAGACAGGGTCATTTTTAACCTCGCAAAGTCCGTCTTTTCAACTAAAATAGCAGCATTGGTTTGATTTCGTAATTCCGTCTCAAAACTCTGTTCCAACAAAGCTTGATAGATCAGACTATCTTCGCTAACAAAAATCTCTTGGTCAAGTTCTAGTGAGTCTAGCGATTCAAGCATAGGTAGATTGAGGTAATAACGCTTATTTTCCCGTATAATCAAGCCATCCTTTATATATTCTTCCATGAGTTTATCAACAGCTACATCTGGAAACCGGGCCTTAATTTCACGTAGAATCACATCATCATGCTGTTCCAGATAGCGGATCAATTCTCCAAAAAATGGCTGTCTCGTAAAACGAGATGGATTAAAAATATGAATCATGAAGATTCCTTTCTTTACATTCTAACAGTGGCGATGCTGCCAACTGACTGGGATTGCTCCCCTGCTGGTTCAGAGGTACAGGAAGGTCAAGTTCTCGATAATAAGTTTTCCAAAAATCACTAATTTCCTGATTACCATCTCCAAACTTCATGGGTATAGTCTCAAAAATAGGCAAAATTTCTGCTATATACTGGGAACAGTAGAAACCATGTCCATCTGGATAGAAAGAAGCATTGTAGGGTGCCCCAAGATGTTTACAAGCTCTTTCCTTCACAGATTGGATATCCATTTCTGAGTAGACATAGATATCATATAAGTGATTTGGCTCAAAGAATCCTGCCGGTTCTTGACAGACAACACCAGCCTGTCCACTAGCATGGTAAATCATACCATCCAAATAAATGGCAACATGGTTATAGTTACCTGTTGAAGACTGGATAGCCTGTCCCAGGTCCGAATCATCTCTCACAAAAATCAAATCGCCCTTTTCTAACATGCTTCACTCCTAGAAAAAAAGGAGCTGAAACTCCTTTAGATATTTGGAAAATAGTATTTTCCTGTTCTAGTCTTCCATCAAACAATTAAGCGTTGAAACTTTCAGTCAACTGAGGAACTACTTGTTTCTTACGTGAAACGGCACCAGCTAGGAAGGCATGGTTGTTTTCAAGTTTAAAGTTAAATGCTGCTTCTACCTTATCCATGTTTGATCCAAGAGCAAGGATTTCTGAGTTTGAGTTCACAATGTCAGTAATCATCAATACAAAGTCAGAGTAGCCGTTTGAAGCATTAGCCGCATTCATAGCTGCTTCGATTTCAGCTTGGCGTTCCAAGACTTCTGCAATATCCACAGTATTGACTTGAGCAACACGGACATTATTTCCAGCTAATTCAAAAGTCTTAGCATCAATATCAATCAATTCTTCAGCAGATTTACTTGCCAAGTTTGTACCAGCCTTAAGCATAGCCAAACCATATTCTTCCAAGTTAACACCAGCCAATTCAGCCAATTCAGGAGCAATAACTGTATCAGATGGATGTGTAGTTGGTGATTTCAAAAGAAGAGTATCTGAAATCAAACCAGAAAGCATCAAACCAGCAATCTCTTTAGGAACTGCTACACCGTGTTCTTTAAACATACGGTAAACAATAGAAGATGCAGATCCAACTGGTTCCAAACGCATATAAAGTGGACTAGCTGTTTCAAAGTTTGCCACACGGTGGTGGTCTACGACACCATAGACTTCCACTTCAGCAATATCTGAAACTGATTGTTGGAATTCATTGTGGTCAGTTAAGATAACTTGCTCAGCACCTTCAGCTTTAGCAGAAGTGATGACGCGAGGTGCTTCTACACCAAAATAATTTAAGACATAGGCTGTTTCTTCATTTGGTGTTCCAAGAGCGACTGCTTCTGTATCCAAACCATAAGCTTCTTTTGCAAGGTAGGCAAAAGCTACAGATGACCCAATGGCATCTGAGTCTGGATTTTGGTGACCAAATACTAGAATCTTAGACATGATAATACCTCGTTTCTTTATTCTCTTTATTGTAGCATTTTTTTCCTTTTTTGACAAAAGTAAGAGGAGTCAAAGGACCCCTCACTCTTTTTTTAAAAAAATAACCAGATTCGCTCCTTTCTTTTCCCTAATATAACTTTCTTTAGACTGACGATTTTTCTGTTTAAAAAGAGCTTCAGCTGACATAGCTTCTGCCTTACTAGTAAATCCTTCAGCATAAATGAGTTTGACTGGGAGGCGAGCTCTGGTATATTTGGCACCCTTACCACTATTATGGACTGCTATACGTCTTTTTACATCTGTTGTATAACCTGTATAATAGGAACCATCACAGCACTCGACTACATACATATAAGCCTTATGATCCATAGTAAATCTCTTCAAGTTCTGGAGTATAAGATCCATCGTCATTATGGACAAACAGGGGCGGTAAAACCTTAAAACCATTCATGGAACCATCTTTAATCGCTTCTATTAAAAGCATATTAGCTTCCTTCTCTCGTTTAGGATATACAAATTGTAAACGTTTAGGAGCTAAGTTATGTTGTTTTAACATTTCTAAAATATCTAAAAGTCTATCAGGACGATGCACCATAGCCAAACGTCCATTTGATTTGAGAATACTTTGGGCACTACGACAAATCTCTTCTAGATTAGTTGTTATCTCATGTCTGGCCAAAAGATAATGTTCACTTTCATTGAGGTTGGAATGGGGATCTACCTTAAAATAAGGAGGATTACACAAAATCATATCTACCTTACTTCCCTGTATTCGAGAAGGCATATTTTTCAAGTCATCACAAATGACCTGCATCTGCTCTTCTAAACCATTTAATCGAACGGAACGTTCCGCCATATCTGCCAACCGCTCCTGAATTTCTACAGAAAGTATCTGCGCCTGAGTTCGAGTACTGGCAAAAAGCCCCACTGCTCCATTCCCCGCACAAAAATCTACAATAAGTCCCCTTTTGGGAAAGCGAGGAAATCGTGACAAGAGAACACTATCTACTGAATAGCTAAAAACTTCTCTATTTTGAATGATTTTGATATCTGTCGAAAAGAGCTGATTGATTCTCTCTCCTTCTTTTAATAATTGTTCTTCCATAGTTTTATTATAACAAATTTATATTAACATCACAAACAATAAAGAAATTCCTATCTATTACTTCTTCTTCAGATGTTGAAGAGCTTCACGAGTCCAGATAGGCATCATTCGCTCCAAGGGCGCAAAACCGTAATGAACGCGATCACTCGAAAAACGTCTCCGTCTCGGAAATTGATGTTTTTCTTCTTCTAAAGTTCGTATAGACAGACTTGCCTTGCCACTAAATTCATCTAGATCAACAACCTGCACTTGAACTTCGTCATCTATTTTTATAGTTTCATGGATATTTTCAATAAATCCAGTTCGGATCTCTGAAATATGAATCAGGCCCGTATCACCTGTCTCTAGCTCAACAAAGGCTCCGTAAGGCTGAATCCCTGTTATACGACCCTTTAGTTTATCACCGATTTTCATCTTAGTCCTCGATTTCAATTGTTTCAATCACAACATCTTCAACTGGCTTGTCCATAGCTCCTGTCTCAACAGCAGCAATAGCATCCAAGACAGCGTAAGAAGCTTCATCAGCTAACTGACCAAAAACAGTGTGACGACGGTCTAGATGAGGAGTTCCACCTTGTTCTGCATAAATTTCTGCAATCGGTTCAGGCCATCCACCACGAGCAATCTCTTTTTTAGAATAAGGCAGGTGTTGATTTTGCACGATAAAGAACTGGCTACCGTTGGTATTTGGACCAGCATTGGCCATAGAAAGGGCTCCACGGATATTGTAAAGTTCTTCTGAGAATTCATCCTCAAATGATTCGCCGTAGATTGACTCGCCACCCATACCAGTTCCAGTTGGGTCTCCACCTTGGATCATAAAGTCCTTGATAATACGATGGAAAATGACACCATCATAGTAACCATCTTTTGAAAGCGCAACAAAGTTAGCCACTGTTTTAGGAGCATGTTCAGGGAAAAGCTTGATACGCAAGTCTCCGTGATTGGTCTTAATAGTCGCGATAGGACCTTCTGTTACTTCAATATTTACTTGTGGGAAATGCAATTCTTTTTCTACCATACCAAATCCTTCTAAGGCATCAAAAATGCCATCTTCTTCTAATGTTTTTGTAATATAATCTGCTTTTTCTTTGATTTTTTCATGTGAAACTCCCATAGCTACGCTGATTCCAGCATAGTCAAAGAGTTCCAAGTCATTCAGCCCATCTCCAAAGACCATGACGTTCTCTGGCTTCAAACCAAGATGTTCCACAACCTTTTCCACCCCGGTCGCTTTGGAGCCTGAAATCGGCACAATATCAGACGAATGTTGATGCCAACGAACCATGCGAAGTTTGTCAGAGAGACTGTTAGGCAAGTGCAAGTCATCTCCTTTATCTTCAAAAGTCCACATCTGATAGATGTCCTCTTTCTCGTGGAAATCGGGATCCACATCCAAATCAGGGTAAATTGGATTAATCGCTTCACTAATCATATAGGTGCGAGTCGACAACTTGGCATCATGACTCCCAACCAAACCATACTCAATTCCCTCTTGCTTGGCCCAAGAGATATACTCCTCAACATCTGACTTCTCAATCTGATGTTGATAAATAACCTGACCTTTTTTATCTTCAATGTAGGCCCCATTTAAGGTCACAAAAAAGTCAGGCTTGAGATCACGAATCTCCGGAACGACACCAAAAATTCCTCGTCCAGAAGCAATACCTGTCAAAATTCCTTTCTCACGTAATTGCTTAAAAACAGTTGGGATTGAAGCTGGAATAAAACCCGTCTTAGAATTCCGTAATGTATCATCAATATCAAAAAAGACAATCTTAATCTTCTTTGCCTTGTATTTTATTTTCGCATCCATCTCACTACCTCTTTCAATCTAACTCTTTCCATTATACCATAAAGTAGAGAAATCCCACATCCCCAATAAAATCCTTGTCTCTTATCCGAATTCCTTTACTAGATACAAAACCAAATCATCATTATTTTGGCTAGTTGCATTCATTTCCAAGGGTTGATTTCTATACCAAACACCTGTCCCATCTGGAATGTAGCCCCGTCTGATATACAATCTCTGGGCAGGGCCATAGCCTAAGTGCAAACCTACACCAAGAGTGACCTTACTCGAAACAAACTTGACTCGTTTTTCTGCTTCTTCTAGCAGTTGATTCCCAATCCCTTGATTTCGAAAAGGCTCAAACACATTAAAATCTGATAATTCTGGATAGACTTCTGCAAAAGGACCATGTTTAGCAGAGGGCAAAATGGTAACGTAGCCCGCTACAGCACCATCAATCTCTGCAACTAAGACTTCTCTCTCCCCACTTTCCTGTTCCAGAAAATATCTAGCCAAAATTTCCTCTCTACCAGGCCAACCTTGATTCATAAATCCATGAGATAAGGATTCAATATCAGACTTAATCATATTTCTAATCGTACAATTCATCTTTGACTTACCCACCTTTACTCTTTTTATTACCATTATAGCACGCCAAGGTCAGAAAAAAACGATCTCGTGAAAAAAGACCCAACCGAGTCTCAATTCGCTTTCTTATTTCCGGGCTCATGAAAAAGAGGTCCACTGGACCCCAACTCGCTCTCTCATTTCAAAGCTCGTGAAAAAAAGACCCAACCGGGTCTTTTCTTTAATCTTCGTTTACGAAAGGCATCAAAGCCATTACGCGAGCACGTTTGATAGCTGTTGTTACTTTACGTTGGTTTTTAGCTGAAGTTCCTGTTACACGACGAGGAAGAATTTTCCCACGTTCTGAAACGAAACGGCTAAGAAGCTCAGTATCTTTGTAATCAACATATTCAATTTTGTTTGCTGCGATGTAATCAACTTTTTTACGGCGTTTGAATGCGCCACGACGTTGTTGAGCCATGTTTTTTCTCCTTTATAATTTTAGTTGTCCATTAGAATGGTAAATCATCATCTGAAATATCCAAAGGATTGGTTGCTCCAAATGGATTTTCATCACGTGAAAAGTTTGGTACTGAATTTGTAGGTGCAGAATAATTTTGGCTTTGTTGGTTATATGAACCACCAGATTGTCGCTCACGCACACTACGACTTTCTAACATTTCGAAAGTATCAGCTACAACTTCCGTCACGTAGACACGTTGTCCTTGCTGGTTATCGTAACTACGAGTCTGGATTCGTCCTGTCACTCCGATAAGAGCGCCTTTTTTAGCCCAATTAGCCAGAGTTTCAGCTTGCTGACGCCATATAACGACATTAATGAAATCAGCCTCACGTTCACCATTTTGACTCTTAAATGTACGGTTTACTGCAAGAGTAAAAGTCGCAACTGCGACATTTGATGGAGTATAACGTAACTCAGCGTCACGTGTCATACGCCCTACAAGTACAACATTGTTAATCATAATCTACCTTCTTAAGCGTCAAGTTTGACGATCATGTGACGAAGAATGTCAGCGTTGATTTTTGAAAGACGGTCAAACTCTTTAAGAGCTGCATCGTCGTTTGCTTCAACGTTAACGATGTGGTAAAGTCCTTCACGGAAATCTTGGATTTCGTATGCAAGACGACGTTTTTCCCATGATTTTGATTCAACAACAGTTGCACCATTGTCAGTCAAAATAGAGTCAAAACGTGCTACCAAAGCGTTTTTAGCTTCTTCTTCAATGTTTGGACGAATAATATAAAGAATTTCGTATTTAGCCATTGATATGTTCCTCCTTTTGGTCTAATGACCCCAAGTCTTTGCAAGGGGTAAGTGAGGTTCGCTCACAATAAACTATTATACTAGAAAATCATTTTTAAGGCAAGTAAAAACACTCTAAATTAAAAAAGAAGATGACGAATCATCTTCTTAAAAACTAACTCATTTTAGTCTTCTTTTTTCTTGCGTCCAAGAAATCCGAATCCACTTAAAGCTCCTAGAAGTCCAAGTGCTGCAAGACTAGCATTAGATTCTGTACCTGTATTTGGAAGTTCACGTTTACCTTCCATGTATTCAGGTGTTTCTGAATTCATCTTCTTAGTAGATTTTTCTTCAGAATTTGGAATTGGAGCTTGGTCAGTTGGAGTATTATCTCCTGGATTTACTGGTTTTGGATTAGCTACATAGTTGATTGGTGTATCTTGGCCAGGATTAGTTGGAATTTCTGGCACAATATATCCTTTTGTTGGATCGTTTGGATCTACTGGTTTAAGTGGTTGTCCATTTCCATCAACTGGTGTATATCCTGGTACGTATGGTAATACCGGTCTATCACTTCCAGGTTTTGTTGGATCTGCTGGATCGTTTGGATATTTGATTGGAGTAGTTGGTTGACCTGGGATA
>NZ_AJMM01000025.1 GCF_000259505.1 Streptococcus sp. SK643
GGAACTTCGTTTGAAGCTGCTAGAACATAATTTGCTCCCCCTGTGTATTCTGGAATTTCAGTCACTAGAGCTTCTACTCCATTTACTCCACCTGTAAATTCAGATTTTTCTAGAGTTGGGGCTACGTCTTCGCCTACTGTTGCAATCGAACCAGTATATTCAGAGGATTCTAGGGTTGGAGCTGCTTCTTCACCCACAGTCGCTAATGGCCCTGTATATTCTGGAGCTGCTTCTGTAACTGCGCCTTCTTGGCCATTTGCTGCACCTGTAAATTCAGGACTTTCATTGGTTGCTGCTTCATTTCCATTTAGGCCATGAGTAAGTTTGGAACCTGCTACAGATACTGGTAAATTATGCATGCTTTCGATAGCGCCTTCTGCTAAGCCTGTAACTTTTTGACCAATATCCTCAGGATCTACTGTAAACAATAGAGTCTTTGTATCGTATTGCGTCATAAAGGTAGCTGTCTTACCATTTGCAAGCTGTAATGTTGGTGCTTGATTGACCAATACTTCTGAATCAAATTCCATGGCAATAATGCCTTGACCCATATGTACGGCATGTGTCACTTTTGCTTCAGTTGGAGAAACCATATCCTTACTTAAGAAATCCCAATTGAATTTCTTATAAGACAAGGTATATTCATTTTGGTTGTTATCTGCATGCTCATAAAGCAAACCATATTCGCCATTTCCGAGATCTTGAATAGAATTGTAGGCAAACTTACCACTTTGAATAGGATTATGCTTAAGCCAAGTCAGCTCTCCATTTTCTTCGACACGGGCTAAGTGTACCAAACCGTTGAAACGTCCTGGCCCACCTGCATTACTAAGAACAATATACTCTTTTCCATCATGCATCGTATGAATAGCAGCCAATTGAACGTAAACATCCTTGACATCCGCATAACGTTTTATATCATTTTCCCAAGTTACTCCACCATCTTTACTAGTAGCAACTTGAAGGTCCCCTGTCAAGCCACGCATGAAGAGCTTGAGATCTCCATTATTTAATTGTACAACAGAGGACTCAGTATTTTGAGCATAATAATTACTCATGGTACTTGAGTCAATCACAGTGCCATCAGTCAGCGTACGATGGTCATTCACACCACCTCCCATATGCCAAGTCTTACCATGGTCATCTGAGTAGATAATCCGAGATGATTGAGAACCGTTTAAGTGGTTGGTCTGATTAGTTGTATAAGTAGGTACAATGATTCGACCTTTATGAGGTCCAGTATGAAGAGTAATTCCTGTTCCAGGCCCAACCCCTAAGAATTTCATCCAATCGGCTTTTACCATTGGCGTTATATCTTGAGGTGCTGACCAAGTCTTACCATCGTCATCACTGTAAGACATCCATAGATAAGAATCCTTAGCAACTCTAAATGGAGACGTTTTATTACTTGTGAAATAAATATTACCTAATAGTTGTTCCCCTTGATACAAATCTCCTTTATCGCTATAAGCTGGTTTCACTGGATTTATAACAACACGGTAATCTGTTGCTTTGCCATCTGGTGTATAAACTGTCCCATTTTCACGAATTGTGTAAGAACCTTCTTCACCTTCTTTGTAGAGGATTTGATAAGTTTTTCCATCGATTTGTTTATAGGCTTCTTCTCTTTGAGCAGCCATTCCAAAGATTCCTTGCCCTTCTGGGAACATATCATAGATAGAAAAAATTCGTTTTGTTGCAGGATCTTGAACCAAAACCATATCAATGTTCACTGGAGAACCGATTGATGGATTAGAAGCTTTTGGATTGTCTCGTAAATTTGTAATCGTTACTCGATCGCTCCATGTTTTCCCCTTATCCTCACTTCGTCTGACGACCATACCGATATCACCCCAGTCAGAGTGATGCAAGCGTCTCTCATCTGCACCAGCAATCAGAGTACCTTTATCTGTCTTAAGAAGAGCAGGAATACGATAACTCTTGATGCCATCTTTATTTGGTTTGTTATGCACACCACCTTCAAAGACATCTTGTTTTTCAGTAACTTTAGCCCCTTCTGGTAGCTTTTGCTCCAAATCAGATCTCTCAAACAATTGACTCCGTTTTTGAACTTCCTCTGGAGTTAATACACGATCATAAACACTTAAATTACGAACCTGTAAATTTGCTCCCCAAACTGAGCTCCCTGCTCGATTTGTTGCACCAAGTTGGGCATGGGTAATATCTGGCATATCCTTGATAAATTTACCAGACTTCAAACTGGTACGTGACAATACACCATTTACATAGAGTCTAACTTTTCCTTCTGGATTTTCTGCATTCGGTCTTTCAACAGTAAAGGTAACTGAATTCCACTGCCCAGGCTTAATTTTCAATGGAGCATCCGTATATTTATCATAAAATTGTGCTCCATTTGCATCACGTCCCTCAATTAAGGCTGTATTGTTGAGAACAGCCATGGTGAAGTACTCATCTTTTTTCTTATCACTAGACACTGAGAATAGATTATAAAATGCTGGAGCTTTTGCATCTGGCTTGAATTCCATATGAATGGTCGCATTTTGAAGTTTCTTCAATGTATCTAATTCACTGGCTAAATCTACACGTTGACCATTCTTCGAATTTGTTTCAACATCTTCTTTTTCCACTACTGGAGTTGCGTTTGCGATGTCTCTAGCATAATAATCTCGAGGAATCACTCCCTCTTCTTCTTTATCTTGTTCCTTGTTAGTAGCTTCTGTGGATGTAGAATCTACCTTAGGGTTTTCAGCAGGAGCTGGCGTATTGTCAGCTGCAGGTGTATTTGTTGGAGTGGCCGTCTCTGCTTCAGTAGTCTCATTTTTCTTCAACTTATCCTGATCAACTTCCACACCATTGTCTTTCGCTGTTGCCAATTTTCCAGCTAGTTCACTATCTAAATGGGCAAGACTTCCTGAAGAGGATTCTTTTGGTAATTCCGTTAAGCCTGGATTGTTATTTTCAGCAGCGGTTACAGTTGAGTTTCCTTGCTCATTTGCCAATACAGGATTTACTCCAAAGATCACTGCACCAATGATTACAGAGGCTACACCCACTGCAAATTTACGAATTCCATATCTCTGTTTTCTATCAACATATTTCTTATCCATCTTTTTTCCTTTCACTTCTATATAATTAAAGCGCTTTCTTTTTATCTTGAAATTTTTACTCCCTATAAATATGGAGATACTAATAAGAAAGTATGAAACAAGCGGGAGCCCCCATCAGTCTCTCTTTCTCTACCTAGCTATCTGAATGGCAAACAGTAGCTATTTTACTCCTTTCCTAGTGACTTTTCCTTTATTATACAACAAAGTTATTGGTTTTTATCGAGCTTGTCATAGAATAGATTTTACTTTCAGGAATGTTTTAATATTCTAATATTCTTTGAAAGTACTTTCTGTTTTTGAACTAAAAAAGAGAACTCTATTGCACTAAATCCAAAAAGCTAGACTAAACTTAGGGCAGTACAATAAGGCTCTCTCAATGATTATTTGATATATTTAAAAGGAATTTCACTTCCACATAGCCAGTTATAGACTTGGTCATTGACAAAAACATTCATAGCTTCATGGGCATACTCAGGCATGATGCGATAGGCCTTATCGCAGGTCAGACGGTTGTAAATCGCAAACTGGGTAATAGGGTAGCAAACATCGTCGTCCAAGCCCGTAATCATTTTAACCTCACCCTTGATACGATGGGCAAGATTTTTCACATCGATATAAGCAAGGGTCGCCATGATTTCCTCCTCAGTTTCGTGGAAGGGATCGTGAAACTTGAAATAACGAAAAAGTTCGTCGTAAGCCTCGCTAGTATTACCAATCTCAAGCACCCGTCTGAAGTCTGACAAGAAAGGATAGATGGCAACAGTTTTCTCAATTCGAGGATTAAGCGCCGCCGCAACCAAGGCTAGAGCCCCTCCTTGCGAGGCACCATAGCTAGAAAGGCGCTTCTCATCTACCTCAGGCAGACTAGCAACAATTTCGATCAACTGGTAAATGTCCAGATAAACATCCTTATAAAAAAGCTGGTCTCGTCCTTCCACTGCGCCCCTGATAATGTGCCCTTTCACAGTATTGCCCAGAGGTGAGCGTAAACCATCTTGAGAATAACCTGATTGACCACGCACATCCATAGACACAACACCATAACCAGCTACAGTAAAGGCCAACATGTCAGTCCAGTCCCAGCCACGACCCATATAGCCATGAAAATGGAAAATCACAGGAACTTTTTCTTCACTCTTTGGGATAACTAGACGTGCATAAACTTGACCTTCATTGCTACCTTTAAAAGTTAACTCATAGAACTTGACTTGAGGAATATGGAAATCTCTCTCCTCCAACTGGTAGGCTGGAAGTGTTGAAACTTTTTTCACTTCCTCATCCCAGAAAGCATCAAAGTCTTCTGGAACCTCATCCCTTCCTTTATAAGTCTTGATTTCTTCTAATAAAGCTGGATTTTTCATAACATGCTCCTTCATTTTTGTAATCGCTACCACAACTGTAGCATATTTAGAAAAGCATTGCAAGAAAGAAGGGTAAATAGAAAGTGAATTTGAATTCCTCTCCTTATTTCCTAACGCTTAAAAGTGGTTTTTAGCAAGAAAAAAGAGCTCTTAAGCTCTTTTTAGTCTATTCACAATTTAATTTTTATCTTCTTTCTTTTGATAAGTGGTTTGGTAATTTACTTTAATCGTTACGGTCATGTGAGAGTCCTCGTTTCTTTTTGATGACTCTAGTATAAAGGTTAAACCTAAAAGCTAGCTTAAGTTTTCCTTAGAGAAAGCTTATACTCAATGAAAATCAAAGAGCAAACTAGGAAGCTAGCCGTAGGCAGTACTTGAGTACGGCAAGGCGAAGCTGACGTGGTTTGAATTTGATTTTCGAAGAGTATTAATCTAAATGTTCTTTCTTTTCCATATGAAGGGCAATCATGCGCCATTCTGGATCCTCTTGCCAGCCTTCAATAGAACTGATATAGTTAGCCACCTTTCTAGCTTCTTCTAAAATCGGAAAATCTTCGATAATATCAGCTACTTGAAACTCAGGAAGTCCAGACTGTCTTGTTCCAAAAATCTCACCTGAACCACGCATTTTCAGGTCCTCCTCAGCAAGAACAAAACCATTGGTTGTTTCTGTCATGATACGCATGCGGTCTTTCCCAGAATCAGTCTTGGGATTAGCAACGAGAACAGCATAGGACTGTTTGTCTCCCCGACCTACACGTCCTCTTAGCTGATGGAGTTGACTGAGACCAAAACGGTCAGCGTCCATGATGATCATGACGGTCGCATTGGGAACATTGACCCCTACCTCAATAACGGTAGTAGAGACCAAGATATCCGTTTTTCTCTCTTTGAAATCTTGCATAATCTGGTCTTTTTCGTCACTCTTCATCTTCCCATGTAAGAGGGCTACTTCCGCTTTTCCTGCAAAATGAGCCGTCAGTTCTTCCGACAAGGCGATGGCATTTTTTAAGTCCAATGCTTCTGATTCTTCAATCAAGGGAGAAATGACATAGGCTTGAGAACCTTTTTGGATTTCCCCCTCTAACCAAGTCAAGACTTGAGGCAGTTGCTCATGTTTAATCCAGCGAGTCACAATCGGTTTTCGACCTGCTGGCATCTGGTCGATAATAGAAACATCCATATCCCCAAAGGCTGTGATGGCTAAGGTTCTAGGAATGGGAGTCGCCGTCATCATAAGGACATCTGGATTGTCCCCTTTTTCACGTAAAATACGCCTTTGTCCTACACCAAAACGGTGCTGCTCATCAATGATAATCAAACCAAGGCGAGCATAATCAACCCCGTCTTGTATCAGAGCGTGAGTTCCGATAATCAAATCAGCTTCACCCTTGACAATAGTCTCCAAGACTTCTCTCTTTTCTGCAGCTTTCAAGGAACCTGTCAAGAGAGTCAGTTTTAGGTCTGGGAAGAGACTCTGTAGACTCTCAAAGTGTTGCTCTGCAAGGATTTCTGTTGGCACCATAAGGGCGGACTGATAGCCAGCTGTCACCGCCGCAAACATAGCAAGACCTGCAACCACCGTTTTACCGCTCCCTACATCTCCCTGTAAGAGTCGATTCATGTGGTGGTCCGACTTCATGTCGGTTAAAATTTCCTGCAAACTCTTTTCCTGAGCTTGAGTCAAGGCAAAAGGGAGATTTTCTTTAACTGCTGTCACTTTTTCCTGAGACCAATCCAGAACCAAACCGCTTCCCTGAACTCTATTTTCAGACTTGAGCGTCTGCAATTGCATTTGGAAATAAAATAGTTCCTCAAATTTGATACGGCGAAGGGCCTGCTTGTATTCTGCCAAATCCTTAGGAAAATGCATAGCGCGAACAGCCTGGCAACGGGACATGAGTTTGTATTTGTCCAGCAAAGACTGGGGAAGATTTTCCTCTATCAAGAGATCCAGTCCCTGATCAAAGGCTGTCTTGATAACCTTGACCAGACTGGCCTGACTGATTCCCTGAGCCAAGCGATAGACAGGTTGGAGATCATCTTCCACCTGAGCCAGGACCTTCATCCCAGTCAGACTAGTCTTGGCACGATCCCATTTTCCAAATACAGCAAGGGTTACTCCCAACTCTATCTTATCTGCTAGATAGGGCTGGTTAAAGAAGTTCACCGCAAAAACGACTTCTCCCTGCTTGAGGCTAAAGCGCAGGCGATTGCGCTTGAAACCATAATACTGGACACTAGCAGGAGTCACGACTTGACCAGAAAGAACTGCCTTTTCACCGTCTTCTAGCTCCAGCACCTGCTTGGTCTTGAAATCTTCATATCGGAAAGGAAAGTAGAGCAAGAGATCTTGCAAGTTTTCAATTCCTAGTTTGGCGTATTTTTCTGCTGACTTTGGTCCCACACCAGGTAAGACATGCAAGGGTTGATGTAGATTCATGCTCCACTCCTTTCTTTTCTAATAATATTCTCTCGGAATGCGATCGCTGAGGAGACAAACGACCTCGTAGTTAATGGTTCCACGGTAGGTCGCTACCTGAGTAGCTGTGATCTCCTTGCCCCCATTAGAACCAATGAGGGTGACTTTGGTTCCTAAAGGATAAAGCTTAGGCAGACGAATGGTAATTTGGTCCATAGAAACCCGCCCGACTATTGGGCAAGCTTGGCCATCTACCAAGACAGAGAAATTCTGCATGTCTCGTGTCCAACCATCCGCATAGCCGATTGGCACAGTCGCGATGACTTGCTCGCTATCTGCCTGATAGGTAGCTCCGTAGCCCATACAAGTTCCAGTTGAAACTGTCTTGACATGGACCAGAGCAGACTCCAAGGCCAAGGCTGGAATCAAGTCATAGGGTAAGTCCAAAACCTCTCCGCTAGGGTTAAGACCATACATAGCATCTCCCATACGGACCGCATTGAAAATAGTCTCTGCATGCCAAAGGGTCGTTGCCGAATTACTAGCATGAACAAGCTCTGGAAGACCTTTCATACTAGCTAAAATAGTTTTAAACCGTTCTAACTGGGCATTAAAGTAGTCATCTGATTCCTCGTCTGCAGTAGCAAAGTGGGTAAAAATCCCTTCAACACGAGCACCATGTTGTTGGAGCAAGTCTTGAGCCTGCTCAGCCTCACCGGCCTCTCTAAAACCAATCCGTCCCATTCCTGAGTCAATCTTGAGGTGGACTGTCAATCCAGTTAGGTTCGCTTCCTTATCTAAGAGTGCTTGAATCCACTCCAATCCAGCCACCGTCAAGGTGATGTCGTATTCTTTAGCTAGAGCAACAGCTTCGATTTCAGAAACTCCTAAAATAAGGATTTTCTTCCTGAGTTCAGCTTGCCTGAGTTCAATGGCTTCATCGATATTGGAAACGCAAAAGCCATCAACTTCATCCTGAATCGCCGTCGCAACAGCAACAGCTCCATGCCCATAGGCATTAGCCTTGACTACTGCAAATTTGAGCGTTCCTTGAGGGATATGAGCCCCCATTTGCTGAATATTTTGTCGAATAGCTCCCAGATGAATCAGAGCCTTGGTTGGTCTATGTGGACTAGCTTGCATGATTTTCCTCCAAAATGACACTGGCTGTCACAAACTGATCTGTGTGGCTGATTGACAGCCAAATCTTTCCTGAAAATGGGGACTGACTAAAATAAGGAGCCCCGCGTTCATTGTTCAAGACTTCCAAATCCTGAAAGCCCAATCTCCCAATCCCTGTACCTAAGGCCTTTGAAAAAGCTTCTTTGGCAGACCAGCGACCCGCTAAGTATTCGATTTGCCTCCGACCTTTGAGACTGGTAAATCGTTCCATTTCCTTTGTGGTCAATACGCGCTTGGCAAAGTCTGCGTGTCGTGTAACTGCTCTTTCTATCGAAGCCAACTCTTCAATATCAATTCCGTGTCCAACTATCATACTCATCAAAAGGAGTTGAGATTCCCCCAACTCCATCCTTCTCACTTATTTTGTTAAGCTCTCATAGATTTCTTCTATCAAAGCTTCTGTATTTTCCCAACCCAAGCAAGGATCCGTAATCGAGCAACCAAAAATCTCTGGTTGATTCTGACGACCATCTGCTAGATAGGATTCAATCATAAAACCACGAACTGTCCTCTTAATTTTCTCATTCCAATCACGATTTTGCAAGGTCTGGCGAACAATCCGAATCTGCTCCATATATTGCTTGCCTGAGTTATCATGGTTGGTGTCAATGAGAATAAAGGGATTTTCGAGTCCCATTGTTTCATAGCGCTCAATGGCATTCAACAAGGTTTCATAATAGAAGTTAGGCTCATTTTTTCCATATTCATTAACCGCCCCACGAAGGATGACGTGGGCCAAGGGATTTCCTGATGTCTCAACTTCTTGACCATGGAAGAGGAAGGTTTGTTTATTTTGAGCGGCGTATATTCCGTTAAACATGACACCCAAATTTCCAGAGGTTGGATTTTTCATCCCGACCGGCGCATCAATCCCTGAGGCCACAAAGCGGTGCTCTTGGTCTTCCACAGAACGGGCACCTACAGCATGGTAGCTGACCAAATCATCCACCAAAACCAGATTTGATGGGTAAAGCATTTCATCTGCAGTCGTCAAACCAGTCTCTGTAATCACTCGGTAGTGAAGTTGGCGTACAGCCTGTAAGCCATTGATTAAACTAGGCGCCTTTGATGTATCGGGCTGGTGAACCAAGCCCTTATAGCCATCTCCATTGGTACGAGGTTTTGCTGTATAAACACGCATGACCATAAAAATCTTGTCCGCCACCTTCTGTTGCAAGACTGATAAACGGCGGGCATATTCTAGCACAGCCTCTTCATTGTCAGAAGAGCAAGGACCAATCACCAAAAGGATACGGTCATCTTCTCCTGCAATAATATCTGCCAATTCTCTATCACGACGCTCCTTTTGTCGTAAAGCTTCAGCAGTTAATTGGGTTGATACCTTAATTGCTTCAATATCAATTTCTTGACCTTTTTCAATAAATGCCATCTTATTCTCCTAGCGTTTGGTAGATTTCTCGAACGAGGGCTTCCGTATTTTCCCAACCTAAACAGGGGTCTGTAATAGACTTACCAAAAACCTCTGGTTCATTTTGACGGCCGTCTTCTAAGTAAGACTCTATCATAAAACCTCGAACGTATTGCTTGATTTTTTGATTCCAGTCACGATTGATCAAGGTCTGACGAACAATCCGAATCTGATCCATATATTGTTTACCAGAATTGTCATGATTGGTATCCACAATAATAAATGGATTTTCCAAGCCCATTTTCTCATAATGGACAATGGTATCTAACAAATTATCGTAGTAGTAATTAGGAATGTTCTTCCCATACTCATCGATTGCTCCACGAAGAATAGCATGAGACAGTGGATTTCCAGTTGTCTCTACCTCTTTCCCATGAAATAGGAAACTTTGCTTATTTTGCGCTGCATAAATCCCATTAAACATAACATTGAGATTGCCAGAAGTTGGGTTTTTAAATCCAGTCGCAAATCCTGCTCCACTAGCAACAAAGCGATGCTGTTGATCTTCTACCGAACGAGCCCCTACAGCCATATAGGAAATTAAATCATCTACTAGAGGCAGATTTTCAGGATAAAGCATTTCATCAGCCGTTGTCATGCCTGTCTCTGTAATGACGCGATAATGAAGATGACGAACGGCCTTAATGCCATTAATTAAGCTAGGTGCTTCTGTCGCATTTGGCTGGTGAATCAAACCCTTATAACCATCACCGTTGGTACGAGGTTTAGCAGTATAAACGCGCATCACCATGAAGATACGGTCTGCTACTTCTTTTTGTAAAGTTGCGAGACGTTTGGCATACTCAAGAACGGCCTCTTCGTTGTCCGATGAGCACGGACCAATTACCAAGAGAATACGTTGATCTTCCCCACGAATAATAGCTTCTAACTCCTGATCGCGTTGAGCTTTCCTCTCCAAAGCCAATCCTTCTAACTTAGATATGGAACGAACTTCTTCAATATTAATTTTAGGACTTTTCGCTCTAAATACCATAACTCATCTCCTTATAAAGCAAACGGACACCAAGTAAAAATTTACTTTTCACAAGGTATCCGCCTTTAAACTATCTCATTTTATTGTCTTTTTCCGTGACAGTTTTTAAACTTCTTACCAGAACCACATGGACAAAGTTCATTACGTTTGATTTGACTCAAATCCAGATTTTCTGGCATATTTGCTTGCTGAGCAGCAATATTGCGAGTGGCTGTTGTACTGATATGATGTTCCGTTTGTGGTCTTTCTTGCTCATGAATTTGTGCTTTCATCATCAAACGAGTCACATCAAATTCAATGGAACCAATCATATCATTAAACATGCGGAAACCTTCTGCTTGATACTCTACAACTGGGTTATTTTGAGCATATCCACGGAGTCCAACTGCATTACGCAGTTGATCAAGAGCATCAATATGGTCTGTCCACTTGTTATCAACAACACGTAGAATCAAGACTTTTTGGAATTCCTTAACCGCATCTTCATCACGTAATTTTGAAACCTGACTATCGTAAACTTTCAAAGCACGTTGGAAGAGTTCATCCTTGATTTCTTTATCAGACAAGCCTGACAAGTCTTCAAGAGAAATAGAATCTTCAGGAAGCAAGTTGTATTTGGCAAAGTTTAAAACAGCCTCAAGTTTTTCATCTTGCTTAGAACGCGCATGACCATCAACGACACGACCAATCGTGCGTTTGATCATAGCCTGAATTTCAGGTGCTAAATCACGGTCTGCAGTGATAACGTCGTAACGTTGAGCGTAGATAATCTCGCGTTGTTCACGCATAACATCGTCGTATTGAAGGACTTGTTTACGAGTATCGTAGTTATTTCCTTCAACACGTTTTTGAGCAGCTTCAACCTGACGTGTCAACATACGAGACTCGATTGCCTCTTCAGACATATTTAATCGTTCAAAAATTCCTTTCAAGCGCTCTGAACCAAAACGTTTCATCAAATCATCTTCAAGAGAGAGGTAAAATTGTGACTCACCCGGATCTCCCTGACGACCTGAACGTCCACGAAGCTGGTTATCGATACGACGGCTTTCATGGCGTTCCGTACCGATAACACAAAGACCTCCAAGTTCACGAACCCCTTCCCCAAGCTTGATATCGGTACCACGACCAGCCATGTTGGTCGCGATAGTAACCGCACCACGTTGACCTGCGTTCATGATAATTTGAGCTTCTCTATAGTGATTTTTAGCATTCAATACTTCGTGAGGAACGCCAGCTGCTACCAATTTCTTAGAGATATAGTCACTGGTTTCAACTGCTACTGTACCAACTAAGACCGGCTGACCTTTTTGGTAACGAGCCTTCACATCTTCAACAACTGCCTTAAACTTAGCTTCAATACTTGCATATAGAAGGTCTGAGTGGTCAATACGTTGAACCGGACGGTTTGTTGGGATTGGAATAACACGAATGTTGTAAATTTCACGGAATTCTTCTTCCTCAGTCTTACCAGTACCCGTCATACCAGATAATTTCTTGTACATACGGAAAAGGTTTTGGTAAGTGATTGAGGCAGATGTCTTGGTTTCATCCTGGATTGGCACACCTTCTTTGGCTTCAATGGCTTGGTGCAAGCCATCAGAATAACGACGACCTTCCATGGTACGACCTGTAAATTGGTCAACGATTAAGATTTCTTGTTCTTCGCTCACCACATAGTCAATATCGAGAAGCATGATGTAGTTAGCACGAAGAGCGTTATCGATAAAGTGAGTCAGAGCTACGTTTTCGATATCGTAGAGATTTTCAAGTTTAAAGTAACTTTCAGCCTTGTCAATCCCTGAATCTGACAAACCAATAGTTTTAGACTGCACATCGATGATGTAGTCGTCTTTATCCAACGATTTTACATAGTGGTCTGCCATGTGATACAACTGACTAGTTTCAACTGCGTTAGCACCTGATACGATCAAAGGTGTACGAGCCTCGTCAATCAAGATAGAGTCAACCTCATCGACCAAGGCATAGTTAAGCGGACGTTGGACCATATTCTCAGCACGAACGACCATGTTGTCACGTAGGTAGTCAAATCCGATTTCTGAGTTGGTTGAGTAGGTAATGTCACACTCATAGGCTTCTTTTTTCTCCATTGGAGATTTGGCAGCCAAGTTAATCCCTACTGATAAACCAAGCCATGAGTATAGTTCACCCATCTCAGTCGCATCACGTTCTGACAGGTACTCATTGACCGTAACTACGTGGACACCTTTACCTGAAAGGGCATTAAGGTATACCGGCATGGTCGCCGTCAAGGTTTTCCCTTCTCCTGTACGCATCTCTGGCACGTCACCATGGTGAAGAACGATCCCTCCCATGACTTGAACCTTATATGGGAAAAGTCCTAGGACACGTTTAGCTCCCTCACGGACAACCGCAAAGGCTTCATAAAGTAACGAATCCAATGATTCCCCATTTTGATAACGTTCTTTAAATTCAACTGTTTTTGCTTTTAGTTGTTCATCTGTAAGAGCAGCCATCTGGTCTTCATACTTGAAAACCTTGTTAGCCATCTTTTCCAGACGACGAAGTTCTCCTTTATCATTTTCGATAATTGTTTTTAAAATATTAGCCATGTTTTTCCTTACTTTAAATTCCGAATATTTTAGAATGTTCTTTTAATTGTAGCATATTTACTGATTATTTTCAAGGAAGAATCCCCATTTTGAAAAGGAAAAAGAGGCTACTTTTCAAGCTAACCTCTCTGACTTTTATGACTGTTTAATTTCCAAAAATGGGCAAAAGAGCAAATAGGATAAATAGATTTATCCAAAGAGAGAGACAGCAGATAAGTCCAAAAATAAAGAGGCTGACTTTCTCGAAAAGTAGGGACATTATAATGGACAGAATTTCAAAAACTAGCAAGATTTTTTGAATGCTGAAGATATCAATCGTCACCCCCAGAACCGGACTGCCCCAAGGAACAAAGAAGAAACCTGTCCAGATAAGTGTGACTAAGCCAATATAGACCTTGGAATAGCCTGTAATAAATGATTTCAGGTGTACCATAAGCCACCTCCTACAAATCTATATAAATCAATGCCTTCCACTTTTAGACTTCCCTAGTTCTCGTCTTAGTCTAAGCATTTTTTTGAAAAAGATATAGGTTAACCAATCACTGGCAAATGCGAGAAGTACTAATAATAGCCAAATGCCCCAGGACTTGATGTCTGCCACATTTTTCAAGACGATATTGAAAAACAGGACTGAAAAAACTGTCCAAGCAAGACTAAAAAGAGCATAGAGGATGATGTAAGTCCAGTAAAAATAGTAAAATATTGGGAAAAATTTACTATTTCTGTTGTCCTTTTCAATCCAGCTGAAAAAGTAAAAACAGGGTAATATGAGTAAAGATTTAAACAAATGTTCCATCATCGATACCTCTTTTTAACAGCGTTTTCTTCAGCTTCATTCTATCAAAAAAATCTGGAAATGTCATTCCAGATTCTACTTCTTTATTTGCGTTTTCTTGCGATGAGATGGATTGGTGTTCCCTCAAAGACAAAGGCTTTGCGGATTTGATTTTCCAAGAAACGCAGGTAAGAAAAGTGCATGAGTTCTTCTTCGTTGACAAAGATAACAAAGGTTGGTGGTTTAGTTGCCACTTGGGTGGCATAGAAAATCTTAAGGCGTTTCCCTTTGTCTGTCGGTGTTGGGTTGATGGCAATAGCATCCATGATGACATCGTTCAAGACAGCTGATGGAATACGGGTGTTTTGACTTTCGCTGATTTGCTTAATCATCTCAGGAAGTTTGTGAAGACGTTGCTTGGTCAAAGCTGATACAAAGATAATCGGTGCGTAAGGCAGGTATTGGAACTGCTCACGGATATCTTCTTCCCAGTTTTTCATAGTATGGTTATCTTTTTCAAGAGTATCCCACTTGTTGACCACGATAATCATTCCTTTACCAGCTTCATGGGCAAATCCCGCGATACGCTTATCGTATTCACGAATGCCTTCTTCTGCATTGATAACCATCAAGACCACATCTGAACGGTCAATAGCACGCATGGCACGCATAACAGAGTATTTCTCAGTATTTTCATAAACCTTACCAGACTTACGCATGCCAGCCGTATCAATCATGGTAAACTCTTGACCATCTGTATCTGTAAAGTGGGTATCAATGGCGTCACGCGTTGTTCCGGCAACTGGACTGGCAATGACACGGTCTTCGCCCAAGATAGCATTGATCAAACTTGATTTTCCAACGTTGGGACGACCAATCAAGCTAAACTTAATGACATCCGGATTTTCTTCTTCATATTCATTTGGAAGATTTTCTACGATGGCGTCTAGTACATCCCCTGTACCGATACCATGGACAGATGAGATAGGCAGTGGTTCACCCAAACCAAGGGCATAGAAATCATAGATATCATTTCGCATCTCAGGGTTGTCCACCTTGTTAACTGCAAGGATAACGGGTTTGTGGGTTTTATAAAGTTTACGGGCTACGTATTCGTCTGCATCGGTAATTCCTTCCTTACCAGACACGACAAAGACGATCACATCTGCTTCTTCCATGGCAATTTCTGCCTGGTGCTTGATTTGTTCCATGAAGGGAGCATCGACATCATCGATTCCTCCTGTATCAATCATGCTAAATGAACGATTGAGCCATTCACCCGTTGCATAGATACGGTCACGTGTCACTCCTTCGACATCTTCTACAATGGAGATTCGCTCACCAGCGATCCGATTAAATAGGGTTGATTTCCCAACATTGGGACGTCCTACAATGGCAATAGTTGGTAGGGCCATAATTTCTCACTTTCTACAATAACTTCTTCTGTTCGAGATTTTTTCTAGTTGAGTTTGGTTCTGCGTGACCAAACTGTTCTGCTAGGCGCTGACTCCAGCTTGTGGTCGCACGTGCTCCAGCATAGTCCGCCTGTACACGGTCATAAGTTTCGATTGCATCAGTTGACTGTTCTCGGTATTCTTCCTCAAATACCACTTGATTCAATGGCAAACGAGGTTTGACTTCATGTTCTTCATTTGGTATTCCTAGTGCCATCCCAAAGACAGGATAGGTGTAGTCAGGCAGGTTAAAAAGCTCTGCCACTTCTTCTGACTTGTATCGAACCAAACCGATAATCACACCACCATAGCCCAAGCTTTCAGCTGCCAGCAGGGCATTTTGACCAGCAAGAGCCGCATCGACTGAACTAATCAAGAGACCTTCCACACCTTGGGGTTGGAATGAGTCTGTATGAAGTCGGGCTCCCTTTTCTGCTCGGTTCAAGTCTCCGACAAAGAGAAGGAAAACAGCTGACTGGCGAATGGCTTCTTGAGGCACCAATTCATACAAGGCATCTTTCTTCTCTTGACTTCGTATCACAATCACAGAGTAGGATTGGAAATTCTTCCAAGACGAGGCCATCTGGGCTGCTGTCAGGATTTCAGTCAAGTCTTCCTGAGGAAGGGCTTGCTCCTTAAATCTGCGCACTGAAGTGTGAGCCTTCATTAATTTGATTGTTTCTGTCATCGACGGTTCACTCCTTCTAAACGAGTCTCCTCAGCCAAATAACGGATGCGTTCCATGACGCGTCTGGCTTCCCAGGTTTCGTCATTTCCATGTTTCCCTTTAGCAAAATGCTGCTCCAATTCTTCAAAGTTGAAGTTGGAGGTGAAAAAGGTCGGTAAATTTTCCTGCATCCGATATTGGAGAATGACCTGCAGGATTTCGTCACGCACCCAAGCTGTTGACTGCTCGGCACCAATGTCATCTAAAATCAGAACTTCAGAAAGCTTAAGCTCATCCACCAAGGTCTTCACATTGCCATCACCGATTGCATTTTTGACATCAATGACAAAGCTAGGATAGTGAAGAAGGGTTGATGAAACTCCACGTTTTTCTGATAAATCATGGGCTAAGGCAGCCACCATGAAACTTTTACCCACACCAAAGTCTCCATATAAGTAAAGACCTTTTCGAATAGTTGGATATTGCTCCACGAAGGCTAATAGCTTTTCAAAAACTGGCAAGCGCCCCAAATCATCCAAATCTACTTGAGCTAAACTAGCTTTCTTAAGACTCGCTGGCAGATTGATTAACTTGAGACGGTTCTTAATAGCCGCTTCTTTTTCAGCCGCGATGAGTTCAGGAGTTTCTTCGTAAGAAACGTCCGCATAACCATGATTCATAACCAAAATCGGCTTGTAGCCTTTGGCAATATAATCCGTATCACCACGAAGAAACTTGTCGCGCTCGGTGATGTACTGATTAAACTTGGAGATACTGCGATTCAATTCCTCTGGAGTAAGGGATTCTTGCTGGATAAAGGCCGCAACATCAGGGTCCTTCATGATTTTCTGGACCAAGTCCTGATAATGAAAACGGCTAGGTTGACGTTTGAGTACGTCTCCGACACTTTCCATCTAATCTCCTCCTTTTTCTAATCGAGCTAATAGTTCTTGTTTCTTACGTTCTAATTCCAGACGAGTTTCCTCGCTGGTTTCATTCTTATAATCTGGATTGCTCCACTTGGGTACATTGGACTTGGTAGGACTGGAGTTACTGCTTTTTTGAGCCTGACTCTTCTGTCCTCTCTCACGAATCCGAAGAACTGCCTCTTCTGCCGAATGTATCTTTTGATAGGCATAGTCATTGGCTACCTTCATAGCATATTTCTCATTGATATTTGCCGAATCTACCTTATTAAAAGTCAACAAGAGAATAATATTGATGACTTCGTCCAGCAAGCCCAAGCCAGCCATCTGTTGCAAGAGATCTCTTTCTGTTTGGGTAATGGTTCCCTTACGAGTTTGCTTGATTTCTGCCAAGAACTGCAGGGCAGTCTTACTCTTGGCCTCTTTGAGAATGGTTGCTTCTTTAGGACTAAAGTCAGAGGAAACAGGTTTTTGAGCAATTTTTTCCCGCATACGTTTGGTTGAAATAACCTGGGAAACAGCTGTTGACTTGGCCAATTGATAGGTTTCAAACCAAGTCCACTTCTTTTCCTCAGCAATGGCAAAGAGGTTCAAGACATCGGACTGCTCATCCGCAAAGCGAAGTCCATCTCGAGCCATAAGCTGACGAAAATGGTCCAAGTCAAAATCGTTGGCCACTTTCTTCTTGAGACCAAGGTCTTCTTGACTTCCCAGTTCTGCCAAGTCTGGAAAGACTTGATTGAGTGAGACAGGTATTTCTTCTCCCTCAGCACTTTCAACTTTTAAATCCTCCACAGCTGCATCACCAATCTTTTTCTCCAAAAGTCTGCGATAAACAGGATGTTCCAAGAAGTCCTGACTCGAAAGTGGAGTATGGAGGGCTAGCTGATAAACGTCTCCCTTTTGATAGAGGGTTAAGAGATTAAAAGCGGATAGGATTTTCAAAGATTTTATCAATCTATCCATTCCAAAGTTAAGATGGTTAAGAATGTTTGAAAAGAGGTATTCCTTTCTGCCATTATCCCAAAAACTGATTGTATAAAGATAAAGGCTCAGTGCCTCCTGACCGATAATCGGGAGGTAGCACTGTACCAGAGATGAGGTATCTTGCGACACCCGATTATTCTTTAGATAAGAAAAACGGTCAATTGGCTTCATTTATCTTTCCTTTTTCTTTTTAGAGGACTGGGTGATTTGTTGGAGCAAGCTCTCTAACTCACTGACATCCTTAAAACTACGATAGACACTGGCAAAACGTACATAGGTAATCTCGTCCAGTTCAGCCAACTCCTCCATGACGAGTGAACCAATGTCCTCACTTTGAATTTCATTTTCATTTCGACCACGGAGTTTCTGTTCGATACGATTGACTACCATGTTGATTTCATCACTTGACACAGGACGTTTCTGGGCTGAGCGGATAATCCCATTAAAAATTTTATCTCTGGAGAATTGTTCCCGTGTGCCATCTTTTTTAACAACCACTAAGGTTCTTTCTTCTACTCGTTCGTAGGTTGTAAAACGGTGTTGGCATTCGTCGCACTCACGTCTTCTACGAATAGTATTCCCTTCTTCTGCTTGGCGACTATCGATAACACTTGACTTGGTAGCCCCACATTTTGGACAACGCATCCTTTCCCTCCTTATCGTTTTCTTTTCATTATACCATTTTTTAAACAATTCCCAAAACAATTCTTCTTTTTGCTTGACAAGTTTTTTGTTTTGTTGTATTATTTAATTAAGACAAAAAGATAAAAGAAAGGAGACCAAGATGTCCTGGACATTTGACAACAAAAAACCCATCTATTTACAGATTATGGAGAAAATCAAGCTTCAGATTGTTTCCCATACACTGGAACCCAATCAACAACTTCCAACCGTGCGAGAGCTGGCTAGCGAGGCTGGTGTCAATCCCAACACCATCCAAAGAGCCTTGTCAGACCTTGAACGAGAAGGATTTGTCTACAGCAAGCGAACAACTGGACGGTTTGTGACTGAAGATAAGGAGCTGATCGCCCAATCGCGCAAACAATTATCAGAAGAAGAATTGGAACACTTCGTTTCCTCCATGACCCATTTTGGCTATGAAAAAGAAGAACTACCAGGCGTAGTCGGCGATTATATTAAAGGAGTTTAAGCCTATGTCATTACTAGCATTTGAAAATGTATCCAAATCTTATGGAGCAACCCCAGCCCTTGAAAATGTTTCCCTTGACATTCCAGCTGGAAAAATTGTCGGTCTCCTCGGCCCAAACGGCTCAGGAAAAACAACCCTGATTAAACTCATCAATGGCCTCTTACAACCAGATTTAGGACGAGTCCTTATCAACGACATGGACCCAAGTCCAGCAACAAAGGCTATCGTATCATATCTACCTGATACAACCTATCTCAATGAGCAAATGAAGGTCAAAGAAGCCCTTACCTACTTCAAGACCTTCTATAAAGATTTCAATCTTGAACGCGCCCATCATCTACTTGCAGACCTTGGCATTGATGAAAATAGTCGCTTAAAGAAACTATCAAAAGGAAACAAAGAAAAGGTGCAACTGATTTTGGTTATGAGCCGTGATGCTCGCCTCTACGTTTTGGACGAACCCATTGGTGGGGTGGACCCAGCAGCCCGTGATTACATCCTCAATACTATCATCAACAACTACTCCCCAACTTCTAGCGTTTTGATTTCTACTCACTTGATTGCTGATATCGAGCCAATCTTAGATGAAATTGTCTTCCTAAAGGACGGAAAAGTCGTCCGTCAAGGCAATGTAGATGATATTCGCTATGAGTCTGGTGAATCCATCGACCAACTCTTCCGTCAGGAATTTAAGGCTTAAGCAAAGGAGATTATTATGTTTTGGAATTTAGTTCGCTACGAATTTAAAAATGTTAACAAGTGGTATTTAGCCCTCTACGCTGCCGTGTTCATCCTTTCTGCCCTTATCGGATTACAGACACAAGCCTTTAAAAATCTACCTTACCAAGAAAGTCAACCTACTATGCTATTCTTTCTAGCTGCAGTCTTTGGGGGCTTGATGCTTACACTTGGAATTTCAACCATTTTCTTGATTATTAAACGATTCAAAGGTAGTGTCTATGACCGACAAGGCTATCTAACTTTGACCCTTCCAGTTTCCGAACACCATATCATTACAGCTAAACTAGTCGGTGCCTTTATCTGGTCGATAATTAGCACTGCTGTCTTACTCCTATGTATCTATATTATATTACTGTCAACAGATTCTGATAGAGTTCAACTTTCTACTCTTCTGTCATTTGTTGGAGAACATTTTACCGGCTTTGGTCTTACTGTCTTATCCTTCCTACTTAGTACAATCTCAGGAATCCTCTGCATTTACTTGGCCATTTCCATCGGACAACTTTTCAATGAATACCGTACAGCACTTGCTGTTGTAGCCTACATCGGAATCCGAATCGTCATTGGATTTATTGAAATCTTCTTCAATACCAGTTCTAACTTCTATGCCAATTCACTAGCAGGATTTAATGATAATTTCTATATGGGAGCGACCATAGGCATTGTTGAAGAACTCATATTCATAGCTATCTTTTATCTCGGAACCTACTACATCTTGAAAAACAAGGTTAATTTGCAATAATATCAGAGTCTAGCGACAATAACTCGCTAGGCTTTTTTCGTCCTTAAGACTTCCATTTTTATATGACGTATTTGATAAAAAGGAGTATAATAACTTTAAAACTGATTCCATGTATATCGATAAGGAGGGTAACTCTTTATGCTGAGAAGATTTGTTACTAAAAAGCACCTTGTACTTTACTTCTTTTCTATTGCCATTACTTGGCTGGAAGCAATTATCACACCAGCCCTTGTTCAGAATATTGTTGCTAGTTTTACCAATCAAGAACTAGGCCTTCTTTGGAAAGTTTTGATTTTGGGAATCCTTGGAAACCTCATTCTATTACTGGGCTTAGCTGGGAAACGTTACTACTATTCCCGCTTGATTACTGATTTCAAATATGGAATCAAGAGTGCTATTTTCAAGCGATTTTTAAACAGTTATGAGATTGATGAAAAGGATATTTTGTCTGACCTCGAAAACGACGTCAAGCAACTAGAAGAAAGCTATATCGAACCAACGGTCATCATCATTTCTTCTCTTGGTTTCACCACCGTGTCTATCCTCTATGCCTTATGGACCAATTTTTACTTGGGTCTTATTTTCATTCTCTTCTACTCCTTTCCTGTACTCTGCAGCGCTATCGGATCAAAGCGTTTGGATTCACTTTCTGAAAAGCGGTCAACTGTTAACCAGAGCTACTTAGCAAGCTTGACAAATTTTATTGGCGGCAGCCAACAAATTCGCCATTATCAGGGACAAAACTTCTTTTTTTCTCGCTATCAAAAGCAATTACAAACCAGTCTAGATGCCGAAATCAACTATGAAAAACAACGAACCTTAAACAGTCTCTTAATCAATAGCATTGATGCCTTCTGTTCTGTCACACCTATCGTCATCGGTGGCTTTATGACCTACTATAATTATATAGATGCGGCTAGTTTTGTGGCCATCTATCTGGTTTCCCATAATATCGGCTATCAATTCCAAGAATTAGCCTACTTTACCAACACCCGAAAAGCAACTCGAAGTCTTCTCAACAAATACCAAAAACTTTTGGGCCAGTCTGAATCCATCTCGCCTAGAAGCATCGAAAATATTTTCCCTATCCAACTTGACACCATCTCCCTTGAAAAAGAGGGGAATATCCTCTTATATCCTATTTCCATACACATCAAACAAGGAGAAAAAATTGCCATTATCGGGGAGAGTGGCTCTGGTAAGACAACCCTCCTCGATATCATTCATGGAGAAGAGATACCGACAAGTGGACAGATTAGCTTTGCTGGTCAAAACCTATCACGTCAAGAAATTATAAGCCTTAGTTCCTATATCCTCCAAGATAGCCATTACTTTGACACGCTCTCTCTGGACGACAATATCCTTCTAGGACTGGATAAAAAGGAGGAACGTCTAACTTACATCCTCAAAAAAACAGGATTAGAAGATTTGAAAAATCGAACGCTCAGCAATGATAGTCTATCTGGTGGCGAGAAACAACGCCTAGAAGTTGCTCGCGCCCTCTACCATGATAGCCAGCTCATCTTAGCCGATGAGATTAAGGCCAATCTTGACTTGGAAAATAGCAGAAAGATCAGTGACTTGCTCTTCTCCCTACCTCAAACAGTCATAGAAGTCATTCACCATTACACGGAAGAAGACTTAAAACACTATGACCAAGTCATTCACTTAAGCAAAGAAAAGTAATAGTCTATAACATACGATTTTAAAAAGCAAGGAACCCGAATTCCTTGCTTTTTATACTCAATGAAAATCAAAGAGCAAACTAGGAAACTAGCCGTAGCCTGTACTTGAGTACGGCAAGGCGACGTTGACACGGTTTGAATTTGATTTTCGAAGAGTATTAACTCAATATCAAACTGGCTACGATGGGGCTGACAAAGACATAGAGAATACCGGTGACACCGATTGCTAAGCCACCCATGGCTCCTGCTACAGAGCCGTATCGAAAGGCTGTTCCCGTTCCAACTGCGTGACCTGTTCCTCCAAGGGCAAGCCCAACAGCTACTGGATCATCTATTTTCAACCACTTCAAAAGGGTTGGGCCGATGACACTGGTTAAAATCCCAGTTGCCACTACAACTACCAAGGTCACAGTGGTCAGACCTTGCAATTTTTCTGTGATTCCCACTGCCATGGCGGTTGTTACTGACTTAGGAAAGAGAGAAATGGCTAGAAAAAAGTCCATTCCAAAAATCTTAGCTACAAGGGCCGTGAAAGAGGTATTGACCACTACCGCTAACAGACTTCCAAAAAGAATACTCCGTGCATGGTGCTTCATCAAGTGAAAACTCTTATAAAGCGGAATCCCAAGAGCCACGGTCGACGGGACAATCAGGTTGTTCAGATAAACCCCACCCTGGTAGTAATCTTGGTAAGAAATACCCGTCACTTTTAGAAAGATGATAATGAAAACAGCTGACAAAAGCAAGGGCGTTGTCAATGGATGAGGAAAACGTCTGTAAATCAGCATTCCCACTAGGTAGGCTAAGATAGACAGGGCAAGCCCAAACAGGGGATTGGAAACAAATTCACTCATTTGGCATCTCCTTTCTCATAATCTCCCTCAAACCGTCGTTTGATAAACTGAACTACCAAGGCTATGAGGATAATATTGATGACTGCTGCAAAAAAGATAATCAAAACAATGGGCAAAAGATAGGGAGCAATCACATCAAACTTCTCCATGATTCCCACTGCTGGTGGCAAAAAGAGAATGGTCATATTGGCCAGCAAGAAATTACCCACCATGTTGACATGCCTAGTTCTCAACCACTTGAATTGCAGGGCGAGAAAGAGAATGATCAAGCCAATAATACTGCCTGGGATGGGCAAATAAAAGAAACTGGAAATCCCCTCTCCGATTAGAGAAATCACAAAGAGAATCATTAATTGAACATATAATTTCATCCTAAACTCCACGAAATAGACTTCTTGCATACCAGTTTACTCTTTTTTCAGAAAATTTCAAGGAAACACACAAGAGATGATGAAAATTAGAAAGGAAAGGGGATACAAACAATTCTTGACCTGTGAAAACAGGCATGAATTAGGATAAAAGATGCCAGCGTCTTTCTTGCCAGCTTTCTTGAAAAGTAGTATAATTATTGCATGCGCAATCATCTTATGATGCAGAGACTGTCTGTGAATGGACATTCTTCTATTTACAACTCTAAAAAGAAAGGAGATACTATGACCTACTTGGAAAAATGGTTTGACTTCAATCGTCGTCAGAAAGAAATCGAAAGTCTCTTGGAAGAGACTGTTGCCCAGCAGAGTGAACAAAGTCTGACCTTAAAAGAGTTTTACCTGCTCTACTATCTGGACTTGGCTCAAGAAAAATCTCTACGCCAGATTGATCTGCCAGATAAACTTCATCTGAGCCCGAGCGCTGTTTCTCGGATGGTGGCTCGCTTGGAAGCTAAAAATTGCGGTCTGCTTAGTCGCAGGTGTTGTGATCAAGATAGACGCTCTAGCTTTATCTGCCTGACAAGTGATGGGCAAACGACACTGGCCACACTACAAAAGGCTGTCGAAGAAAGATTGGAAACTGGTTTGAATTTCTTGATTTAAGATGATTTTGAAAAAAAGTTGCGTGCGCAATCATTTTTCTTGACATTCTCTTCTACAAGGAGTAAAATAAAGTCATCATTAAACAAAGGAGTTTTAAACATGATTGAAATTACCTATCTAGATGCCAGCAAGAATGAAAGAACTGTAACTTTCGAATCTTATGAAGACTTTGATCGTTCACAACAAGCTTGCCTCATCGGCGTCGCAGACTACTACCCTGTCCAAAAATTAACTTACAACGGTCATGATTTGGACTATCATGGGACTTATGGAGACGTCTTCTTCTATCTCATGAAACAAGATTTAAGCCAATATAACTAAAAAAGGAGAAAAACAATGGCAAAAGCAATTACAGATGCAACATTTGAACAAGAAACAAAAGACGGTTTGGTCTTGGTAGACTTCTGGGCAACTTGGTGTGGTCCATGTCGTATGCAAGGTCCAATCTTGGATAAATTGTCTGAAGAACTTTCAGAAGATGTTTTGAAAATCGTTAAAATGGACGTGGATGAAAATCCAAACACAGCTCGTGCCTTTGGAATTATGTCTATCCCAACTCTTCTCTTCAAAAAAGACGGCCAAGTGGTCAAACAAGTTGCAGGTGTTCATACTGCAGAACAAATCAAGGCCATCGTTGCTGAATTAAGCTAATCACATTAGAGACCAAGTACTTTCTTTGGTCTCTTTTTTCTTGCCCTTTGCCATTTTTCAAAAAATATGCTAGACTGTAGGTAGAATATTACGATGTTTGGGACATGCCATCGCTAAAAAAAACCTCTACTTGGTATTTTTTAGCTCCCTCAAGGGAGCTTTTTGCGTGCTCTGAACATTTCCCATTTTGGAAGGAGTACTATGAAACGTCAATCAGCCTTGGTCGTCTTTAGTGGCGGTCAAGATTCTACAACCTGCCTCTTTTGGGCTAAAGAACACTATGAAACGGTCGAAGCCGTTACCTTTGCCTACGGTCAACGCCATCATCTCGAAATTCAAATTGCTAGAGAAATCGCTAAGGAACAGGGAATTCGTCATCATATCCTAGATATGTCTCTGCTGGGACAAATCACTGAAAATGCCCTAACCTCTGATCTTGAGATCGAGCAAAAAGAGGGGGAGGTTCCCAATACCTTTGTTGACGGTCGCAATCACCTCTTTCTATCCTTTGCGGCAGTTCTTGCTAAGCAAAGAGGTATTAAAGATATCGTGACAGGTGTCTGCGAGACAGACTTCTCAGGCTATCCCGATTGTAGAGATGTCTTTGTCAAATCCCTTAATGTTACCCTCAACCTTGCCATGGATTACGACTTCGTTATCCAAACACCTCTCATGTGGCTAGACAAAGCTGAAACTTGGGAGTTAGCTGACCAACTCGGTGCCTTTGACTATGTTCGTGAAAAGACCTTAACCTGCTACAACGGGATTATCGGAAGTGGATGTGGAGATTGCCCAGCCTGCCACCTACGACAACATGGTCTAGATGTTTATCTCTCACAGAAAGGAGAGGCCTAATGTTTTTTGCACCCAAAGAAATCAAACAGGAAACTGGGGAGGCTCTTGTCTACAATCCTCACAGAACCTTGGTATCAAAAGAGTTTACCTTCGATGCTGCCCACCACCTCTTTCACTATGAGGGAAAATGCAAGTCCCTGCACGGCCATACCTATCATCTGCAGATTGCTGTCAGTGGTTTTTTAGATGAACGTGGCATGACCTACGATTTCGGAGATATCAAAGCGATCTACAAGAACTACTTAGAACCCTACTTGGATCATCGCTATCTCAATGAAACTCTTCCCTATATGAACACGACTGCTGAAAATATGGTTTACTGGATTTTCCAAACCATGAGTCAAGAGTTGCCAGACGAACGTGGGCTCCGTTTGGAATACGTTCGCCTCTATGAGACTCCGACTGCCTTTGCGGAGTTTAGACGGGAGTGGTTAGATGACTAGGGAACGTGTCCTCAAACTACCAGTTTTGGAAATTTTTGGCCCAACCTTTCAAGGCGAAGGTCGTGCCATTGGGCAGAAAACCATGTTTGTCCGCACTGCAGGTTGCGACTACCACTGCGACTGGTGCGATTCTGCCTTTACATGGGATGGCTCTGAAAAACCAACTCGCATGACAGCTGACGAGGTCATTGCTGCCTTGGATAAATTAGGGAGCTACGACTATGTAACCCTATCTGGGGGAAATCCTGCTATCCAAGCAGCCAACATGGCTGAGCTAGTAACCAAACTCAAGGAACGTGGTGTCACTCTAGCTGTTGAGACCCAAGGCTCCCGCTGGCAAAATTGGTTAAAAGACATCGACCAGGTCACTCTGAGTCCCAAACCTCCTTCATCCAAGATGGAAGTCAACTTTGAGACCTTGGACTTTATCGTTTCCCAACTGGATCCAGATAAGGTCACCTTTAAAATCCCTGTCTTTGATGATACTGATTTGGCTTTTGCCAAAGGAATTCAAGAACGCTACCAACCAGATGTTCTTTTCTTATCTGCAGGAAATCCTGAGCCCAAGGCTAGAGGCAATATTGTCCAAGACCAACTGGACCGCCTCAAAGAACTCTGGGAACGTGTCGCTTCTGACGATAGCTGGGGCAATGTCCGCGTCCTTCCTCAACTGCATACCCTCCTCTACGATAATCAACGTGGTGTTTAAGATTAGAAAGGAAAAATCATGTCACAACAAGAAGAAATGAAAAACCTCAGCCTCCTTGGCAACAAAGAAACCAACTACATTTTCGAGTATCAACCAGAAGTCCTCGAATCCTTTGACAATCGTCATGTGGAAAATGACTATTTTATCAAATTTAACTGTCCTGAGTTTACCTCACTTTGCCCAATCACTGCTCAGCCAGACTTTGCGACGATTTATATTTCCTACATTCCTGACAAGCTTTGTGTCGAGTCAAAATCCCTCAAACTCTACCTCTTTAGCTACCGAAACCACGGAGATTTCCACGAAAACTGTATCAACACCATCGGGAAAGACTTGGTCAACTTGCTAGACCCTCGCTATTTGGAGGTTTGGGGAAAATTCACTCCGCGCGGTGGTATCTCAATTGACCCCTACTACAACTACGGTAAGCCAGGAACTAAATATGAAGGCTTGGCAGAACAACGCCTCTTCCAACACGATCTCTATCCAGAGAAAATTGACAACCGTTAAACTCAAACTCAATGAAAATCAAAGAGCAAACTAGCCGCAAGTTGCTCAAAGCACTGCTTTGAGATTGTAGATAGAACTGACGAAGTCAGCTCAAAACACTGTTTTGAGGTTGTGGATGGAAGCTGACGTGGTTTGAAGAGATTTTCGAAGAGTATCATACGAAAAAGCCCTGTTCCTCAAAATGAGGAGCAAGGCTTTTTGAGTTTCAATTATTCTTCTGTTCCAAGGAAGTTTTTTGCAACAAGGGCTGCAAGAACCCCACCAACGATTGGCGCAAGGATGAAAATCCAAACTTGTTGAAGAGCTGCGCCACCTACCAAAACAGCTGGTGCCAAGCTACGGGCTGGATTTACTGAAAGCCCAGTAATGTTCAATCCCACAAGAATCATCGCCATCAATGACAAACCGATTACCAAACCAGCAATCGCGCCATTGCCCTTGCTTGCTGATGTCACAGTCATGATAACCAAGACAAACAAGAAAGTTGCGATTACTTCAAACAAGAAACCACCAAAGACAGTGACACCGTTTGCCAAGGCATTTTCACCAAGACTAGCAGTTGACATACCTGAGTTAGCCAAGAGGAAGAATACCGCGCCAGAAGCGATGAAGGCTCCAACAACTTGTCCAAGGATGTAGTTGACAAGGTCTTTTGATGACAAGCGTTTGTTTACAAACATAGCGATCGAAACAGCTGGGTTCAAGTGAGCCCCTGAAACAGTTCCGATTGAGAAAGCTGCAACCACGATTGCCAAACCGAAGGCAAAGGCAATTCCAAGGTGACCAAGGCCATCAAGACCATTTCCAAAAACAACAGCTCCTGTCCCAACGAACACAAGCATGAACGTACCGATTAACTCAGCAACAAATTTTTTCATTTTCTTTCTCCTTTTTTCAAAAACTAGATACTAGTCTATCAAAAGAGGGAAAGGGTTTCAAGAAAATAGACTGGAAATTTTCAGGATAAAATTCTATAAAAACGGTAGTGTTTATTTGAAACATTTTTTCTAAAGGTATATAATGTTAATATAGTTCTAATAAGTTATTTATTCCCTAATTTGAACTAATTTTTACAACTTTGCTGTTCTTTTATGAACGTTTGAATGGTATCGTGGATACCAAGGAGGAATCATATGTCTAAAGTTGCTATTGTCACAGGTGCAGGTCAAGGAATCGGTTTTGCAATCGCAAAACGATTGGTTCAAGATGGCTTTAAGGTAGGAGTCTTAGACTACAATCCCGAAACAGCTGAAAAAGCTGTTTCCGAATTATCAGCTGAAAATGCCTTTGCTGTCGTGGCCGATGTTTCGAAACAGGCAGAAGTTGCACAAGCATTTCAAAAAGTTGTTGACCATTTTGGTGATTTGAATGTTGTCGTAAATAACGCCGGTGTTGCTCCAACTACTCCTCTTGATACAATTACTGAGGAACAATTTACACGCACTTTCGGTATCAACGTTGGTGGTGTCATTTGGGGTTCACAAGCTGCACAAGCGCAATTTAAAGCACTTGGCCACGGAGGTAAAATTATCAACGCAACCTCTCAAGCCGGTGTAGTGGGCAATCCAAATCTAACTGTTTATGGTGGAACAAAATTTGCTGTTCGCGGAATCACGCAAACATTAGCACGTGATTTAGCAGACTCAGGCATCACTGTTAACGCCTACGCACCAGGTATTGTGAAAACACCAATGATGTACGATATCGCTCATGAAGTTGGTAAAAATGCAGGAAAAGATGACGAATGGGGTATGCAGACATTTGCAAAAGATATTACTCTAAAACGTCTATCTGAACCAGAAGATGTGGCTGCTGCCGTCAGCTTCCTTGCAGGACCAGATTCAAACTACATTACAGGACAAACCATTATCGTAGATGGTGGTATGCAATTCCATTAAGATAGACAAAAAGAGGTTGGAAAATGATTCAACCTCTTTTATTAGTTTTCATTATTAGTTAGGAGGGTACAATAGAAACTCTTTCAATAAGTAATATTAGCTTATCCCTAGTATTGAAAAGATTGAATAGCTTCTTTCAAGTCATCTTGTAAACTATTTCTCTGGTCAAGTTGGACATAGACTTCCAACAGACAGGATCTGAAGTTGGAAAATTTATAAAAATCTTCCCTTTCTTCTATCGGAAAGTCAACAGCTTTTATCCAAGAAGCTACTTGCTCTTGCTCCAACTTCCCTTGTAAAATAGGTTCATAGATCACTCTTGCTAAACGCCAATCCTCATCATCTGTAAAGCGAATCGAAATTCTTTTAAATAGTTGGCCAAGTATATCAAATACTTCATGAACTCTGGTTTTAGGAAAGTCTGGATGACAAACCACCTCTGTCAGTAAATCGGCTCCATGTGCAAAAGCATGAACCCAACCATACTGATTTGAAAAACCCGTTGTATCCTTTTCTTTTGAAAGATAATACAAACCTTGATTTAAAAGGACATTACGAATTCCTGCATTTAATTCCTGATAAAAAATCGATTGCTTGTTGGCATCTGCAGACAAGAGATTTGCATAAATAAGCGCCCTAAAAGAACGCTCAAGTGTTGACAAACCTACCTTATCAATCTCTTTATCTAGTCCTCCATCAGCTGATACCACCTCAGCAATGAAATAAAATTGTTCCTGTGTAAATAGCTCTTCCTGAATCCCTCTAGCAAAGCTTGTAAAAACAAGGCTATCTCGAATTTCTGGAGAAGAATCTCCCAAATGATCAAGCAACCATTGGATTTCTTCCTCATGATAACTTGGTTTTTCTTCTGCTATTTTTCTAAGTAACTTTTGATACATGGTCAATACCTCTACATTTCTAGCAACTTGATATAATCTAGACCCCATTTCTCGACAGCATCTAAAACAACTCTGAATTCCTGCCCCATTTCGGTTAAGCTGTACTCAACTCGTGGTGGAACTTCGGCATAGACCTTTCGTTGAACAATCTTATCCTTTTCTAATTGACGGAGATGACGAGTCAAAATAGTTTGAGTAATCCCAGGCAATAATCTCTGCAATTCTTTAAATCGTTTGGTACCCGTACTCAACTGATAAATGATTACCAGTGCCCATTTCCCCGTTAAAACCCTCTGCGTTGTCGCAAATGGACAAATACCATACTCACTCACTTTATTTGTCATAAAATATCTTCTTTCTATTTTTTTAAAAAAATTTATCTTTTAGTATCAATAAAAGTACTACTTTTGATACTAGATATCAAAAAAGTGTCTACTTGTTTTTTTGTTTGTAACTGTTACAATTATATCATAAAAAAGAAATGGAGAATAGATATGTCAACAAACTTAGAAATTTTCAATGCTTATAACCAAGCTTTAATTGCTGGTGACTTTCCTGGTGTCTTTGAAACGATGGCAGACGATATTGTCTGGCATCAACCTGGTACTCATAGTATATCTGGTACAGTTGTTGGTAAGGACAAGCTAGGAACTCACCTGGCTACATTTGCTGAGAAAACTAATGGAACTTTTAAGGTGATAACAAATTGGGTTTCTGACAATAAGGATTTATTCGCAGCCAATGTTACTTTTCTTGGAACACGTGCTGATGGTACTGAACTCAATATGAACGGGATTGACCTCTTCCGTATTGAAGACGGAAAAATCAAAGAAGTTTGGCTCTTCTCTTCAGATCAAGCTGAAGAAGATAGCTTTTGGGGATAATTTAAGAGACCAGGACAAAAAATTTTGATTTTAGGAATTCTTTATTATAAATTTTTTAAAGCAATAGACTAGATAAAAAAGCGAACAAGACAGAATTCTGAGTATCAGATAACTCGTTTTGTTCGCTTTTTATATTTAAGGTTAGACTTTTGTCCCAGACTCTTTTAATTTACTCTCCCAACTGGGCACTGTAGGCGATAATCTGGTCAACCGTGTCTGACAAGAACTGGATGGTATCACGGAGTGGTTTGTCTGTTGAAATGTCAGCACCGATAATCATGGCTGACTCAAGTGGTGTCTTGCTACCACCTGACTTGAGGAGATTGAGCCAGTCTTCAGCTCCAGTTTCAGAGTTTTTAAGATGGAGGTAACCTGCGGTCGAGATGACAAGTCCTGCTGAGTAAGTGTAACTATATAAGCCCATGTAATAATGAGCTTGGCGCATCCAAGTCAGAGCTGCATCTTCGTCAATTTCAATAGCATCTCCCCAGAAATCTGTCAAGACTTCTTTCATAATACTGTTAAGCTTGCTTGCTCCAAAGGTTTCTCCTTCTTCAATCAGTGTATAAACCTTGCGCTGGAAGGCTGCTTCCAAAAGGTGAGTAATAAAGTTATGGAAGTAAGTATCTGTCAAACGGTGAGCAAGGGAGAAACGTTTTTGACGAGGGTCGTCAGACTGGTGCTCCAAGTAGTCACTGAGGAGCAATTCATTGAAAGTTGACGGTGCTTCGACATAGTAGGTAGACATGTGGGCGTTGAAATAGCTTTGGTGATTATCTGAAAAGATAAATTGACCAGAATGCCCGATTTCATGAATCAAGGTATAGACATCGCTCAAACGCCCTGTCCAGCTCATGAGGACGTAAGGGTGCACGCGATATGGATCCGCCGCATAACCACCAGAATCCTTGCCACTATTAGCAGCAAAGTCAACCCAGCGCTCTTCTTGATAGCGAGCAACTTCTTGACAATATTCTTTCCCCAAAGGTTTTACCGACTTCATGACCAAGTCATAGGCATCCTCAATAGTCACTTCAGGATTCAGGGCACTATCCAAGTCCAACTTCCAATCAGCAAAGGTCATCTTTTCAAGACCATTTACCTTGGCAACATGCTTGAGGTATCTCTGAGCAACTGGCGCAAAATCCTTCATGATCAGGTCAATCTGACGATCAAACATAGCACGGTCCACTTCCTGCTCAGCCAAAAGATAGTCAAAGACAGAGTCGTAGCCCTTCATATCTGCCAATAGTTTTTCAGACTTAACCTGGGCTAGATAGGCTGCTGCAGCCGTATTTTGGTGCTTACGAAGGCCTTCTGAGAAGGAACGGAAAGATTTTTCACGAATCTCAGCATCCTCATGATTTTGGTAGAAATTCTCATAAGTCACAAAGCTGTTTTTGTAGGTCTTGCCATTGACTTCAAAGTCGGCCATTTCAAAATCCCCAGCTCGCATCTTAGTGTAAATATCCTGCGGACTGTAGAAAACTTCACCGAGATTTGTCAAGGCCTTCTCCACATCAGCCCCTAGATAGTGGGCTTTTTTGATTTTTGCCTGACGAATGGCAGCTGTTAAATGTGGCAATTTACCCAAACGGTCTAAGACTTCCTCATCAGCTTCCACCAAAGCATCGTCAAAGAAGGTCAAGGCTACACTGGCATCTGTTTCGAATTCCATCCCAGCTTGGGCAATGTTAGCAAATTCGTCATTGCTATAATCTGTCGTCTGAGGCATAAAACCATAGTTACCAATATGGCTCATCTGAATGTAGATTTGTTCCAATTCTGCAAAGGCCTTTTCAAAATCCTCAAAAGTATGAAGATTGCCCTTGTAGTCACGGCTAAACTGGTTGATGTCTTCACGAGCCTTCTCGATTGCACGTAAGAAATCCTCACGGTCTTGGTATAGGGCTGTTAAATCCCAAAGTTCCTTCTCTGGAAATTCTGAACGGTGTTTTTGTTCCATTTTCTTCCTCTCATTTCTCTAATTCTAATAAAACACTAAGGGCTGATAAAGCGTAAAGCGGTGCTGTTTCTGCTCGCAAAATACGAGGACCAAGTCCTGCCAAGACTGCTCCCTTAGCTTCAAAACTTTCGATTTCTGCAGGTGACAGACCACCTTCTGGACCAAAGATAAAGAGCAATTTTTTTCCCTCTTCAAGACCAGCTACTGCTTGTAAGAGCGCAGCGACTTCTCCTTCTTTGGCAGACTCTTCATAAGCCACTACGATCGAGTCAAACTGGTCAAGTTGGGCTAGAAAGTCTGCTTTTCTTTCAAAAAGCTGAATACTTGGAACGATATTACGCTTGCTTTGTTCTGCTGCTCCAAGGGCGATTTTTTCTAGTTTTTCAACCTTTTTACCCAATTTCTTGCCATCCCACTTAGCAACGGACCAGTCTGCGGGAAAGGACCAGATTTGACTGGCGCCTAGTTCCGTCACTTTTTGCGTGATGAACTCCAGCTTGTCCCCCTTGGGAAATCCAGATGCAATGGTCACTTGTACTGGTAGTTCCACATTGTCAGCTAACTCTTCAATCAACTCAAACTGACGATTTTCAACATCCAAGACGCGCGCCAAACGTTTAATGCCATCATCAAAGACCAAAGTAACCTCATCATCTTCTTTCAGGCGCATTACCTGAAACATGTGCTTGCTGGTTTCCTTGTCCTTAATGGTGACAGGAGAGACTGCACTCCCCTTGACAAAATACTGCTGCATGCTAGCCTCCAATCACACCGGAAATATCCTTGGTTTTCTTAAAGACACAGGCATTCCATTCCCCTTGAACCATATGGGTTTCAAGGAAAAATCCAGCTGACTCAGCCGACTCACGCACCATATCCCACTTATCCTTGATAATCCCACTCATGATGAGGTAGCCTTCGTCCTTAACCAAGCGATAAGCATCATCCGTCAGATGAATCAGGATATCCGCCAAGATATTAGCTACAATCACATCTGCCTCAATCTCAACACCCTTAAGCAAATCTCCTGCTGCTACGTGGATGTTTTCCATGCCAGAGTTGAGCTCAATATTTTCCTGAGCAACCCGAACTGCCACATCATCCAGGTCGTAGGCAAAGATTTCCTTAGCACCAAGCAGCGAGCTGGCAATAGAGAGAACCCCTGAACCAGTCCCCACATCCAGCACCGTTTCGCCACCACGAAGGACCTGCTCCAAGGCAAAAAGGCTCATCTTGGTAGTTGGGTGGGTTCCTGTTCCAAAGGCCATACCAGGATCCAGCTTGATAATCTTTTCTCCAGCAGTCGCCTCATAGTCTGTCCAAGACGGCACGATGGTCAAATCATGAGTAATACGAGCTGGTTCATAATATTTCTTCCAGTTGTCTGCCCAGTCTTCCTCAGCCAAGGCAGTCGTCCCCATTTTGACCTCTCCCAAATCCATAAAATCTTTCAATTCTGATATGCGAGCCTGCAAGTCCGCCTCAACCTCTGCCACATCCACCGTTTCAGGGTAATAGGCTGTCACAACGATTTCTTCTTGCTGCTCAACCTCTGGGAAAATCTCGCCGAAGCGGTCAACATTTCCCAAATAGTCCATACTGTCTTCGATCGCAACACCTTGCGCTCCTAGCTCAATCAGGAGGTTAGAGACTAACTCCTCTCCCTCGCGCTTGACTGTAACTTTTAACTCTTGCCATGTTTCCATATTTAAGATACCAAGCCCGTAAAACACAAAGCAAAAATAGGAACTTCTCTTAAGATGCTTGTGTCTAATAGAAGTTTATCTTTTTGGCACAGTGTTTAGGGCGGGTTCAGTTTAGAAATTTAACCGAACCATCCTTTCTAATCACTTACTTTTAAATAATCTTTTAATCTCTCTTACAACTGAGGTACAACTTGACTGGAGCTAAGAAATTCCTCAACATTCATGAGCTGATAGCCCTGTCCCTCGTCTCCAAAGATGATATTGTCAAACTGGTCCTGTGTCAACTGACCAACTAGAAAAACGGACTGTTTATCTGTAAAAAGCATGCTTGGATAAACCTTACTCCAAAGCAGACAAGCCTCAGTCAGATGAATTCCCAGTTCTTCATAAACTTCACGCGCCACGCACTCAAAAGGACTTTCGTCTCCTTCGCGTCCACCACCTGGCAGTTCCCACATATTGGGCCAGGGAATGCTTGCCTTATCATCGCGTAAGATAGTCAGAAGCTTATCCCCACAAAACAAAGCAATCTTACAGCCTGTGAAATCAGAAATCTCTATTTCCATGTCAAACTCCTAGTATCTCGGATAAGGATAGAACTCTCCCTCTTCCAAGCCTTCTTTTCCTTCTTCAAAGACTTCTTGGTTCCATTCCATGACAAATTCTTCTGCTTCTGGGTCTTCCAAAAAGTCCATAAGAGCATCTAGTCCAACCTCTGCAGTATCTTTAAGGAATAGCGCAAAATAAGCTAAAAATTCGCGAGAAAATCCTTTTTTAGGCAGGTAAGGAATAACAGTCAAATAGTCTTCTGCATTGACGGTTGACTTGGCAGGATTGTAGAAAAGCACTGCTTCCTCAAAGAGGATATCATCTGATGACACCTCTCCGTCCTCGTCCACCATCTCCACACCTGCAGCATTTTGCGCTTCCAATAGAAAACTCACTTCAACCGCGTGGTTGCGCTTGTCCCAACTAATCTCAAAGTCAAAAGGAAAGTTCTTCTCCAACTCTTCCTCTAAAACATCTAAAAATCCGTATGTTGCCATTTTGTCCTCTTTCTATGCGACTCTTTAATCGCCCCGATTGCTCGGAATTATGCTAAAATAGATACTACCATCTTACCACATATACATCAGAAAATCCACGTTAGAAAGGACTGCTATGCCAGACAATCTCGCGCTTCGCATGCGCCCTAAAACCATCGATCAAGTCATCGGTCAGGAGCATCTGGTAGGACCTGGAAAAATCATTCGTCGCATGGTGGAAGCCAACCGCCTGTCATCCATGATTCTCTATGGACCTCCAGGAATCGGTAAGACCAGTATTGCCTCAGCCATCGCAGGGACGAGCAAGTATGCCTTTCGAACTTTCAATGCAACAGTTGATAGTAAAAAGCGACTGCAAGAAATTGCGGAAGAGGCTAAATTCTCTGGTGGTCTCGTCCTATTACTAGACGAGATTCATAGACTAGATAAAACCAAGCAAGACTTCCTCTTGCCTCTCTTGGAAAGTGGTCTGATCATCATGATTGGGGCTACGACTGAAAATCCTTTCTTTTCTGTCACTCCTGCCATTCGTAGCCGTGTTCAAATTTTTGAGTTGGAACCTCTGTCTAACCAAGACGTCAAAGAAGCCCTTCAGATAGCTCTAAGTAATCCTGAGCGTGGTTTTGATTTTCCAGTAGAACTAGATGAGGATGCGCTGGATTTCATTGCTACCTCTACAAACGGAGACCTGCGCTCTGCCTTCAACTCACTGGATTTGGCAGTTCTTTCTACCCCTGAGAATGACAAAGGCATCCGCCATATCACTCTAGACATCATGGAAAATAGCCTGCAACGGAGCTACATTACCATGGACAAGGATGGAGATGGGCACTATGATGTTCTCTCAGCCCTGCAAAAGTCCATCCGTGGCTCGGATGTCGATGCCAGTCTCCACTACGCTGCTCGTTTGATTGAGGCTGGTGATTTGCCTAGTCTCGCCCGTCGTTTGACCGTTATTGCTTATGAAGATATCGGATTAGCCAACCCTGAAGCCCAGATCCATACCGTGACTGCTCTGGATGCTGCTCAAAAGATTGGTTTTCCAGAAGCCCGCATTCTCATTGCCAATGTCGTCATTGATTTGGCCCTTTCTCCAAAATCCAACTCAGCCTATATGGCTATGGACAAGGCGATTTCGGATCTCAAAACTTCTGGTCACTTACCAATTCCACGACATTTACGAGATGGTCATTACAGTGGAAGCAAGGAACTGGGAAATGCCCAAGACTATCTCTATCCACACAACTATCCTGGAAATTGGGTTAAGCAAAACTATTTGCCCGAAAAAATCCAAAATCATCGCTATTTTACAGCAGAAGATACAGGTAAATATGAACGAGCCTTGGCACAAAGAAAAGAAACGATTGATCGTTTGCGTGAAAAATGAAATCCTTTTCAAAAAGTTAAATTTTCCTCTTGATTTTTTTTAAAAAAGTGGTATCATATAAACATAGAAACGCTGTGGTGTACGACTTCACACTTAAGTGTTGACCGACTATTTTTTGTATTTTTAGGGAAACAAAAGTCTTCTAACAGCATGTAGGCCGTCTCACACGGAAACAGCTTCAGTTAGAGCGAGTTGCCCACCTGCTTAATTGCGCGGGTTCAATACAAACCGTGAAGTTTCGGCACCAATACAGCTTTTTATTTGCCTCCTTAGCTCAGTTGGTAGAGCAGTAGACTCTTAATCTATGGGTCACAGGTTCGAGCCCTGTAGGGGGTATCTAAATACAACAGGAAAAGCCTTGAGTCCCAAGGCTTTTTTGTTTATCTGTTCTACTTTTGGTCAACCAATGGATAGGAATGTAATCATTTTATGAACACCCCTTCCAAATCTTTCTAATCTGATGGCATTCTTCAAAAAAATTTTTAAAATTTAAAACAAAAGTCTTGCTTTTCTTTTAATTTATGTTATACTTGTTCTTGTATCTGATACATGTTTACTAAAAAGGAGTTCAGATGGATACAAAATTCTCAGTTGCTTTACATATCTTAACAATGATTAGTGAAAGCAAGGAAATCTTAAGTTCTCAAGCACTAGCTATTAGTGTTGGGACTAACGCTAGTTACATTCGAAAGGTGATTGCCTTATTGAAAAATACAGGTTTGATTAGTTCCCAGCAAGGAAAAACAGGCTATCAACTCAGTAAATCTCCAAAGAAAATGACATTACTAGAGATCTACTATGCTACTCAAGAAATCAAACATATCAGTTTATTTCCTGTTCATCAAAATAGTAATCCCGATTGTCCCGTTGGAAAACATATCCAAGGAGCAGTTTCACCGCTTTTCGCTAGTGCTGAATCCCAATTAGAGAAGGAATTAGCAAATCAAACTTTAAAAGATGTCATTGACAATCTATATAAACAAGCCAAACAAGTCCGAAACTGATTTGATAGCAAGTCAGTTTTTACTGGAAACAACATATACTTGTATTAGATACAAGTATGTTTAGTCGTATTAAAAAAGAAAAGAGAAATCACATGAAAGCCGCACAACATACTACTTATAACAAAAAGAATATCACACTGAACATCACTGAAATCGCCACACCAATTATTACAGACAAACAAGTCTTGGTCAAAGTCACCGCAGCTGGGGTTAATCCTCTCGATAACATGATCTCTCGTGGTGAGGTTAAGATGATTGTTCCTTACAAACTTCCTCAAACTGCAGGTAACGAAGTGGTTGGAATCGTTGAAAGCATTAGCAAGAAAGTTAACAACTTTCAGGTAGGAGACCGTGTCTTTGGCCGTCTGCCACTTGATCATATCGGCGCCTTTGCAGAATACGTAGCTGTTGATAGTCAAGCCTTAGCCAAGGTTCCAGACTATCTATCAGACGAGGAAGCTGCTGCTGTTCCTCTTACTGCCTTGACTATCATGCAGGCTCTTGACTTCATGGGCGCTCAAGCTGGGAAAACGATCTTTATTTCTGGTGGGACTGGTGGTGTCGGTGGAATGGCCATTCCGATTGCCAAGGCCAAAGGTTTGAAGATCATTACCAACGGTTCTGGAGATAGCGCTGAGCGTGTCTTGAAACTAGGAGCAGATAGATTTATCGATTACAAAACAGAGGATTACACAAAAACTGTTAGCCAGGTTGATTATGTCCTCGATACCCTTGGTGGGACTGAAACTGAGAAACAAATGTCTATCATGAAAAAAGGTGGTCATCTTGTGTCCCTTCGTGCCATGCCAAACGGTGCCTTTGCCAAACGCATGAATCTACCAAAATGGAAACAGATGATTCTTGGCTTAGCAGGTCTCAAATTTGATAAGATGGCTGACAAATACGGCGTTTACTACCATTTTATCTTTGTAGAAAGCAATGGCGCTCAATTACAAGAGGTAGCTGACCTCTTTAGTAAATTAGAAATCAAACCCTCTATCGATACAGTTTATCCATTTGAAGAGGTAAATAGCGCCTTAGACAAGGTCGCTAATGGTCGCTCACGTGGAAAAACAGTCCTCAGCTTTAAGAAATAAAAAGGAAAACACAATGTCATATATTACAACTAAAAATCAATACATCACTTGCCAATAAATAAGTGGTCCGTAAAAGGTCTAACCAAACGTCAGCAAGGATTGCCAGGCCTAGCCTACTATCTCATTGAGGTTACAAGTAATGAGGACCTCTTCGTCATTGACTAGCATACAAATGAATGGAACTAGTAACTCTGCTAATGATAGATCTGAAATTTTTTAATATTCAAAAAGACTCCACCTATCTATAGGAAATCTACCCTAGAGATGGATGGAGTCTTCTTTCACTCACTAATCTAGTCGAATAAACATCATGGCATTTAACAAAGATATGAGTGAGACCGTGTTTATATTATTTGAATAGATGAGTCTCTTATTCTCAATCGGAGGAATAATAAAATTAGAAATGATGATATCATAAGGCGATTCTTCTAAAGATTCCTTTGATAATTCTAATTCAGTCCAAACTTCAAGTTCAAAATTATTGCTACAGTAATAAGAAAGTGTCTCTGCAACGGATTTGGCATGATACTGATCAAAATTGCTCATAACCAGAACCTTCAGCTTTGGCTGATTTTGTAGTAAATTAAGCACCAAATGTTTAGTATGTGTGATGAAGGTATAAGATAGATGATTTACCATCATTGAACTAGAACAAAGCTCCAGAGTCTCTAAATAATGAGAAAGCTCTTTTTTTACATCTGAAACAAATTTAGGAAAAATATTTTGAAAATTCCTGATTGTATTCCCTTTTTGATCAAATAAAATAAACTCAGTGGACAACTCTTGACGATACAGATGTGCGGTATTATGCAGATGCCAAATCAGATTATCCTTATTCTCAATCTCAATCTGATACTTGACTGAAATCTGATCAATAAAATCACTCAATAGATGGTAAGATTTTTCAACATAGCTATCCTTTTTTACGCATTTCATAAAGAGACTTTCATCTATGAAAAACATTTTTTGAAAGTAAGACACAAATAATTGGCAAACAACTTCTTCATCTAAAGAGATACTGTATTCTGATTCAAAATTCTTAGCAACACCTTCTATTCCTTCTGCCTGCATTAAAAAATCCAAACTTTGATCGTGAAAAGAGTCTTTCTCTACTTCCATAAAATGACCAAACTTTATTCGATATAGATTGGTCATCAGGAGCAACTTTAGCATTCTATGAGTTGACAAATTCATTGGAAAGCTTGTTTCCTTATAAACCAATTCTAACAATTGAGATAGTGGCTCTGATGAAAAATTTTCAAATGGCCATTCTAGGAAATAATATTTTTCTGAAAAATATTGTGCAAAAAAGTAACGAATGTCTCTCTCATTTCCAATGATTTGAACAGGGGTCAGACTGATTTCAAATTGAAATTGCCTTTTAATCACTTTATTGATTTGGCTAATAATACGATAGAGCGAAGATGAACTGATATAAAATTCTTTACAAATACTCTCAGCTTGACAACCTTCATTAAAGAAGATAAATTCTAAAATCGAAAAATGAGTTGAATGCTTAAAGAAATGATGGTAAACCATTTCAATATCACTATCATCGGTATTAATAATGCGTATACCATTAGTAGAAGAATGAAAAATCAAGTCCGGAAAAGCAGATTTAACATGGGATAGATCATCTTTGACTGCACGTTCTGTACAATTTAGTAACTCTGCTAGTTCAGAACGATGAAACCATCGTTTATGTTCAAATAATAGTTCTAATAATTCTAATTGCCTATGACTTTTTTTAGATAATAAATCTCTCATGAATGTCTTTCTCTCTTTATAAATTATCGGATTAAACCTCTTGCAATTATACCACAAAGAATAGGTATAACATGCTATAACGACTTTTACTACGATCCTTTATTTCGTATAATAACACTACAGGAGCAATATATAAACAATTTTCTTATTTTACCGTCTATTGAGGGCGTGAATACAGAATCAAATTCAAATCGAAAGATTATACTTTTAATTTTAAAAATTATATAATAGCAACAATCAAAGAATTTGATTTTTTTATATTAAAATTATATAATAATCAAAATAATTAATTATTTTATATTAAAATTGTATAATAGCAATAATCAAAGGAATTGATTTTTTGATATTAAAATAAAAAAGGAGGGTAAGCAATATTGTGGTCAATCATTGCTGGAGGTCTTATTGGACTTGTAGCAGGTAGAATCACTAAAAAAGGTAGTTCTATGGGAATCGTCGCAAATGTATTCGCTGGTTTAGTCGGGTCATCTGTAGGACAATCCCTTTTAGGTAGTTGGGGCCCATCCATCGCTGGAATGGCTTTGATCCCATCTATTGCAGGAGCAGCAATTGTTGTTACTGTAGTATCATTCTTTACAGGTAGAAAGTAAACTTTTCGCCAGTAAAGTTAGCAAACTATTTTTAAATCAATGACGAGAAAAATAGTTTAAATGTTAAATCGAAAGGATTGTATATGTCAAAAGCAAAGAAAATATGTTTCATTATTTTCTGTATTTTAATCTTGACAATTTTCCTTCCTGTTTTGATAGATTATCATCAAGTTAGTGATTTAGGCATTCAGCTATTTAGCTGGAGACAGAATCATTTCGTTGAATTCTATCTCTCTAGATATATATTCTGGGGGATAGTGGCTCTATCAACTTTAGTTTTGTTATCGATGTTAGTTGTGTTGTTTTATCCTAAACGTTATTTGGAAATTCAACTTGAAACTAAAAATGATACATTAAAATTAAAGAATTCTGCAATCGAAGGTTTTGTTAGAAGTTTGGTAAGTGATCATGGATTGATCAAGAACCCAACTGTTCATGTAAATTTACGAAAAAATAAATGTTTCGTTCATGTAGAAGGTAAAATTCTTCCTTCGGACAACATCGCTGACAGATGCCAACTAATTCAACATGAAATAGCTAATGGATTAAAGCAGTTTTTTGGTATTGAGCGTCAGGTTAAACTAGAAGTTCTAGTAAAAGACTACCAGCCTAAACCAAAACCTCAAAACAAAAAGACTGTTAGTCGTGTGAAGTAAGGAAGTAAAAAATGGAATGGCTTAAACAATATCGATATCCAATTATCGCTGGTCTCATAGGCGTATTTCTCGCTTGTTTGATTATCTCCTTTGGCTTCTTCAAAACAATATTTGTATTGATTTTAGGAGCACTGGGAGTTGCAGCTGGATTATATATCGAAAAAAACTATATAGATAAATAAAAAAATAAAAAATACTAATTTAATTAAAGGAGTTTCATATGTCAAACGAAAAAAACATTAACATTAACACTAACACTAACGTAGAAAAGAAAGATGCTACTGCTGTAGCTCACGAAATCAAAGGAGAACTTACTTACGAAGATAAAGTTATCCAAAAAATTATTGGTCTTTCACTAGAAAACGTTTCAGGTCTTTTGGGAATTGATGGTGGTTTCTTCTCAAATCTTAAAGAAAAAATCGTTAACAGCGATGACGTAACAAGTGGTGTTAACGTAGAAGTTGGTAAAACACAAGTTGCAGTTGACTTAAACGTTATTGTTGAGTACCAAAAAAATGTTCCAGCTCTATATTCAGAAATCAGAGAAATCGTATCTTCAGAAGTTGCTAAAATGACTGACTTGGAAGTTGTTGAAATCAACGTAAACGTTGTCGACATCAAAACTAAAGAACAACACGAAGCTGATTCTGTAAGCCTTCAAGACCGAGTATCTGATGTTGCTGGATCAACTGGAGAATTCGCTTCAGAACAATTTGAAAAAGTAAAATCTGGTCTTGGTAGCGGTGTTGCAACTGTCCAAGAAAAAGTTGGCGAAGGTTTCGAAAACGTTAAAAGTGCAGCAACTGGTGTAGTAGCTCACGAAAGCTCTCGCGTAAAATAATCTAATTTATAGGAGAATTAATCATGTCAGTAGAAGAAAAACTTAATCAAGCCAAAGGATCTATCAAAGAAGGTGTTGGGAAAGCCATCGGTGATGAAAAAATGGAAAAAGAAGGAGCAGCTGAAAAAGTTGTTTCTAAAGTAAAAGAAGTTGCCGAAGATGCCAAAGACGCTGTAGAAGGCGCTATCGAAGGTGTTAAAAACATGCTTCATAAAGAAGATAAATAAGACTAAAAGTTAATTTATCTTATAACGATAGTAGTCGGAGAGAGAACATTTACCGTTCTCTTTTTGTATATAGGACCCTAAAAACGATTCTCAATCTTCATTAAAAGGAATTGTCAACAGGAAAAAGCCTTGGAATCAAGGCTTTTTTGCTTGTTTAAAATAATATAGCCCTTTTTAAAGATACAACATTTAAAAGATTGCATCCTACTCATCTTGCTTACTTATCCACCACCTGAGCTTCAAATTGGGCTGGTTTCTTGTCCACATTGGTAATGGTAATCGTGTAGGCCTTGTTATTGGTAGCATCAAACACTTTTTCACCTTGATAACTCACAACTACTCCATCTTTTTCTAAATAAATATCTGGTTGGTTGTTTGGAAGTTCTTCGTCCTCCTCGTCCAAACCATGTTTTTTTATAATTTTTTGCTCCTCTACTCCATAATAAACATCACCATTTCTCTCACTCCAAACACCAGAGCCAGTTAATTTAATTCTACTTGAATCATTTTTCTTCAAGATGAATATTGAATAGTATTCCAAATCTTGTGTTCTGGGATTTACTCTCAACCTGACGGATTAACCTGTCTGAAGAGTATATTTGCCATAGTTCAAAACTGAAAGGACAAACCAGACTAGCAGAAAACTATACAAGACTCCTATAAAGATTCGTGAGCGCATGCTTTTAAACAAACGTAAAAGTAACACAAAAGAGACAATAAAGAGCAATTCTGTAAACATTCTTGTCCCCCTTTCTTATCATCATTCACATCCTCAACAGAGTCTCGCCTCAATTTTTCACCAGTAACATCAACCATACAAAGTCTGATACATCTTGTCTAGAAAAGCTTTCAACTCTTTTCGAACAATCTTTAACAGGCGTTCTTCTTCAGCTTGAGGGATAGTCACTCTCTCATTTATATTTTTTTCATTTATTTGAAAATAGGCGCTAGAAACTAAATCAAAGTTCTTATCCAATTCATATAGTACACTAGTTATTTTACCATCTATCTCTATTTCAAAATAAGCAGTAACCCCATTCCGTTCCGGATTTGAGATATCCAAATCGATGTCTCCTTTTATCTCTATGGAGTCAATTCCTCCATCCAATCGAATATCTCCATCGGGAGGAACTGTATAGCCCGCTTTACGGATGTCAGGTGCATATTTTTCTGATGCCATCAAGCGTTGTAAGACGGCTATATTGTCCCTCTCTTCAAAGGAGGTTTTTAATTGCATATGTTCTTGCTGTTTTTGATACTGAAAATAATGATTCAAGCCAGTAGCTAAAGCAATTACAGCTCCAATCACGATTAGTATTTTTTTAAGTCCCGACATGTTTATCTCCTCTATCTAAGAAATCATAGAAATCTTGTTTCCAACTTTGAAAGATAACTTCCTTATACTTGGATATCCTTGGAACTCCAGCCCCACGTGACTGCTATCTACCCTTTTTCATGATGTATTTTCGTATAGGTGTTTCAACCATTTGAACGATTTCAAATCCTTCTTTTTGGTAAAGATTGTGAGCTGTTTGATTTGCCTCGTAGACATTTAGAGAAATAGTATCTATGTCTTCATTTTCAAATGCCAAACTAACAAATTTCCTTAAAGCCTGGCTACCTAAGCCTTGCCCCTGTTTCTGGGGATTGATAAAAAATCTCCCGATATGAAGATTACTGTCTTCTAGTCTGATTTTCTGGATAAGCCCGACAAACTCGTGTCCATCAAAGATAGAAAAAACTCCTTCCAAGTCTTGCAAGGTTTGAAGGGTCAGTGGAAAAGGAATCATTGTTCCCATCCATTGTTCTTGAAAAACTTTGCCAAGGGAGTTGGACCATTGGCAGACGAGCTGAGCATTTTCTGTGCCCACATTTTCTTCAAAACGAATTGTCATCTTTGCCTCACCATCTTATCTATGTTTCTCCATTATACTACTTCTCCTATTTTTTACGAATAGATAAGTATGATTGATTTTTATTTTTTTCTTGTCGGGAGCATTCTCGCTTCCTTTCTTGGTTTGGTCATTGACCGTTTTCCAGAGCAATCCATTATCAGTCCAGCCAGTCACTGCGATTCCTGTCAGACACGCTTGCGTCCCTTAGATTTGATTCCGATTTTCTCGCAGGTCTTTCATCTCTTTCGATGTCGCTACTGCAAGACTCCTTATCCTTTCTGGTATGCTCTTTTTGAACTAGGCTTAGGTCTCCTCTTTCTGCTTTACTCTTGGGAATTGCTTTCCTTGAGTCAAGTCGTCCTAATCACCGCTGGTTTGACCTTGGGTATCTATGATATCAAGCATCAGGAATATCCCTTACTGGTCTGGATTGTCTTTCATCTACTCCTAATAGCCTGCTCTGGCTGGAATCTGGTCATGGTCTTCTTCCTTGTCCTTGGAATGTTGGCTCATTTTATCGATATCCGCATGGGCGCAGGGGATTTTCTCTTTTTAGCTTCTTGTGCTCTCGTCTTTAGCGCAACAGAATTACTCATCTTGATTCAGTTTGCTTCTGCTACGGGGATTCTAGCCTTTCTCCTGCAAAAGAAAAAGGAAAGACTTCCTTTCGTGCCTTTCCTCTTACTTGCTGCTTGTGTGATTATTTTTGGTAAGCTACTGCTTGTTTGATAAAGTCCTCAATTGACTCTCCTTGGTGGAGAGCTTTTACAATTTTCGAACCAACAATGACGCCATCTGACACCGCATTGAAGCGTTCTACATCGGCTTGACTAGACACCCCAAAACCTGTCAAAACTGGAATGTCAGCCACTTGATGCAATTGTTCCAAGTGCTTGTCCAAGTCTGCGCGGTAATTTCCTGATTTCCCTGTCACCCCGTTGATAGCAACGGCATAGACGAAGCCTTCTGCCCCTTTAATCAACTCTTTCTGACGTTCAATCCCTGTGGTCAAGCTTACTAAAGGAATCAAAGCAATGTCTGTATCTGCCAAAAATGGTTCTACAAAGTTGGCATGCTCATGAGGCAGGTCAGGAATAATCAAACCCTTAACCGCTGTATCAGCCAAATCTTTGACAAAGTTCTCCACACCGTACTGAAAGAGAGGGTTGAAATAGGTCATGATGACTAGTGGAATATCTGTTTCAATGGTTTTCAGGGTTTCAACCAAAGCCTGGGTAGAGGTACCGTGGGCTAAACTGCGCAAGCCAGCTTCTTCGATAACAGGTCCATCTGCGACAGGATCTGAAAAGGGAATGCCCACTTCAATGGCAGAGACACCCAAATTTTCTAAAAAGTTAATTGTTTCAGCGATTCCATCCAAACCTTTTTCGTGGTCACCAGCCATGATATAGGGAACGAAAATTCCTTTTCCAGTTGCTTTAATAGCGTTCAATTTTTCTGTTAGTGTCTTAGGCATGAGCTTCTCCCTTCTTTGCTGCATCTGCTTCCAAGCGGTCTTTGACTTGAACCACATCCTTGTCCCCACGACCTGATAGACAGACTATCATGGATTTGTCTGGTCCAAGTTCTTTGGCCAATTTCACCGCAAAAGCAATAGCGTGGCTAGATTCCAAGGCTGGGATAATCCCTTCCACACGAGACAAGAGTTGGAATCCTTCCAAGGCTTCTTCGTCTGTCACAGGGACATAACTGGCACGTTTGGTATCGTGGTAGTGAGAATGTTCTGGACCGATACCAGGATAGTCCAAACCTGCTGAGATAGAGAAGGCTTCAAGAATTTGACCATGGGCATCTTGGAGAACATCCATGAGAGAACCGTGAAGGACACCCGGACGACCCTTGGTCAAGGTAGCTGCGTGGTGCTCTGTATCCACACCAAGTCCTGCTGCTTCAGCCCCATACATAGCTACTGACTCATCTTCTACAAAGGGATGGAAGAGACCGATGGCATTCGACCCACCACCAACACAGGCTACTAGGGCATCTGGCAGATCTTGACCTGTTAAGTCACGGTATTGTTGTTTAGCTTCTCTACCGATGACACTTTGGAAGTCTCGAACGATTTCTGGGAAAGGATGAGGCCCCAAGGCAGAACCAAGGATATAGTGGGTATCATCAATATTAGCTACCCATGAACGAAGGGCTGCATTGACCGCATCCTTGAGCACGCGCGAACCATCTGTTACAGCCTCGACCTTGGCTCCCAAAAGTTCCATACGGAAGACATTGAGAGCTTGGCGTTTAACATCCTCTTCACCCATATAGATGGTACATTCCATGTTAAAGAGGGCTGCAGCTGTTGCAGTTGCCACACCGTGCTGACCAGCACCAGTTTCCGCGATAATTTTCTTTTTACCCATGTGTTTGGCAAGTAAAACTTGGCCCAAGGCATTGTTAATCTTGTGAGCCCCTGTATGGTTGAGGTCTTCACGTTTGAGATAAATCTTGGCTCCGCCAATATGCTGGGTCAAGTTTTTTGCGTAGTAAAGGGGAGTTTCACGTCCCACATACTGGCGCAAAAGTTGGTTTAATTCCTCTTGGAAACTTGGGTCTTCCTGACTTTCACGGTAGGCATTCTCCAACTCCAAAACTGCTGTCATCAATGTTTCTGGGACGAAACGTCCGCCGAATTTTCCGTAAAATCCATCTTTATTTGGTTCTTGATATGCCATTCTTTGCCCTCTCTATAAATCTTCTAATCTTTTCCTGATCTTTCTGTCCATCTGTCTCCACTCCACTCGATACATCTACTGCATAGGGAGTAAAGTGTTGAATTGCTTTTGCTACATTGTCTTCCTTAAGCCCACCTGCGATAAAGAAGGGCTGAGCTAATTCCGTCGTATCCAGTTGAGCCCAATCAAAGGTCTGGCCACTCCCAGCCACAGGGGCATCAAAGAGGAGATAGTCTGCCTGAGAATTGGGCACATGACCCTCTCCATCCACCTGAACAGCCTGAATACTGGCACAAGGCAAATCCTCAAACAAATCATCTGCCACCTGACCGTGAACTTGAACCAAGTTCAAGCCAACTTTGTCAATCGCTTCTAGCAGTTCTGCCCGACTTGGTGAAACAAATACACCAACCTTTTTGACATTCGCAGGAATAAGCTTTGCCAGCTCAGTAGCCTGATCCAAGGTCACCTGTCTTTTACTAGGTGCGAAGACAAAACCGATGTAGTCTGCTCCTGCTGATACGGCTGTTTCCACCGCTTCTGTGGTCGATAGTCCACAAATCTTAACCTTTGTCAATCTGCAACTCCTTGATTCTTTGAGCCACATCCTCTGCCTGCATGAGAGCTGTCCCTACTAAAATTCCGTTAAAGTATGGTGCTACTCGTTCCGCATCCTGCCCTGTGAAAATAGCAGATTCAGAAATGTACAAGCAATCATTTTTGAAATGTTTAGCCAAATCTACACTGGTCTGCAAATCAACTTCAAAGGTAGTCAAGTTACGGTTGTTGACCCCGATAATCTCAGCACCAAGTCTATGAGCTGCCTCTAGTTCAGCTAGATTGTGGGTTTCCACTAAAACTTCCAGACCAAGCTCTGTCGCGTAGTCATATAGTTCCTTGAGACGTTCTTCTGACAAGGCGGCCACAATGAGCAGGATGACTGTTGCACCTGCATTGCGAGCTCGAATGATTTGCTTTTCATCGATGATAAAGTCCTTGTTGAGCGTTGGAATCTGTACCTGACTGGAAATCTCACTCAGATAATCCAAATGCCCTTTAAAGAAAACCTCATCTGTCAAAACAGAAATCATCACTGCTCCATTTTCTTCATAAGTCTGGGCCTGTTGCACAATATCCACATCGAGATTGATATCTCCCAAACTAGGACTAGCTTTCTTGACTTCTGCGATTACCTGTAAACGGTCTTGGTGTTGTTTTAGATAGTCAGCCAAGCGATAGGTCTGACGCAGGGGCTGGATTTCCTCCAGCTCCATCTGCTCAACCTCACGCGCCTTCTGCTCCAAAATTCGTACTAAAAATTCCTGACTCATTTTTGGTACTCCTGTAACAGTCTGAGTTTTTCAAGGGCTTTGCCACTAGCAATCACTTGACGGGCCAAGGCAACTCCTTCCTTGATGCTAGCTGCCTTACCATTGGCATAGAAACCAAGACCAGCATTTAAGACTGTAGTTTCCAAGAATGGACTTGGTTCGTTCTTGAGAACACTAAGCAAAATTTCTGCATTTTCCTGAGCGTTGCCTCCACGAATATCTTCGATAGCGTAGCGTTGCATGCTCAAATCCTCTGGAGTGAAGCTTGACAAGGTAATTTCGCCATTTTCAAGAAGAGCAATGTTAGTTGTTCCATTCAAACCAGCCTCATCCAGTCCTTCTGGTCCAGCAACCACAATGGCACGTTTGCGACCCATATTTTTCAAAACCTGAGCTGTACTTTCTAAGAGTTCTGGACGACTAATTCCAAGAAGCTGTGTTTCCAAGGCCATTGGGTGAATCAGGGGACCAGTCAAGTTCATAATCGTTGGAATTCCCAATTCCAAACGAGCTGGCATGATGTATTTCATAGCTGGGTGCATATTTTTAGCAAAGAGAAAGACGATTCCAGTCTTATCAAAAACCTTACCTAGTTCAGCTGGTTTGAGGTCTAAGTTGATGCCCAAGGCTTCGAGAACATCTGCAGAACCAGATTTAGAAGAAATCGAGCGGTTACCGTGTTTTGCCATGTGAACACCGCCACCAGCCAAGACAAAAGCTGCAGTTGTGGAGATGTTAAAGCTGAAAGACTTGTCCCCACCTGTACCACAGTTGTCCATGGCATCATGAACTTCAGTTGGAATATGTTGGGCATGCCCTCTCATGACCTGTGCAATGGCTGTGCGTTCTTCAGGTGTTTCCCCCTTCATCTTAAGCGCCAAGAGAAGAGAAGCAATCTGTGCCTCTGTTACACGCCCAGTTACGATACGCTCAATGACATCCGTCATTTCCACACCTGATAAATTTTCAAACTTTGCTAGTTTTTCAATAATCTCTTTCATCCTAGTTTCCTCACTTTACAACCTTCTCGATAAAATTCCGAATAGAGGACAAGCCATCTGGCGTTCCAATGCTCTCTGGATGGTACTGGAAGCCATAAATCGGCAGGTTTTTATGTTGAATCCCCATGATGGCTTGGTCATCAGTCGAACGAGCTGTCACTTCAAAGTCTTCTGGCATTTCTTCAATCAAAATACTGTGGTAACGCATGACCGCACGGCCATCCTCAATACCTTGATACAAAACAGATGGCGCTTCAAAGCTGATATGGCTCTGTTTCCCATGCATGACTTTGGGAGCCAAGCCTAACTTACCACCAAAGACTTCGGCAATTGCTTGGTGACCCAAACAAATCCCAAGAATCGGCTTCTTGCCAGCAAAGTCACGAATCATATCTTCCATCTTTCCAGCATCAACTGGCCAACCAGGACCAGGGGAAAAGACCAGACCATCTGCTTTTTCAGCTTCTTCATACAGCTTGGGATCATCATTTCTCAAGACCTGTACTTCTGCAAAATTCCCAATGTATTGGGCCAAGTTATAGGTAAAAGAATCATAGTTATCAATCAATAAAATCATGGTCTTAGTTCTCCAATTCTAGTCATAGATTTTGCTTTGTTAATGGTTTCTTGGTATTCGTTTTGGGCGATAGAGTCGTAGACAATCCCTGCCCCAGCCTGCACATAGGCTCTTTTATTTTTGAGAATCATAGTTCGGATGGCAATGGCCAAATCCATATCACCCGTCGCAGACAAGTAGCCGATTGCTCCTGCGTATACGCCCCGTTTTTCTGCTTCCAGTTCATAGATACGTCTCATTGCCCGAATTTTTGGTGCTCCAGAAACTGTTCCAGCTGGAAGTGTTGCTTTCAAGGCATCCATAGCAGTGAGTTCTGGAAGCAAACGCCCCTTGACCACACTGGTCAAATGCATGACATAACGGAAAAGCTCCACTTCCATATACTTGGTGACTTGGACACTGGCCGTTTCAGAGATGCGGCCAATATCATTTCGTCCCAAGTCTACTAACATCCGATGCTCTGCTGTTTCCTTCTCATCCGAAAGCAGGTCTGTCGCCAAAGCCTTGTCTTCTTCATCCGTAGCGCCTCTTGGTCGTGTCCCTGCAATCGGATTGGTTGTCACGATGCCATTTTTGACGGAAACCAAACTTTCTGGACTGGCACCGATAATCTGATAATCCCCAAAATCATAGAAATAAAGGTAATTGGATGGATTGGTCACGCGGAGATTTCTGTAGAAGTCAAATGGATTTCCAGTAACTTCTGCTGAGAAACGCTGACTGAGTACGCATTGGAACATATCACCATTTCGAATCAAGTCACGAGCTGTTTCCACCATTTCCTCAAACTTCTGAGGAGCGATATGCGGTTTGAAGTCTAACGGAGATAGATCCAAGTCTTCAAATTCATTTGGAGCAGGAATGCGTAATTCCTCAAGCACTTGGTTCAAGGCTTCTTCCAAGGCTTCTTGACTACGCTCACTATAGAGAGCATCCTCGATGACATGGATTTTTTCCTTCTTGTGGTCAAAGACCATGTAACTCTCATAGACAAAGAAATGCATATCTGGCGTCCCAATTGTATCTTCAGGAATTTGACCAATTTCTTCATAAAGCGAAATCATATCGTAACCAACAAAACCTATGGCTCCCCCACAAAAAGGTAGGTCTGAATGGTGCTGTCTCTTATGAGTCACCTCATAAAGGAAATCCAAGGGATCCTGATCAATCACTTGACCATTTTGATAGAGAACTCTATTTTCAAACTTAATCTCAAAAACTGGATTATAGGCTAGGATAGAAAAACGAGCTGTTTCCTTGTCTCTCGGAATACTCTCTAAGATAACCTTGTGTTGCCCCTTTAGGCGCATATAAGCCAAAATTGGTGATAAGACGTCTCCATGAATGATTCGTTCCATTGTAATTTCCCTTTCAGTTCTACTTCTAGTCCGTGGTGACTGTATGAAAAATCCCCACGCAAAATAACTTGCGTGAGGACGAAATTCGCGGTGCCACCTCAATTATAGGATTTCTCCTATCTCTCATTCCTGTCTCAGATACCTCCTGTAACAGGCTGTGCGATAAAGGGCACTCCCTTGAGAATTATGTTTTCTTCTCTTGTTTCAAATGGACCCAACCTTACAGCTTTCTCTGCTTGTTTCCAGCAACCACAAGCTCTCTGTGAGAGAAAAGACTGTAATTTTTCCATCTTTTATTTTTTAGCTTCTAGGTAGTCTGCAATCGCAGCTACGTCCTTGTCTCCACGACCTGAGACATTGATAATGATGATGTCATCTTTACTAAGTTTCGGTGCACGTTTAACTGCTTCTGCGATAGCGTGCGAACTTTCAATCGCTGGGATAATTCCTTCAGTCTTGCTGAGAAGGAGGAGAGCCTGAACAGCTTCTTCATCCGTCGCAGCGACATATTCTACGCGACCTGAATCTTTAAAGTAGGCGTGTTCTGGACCAACCCCTGGATAGTCCAAACCAGCTGAGATAGAGTAAACCGGAGCCAGCTCTCCGTCTTCCTTAAAGACTGCATAGGTCTTCATGCCGTCGACAATACCGATACTACCTTTTGTCATAGTAGCTGCGTGCTTGTCTGTATCAAGTCCGTGACCAGCAGCTTCAACCCCAACCAATTTGACTTCTTCATCAGCCACATACTGAGAAAAAGCTCCGATGGCATTGGAACCACCACCTACACAGGCAATAACGTAGTCTGGTAAACGACCTTCTTTTTCTAAGATTTGACGACGAGATTCTTCACTGATGATCTTTTGGAACTCATGAACAATTGTAGGATATGGGTGAGGTCCTACAGCAGATCCCAAAACGTAGAATGCTTCCAAATCATTCATCCATGCTCCAAAGGCTGCATCAACCGCATCCTTAAGAGTTCGTGTCCCCGTTTCAACTGCATGAACAGTTGCTCCCATCATCTCCATACGGAAAACATTGAGACGTTGGCGTTCCACATCCTCTGCTCCCATGTAGACATCACAGGCCATACCAAACTTGGCTGCAGCCGCTGCTGTCGCAACACCGTGCTGACCCGCTCCTGTTTCCGCAATAACACGTTTTTTACCCATACGTTTAGCCAAAAGAATTTGCCCTAAAACATTGTTGAGCTTGTGAGAACCCAAATGGTTAAGATCTTCACGCTTGAGGTAAATCTTAGCTCCACCTAAGTAATCTGTCAAACTTTCCGCAAAATAGAGAGGTGTTTCGCGACCTGAATAGTCCTTCAAGTAATGACGAAATTCTGCCAAAAACTCTGGATCATCCTTGTACTTGTCAAATGTCACTTCCAACTCATCCAACAAAGCCTGAATCGGCTCCGGTACAAAACTACCACCAAATTGTCCAAAATAACCTTTAGTTGTCATAAAATTTTCCTCTTTCTGTATTTATTCGACTTTTTGTTTGCTTTTAGTAGTAGGCAAGGAGCTGTAGATAGAACTCAAGTTCATCAAAGCTACTTAACGCCCTAATAGAAGACAAACAAAATGACGGATAGAAAAAAGCCCACACACAGAATTAAATTCCATGTGAGGGCGTTAGTAACGCGGTGCCACCTCAATTGTAAAGAGACTATTCCCCTTTACATCTCTGCCTTGTCTAACAACAAGTTGCACTGTAAGGTGTGCACACCGAATTTTCATTGTTTCAAACTCATTTTTTAAATCAGCCCACTTTCACTACTTCCAACCACCTGTTCACAATAACCACAGGTTCCCTGAAGATTAAAAATAGTTACTTTTCTGATTTATGTGATTCATTATAAATCTTTGTATCCTCTTTGTCAAGACTTTTTTACAATTTTTTTGATGAAACTAGTACTTTTTCAGAAACTGTTTTGAAAGTATCAATAATATAGTCCACTTCTTCATCGCTTAGTTTAGTGTGAAGAGGGAGGGTAATTTCATTTTCAAAGAAGGCATAGGCCTTAGGATAATTCGCCATATCAAAACCAAGATTCTTATAGGCTGTCAAGAGCGGAAGCGGTTTGTAGTGTACGTTACTTGCAATTCCTGCTTTGGCCAATTCTTGGATGATGAGATTGCGCTCTTCTAAACTTGCTCCTTCTACATGGGTGATATAGAGGTGGCGTGAAGATTCTACAGTATCAGTCTTGTGTGCCAATGGATGGATGCGAGAACCTGCAAAACCACGATCATAGCGATCCACGATATCCTTACGACGTTCTAGCAAACCAGGGTAACGGTCCAATTGTACCAAACCAAGTGACGCCATGATATCGGTCATATTGCACTTGTAGGCTGGTGTGACGATATCGTATTCCCATGAGCCCAGTTGCATCTTGGCAAGGGCATCCTTAGTTTGCCCGTGAAGGGAAAGAATTTGGAATTCTTTGTACATGTCTTCGTCATCAATCGCTGGATTGGCTTTCCAAGTGGCACTTCCACCTTCTGCAGTTGTAAAATTCTTAACGGCATGGAATGAGAAGGAAGTAAAGTCAGCGATAGAACCAGCTGGTTGCCCTTTATAAGTAGATCCCAAAGCATGGGCACTATCAGAAACAATCACGATACGGTTAAATGCCTTTTGCCACTTACTTGAAGCGGTAAAGAGATCACGTTTTTTCTCCACAACTTGGAACAAACGGTCATAGTCGCAAACAATCCCTGCAAGCTCTACTGGGATGATCACCTTAGTTTTCTCAGTGATAGCTTGCTCCAGCAAGTCATAATCCATCTCAAACGTATCTGCTTGGATATCCACCATGACAGGTGTTGCTCCTACGTGAGTGATGACACTACATGAAGCTGTATAGGTCATGGCTGGAACGATGACTTCATCACCAGGTCCCACTTCCAAGACGCGCAAAATCAACTCAAGAGCGGCAGTTGCAGAATTGAGGCAGACAGTCTTAGGCGTCTGTGTGTATTGGGACAAGCGACGCTCCAGTTCTTTTGTCTTAGGACCTGTTGTGATCCAACCAGAACGCAGGGTATCCGCTACTTCAGCAATTTCTGCTTCTGTAATATCGGGAGGTGAAAATGGAATATTGTAATTTGGCATTGATTTGCTCCTTTTATCTGTACTCATTTTCTCATGATTACTTTATTTTAGCACTTCAAACACGGTTTGAAACATGATTTTGATGTCTCCAAGGAAACTAAACTCTCGAAGATAGGCGAGGTTATAGCGCATCTTTTCAGGAAGGACGTGTTCTACATAGGCTTGGTCAACTGACAGGCCTTTTTCCGTCATTTGACTGATGATGGTGTCCTCATCCTTGTAGTTGATGCTAGCTGGAGAGGTAATCCCTGCTGGTAAAAGCAAAGTCGCCATCATTTCAGGGCTATACTGCTCCGTGTAGCGTGGCACTTCAGGTCGTGTACCGACAAAGGACATCTCACCTTTAAGGACATTGACCAACTGAGGCAGTTCGTCCAAACGCACACGGCGGATGAAATTGCCAACCTTGGTAATGCGACTATCGTTAGCAGAAGTCACCAAACTTCCTTTTTTATCTGCATCCGTCACCATGGTACGGAACTTCCAAATCTTGAACAGACGGTTGTACTGGGTCACACGCTCTTGCTTGTAAATCACTGGCCCCTTGCTATCCAACTTGATCCAAATGCTCAAGATGAGAAAGATGGGAGAGGTCAGAACCAGTAAGACCAAGGCTAGAACCCAGTCCAAGCAACGCTTGAAAATCAGCGAACCCTTCCTTTTAGAGACAAGCTGGTAGTAAGACTCAACCTCGCTTGATTTCATTTCCACGGGCAAGTCTTCCCATTTCAGCATGCTGTTTCTCCTTTGTTTTTATTATACTATTTGTCAACATTTTTCATTATACCACAAAATGGAAAAGGCGGTGAAAGAAATCTGTAGTTTAGAGGATTTACCACTTAGGACATCGCTCCAGCCTGCAAGCTATACATCTTATGGTAGGTTCCTTCTAAAGCTAAGAGCTCCTCATGAGTCCCGCTCTCAATAATTCTTCCTTTATCCAAGACATAAATACAGTTAGCGTCTTGAATAGTAGATAGGCGATGGGCAATAGCTATGGTTGTCCGCCCTTGTCTCATCTTAGCCAGAGAATTTTGAACAAGAGTTTCTGTCTCCGAATCAATATTAGCTGTCGCTTCATCTAAAATGAGGATTTTAGGTTGACTAGCAACCGTTCGAGCAAAGGCAAGAAGCTGGCGTTGACCAGTCGAAAAGCTGGAACCACGCTCAGAAACAGGGGCATCGTAGCCTAAAGGAAGTTGCTCAATAAAGGAATCTGCATCCACAAATGCTGCTGCAGCTTTTATGTCATCATCACTGATCTCTTGATACATGGCGATATTGGACTTGATAGTCCCATGATAGAGGAAGGGATCCTGCAAGACCAGACCGATGTTTTTTCTCAACTCTTTCTGACTGTAGTTCCTGATATCCACATCATCCAAGAGAATTCGCCCTGACTGGAATTCATAAAAGCGCATGAGGACATTGATAATAGACGATTTCCCAGAACCTGTATGACCCACAAAAGCAATGGTTTCACCCTTGTTAACGGAGAAGGAAATATCATCCAGAATCTGGTGTTTCCCGTCATATGAGAAACACACATGTTCAAAACGAATATTGCCTTCTTTTACCACAGCCTGGCCAGCTTCTTGAAGCGGCTCATAGGTCCTCTCATCGATTAAGGCAAAGACACGGCCTGCAGAAACCATAGATGTTTGCAGGGTTGAAAAGTTTTGCGTTACTTCAATCAAGGGGTCAAAGAGGCGGTTGATGTACTGGATAAAGGCATACATGGTTCCTGCTGTTATTCCCAGATAAAGTCCACGGTAGCCAAAATAGGCCATCAAGACAGCATAGCCTAGAAGTTTCAGTAAACTCATGGCAGGACGCAAAAAGAGAGCATCCAAGGCTACAGAACGGTTGGCATAGACCAAGTGTTCTTGGTTGATTTCATCAAACTCTGACTGTAGGCGCTTCTCTTGATTAAAGGCCTGAATTATTCTGATTCCCTCGATGTTTTCAGCCAGCTTGCTATTGATATCTGACAAGAGACTTCTGGTTTTCTCAATGATTTTCACTGATTTTTTCCGATAGAGATTGACCAAAAGGAAAATCAAGGGGAGAAAGAGCAAGACTAATGCTGTCAAACGAAAATCCAACACCAACATGGTATAAAGAGTTGTCAGAAAGATGAAAACTGCTGAAATAAAGCTGGATAAAATCCCCGAAAACATATCACTGATGGTCTCGGTGTCGTTTGTCAAACGAGAGACGATGGAACCAGCTGGCGTCTTATCAAAATAAGACATGCCTAGCTTCTCCATATTAGCAAAGGCATCCCGACGAATATCCCTAACAATACTGTATGACACCCGTGCAAAGAGAAGATTACCGACATACTGAACTAGAGTTTGTAGGATATAAAGGCCAAAGTAGGCCAGCAAAACTGTCACAGCGAGTTGGTTGAGATTGCTGAGATACTGGTCAATAAAGTGGGAAGCCACAAGGGGAATGACACTTTTAATGACCGTAGTCGCTAGGAGAAAACTGAGTGCCAAAAAGGTCAGGAGTCCATAAGGCTTGAGATAAGACATCAAGTGTTTCAATACAGTCCATTGTTCTTTCTTATTCTGCATCTTCTTCTCCTTTCATTTCCAACTGCTGAGACTGGTAGGTTTGAGCATACCAACCATTCAAAGCTAGCAAGTCTTCGTGCCTGCCTCGTTCGATGATTTGACCATTTTGCAGGACTAAAATCAAATCTGCATGGACAACTGCACTGAGGCGATGAGCTGTGATGATGGTTGTCTTTTCCTTACGTGTTTCCTTGAGGTTGTCGATGATGGCATACTCTGTCTTGGCATCCACGGCTGACAAGGAATCATCTAAAATCAAGATATCAGGGTCTAAAATCATAGCCCGACTCATAGCCAGACGTTGCTTTTGACCACCAGAAAGACTGACTCCCTTTTCACCAATTAGCGTATCAAATCCTTGAGGCATGTCTACAATGTCTTGGTAAACTTGGGCTAACTTAGTCGCTTCCTCGACAGCTGAAAGTGGTAAATCAGGATTCCCAAAGCGAATATTGTCTAAGATAGAGGTCGCAAAGAGAAACTGGTCCTGAGGAACATAGCCCATAAGACTACGAAGATCTGTCAGACGGTAGTCCCGAATATCGTGACCATTTAGATAAATGGCTCCCTTGTCCACATCATACTCACGCAAGAGGAGCTTGATCAAAGATGTTTTCCCAGAACCTGTCTGCCCGACCAAGCCCAGTGTTTGCCCTTTTTCCAAACTAAAGTGAACATTTGTCAGTGTTTCCTCATTTTCAAAGGCAAAGCTATCAATGGCATACTGCAAGCGCCCATTTTCAATACTGTCTAGAGGTAACTCAGGGTCTTGTACAGGTGATTCCTGAGACAAAAGTTCCTCAATCCGCTGGTAGGAAACCTTCCCTCGCTGGGTAATATTAAAGAGGAAGCCGATGGCCATAAGAGGCCAAACCAGCATATCCAAGTAGCTGATAAAGGTGACCAGATTTCCAACCGTAATCTGCCCTTTCTGAACCATCAAGGAGCCGACCAAAAGCGTTAAAACATAGGAGGAACCAACAAACAAGAGAACCATGGGGTCAAAGAGACTATCGTATTTCATGGTTTGCAGGTTCTTTTGGAAGGTCAATTCATTGACTGCCTGAAAGGACTTGAGCTCGTCCGCCTGGTAACCAAAAGACTTGGTCACTTTAATACCTGATACGGACTCTTGTACCTTGTTATTGAGTTCGGAAAAGGCGGCTTGCGATTCTCCAAAAGCCTTGTGGGTCTTTCTCCCTAGACGACTGGTCGCATAAGCCATGAAAGGCAGAGGAAGAATGGCAACCAAGGTCATCTGCCATGAAATGCTAAAGAGCATGGTCAGTAAAGTCACTAGAGCCGTGATAGAGGCATCCACCGCAGACATGACCCCACCACCTGCTAGACGAGTCAAGGCATTGATATCGTTGGTTGCGTGCGCCATCAGGTCCCCCGTCCGATAAGTCTGATAAAAGGCTGGAGACATTTTTGTGAAATGCTCAAACAAGCGAGACCGCATAATCTGTCCCAGACGGTAGGAAGTCCCAAGGATATACATCCGCCAAACATAGCGCAGATAGTACATCCCAAAGGCCGCAAGAAGCAAGTAAAATAGGTCAAGAAGGAGGTCCTGCTGGGTTAATTGCTCCGAAGTAATGGCATCGATGACCCGCCCCATGACCATGGGGGGAATGAGATTGAGGACGGAAACCAAGATCAGGGCCACAATTCCGACTAGATAACGGCGTTTTTCTAACTTGAAAAACCACCAAAGTTTTTGAATAATGGACATAAAATCCCTTTCTGATTGCAAATAGAAACCTGAGGCCAAGACCCCAGGTTTTTCTTATTCATAGGTTACGACTGTAACGGCACCCTTGTCATACTCAGCGATAAAGATATTAGCTACATTGTCATGTCCTTGCTTGTTGAGGTTATCAAGCAACCACTCTTCGCTACGACCAATCGATTCCAAGACATCAACTTGGATCACACCGTCAGTCACAACTGGATACTTAGGATTTTCATCCCCCATTTGGACCACGATGAGTTGGCCATTTTGCTCCTGCACAGCTCGTTTGACTTGTTTCATCTGGAAAATCCCTTGACTACGAAGTTTGAGAGCAACTTCTGCCGCAGACAAGCCAACTGAACGACAGGCTTCTGGGTCAATCTGCCCATTTTTGATGAGGAGAGTTGGTTTCCCATCAATCAAGCGTTTGACAAAGCGAACATTGTTATTGAGCCACTTTAGGGTCAAAACCAAAATCGTCCACATCATCAAAATCACTGCGTATTGCAGGATACTGATTGAACTATTGTAAATCACCCCACCGATGATACCACCAAGAACATAGTTCTGAATTTGGTCTGTCGCAGAGTTAGGTGCTAGGTTCCCTTTTCCTGTCACATTAATAACAAAAACAAGAGAGAAAAGACCCAAGGCCAGTTTGATTAAAATTTCCATATAATTGAGTGTCATTTGTTTACCTCCACCAATTCAATAGCGTCTGTTTGATTCAATTCTAATTTCTCTAAAAGATACTTGTCTGGTTGGCTCCCGTTCATGGCGCGGTAGAAATTTGGACCTACCTTGACAAGCGCTCCATCAGTGGCAGCTGAAGTGTTGACATAAACTTCTGATTTATCCACTCCCAAGTCTTTGGAAACAACCTCTATAAAATGAAGTGAAGTTTGAAATTGATTGTTAGAGGCTTGATTGGTCTGGTATTTTGAAATTGTCACCAAAAGCATGGCTACTAAGGTCAAGGCCAAAATCATGACCAATTCCCGAAACTTAGTCCCCTTTTTATCTCGATAGGCCTTAAAGGCAAAAAATCCTGTGATAGCTAGGAGCACAATCCCAAAGCCAATCATGATGCCATTTTGCTGACTGATTTGGCTAAGTACATAGTCATATGAGTAAAATTTCATTTATTTTCACTCCCTTTCATAAAATCATTCTTCATTATAAACGAAAGAGAGTGATTTTTCAAGCCATACGTTGGGGAAATAGACCTTTTTTTGGTATAATAAAATCTATAATCTGAATGAAAAAGGTAACTTTATGAAACTCATCTCATGGAATATTGATTCCCTCAATGCTGCCCTAACTAGTGACTCAGCTCGTGCCAAATTGTCCCAAGAAGTCCTACAAACCTTGGTCGCTGAAAATGCTGATATCATCGCTATCCAAGAAACCAAGCTTTCTGCCAAAGGGCCTACAAAGAAACACTTGGAAATTTTAGAAGAACTCTTCCCAGGCTACGAAAACACGTGGCGATCTTCCCAAGAGCCTGCCCGTAAAGGCTATGCTGGAACCATGTTCCTTTATAAGAAAGAACTCACACCAACTGTCACTTTCCCAGAAATCGGTGCTCCGTCTACCATGGACTTGGAAGGCCGTATCATCACTCTAGAATTTGATGAATTTTTCGTGACACAAGTTTACACTCCAAACGCTGGCGATGGTCTCAAACGCTTGGAAGAACGTCAAGTCTGGGATGTCAAATATGCTGAATACTTGACTGAACTAGACAAAGAAAAACCAGTCCTTGCAACCGGTGACTACAACGTGGCCCACAATGAAATCGACCTTGCAAATCCTGCTAGCAACCGCCGTTCACCTGGATTTACCGACGAGGAGCGTGCTGGATTTACCAACCTTTTAGCAACTGGATTTACGGATACCTTCCGCCACATTCACGGCGATGTTCCAGAACACTACACTTGGTGGGCACAACGCAGCAAGACTTCTAAAATCAACAATACAGGCTGGAGAATCGACTACTGGCTCACAAGTAATCGCATCGCTGACAAGGTGACCAAGTCTGACATGATTGATTCTGGTGCTCGCCAAGACCATACACCGATTGTCATGGAGATTGAACTCTAAGAGGAGAAAACGAATGGACTATCAAGCTGTCATTCCTGAATTTGTAGTATCTGACATCGAAAAATCACGCCACTTCTACTGCGACCTGCTAGGATTCTCTGTCGAATACGAGCGTCCAGAGGAGAAATTTCTCTTCCTCTCGCTTGAAGACTGCCAACTTATGCTAGAAGAAGGCAGCGCAGAAGAATTAGCTCAGCTGACCTATCCTTTCGGGCGCGGTGTCAATATTTCCTTTGGCATTGCAGATGTTCCTCAGCTCCACCAAAAACTGCTGGAAGCTGACTATCCTATCCATCGTCCCCTGACAAAAAGAGAATTTCGAGTAGGAGATAGCTTTATATATCCACATGAATTTGCAGTTTTGGACCCCGATGGCTATTTTTTAAGATTTAGCGAGTAGAATATTAAAGATTGGAAAAAAGTCTTTAAAATTAGAAAAAGGCATGTTGTCAGGTGTTTAAAAACTTAATAATATGCCTTTTATAATGGAAAAACCTTCTAAATGTTAGTCAATAAGTTAATTTTCGCCCATTTTTATTATATTTGTTCGTTTTTTAAACCAAAACACTAACAAAACATTTGATTTTTAAAGTTATTTAGTGTAAAATAAAAACATTGGCTCAAGCCTATTTAAAATTGAATATCGTTTTACTTGTTTATGTCGTGAATTGGCACGACGTTTCTACAAGGTGCCGGAACACCTAACAATAAGTAAGTCAGAAGTGAGGTATGGTCGTTTTTGCCATGCCTATTTTGGGGACTTACTTAGAGATTAAGTAGGTCCTTTTTCTATCAGTTTTACTAGATAGAAATCTGAAACAAGTAAATGGATTGGCTTTTAGACTTTAGGAGGTCTTATGAAATTATTAGAAGAGCGCATCCTCAAGGATGGGCATATCTTGGGTGATAACATCCTCAAGGTAGATTCCTTTTTAACCCACCAAGTTGACTTTAGCCTGATGCGAGAGATTGGTAAAGTTTTTGCGGAAAAATTTGCTTCTGCTGGCATTACCAAGGTTGTGACCATTGAAGCGTCGGGTATTGCCCCAGCCGTTTTTACAGCGGAAGCCTTAAACGTTCCCATGATTTTCGCCAAAAAAGCTAAGAACATTACTATGAACGAAGGCATCTTAACTGCCCAAGTCTACTCCTTTACCAAGCAAGTGACCAGTACCGTTTCTATCGCTGGAAAATTCCTATCTCCAGAGGACAAGGTTTTGATTATCGACGATTTCCTTGCTAACGGCCAAGCTGCCAAAGGCTTGATTCAAATTATCGAACAGGCCGGTGCAACAGTTGAAGCTATTGGTATCGTGATTGAAAAATCCTTCCAAGATGGCCGTGATTTGCTTGAAAAAGCAGGCTACCCTGTTCTATCACTCGCTCGTTTGGATCGTTTTGAAAATGGTCAAGTCGTATTTAAGGAGGCAGATCTCTAATGCAAACTCAAGAAAAACACTCGCAAGCAGCCGTTCTTGGCTTGCAGCACTTACTAGCCATGTACTCAGGATCCATCCTGGTTCCCATCATGATTGCGACAGCCCTTGGCTATTCAGCTGAGCAGTTGACTTACCTGATTTCTACAGATATCTTCATGTGTGGGGTAGCAACCTTACTTCAACTCCAACTCAACAAATACTTTGGAATTGGACTCCCAGTCGTTCTCGGAGTTGCCTTCCAATCTGTCGCTCCCCTGATTATGATTGGGCAAAGCCATGGTAGTGGCGCTATGTTTGGAGCCCTCATCGCATCAGGGATTTACGTGGTTCTTGTTTCAGGCATCTTCTCAAAAGTTGCCAATCTTTTCCCATCTATCGTAACAGGATCTGTTATTACCACGATTGGTTTAACCTTGATTCCTGTCGCTATTGGAAATATGGGAAATAATGTTCCAGAGCCAACTGGTCAAAGTCTCTTGCTTGCAGCTATCACTGTTCTGATTATCCTCTTGATTAACATCTTTACCAAAGGATTTATCAAGTCTATCTCCATTTTGATTGGTCTAGTTGTTGGAACTGCCATCGCTGCTACTATGGGCTTGGTGGACTTCTCTCCTGTTGCGGCAGCACCGCTTGTCCATGTCCCAACTCCTCTCTACTTTGGAATGCCAACCTTTGAAATCTCATCTATTATCATGATGTGTATCATCGCAACGGTGTCTATGGTTGAGTCAACTGGTGTTTATCTGGCCTTGTCTGATATCACGAAAGACCCAATCGACAGCACGCGCCTGCGCAACGGTTACCGTGCAGAAGGTTTGGCCGTACTTCTCGGAGGAATCTTTAACACCTTCCCTTACACAGGATTTTCACAAAACGTTGGTTTGGTTAAATTGTCAGGTATCAAGACTCGCCTGCCAATCTACTACGCAGCTGGTTTCCTGGTTCTCCTTGGACTCCTACCTAAGTTTGGCGCCCTTGCCCAAATCATTCCGAGCCCTGTCCTCGGTGGTGCCATGCTGGTAATGTTTGGTTTTGTGTCTATTCAAGGGATGCAAATCCTCGCCCGTGTTGACTTTGCTAACAATGAACATAACTTCCTTATCGCAGCAGTTTCAATCGCTGCAGGGGTCGGACTCAACAACAGTAATCTCTTTGTCAGCATGCCGACAGCCTTCCAAATGTTCTTCTCAAACGGAATCGTCGTAGCCAGCCTACTTGCCATTGTCCTCAATGCCGTATTAAATCATAAAAAGAAATAAGAAAAAGAGGTGCGAGCCTCTTTTTTGTTTATCTATATCCTCACCTGTCTGTCTTCTGACCGTTGGCCTGTAACAAACATGGTAAAGGTTGCTTTGCAGACATTTCTGCCCTCTTGATTGGTGATATCAACATCCACCACACAGGTTGTGCGACCTTGATGGACACATTCTCCTTTGATGGTCAGCACATCGTCGAGTTTTCCTGCTTTGAGGTAGTTGATAGAAGATTGGAGTGTCACTCCATCAAGCCCCAGCGAGATAACCACCAAACCACTGATCTGGTCACAAAGAGTAAATAGATAGCCACCATGGGCATTGCCATAGTAGTTGAGCGACGAGTCCACTACTTTGGTCGTCACTACAACGTGACCATCTCTCATTTTTTCAATTTCGTAATTTTCAAAGGCAGATATAGCGTCAAAATGAAAATCTTTCATCGTTTCCTCCTGATATTTCAAACGACACTATGATACTACTTTTTATAGGACTGTGCAAGGAGAAAGCTCCTAGTCTGGCAAAATTCCGACCTGCTCCACAAAGCGCATAAAGGCTGCCTGTCCTTGTTCTGTCTGCTTGTAAACCCCTGCGTCCTCAAGTACACGCGCAAAGATAGCACCTACAGAGTCCTTGACGATTTCAAGGGCTTTTTCTTTATCTGTTAGGTCTGGATATTGATCTCTAAGTTGGTCTGCCCATTCCTGATGATAGTCGGCAACTGTATCAGCTTCCCCTACAAGATAGGCTGCCACTTGCTCCACTTCTTCTTTCAGACGTGGTGGAAGAATTGCCAAGCCCATGACCTCAATCAAGCCGATATTTTCCTTCTTGATATGTTGGACATCCTTGTGAGGATGATAGATACCGTCAGGATATTCTGCAGAAGTCTGATTGTCCCGCAAGACCAAGTCCAACTCAAACTGTCCATTGCGTTTACGGGCAATGGGTGTGATGGTATGATGCGGTATCCCGTCTGTCTCTGACAAAATCTGCACAGTAGGATCTGAATACTGACGCCATTCCTGCAAAATCTTATCAGCCAAGTTGATCAAATTCTCTTTGGAATCCGAAGTCAGACGCAACACTGACATGGGCCACTTGACAATTCCAGCCTTGACCTGCTCAAAACCTACAAATCGGAAGGGCTTTTGCAAGGGAGCCAATTCCATAGGAAATACGTGACGGCCTCCCTGATAGTGATCATGAGTCAGAATAGAGCCACCCACAATCGGCAGGTCGGCATTAGAGCCTGCAAAATATCCTGGAAACTGCTCTACGATAGCCAGCAGACGTTCAAAACTCTGACGACTAATGGCCATGGGACGATGCTGGCCATCTAAGAAAATACAGTGCTCATTAAAGTAGGCATAAGGAGAATACTGGAAACCCCATTCTTGATTTCCCAGTTCAAATCGGATAATACGATGATTACTGCGAGCAGGATGATTAACCCGGCCATGGTAGCCTTCATTTTCAATACAGAGCTGACACTGAGGATAATTACTAGCTTGCACCAACTTGGCTGCCGCAATCTCTTTCGGATCCTTTTCAGGCTTAGAGAGGTTGATGGTAATTTCAAGTTCACCGTAATCAGATGGAACACGGTAAGCGATATTTTTAGCAATGGCCTTGAGTTTGATGTAGTCATTTTTCTGACTGAGTTGGTAAAAATCCTCTATCGCTTGCTCAGGAGATTGGCCATAGGTTGTCCAGAAATCCCGATTGACCTGACTCGGACAAGGAGTCACCAAGTCCATCAGTTCAGCACCGAGAATCTCACGCGCAGTCTGACTATCCTCAATCGTTTCTAATCGAACGGCTTCCTCAACCAGCTGGTCCTTGAGATCAATCAATTTGTCCAGATTGGTCTCAACTTCCAACACACCTTCTCCCACTCGTGCCAAGACACGATTGATCAGGTAGATTCGATCCATTTCCTCAAATGAACTTTCAGAAATGACATGTGTTGCAAATTTATCTACTAAGGTCACTATAGAGCCTCCTTTTGACTAGTCAAGGATGCGAGTGCCACCTGCAACTTCAGCGATATAGAAGCTTGGAGCGTAGCCAACTACTTCCTCGTAGTGTTTTCCAACAGCTTCCTTAAAGGCCTCAACAGTATCTTTTTGCACCAAGGCAATGGCACATCCGCCAAAACCTGCCCCTGTCATACGAGCACCGAGAACACCTTCTTGAGCCCAAGCTGTGTGAACAAGAGTATCCAATTCCAAACCAGTTACTTCATAATCATGCTCAAGAGAAACGTGAGAAGCATTCATCAAGCGACCAAATGTTTCCAAATCACCTGCTTGAAGAGCTGCTTGAGCTTTAAGGGTACGTTGATTTTCAAGCACAGCATGGCGAGCACGTTTCAAACGATTTTCATCTTTGATTAGGTAGCTATATTGGTCAAAAGTCCACTCATCCAATTCACCCAAGGTCTGAATATCTAAGGCTGCTTGCAATTCTTCCACTGCTTTTTCACATTCAGCACGACGTTCATTGTATTTAGAGTCCGCCAATTCACGGCGTTTGTTAGTGTTCATGATAACAACGACATTGTCTTTCAAATCAAGTGGCACCAAGTCATATTCTAAGGTGTTAGTATCAAGATAAATAGCACGTTGGTCAGCTCCCATACCAATAGCAAACTGGTCCATGATACCAGAGTTGACTCCGATAAAGTTGTTTTCTGTTTGTTTTCCGATTTTAACCAAATCGAGACGCTCTAGTTTTAAATCAAATAGATACTCTGCCACGACTCCTGTCAAGAGTTCCAAGGATGCAGAAGAAGATAAGCCAGCTCCATTTGGAATATTTCCAAAGACATAAAAATCAAAACCTTTGTCAATGACATGGCCAGCTTCTTGCAAGAAATGAAGGACACCTTTTGGATAGTTGGTCCAGTTATGCTCTTTTTCAAACTTGAGGTCAGCTAAAGGTACTTCGATAATGCCCTTGTCCTCAAAGTTAGCTGAGTAGAAACGCAAGACTTGGTCATCACGTTTGCGAGCAGCCCCATAAGTTCCTAAGGAAATGGCTGCTGGAAATACATGTCCACCATTATAGTCCGTGTGTTCACCAATCAAGTTGATACGACCTGGTGAAAAGAATGTTTGGTCTGCTTCGTGACCAAAAACAGCAAGAAAGTCTTTACGAAGTGCTTCTGCAGTAAGATGTTGTGTCATATGATTTCTCCTTTTACTGTCCGTTAAGGCACCTTAACGTGTAATCGTTTTCTTCTATTGTATACAAGGCTTTTCTTCTGGTCAATCCTTTTTACTAAATTTTTACTAAAACATGAGTAAAAAGAAGAAAAATATGATATACTAACCTAAATCAAGGAGGTTTTATGGCTACATTAAAAGACATTGCTCAACTGGCCTCTGTCTCTATTGCGACCGTATCCCGTGTTCTCAATCGTGACCAGAGCCTATCCGTTACTGAAGAAACTAGACACCGTATTTTGACCGTTGCTGAAGAGCTGGGGTATACTAAGCATCTTAAGACTGGAGAAGGCCACAAACTCAAGCAAAAGATTGCCATTATCCAATGGGTTAGTGAACAAGGAGAGCTCGATGATCTCTACTACTACCAAATTCGTCTGGGTATTGAAAAAAGAGCCCAAGAACTGGACTATGATATTTTACGCTATTTTAATGACCATCCTTTTACACTGAGCGAGGAAGTCATCGGGATTCTCTGCATCGGAAAGTTTAGTCGAGCTCAGATCTCTGCCTTTGAAGAATACCAAAAGCCTCTTGTCTTTCTAGACAGTGATACTCTTTCGCTAGGACATACCTGTATTATTACGGACTTTTACACTGCCATGAAACAGGTTGTCGATTATTTCCTCAGCCAAGGAATGGATCGTATCGGGATTCTAACAGGGCTTGAGGAAACAACAGACCAAGAAGAAATCATTGAGGATAAGCGGCTGGAAAATTTTAGGAACTACAGTCAAACAAAAGGAATCTATCATGATGAACTGGTCTTTCAAGGTAGCTTTACTGCCCAGTCGGGATATGATTTGATGAAAGAGGCCATTCAGAACTTAGGAGACCAACTCCCACCAGCCTTTTTCGCAGCTAGCGATAGTTTAGCTATCGGCGCCCTTCGTGCCCTCCAAGAAGCTGGAATCAGCCTGCCAGACCGTGTCAGCCTCATTTCCTTTAACGACACCAGCCTGACCAAGCAAGTCTATCCTCCCCTCTCCAGTATCACCGTCTATACTGAAGAAATGGGGCGAGCAGGTATGGATATTCTTAACAAGGAAGTCCTCCACGGTCGCAAAATTCCTAGCCTGACTATGCTGGGAACCAGACTGACTCTGAGAGAAAGTACAAGGAATGAATAGGATAACAAAACGACCTCTAGCGAGGTCGCTTTTCTAATGATGATGCCCATGCTTCTGCTCTAATTCTCTCACCCTCCGCTTATGTTGCGCATGATTGCTTTGACTGCTATCTACTTCAATAGTGATATTCTGCACGCCTCTTTCTTCTAAACATTGACGCACCACTTCTTTGGTTTCCATCATCTGTTCCCAGTCCTTGATACAAATGTGAACAATAGCATTATTCTCTAGACCATCCATGGACCAAATGCTAAGTTGATTGACACTTTTGACATTGGTCAGAGCCTCCAAATCCTTCTCCAAATCACTTGTCTCGACTCCTTCTGGCACAGCATCTAGGAAAATTTTCAGTGCGCTCCAAAAGCGAGGAATAGCTTTTGTTAGAATGAAGATGGAAATGACAAGCGATAAGAGCGGATCAAGGATATACCAATCTGTAAATCGGAGGATAATCGCCATTAGAATGACAGCCAACCAACCTAGAGTATCTTCCAAAAAGTGCAGGCTAAGAATTGACTCGTTCTTTGTTTTCCCCTTACGAACTACCAGACTTGCTAGCACATTAATGGCTACTGCAATGATTCCCAGCCAGAGGATGCCTTCCTCATTGACGGGTTGCGGGTGAACAATCTTTGTGACATTTTCCAAGATCACTAGGACAGACCCTATCATAAGAATCACAGCCGTTAGCATGGCTCCTAAAAGACTAAAACGTTTGTAACCCAAGGTGTACTGTCTATCTTCTTCACGGTTTGAAATTGTTTCTAAAAGGGCTGAGATGCCAATGGCTATAGCATCTCCCAAGTCATGAACGGAATCAGCAAGAACTGCACTCGAACCAAAGATTCCTCCTGCGATAAACTCAACAATCGCATAGCTTAAATTTAAGAAAAAAGCTAACCAGATAGATGTTTTAGAACTCATTTCTCTCCCTCCTTTGGTATAATGGGTATATACATACTTCTTTCATTTGTATTATCTAATAAAATTCAAAGAAAGGATAGAAGCAAACTGTCAGCCATGTTCAGTTCTGAACAGTTTGTCTCAAGTGTCTACATGCCAAAAAGAGACCGTCGAGTCAGCAAGACGAAAAAAGCCATCTATCAAGCTTTTTTACAACTTTTGAACGACAAAGGCTATGATGCCACTACTGTTCAGGATATCATTGACCTAGCAGATGTTGGGCGTTCTACTTTTTACTGTCACTATGAAAGCAAGGAACTCCTTTTAGATGAGCTCTGTCGCTACCTCTTTCATCATCTCTTTGAAAGGGAAGGACACTTTACTACCGAGGACTACCTCGCACATATCTTTTTACATTTTCAGAAAAACCAGGACCATGTTACCAGTCTGCTATTTTCCAAAAATGACTACTTCCTCCGTCAACTCCATAAAGAGCTAGAACACCATGTCTATCCCATGTTGGCTGATGAGTTAAAAGAAGCCCACACTAATCTGCCTACTTCTTACCTCCAACACTTGGTCGTGTCCAACTTTATCGAGACATTGACCTGGTGGCTCAAAAAAGGACAAGACTTTACATACCAGGAAGTTGTCCAGTTTTATCTAGACCTTCTCATTCCTAAAAATTGAATACAGAGTAGAGCTCAGTTGCCTTATTTCTAGGCTACTGAGTTTTCATCTTTTAAACCATAAAAAAAGCCCAGACAACATTGTCTGAGCAGTTTTCTATATGGTCGTTTAACAAAGTTGAGTTTGACATTTTCAAACTATTTCTTCAACAAACCTTGTTCTTGTAGAAACTCCTTGGCTACTTGTTCTGCTGACTTGCCTTCAACACCGACTTGGTAGTTGAGCTGGCTCATCTGGCTTTCAGTAATTTTACCAGCCAATTTATTGAGAACTGTTTCCAACTCTGGATGTTTCTTGAGAAGAGCTTCTTTCATCAGTGGAGCTCCTTGATAAGGTGGGAAGAGTTGCTTGTCATCTTCCAAGACCTGCAAATCATAACGCGTCAATTCCGCATCAGTCGAATAGGCGTCCGTGATTTGAATATCACCTGACTGAATTGCCTGATAGCGAAGGGCTGGTTCCATGGTCGCCACATTGAGATTGAGACCATACATTGACTGCAAGCCCTTATTTCCATCTTCACGGTCATTAAACTCGAGAGTAAATCCAGCCTTCAACTGCCCTTCCACTTTTTTCAAGTCCGAAATGGTTTTCAAGCCATATTCTTGAGCAATCTTTTTCGGAACAGCTACAGCATAGGTATTTTGATAAGACATGGGTTTGAGATAGGCTAGATGATCCTGTTTGGCAATGCCATCACGCGCCACCTGATAAACCTGATCTGGCTCATGACTAACTTTCGGTGATGGTTGAAGTAGACTTTCAGTCACCGTACCAGTAAATTCAGGATAGATGTCAATATCGCCTTTTTTCAGAGCTTCATAGAGAAAGCTTGTTTTCCCAAAATTTGGTTTAACAGTCGCAGTCATACTGGTATTTTCTTCAATTAGTAACTTATACATATTGGCCAAAATTTCTGGTTCCGGTCCCAATTTCCCAGCAATAACCAAGTTTTCTTTCTCTTTTTGAGCCAAAAGAACTGGGCTATAAGACAGACCGAGCAATATTGTCACCAGGGCAAAACCAGAAAAAATCGTCCGCAATTTTGCCTTTTCCATCACTTTTAGTAGGAAGTTAAAGGCAATGGCAAGCACTGCGGAAGAAAGTGCCCCGATCAAAATCAGACTGGCATTATTACGGTCAATTCCCAAAAGGATAAAGGAACCCAGCCCCCCTGCACCAATCAAGGCAGCCAAGGTTGCCGTACCAATAATTAAGACCGCCGCCGTCCGAATCCCAGACATCATAACAGGCATGGCAAGTGGAATTTCAAACTTCTTGAGACGTTCCCATCTGGTCATACCAAAGGCAATCCCAGCCTCTTGCAAACTCGGATCAATTCCCTTCAGCCCAGTGATGGTATTTTGCAAAATCGGAAAGATCGCATAAATCACTAGAGCTGTCAAAGCCGGCAAGGTTCCAATTCCCATCAAGGGAATGAAAAGACCCAACAAGGCCAAAGACGGGATGGTCTGGAAAATCCCTGCAATCTGCAAAACCCAATCCGCCAACTTCTCATGATAGCGAAGATAAACAGCCAAAGGAATCGCGATAAAAATAGCTAGTAACAGGGTCAAAAGTGACAACTGCAAATGTTGAGATAGAGCTGTCAACCAATCACTAAAACGATCCTGAAAAGTTGCAATTAAATTAGTCATGAACACTACCTCCAAACAAGTCTGCTACAAATTCTGTGGCAGGAGCTTTTAAAATGGTCTCAGGATTCGCCACCTGGCGAATCTCTCCATCCTGCAAGACAGCAATACGATCTGCCAATTTCAAGGCTTCATCCGTATCATGGGTTACAAAAATTGTTGTCATCCCAAACTCTTTATGCAATTCTTTAGTCAGAATTTGCAACTGTTTTCTCGAAATAGCATCCAAGGCTGAAAAAGGCTCATCCATGAGGAGAATCTTAGGTTGACCAATCATGGCACGGACAATACCAACCCGTTGCTGTTCCCCACCAGATAGTTCACTAGGTAAACGTTGCCCATACTCAGCTACCGGTAAACCAACCTTGGCCAAAAGCTCTTCTGTTTTCTTAGCAATATCTTCCTTGCTCCACCCCTTCATCTCAGGAATCAGGGCAATATTTTCCGCAACCGTTAGATTCGGAAAGAGAGCAATGGCCTGTAAAACATAACCAGTAGAAAGGCGAAGTTCACGCTCATCATAGTCTTTGATGCGCTTGCCATCCATATAAATATTTCCATCAGTTGGTTCCAAGAGGCGGTTGACCATCTTAATCATGGTTGTCTTACCTGAGCCAGATGGACCAACTAAAACCATAAACTCACCATTCTCAATCTGTAAATTAACATCTCTCAAGACATCTTTTTCTGTGTAGCGTAGCGCCACATTTTTGTATTCAATCATATCTGATCCTCTTTTTCTTTCAGATTAGCCAATATCCTCTCCTGAAAACCTTCGAACTGATTTATTTCTTCATCTGAGAAGCCCTTGTAGTAAATAGAATCTAATTCTTGACTAACACGGTCACTTACTTTTTTCTGAGACTGCCCCAACTCTGTTAAAACTAAATACTTCTTACGTCTGTCTTTTCCACACGGACTAACAATTACAAGATTTTGTTTCTCAAGCTTTTTTATCATCGTCGTCAGCGTATTATTAGCAAGTCCAGTCGCCAAAGCAATATCTGTCGCTGTTGCGCAGCCAGTTTCACTATTCCATAAAACCGCTAAAATCTTCCCCTGTTCACTCCGATAAAGAGCTTCAGGATCCCGACTAAGTAACTTTTGAAAAATCCGCCCGTTTAACAAACGAATATGATGGGCTAGCAAATGACAATATTTCATGACACCTCCAATTTATTTCGATATCGAAATGAATAACAAAATTGTAACACTTATCATTTCAACTGTCAACTATTTCGATTTAGAAATAGTTTTTCTATGTAAAAAACCTCCTACCTAAGGCAGAAGGTTTATAATCTGGTGTAATTAATCAATCATATCAGCAGGCAAGGTTCGATGTTCTAAAGGAATACTACACATGACTAAAAGGAAAATAAATCCTGACTGAATCCAGAAGAGGGCTAAATCAAAGATCCCATGGACAGCAACAACTGTTAGGAAGGATACATAAAGACCGATGATTGGACGTTTCCCTTCCTCTTGGCTCATATCCATCATTAGACGAACTGGCTTAACAGAAGAAAGAACCAATAAAATAGTTCCCACAATCCCATAACTCAAGATAGTATCGATATAGAGACTGTGAGCATGTTCATGATAAGGAGCATTTATTCTAGGATAAGAGTGCATATAGGTCAATGGCCCCTCTCCCCAAAATGGATTTTGCTTGAACAAAGCCATCCCAGCATCCCAAATAGAAATCCGTTCCTCCATAGATGAATCCAAGGTCCCCATCCTTACTCCAAGATCACTTGAAAAAAGGAAGCTCAAACCAATAGCAAAGACACCTATGCTTAACCAAAAGGCACGCCAGTTTTTAATTGTGGTAAAGAGGTAAATGATGGCTCCTGCAATAATAGCTGGAAAAGCTGTACGATTTTGGGTAAAATTCAAACCAAATAGATTCACAAAGCCTGCAAACACACAGAATACTTTCAACCAATTCAACTTGGTCGTTGTAAACAAATAGAAGGCAATCATGATACAGAAACAACAAATAATACCATAATAATTAGGATTAAAGAAGGTCACTTCTGCCCGATTCTGATGCCACACCTGCATATTGGGTGAAAGAAAAGCATAGTTAAATTTCTTTACAATTTGAAAATGCTCCAAACTCGCAAAGGCTGCTGATAAAACACTCCCTAGTAAAACTAACTCTAAAATGAATCTAAAGAATTTATGTGATAAAATCGACTGATAGTGCAAAAAGAAAACAGTAAATAGAAACATTCCTACTGAAGCCACAAGACCCATCCAATTTTGTTCAAAAATGGATATTACAGTACTATATCCAAGAAAAAGAAGCAGCATCGGATGCTCCCCCATTTTCTGAAGAATACTTTTCATGTCCCCTGTAAAAATCAAACTGATAATATATAAACAGAATACAACTACAAAAAGATAAAAGGGTAAAAAGATACTCAGGATAATTCCCAATAAAATCAGCTCTTTACTAGACAACCCTTTCAGCTTTTCAAAAAAGCCTATTGATTTCAAAGCGAATCCTTTCTCTCTAAATCATTTGATTCAGATAAATAGTAAGCTATCCTATATTTTACCATTTTTTTCAGCATTTGAAAACATGGGAAACGTTTGCTAAAGCAAAAATAGTTGATTTTTAAAGGAAGTTTGTAAAATTTCAACAATACAATAGCTTCCCTTAGGTTGTCTTGTTATTTCTATCAATAAATGAGATCTATGTGGTACAATAATACTAAAGCCCAATCATAGTTCTAAATATGATCACTTTCTACTGGAAACAAGAAATTAGGTATTAAAAACAATAATGTAAAGGAAAAACAATGAAATCCTATCAAGCAGTATACCAAATCCTAGCACAAAACAATGACTATATTAGTGGAGAAAAAATCGCTGAAGAACTTTCTTTAAGTCGAACATCTGTTTGGAAAGCTATCAAACGCCTACAACAAGAAGGGATTGAAATTGATAGCATAAAAAATAGGGGCTATAAACTATTGAATGGAGATCTTCTCCTTCCAGACCTTCTACAAGAAAATCTCCCAATTACAGTTAATTTTAAGTCAGAAACTAAATCAACCCAAATTGATGCAAAAGAAGCAATAGATTTAGGATATGAAGCAAATACCCTCTATCTAGCATCCTATCAAACAGCCGGTCGCGGTCGTTTTCAACGGTCCTTCTTCTCCCCACAAGGGGGGATTTATATGACCCTACATCTCAAGCCCAACCTTACTTACGATAAACTACCTTATTATACATTACTGGTAGCAGCGGCAGTCTATAAAGCAATTAAAAATCTAGCTTTAATTGATGTCGATATTAAGTGGGTCAATGATATCTATTACAAGAACCGAAAGGTAGGGGGGATCCTAACAGAGGCAACCACATCAGTAGAAACAGGCTTCGTAACAGACATTATTATTGGTGTTGGAATTAACTTTACCATTAAAGATTTTCCAAAAGAATTAAAAGAAAAAGCAGGAAGTTTATTTACAGCTCCAGCACCTATTACAAGAAATGACCTAATCATTGAAATTTGGCGATGTTTCTTCGAAACTCCAGAAACAGAGCTGCTATTCTTATATAAAAAACAGTCTTTTGTTCTCGGAAAAGAAGTGACCTTTATTCAAGCTAATATTGAATACCGAGGCATTGCTAAAGATATTTCTGAAAAAGGCGAACTCCTGATTCAATGTGATAATGGAAAAGAAATTTGGTTAAACAGCGGAGAAATCTCTCTCAAGACTTGGAAATAAAAATGTCAATAACTAGAATGAACACACTCTAACTATCATTCATTGATTTAGAAAATATTATTAACTCTATTGTATTTTCCTATTAAGATTTCAATCAAATATTTTTTCATTTTCAATTATTTGTTTAACTTCCACAGAATCAAACGAAATATTAATAATAGTATTCCACACTCATACTATAAGATTCATTTAGAAGCTACATAGAATTTTGTTAAAGAGAAATATTTCCTTACAAACCTTGGAAGAAAAACAAATGAACCCAATGTTCTCTCCACTAATATGTTATCCTTTCTAGCTAAGGATAAGAAATAAGAAAAACGAGCACTTTTGTACTCGTTTTTCTTATTTCTTATAAACTTCTAATTAAAGTGAGCTAACGTCAACTTTGATACCAACACCTTGAGTAGTTGTGATAGTCAAGTTTGTTACGTAAGTTCCTTTAGCTGTAGCTGGTTTTGCTTTTTGGATTGTTTCGTTGAAAGCCTTAAAGTTTTCAACCAATTTTTCAGCTTCAAATGATACTTTACCAATGATTGCTTGAACGTTACCTGCACGGTCAGCACGGTAAGTGATTTTACCACCTTTAGACTCTTCAACTGCTTTAGCAACATCCATTGTTACAGTACCAGTTTTAGGGTTTGGCATCAAGTTACGTGGTCCAAGGACACGTCCAAGACGTCCAACAAGAGCCATCATGTCAGGTGTAGCGATAACTACGTCGAAGTCCAACCAACCGTCGTTGATTTTAGCAACGAGGTCATCTTCACCAACAAAGTCTGCACCAGCAGCTTTTGCTTCTTCAGCTTTTGCACCACGTGCGAAAACAAGAACGCGTGAAGTTTTACCAGTACCGTTTGGCAATACCATTGCTCCACGGATTTGTTGGTCAGCTTTTTTAACATCGATGTTCAAGTTGTAAGCAACTTCTACAGTTGCATCAAATTTTGCAAAGTTAGTTTCTTTTGCAAGTGCTACAGCTTCTTCTACGCTGTATGCTTTTGTGCTGTCGATTTTCTCAAGAGTAGCACGAAGTTGTTTGCTTTTTTTAGCCATTTTCTATTCTCCTTGTAAGTGGTTCAATCGATTTTCATCTCCCACGTCACTCCTCGAAATGATGAAGTCTTGCGGGTTTTCAGTCTATTATTTTCCTTTTCCTACGGCCTTAAGCTCCCTTGCTGTACTTAAGTATAAGCCTCAGTCGCTTACCTAGTATGAAAAGCAACTAATAGACTGCTGTGAGATTTTCTACTGTGTTAATGATTAGTCAACAACAGTGAATCCCATAGAACGAGCAGTACCTTCGATCATACGCATTGCAGACTCAACGTTTGCTGCGTTCAAATCTGGCATCTTAGTTTCTGCAATTTCTTGTACTTGTGCACGAGTAACTGTAGCAACTTTAGTTTTGTTAGGTGTACCTGATCCTTTTTCAACACCTGCAGCTTTTTTCAAAAGAACAGCAGCTGGTGGTGTTTTAGTGATGAAAGTAAATGATTTATCTTCGTAAACTGAGATAACAACTGGAATGATCATACCAGCTTGGTCAGCTGTACGAGCGTTGAACTCTTTTGTGAATCCCATGATGTTAATACCAGCTTGACCAAGTGCAGGTCCAACTGGTGGAGCTGGTGTAGCTTTACCAGCAGGGATTTGCAATTTTACAAGTTTTTCGACTTTTTTAGCCATTTTTAAATCCTCCTTTGTGGTTTTGGCGGTAATGTAAGATTTTTACCTCCCACAAGTATGCTTTACACATACCTATCTATTATACACTATTTATCTCAAATTGCAAGAGAAAACTTATTTTTTTAATCTACGTAGTTTCCACCTTCAAAACCGAAATACTCTTCCAAACTGAGACCACTAGCTGCAATTTCTTTAGCTTCTTTTCCTACATACCGAAGATGCCATTCTTCAGCCATATAACCAGTCTCTTTCTCTTTCCCTTTTAAATAACGAACTACAAAACCATAGTCAGCCGCATGATCCAAAAGCCATTGGGCTGCTTTGTCTTCTGTGACCAAATCCCCATTTGTACCGATAACATCAAAAGCTAATCCCGTTTGGTGTTCACTATATCCTGGGCGAGCAGAGTATCTATCTGCCGCTTCTTTCCCATCTCTGTTAACATAATCTTGATAAAGACTGCTCTGGGTCTCATAACTTCGGAAACCACTGTAGTGATCACTAATTGGGAAACCAGCTGCTTGCATGGCTGCAATTAACTTGACTAATTCTGCCTTTGCGGTTGGATTTTCTCCGGGATTATAGTCTTTTGACAAAGGATAGTGCTTGTTCACTACAATGATTTCATCGTATTTCCCCTGAATGCTATAGTAATCACCTTTATTGACCACTTCTGCTTTTTTCTGAGCAGCCCCTTGAGACTTACTTCCGACTGTTCCTTCTACTTTAGCACTTTGCTCTGTCTTAGTTGCAGCCTCTTCATTTTTTACTTTTTCCTGTGAACAAGCTGCTAATGATAAGGCTAGCAAACCTGTCAAAATTACAAATCTTTTCTTCATTTTCTTCCTCTCTTATACCGTAATCTTCTGTAACTCATCTGATAAGACCTTCATCATTTGTTCCAACTCTGAGGATTGTACTTGGTACTCTTCTGCTGACATTCCTTCAAAGGGAAACAACCATACTGGACCACATCCGTTGATGCGTATTCATTCATATCCCCTTTTTTCTTGGGAAAAGATGCCAATAGGCGTGGGCATCGCTATTTCCTAGAAGTTCAATATTCATTTTCTCAGCAACAAATGCCTTGGCAACTGCCTCTCGGACCAGACTCATTTCCTCTAAAAAACGGAATTTGACAGATATCTCCATATGGTAGACTACTGTCACATGCTCTTTTGCTAGGAATAAGGTATATCCCTTAAAATATTGGTGGTCTCCAATGACCACATATCCTGTTTCCAACTCTCTTACAAAGCAGGGATTTTCCCCAGTTTTAATGAACTCAATTCTCTGGAAAATAAGACACATACTAGTCTACCAATGCACTCTTAAGATAAGCGTCAACCATACGTTCTGTTGCGACCACCGAGTCAATATGAGTACGCTCATAAGAATGACTAGACTCGATACCAGCACCGAGAAGGGCATGTTTGACTTCTGCACCTGCAGACATAGCCGCTGAAGCGTCTGAACCATAAAATGGATAGATATCCAACTTAAATGGAATATCTTGTTCTTTAGCCAAGGCCACCAAATGTTGACGGAAGTCATAGTGATAAGGCCCTGAAGCATCCTTGACACAGATAGACACTGTGTACTCATCTGTCTGCTGATCGTCCCCCATAGCTCCCATGTCCACAGCCAGATATTCGACTACCTGAGAAGTAATATTGGAGTTGGCACCATGCCCAACTTCTTCAAAGACTGAAAAAGCAAAATGGGTTGTTACTGGCAACTCAATGCCTTCTTCCTTGTATACACGAAGCAGGTTAAGCAAAATTGCTGCACTGACCTTATCGTCTAAATGACGAGACTTGATAAAACCTGTCTCTGTCACGACAGTTCAGGGATCAAAGCTGATAAAGTCACCAACCTCAATTCCTAAGGCACGAGTTTCTTTTTCGTTAGTCACTTTTTCATCTAAACGCACTTCCATATTATCTTGAGTACGCTCTGCAGTCCCTGCATCCTTATAGACATGACAAGACGTCTGGTGGATTAAAATCGTTCCAGAAATAGTTTTACCAGTACTAGCCACATGAACCATACAGTTTTCACCCTCAATCATATTCCAAGGAAAACCACCGATACGGTCCATTTTGAGACGGCCATCTGGTTTGACAGCACGGACAATAGCACCCAGCGTATCTACATGGGCAGTCACATAGCGGTGTTGTTCATCATTTTGACCCTTAATCGTCACATTGACACCGCCCTTGACTGTACGAACCGGCTGGTAACCAAAACCTTCTAGAGTTTTAACTAAATATTCCACAATCTCATGAGTAAAACCAGTTGGAGATGCAATGGCTGTTAATTCTTTGATATATTCTACCGTTTGATTCATTTCTTTACCTCTTTTGCTACCTATTATAGCACATTTATCATCGGATAAAAAAGAAAATCACTCTTGTAGCATTAGCTACAAAAGTGATTTTATCATTATTCCATTTCAAAAACATCGCTTTCTTGCTTGTTTGGTAGAACCAATGAGAGCAAGATTCCGATAACAGCTGGCACCAACCATGGTAATGACGCTTTAGAAAATGGAAGAGCATTGATCATATTTGTTAAAAATTCAAGATTAAATGAACTTCCTAATACGCTTCCAATGGCAATAGCTGTAACTACACCAATCGTTAACTGCATCCCTGGTTTTGAAAGAGCTACAAACTTATTAACAATGACAATCATGACGATAGCAATCGTGATTGGGTACAAGATAACCAATACTGGAATGGAGTACTTGATAATTGCACTCAAACCAAGATTTGCAATGGCAAATCCAATCAAGGTAAAGACTGTTGCATAAACCTTGTAGCTGATTTGTGGGAAACGTCCGTTAAAGAACTCCGCTGTTGACACAATTAGACCAACTGTTGTTGTGAAGCAGGTTACAGTAACCATAGCTGCAAGGAAGAGTTGAGCTGTTGAACCAAAGATTTCTTGAGTCGCTTGTGACAAGATATAAACACCTGGCGTTCCACCCTTCATCGCTTCAGCTGATACTGGGAAATGATTTCCAAGGAAACCTAAACCGATGTAAAGAGCGCTGAAGGCAAGGGCAACAACGATACCAACAACCCAAATAGTCGAAATGTATTCTTTCTTACTTGAAAATCCAAGTTGTTTCAAGGTTTGAACTGCGATTACACTAAAGGCAACAGAAGCAAGAGCATCCAAGGTATTGTAACCTTCAAGGAAACCTGTACCAAAGGCAGAAGCTTGATAAGCAGCTGACGCAGCTTGAGGACTTGTTCCACCATATTTGATAGCTCCTAGAACAACCAAGATAACAATCAAAATCGCAAAGACTGGTGTTAAAACACGGCCGATACGGTCCAAAATTTTTGATGGATTAAGCGAAATCAAATAGGCTGCCGCAAAGTAAAGAAGAGTGAAGACAATCAAACCTAGACCTTTATTCGCATCCGACAGAAGGGGGCTAATCCCTACTTCGTAAGCTGTTGTAGCTGTGCGTGGGATGGCAAAGAATGGGCCAATTGACAAGTAAAGAACTGAGAGGTAAAGAGTCGCAAACCAAGGCGCTATCTTTGTTGAAATCTCGTAGATATATCCTTTAGGATTGAGCGTTCCAATAATAAGAGTCAAGACGGCGATACCGACACCTGAAAAGACAAAACCTGCAATGGCAGGAAGAAAATGTTCTCCAGATAGAGCACCTAGAGAAGGCGGAAAAATCAAGTTCCCCGCACCAAAAAATATTCCAAACAGGAGCAAACCTGTTAGGGCACCTTTTTTAGCCATGAAAATCTCCTTCATATTTATAAAATACTGACCTAGTATACCATGATTAGGAGTCTGAAAAAAGCATCACGAAGTAAAATGTTAAATGTTTTTAAGATTCTAAAAAGTATGAATTATCTAAAAATAAAACTCTCCTACCTAGACAAAACCAAGTAGGAGAAAATTCTTATGTTTAGAGTTCTTCAAAGGCAGTCATACCACCTTGAACATTGATAACCTCATAACCTTGTTCAGCTAGGAATTGACAAGCATGCGCTGATCTAACCCCAGCTTTACAAATGACATAATGTAACTGATCCTTGTCCAACTGATCATAGCTATCAGCCAATTGACTAAGCGGTAGGTTGTGGGCGCCTTCTAAGTGAAGAGCTTCAAATTCATCCACTTCTCTCACGTCAACTAGAGAAAGTTGATCGTTTTGGTATAGCTGGTAAAATGCGTCAAAGGCTATTTCTTTCATTCTTTTTCTCCTAAAATAGTTTTAATTCTTTCTTTCAAATCCGGCACCACTTCTGACTCAAACCAAAGATTTTTGGCCATCCAGATTTGATTTCGCGGCGAGGGGTGAACTAGTGGAAAATAGGTTGGCAAGTAGTTCTGATAGTGTTTTACCCGTTCTGTCACCTTACCACTGATTTTCTCCTGCAAATAGTAGGCTTGGGCATATTGGCCAATCAAGAGGGTCAATTGAATATCTGGTAATTCTTGCAAGAGCTGTGGATGCCATTTTTCGGCAAATCCTGCTCGAGGTGGTAAATCACCTGAATTGCCATGCCCTGGAAAGTAGAAATCCATAGGTAAAACAGCAAAATAGCCTGAATTGTAAAAGGTATCTTCATCAACACCGAGCCAATCTCGCAAGCGGTCACCACTTTTATCTTTCCAGTAAAGGCCTGCTTCTTGAGTTTTAAGTCCAGGTGCTTGACCGATGATATTGATGCGAGCAGTTTTTGGCGCTGCAAAGAGAGGCTCGATGCCACGCTTTGTATAGGTAGCATTCTGCGGATCTGCCATAATAGCCTGTTTGATTCTTTCAATTTGAGACATCTACTTTCCCTCCAAAAAGAAGTCTAAGCATAAAATCTCAGACTTCTATCGTTTTATTTGATCAATTCGTAAATAGCTTCGGCATAGATTGCTGCTGCTCGGAAGAGATCATCCAAGGCAATAAATTCATTGGCTTGGTGCATGGTATCAATCGAGTCTGGGAACATAGCACCGTAGGCAACACCTCGTTCTAGCAAGCGACCAAAGGTTCCACCACCGATAACTTGCTCGTGACCTTTAAGTCCAGTTTGTTTTTCATAGACATTCAACAAGGTTTGAACAAGTGGATCTTCCATCGGCACATAGTGAGGCGTGTGACCGTGTTCAGAAAGGCTAACAGAAGCAACTGGCAAGTTTTCAAGGATTGACTTGATTTGTTCTGGACTTGTTCCTTTTGGATAGCGGATATTAAGGGCAATGGTATTGTCAGCACTTGTTTCATCGAAGCGGAAGACACCCGCATTCATAGAAAGGGAACCCATCTTTTCATCCACATGAGCAATCTTGAGATTTTCACCCTCATGGTCGTTCAAGAGAATTTTACCAGCGATGTCAAGGTAGTCTTTGGCTGGACCAGAAAAGTCAAACTGGCTAAGGAAGAGGGCTAGGTAAGTTGCACCATTGACACCTGAAGCGGGCATAGCACCGTGGGCTGATTTACCAATGATCGTCACCTTGTATTGACCGTTTTCTTCTTGGAGTTCTCCTCTAAGTTTGTGTTCTGCAACAAAGGCATCTAGTTTAGCTTGCAAGTCAGCCAAGTCACCTGAAACGACTGCTGTTGCTGATTCTGGTACCATGTTTTCACGCAAACCACCTGTGAAGCTGTGAAGACGGGCTGCACCTGTATTTTCACCTGCAAAGTGGAGGTATTCTGTAATGTTCCCTTTTTCTCCATTGATAATCGGAAATTCAGCATCTGGAGAGAAACCAAAGTCTGGTTTGGCAAGTCCTACGTGTTCAAAGTAATAGTCCATGTCTGCCCAGCCTGATTCTTCGTCCGTTCCAACAATGAAACGAACTTTCTTAGAAGTTGGAAGACCCAATTCTTTGATGATTTTCAAGCCATAGTAACAAGCTGTTGTAGGCCCCTTATCATCAGAAGCTCCACGCGCATAAAGGCTACCATCTTTGATAGTTGGTGTGTAAGGATCTGTGTCCCAACCGCTACCAGCAGGCACTACGTCCATGTGGGCAAAGATTCCGAGAACTTCTTCTCCATCACCAAACTCGAAGTGTCCTGCATAGTTATCAACATTTTTAGTTGGGTAGCCATCACGGTCTGCGATTTCAAGGAACTTCTCCAAAGCTTTTACTGGACCAGGTCCAAATGGATGCTGGGCATCAGCCTTGCTGTCATCACGTTCTGAGTTGATTTCCAAAAGGCTAAACAAGTCAGCCAAGAGGTCTTCTTTGCGTTTTTCTACTTCTGCTGTAAAATCAATTGCTGTCATATTTTCTACTTCCTATCTTTTCTCGATGATTTCATCTACTGGCAAACGGTAGCTTGGTTCTAATTTCTCGTCCGTATAACCCACTGTAATCAAGAGTTCTGGGCGGAAACGTTCTTCGATATCCAAAACTTCGTTGACTTTTGATTTGTCAAAACCAAGGATAAGATTTGATCCGATTCCTTGGTCTGTAAGAGCGAGAACCAAGTTCATAGCAACCAAACCTGCATTGAGGGCTAGGTAGTCGCTGACCTGTTGTTCATTGTAACGCGCGAATTCCGCAGGCAAATTTTTCATGAAGTATTGTAGTTGTTCTTCTGAGAAATTCTTTGCCCCACCGACACGGGCAATCTTACGAGCACGTTTGGAAAGGTCTGTATCTGTAAACAAGGCAATGGTTACAGGCGCTGATGATACCTGTTCAAAGTTCGAACCGTATGCCAATTTCGCCAATTCAGCATTTTTCTCACGAACCACCACAAATTTCCAAGGCTGGCTGTTGTGGGCGCTTGGTGCTAAGGTTGCAATTTCGATAGCCGTACGAACATCTTTAGGATCAACTGGCTTATCAGTGAAATGCTTAGTCGCATGACGTTTTTTATTTAATTCAAGAAATTTCATAATCGATTTCCTTTTCTAATTCTACTGCTTCCATTCTACCATAATTTGAAAGAGCTTGCAGAGATTTTTCATGATTAAGATTTTTTATTACAGCTATAAAAAATATATATTGGTTCATCGGGAAAGTTTCTGATAAACTAGCAGATAACTTTACATTTGAATGGAGACATTATGAAAAAATTTAGCCTATTACTAGCCATCCTACCATTTTTGGTTGCCTGTGGAAATCAAGCTACACCTAAAGAAACCAGCTCTCAAAAGACAATCGTCGTTGCTACAGCTGGCGATGTGCCACCATTTGACTACGAAGACAAAGGCAATCTGACAGGCTTTGACATTGAAGTTCTAAAAGCAGTAGATGAAAAACTCAGCGACTACGAGATTCAATTCCAAAGAACTGCTTGGGAGAGTATCTTCCCAGGACTTGATTCTGGTCACTATCAGGCTGCAGCCAATAACTTGAGTTACACAAAAGAGCGTGCTGAAAAATACCTTTACTCACTTCCAATTTCGAACAACCCCCTCGTCCTTGTAAGCAACAAGAAAAATCCTCTGACTTCACTTGACCAAATCGCTGGCAAAACAACTCAAGAGGATACCGGAACTTCAAACGCTCAATTCATCAATAACTGGAATCAGAAACACACTGACAATCCCGCTACTATCGATTTTTCTGGAGAGGATATCGGTAAACGAATCTTAGACCTCTCTAACGGTGAATTTGATTTCCTAGTTTTTGACAAGGTATCGGTTCAAAAGATTATCAAGGACCGTGGCTTAGATCTCTCAGTCGTTGATTTACCTTCTGCCGATAGCCCCAACAACTATATCGTTTTCTCAAGCGACCAAAAAGAGTTTAAAGAGAAATTTGATAAAGCGCTCAAAGAACTCTACCAAGATGGAACCCTTGAAAAACTCAGCAATACTTATCTAGGTGGTTCTTATCTACCAGATAAATCTCAGTTACAGTAAGATATACTAAAAACGATTGGCTGGCCCAATCGTTTTTAGTTTGAACAATTCAATTCAAGACAAAGAAACTTCCTTTTAATCATGTCTAGTTTCCGTTTGATAATCTACTCTTTCTTCCGCCACTTGAGACAATTCCACTTCTTCCTGCGGGTTCAACTTCCTCTGCACAGCCTCTGCAACGGCTCTAGGCATTCCAACTTCAACAATATCATCCACACTGGCTTCCTTGATTTTGGTCAGAGACTTGAAATGCTTCATGAGATTTTGCTTGCGTTTAGGTCCCAGACCTTCAACCCCATCCAATTGTGATGAAAAGGAATTTTTGGAGCGCAGTTGGCGATGGAAGGTGATGGCAAAGCGGTGCACCTCATCCTGAATGCGTTGCAAAAGGAAAAATTCCTGAGAATTGCGAGACAACTCCACCACCTCAAGCGGATCTCCAAAGAGCAATTCATGGGTTTGGTGCTTGTCATTTTTTTGCAAACCTGCAATGGGAATATCCAAACCCAGCTCCTCTTGTATGACTTGCTTGGCGATATTGACTTGACCTTGTCCCCCATCAATGACAATCAAATCTGGAGGAGTCAAACCGTCACGCTGTACTCGACCATAGCGCCTGCGAATGACTTCTCTCATACTGGCATAGTCGTCTGGTCCAACCACAGTCTTGATTTTATACTTACGGTAATCCTTTTTACTGGGTTTTCCATTTACAAAGACCACCATGGCAGAAACAGGACTAGTTCCCATGATGTTGGAGTTATCGAAGGACTCGATGCGGACTGGGGTTGGGATTTGAAGCAAACGTCCTAGATTTTCAATAGCTCCTTGGGTCTTTTCGACAGATTTCTCTAGCAGGTTGAATTTCTGCTCCAGACTGACTCGAGCATTCTTTATAGCCAGATTGACCAGTTGCTTTTTCTCTCCACGCTGGGGTTTGAGAATCTTGGTATCCACCAAAGCCTTGACGGCTTCTTCATCAATATCCTGCGGAATCAGCACCTCATTAGGAACTAGGTGAGATTTTTCTTGATAGAATTGTCCCACATAGGTTAGAAAGTCCTCATCCGGATCATTATAATAAGGGAAAAGATTGACATCGCGCTCAATAAGCTTACCCTGACGAACAAAGAAAACCTGAACACACATCCAGCCCTTGTCCACATAGTAGCCAAAGACATCCCGATTTTGGAGATCCTTAGCCATGACCCGTTGCTTGGTTCGAAGTGTTCCAATCGCCTGAATCAGGTCACGGTATTCCGCTGCACGTTCAAACTCCATCTTCTGGGCTGCAGTGGCCATCTTTTCCTTGAGGCTATCGATAATCTTGTCATCCTGCCCCTTTAGGAAATTTGAAACTTCCTGAGCCATGGCCTTGAAATAGGCCTCATCTTTTTTACAGATAGTATGGGCCAGACACTGACCGATATGGTAATAAAAACATACCTTAGAGGGAAGATTGGTACACTTGCGGAAAGGGAAAATTCTATCTAAGAGGCGCTTGATTTCATTAGCCGCTCCTACATCCGGATAAGGACCAAAGTAAAGCCCACCATCCTTTTTGACCTGACGAGTGATAATGAGCCTTGGATAGCGCTCATTGGTGATTTTAATAAAAGGATAGGACTTATCATCCTTAAGCATGATATTATACTTGGGTTTGTTTTCCTTGATGAGATTAATTTCAAGAAGGAGGGCCTCAATATTGGACTCAGTGACGATAAATTCAAAATCCACAATTTCAGAAACCAGTGCTTCTGTCTTAGTATCATGACTACCACGGAAATAAGACCTCACGCGATTTCGAAGATTTTTAGCCTTTCCGACATAAATAATAGTGCCATGTTTATCCTTGTGAATGTAACATCCGGGACTTGTCGGTAAAAGCTCCAGTTTTGATTTGATCAAGTTATTCATAGTTCCATTATAACAAAAATCCCCTCCAATCCTTTGATTGAAGAGCTTGTTTGTAAGATTTGTATAAACCTCCTTCATTTAGTAGCTTGTGCTATAAAGCTCTTGAACGGCCTTTATATCATCTAGCTGAATTCCATAGTAAGATCCTACTTGTTGCATAACTGATATCTCATTGGTGTGATCCAATCCAATAGCATGACCCAACTCATGCCCTGCCGTGTGCACGACACGTTCATAAGAATAACCGTAACTTAAATTTGATAAATAATAGTGATTTAAACGAAGTGTTACCGACAAAAATTGACCCGTCAAAAGATTGGTTTTGATTTCAGCTTCACCTACCACAGGTATTGAACTATTATGCACCTCAGTTGATACAATATCTGACTGATTAGAATCATTAACAATCTCAAAGGTAAAGGCTCCAGTTTGATTCAAATTATTAATAGCATCAGAATAAGCCCCTTTGAAAAATCTAATCCATCTGAGAATCATTATAAATACGAGCCAATGCGCTAGGTCTCTTGGCTTTCGTATGTTGGTGATTGTCTGTCTGGGATAAGATTTCCAAGATCCCCGTATCCTTCCATTGATTCCAACTATCTTGACAAATTTTTGCTAACTTTTCTATATGACTCAACGTAGTGTTCGTGTCTCCAGTTAGATAACATAGAAACCAAATACAAGAACTAATAGGAGAACTAGAGTCCAAACCAGACTTCGAAACAAGCGCAAAATACCAAAAATAAATTTTTAAAAAAACAAATAATTCAGTACATATTTTCTCACCATTCCTAAAAAATAAAAACCTATCTTTACAAATCACGTAAGCTTTTTAAAAGATAGATTTTCTATTTTACTCCAGAAAACTAAAAATAAGATAAAGCCTAATACAAAAAAAATAGATAAATTTAAAATTCCTACTAACACCGAAAAAACAAAAAGACAAGGCTTAGAACCTTGTCTTCATTACTATACCGGCGGCCGGGGTCGAACCGGCACGTCCTTGCGGACACTGGATTTTGAGTCCAGCGCGTCTGCCAATTCCGCCACGCCGGCAAATAGTAACTGGGGTAGCTGGATTCGAACCAACGCATGAGGGAGTCAAAGTCCCTTGCCTTACCGCTTGGCTATACCCCAATAATATAAAATAGGCGAGTGATGGGGATCGAACCCACGCATGCCAGAGCCACAATCTGGTGTGTTAACCACTTCACCACACCCGCCATAATATACTAACACGGGCAGTAGGAATCGAACCCACACTGAAGGTTTTGGAGACCTTAGTTCTACCTTTAAACTATGCCCGTTAAATGGAAGGGGAGGGATTCGAACCCCCGAACCCGAAGGAGCGGATTTACAGTCCGCCGCGTTTAGCCTCTTCGCTACCCTTCCAGATTAAAAAATT
>NZ_AJMM01000026.1 GCF_000259505.1 Streptococcus sp. SK643
CTGTAGCTGGTGTTCCATTCTTATCTTTAGCTTCAACAGTTGCTGGATCTGGTGTGCCTGTGAAGTCTTTATTTGGTTTAAAGGTTACAAAACCTGTTAATGGATCGATTACGTATTTACCAACTTCTTTTCCATCTTTTGTTGCTGGAATTTCTTTGTCATCAACTGGTTGTCCATTTACTACGAATTTAGCTGGTTGCTGTTCGTTGATTGTAATTGGTGCTGTTTCATCACCTTGTGTAAAGACAGGTTTACCTGTTTGTTCTTGACCTTGTTTACCTTCAGATGTAACTGGTGCTCCTGTCGGTGTTACTGGTGTTACTTCTGGAGTATATTTTCCTTTTGAAGTAACTGGAACTTTGTTTCCTTCTGAGTCAGTTGCTGTTACTGATACTTGTACATTAACACCTTTAGCTTTTCCTGTAAATGTTGGAAGTGGTTCAAATGTTACTACACCTGTTGTTGGATCGATTGAGTATGTTCCTTCTCCATCAACTACCACTTTACCTTCAGCATTAGCTCCTTCTAGTGAGTATGCAGCTGTTGTCCAGTCTACATTTGTACCGTCTGGAGTATTAGTTGCTGTATTTAATTCAGAGAAACGATCTTTTCCTGATTTAGATGTTTGAGATTGACCTTGTTTTCCTGTAGTTTCATCTGTTGATGGTTGAACTCCATATACAGTTGGTGTATATGTATTTTCTACTGCTACTGTTACTGGGTTTCCTGATTCATCATTGAATGTTACATTCGCTGAAACTTTCATCGGTGTAGCTGTTCCTACAAATCCTTCTGCAGGAGTGAAGCTTACTTCACCTGTTGTTGGATCTACTGTGTAAGTCCCTTCTGCAGTTGTTACTGAAGAAGCTTTGTTTCCTGTTGCTGGATCTACTAGTTTGTAATCTGATACTGTAGTTCCTTCTTTTCCATCATTGAAATTATCTGCCATTGAGTCAGTTTGTTTTTGACCTTGAGCTCCTGATGATTTCTCTGGATCTGTTACTACGATGTAGTAAGTTGTTTCTGCTACTGCATCTTCTGTTACTTCTCCAGCATCTGTTCCCCCTACTGTTGGAGTTGTTACAACCCCATTTGAATCTACTGCGCTTACTGTTACTTTGTAACGTCCTTTTTGAGATAATACATAAGCGTTAGCTTTAGCTAAGTTTGCTTCTGCAGCTGTTTTAAGAGCTGCACGCGCAGTTTCTACCGCTCTTTCAGCTTCTAAAGCTGCAGTACGCGCTGACTCTACTTCAGTATTTTTTGTCGATAGATTTGCTTTAGCTGTTTCTAATTGTGTTTCTATAGATGCTTTCAACTCTTTAACACGCGCAAGTCTTTTCTCTGCTAAATCTTGAGATGTTGGAGAAATCGAACGCAATTTTAAGTTATCTAATGCTTTTTGAGCATCTTCTACCATTCTTGTTTGACGATCTAATAGTTCTTGAAGACGTGCTAATTCATTTTGTGTATCTTGATATTCTTTTACAGCAGTTGCAGCTGCTTGAGTTTTAGCTGCCGCAGTACGTTGAGCCGTGATATAGGCAGTTTCTTCAGCTTGAGCTCCATCAAAAGTAGTGACTGTTCCGTCTGGTGCAGTTGCTGTTACTTTTGTTTTAATAGTATCAGAATCTGTTGCTGATGATTTGTCATCGATTGTATCTGCGAATGCTACATTTGCTTTAGTTGATTTAATTAAGTCTACTGATGTACCTTTTGCTTCTGAATAACTTGTTGAAGTCCCTGTTGGTTTAGCATTTTGAATTGATGCTACATCTGTAGAAGATGCTTCACGGTATGCTACATACCCTTTAAATCCTGATGCTGTTTCTACTTCCCAACCAGCATTTGATTCTTTAGCTGTTACCGCTGTACCGTCAGAAGATGTCCATTGGTTTGTTACTGAGTCATAACTTACTGTAACTACCATTCCTTGTTCTGAAGATGTGTTATCTTTTTTAATTAAAGTCTCTGTACGTGTAACATTACCTACTGCTGTTACCTCACCATTTTTACGGATTTCAGCAATTTTATCTACTAATGTTGCCGCTGAAGATGTTCTATTCCATGTACGTTCAAATTCATAAACAACGAATTTAACATCACCATTTGCTTGAGCATCTGTATAAACACGACGTTCAATAAGAGTTGATGTACCATTACCATTGTCTGTTAATTCATAAGCTTTTTCTGTAGGTAATGAATATTTACCTGTTGCACTGTTAAACATTGCTTTGTATGTGTTTCCTGCTGCGTCAGTTACCATAGCAAATTCACGTTGAATATTCGCTTTAACCTTATCAGTTGTTGCTTTTGCTACAATATTATCCACACCTACATATTTAGTAGATTCTGGTGTTACAGTTAAGTTAACAGTTGAATCTCCTGTTGTAGATGCAGCTCCTAATACCGCACCTTCTTGTACAGCCGTGTTTGTAGTACCTGCAGCTACTGTCCAGTTTCCATTTTTAACTTCAAGTTTTGTAACTGTTCCATCTGGCATTGTAATTTCCGCTTTATTAGCACCTTTTGAAATTGTCATAGGTACATTTGTTGCATAAGCTTCAACATTCTTAACAGTAATTTTAGGTGCTACTGCGATTGTAATATTTTCATGGGCTTCTTGACCATACATATTCCAATCCTGATTTTTCGCGTTGGTTGTGTTATTATAGTCTTTCGCATAAACAGTTGCTGTATAAATTCCAGCTTCTGATGCTGTTCCAGTAATATCTCCAGTTTTTGGATCGTAATTTAATCCTGGTACAACATCATTTATCGAAGTTTTACTTCCCGTATAATTACCGTTTATGGCTGTATGGGCTGTGACAGTTTGTGGTCCGTTCTCGGTATTTATTTTAGATCCATCAACTGCAGTAAAGGTTGCTCCCTTCGTGGTTCCAGAAGCTGTTTTTGAACCGGCAACAACTTTTGCTCCACCATCTCTGTATACATAATCAGTTCTTTCATCACGACTCATTCCATCGTTATCAACATATTTAATATTATGATTAACTTGATCGCCTATTGTTACTAATTTTGATGACCCTTGAATACGTGGTGCAGAGCTATCTTGCCATCCAATCCATCCAGCTGTTAAGTCTCTGAAAGTAACTTGCTGAGTAGCTCCACCTTTCTCTACAGTTACAATATAGCGCATGTCATATACACCGTTTTGAAGAGTAGATGCTACATATCCTTCTACAGTATCTGTAGTTGCATTATAAGCTAATCCAGGAGGTAAGTTGCTCGCTTCAACTTTTGCAATTGTGTATCCTGCAGCAGTTGCCTCTGGTGATAAACTAAAACGTTTTTTTACATCTGTAAGATATACATAGTGGTCTCCTTGCTGATAAGTATATCCGTAGATTTCTGTAGCTAAGTATTCGTAAGGTCCACCTGCACCCCATACATTATTGTTGTTAGCTTTACCAGTAGCACGAAGTTTCCCTTTCCATAGTTCTGCTTCACGTCCCACTTTTTGAGCTTCTGTTTTTGATAAAGGGATGTCTGTACGCCCACTAACCCCTGCTTGTCCACTATTAGCCGCAGGTACATCAGTGTTCTCAGATTGATATCCATGAACATAAATTTTATAATTAGCGTTACCATCTAGTACTTTGTAAGATTTACCTGTAGAACCAAGAAATTCACCATTTTCTTTTCTTAGTTCTGTAGAAGCAGCTGTGTATCCTTCGTTAGCTGAAAGAGCTACAGCAAATCTTCCATCACGACCAATCCCATTACGTTTCAATTCAACATAAACTGCCTGAATAGACTCATTCAAACGGTTCAACTGAGCATCCACTTGTTCTTTTGTCACGCTCTTATCTGCCAAGAGTTTGTTAGTTTCTGCAAGAACAGCTTGGTTTTTGGCTACTGCAGCTTCGATAGCAGCTTTACCTTCAGTAGCAAGGTCTTTTTTGTCCATTTCTGAATAAGCTAATTGATTGGTAACTTCTGCTTCAGATGAAACTTGGCTCAAAATCTTGGTATCTACTGCAGGAGCTTCTTCTTTCTGTTTAGCTACTTCTTCTTTCTGTTTAGCCACTTCCTCTTTCTTTGCAGTTTCAGCAGCGTTTGACTCTACAAGAACTGGCACAAGAGCCTTGAGAACTTCTGTTTGGCTATCAACTTCCGCTTGTTCAGCTGTTGGATTAGCAAAAACTGATTTTGCAGTTGCTAAAGCTCCCTTTGCAGCAGAAAGAGCGCTGGCATCAGCGTTTTTAGCTACAGCGATACGGCCTTCTAAACTTGAAATCGCTTGATAAAGAAGCGTTTTGTTAGCAGCAACTTTTTCAGCAGTTGTCTTAGGTGCTTCTACTGTTTTTTCTTCTGCTGAATTCTTAACTTCTGCTTCTTTTTGAACTGGAGCTTGGTCCTTCTTATCCTCAACCTTATCAGTTAAGTCAGTTACCTGTTTCACTGTAACAGCAGTATCATCTACCTGCTTGGCTTCATTGGCAGATACCGCTCCATTTCCTAGGAACATCAAACCAGCCGCAATCGCTACTGATGCTGCTCCAAAACTATATTTACGAATACCGTAACGGATGTACTTTTCTGTTCTATAATCTTGTTGTTGTTTGCCTTTCATTGAGACTAACAACCTCCTTTTATATTTTTTCATGTTAATCGAAAAACAATCTTATATTTATTATATTCAATAAATGAAAATCAATATAACAAATATGTTTAAATTCGCCTAAACATGTATACTCATACTATCATAATTAATCCGAATATTCAAGGCATTTGCTTTTAAATATCAAGGAAAATTATGTTTATTTCTTAGATAATTTTATTATAATGTTTCAAATTTTCTGAATAAAAAGTGTTTTACTATCAATAATTGTCGTTATATCCAATTTGTTCGTTTTTATTTTATTAAATGTATTTTAAAATCGTTTTCCCATTATCAATCATTTCTTGTTTTGATTCAGGGGAAATGTAATGATTCTTTCTTTTTTGACGATTTCTATCCCGTAGCAATCAATCAAACTAAACATGTAGCTAACTGTAGAAATACGTATCCCAAATTTTTTGAGATTTTCTTTAAACTATATCCTTGTTTTCTTAGTTCATAGACTTGAACTTTACCTTCATAACTCTATTTCATAACAAAACACCCCAAAAGTTAGATTTTTTCTGTCTAACTTTTGGGGTGCAGTTCATTGGGAGTCTATTTTACATTCTAAAATCGATACTGTATCAAGCTATCAATAATTGAATAATCACTTATATAAGTTAATGTGACTTCATAACTTTAAGCTAGCTACCTAAAAACTAGAATTAACGTCTCAATAATTTTTTTATAAGACGAAGTACTTTAAATTTTAAAGGTCTTGGATAATAACGGAAAGTACCTGCTTTTCGTACAATATAGCCATTAAAATTTTGCTTAAATCGTAAAACGCCATCACTTCCATCAAAAACACCTTCAATACCTAGAAAGTTGTATTTCTGTATGCCACGTTTAATGCTTTCTAACATCACATATTTCTGAAGTAGAGCTGGTGCGTAAAACTTATTAAACTCAGTATAGGATCCACTGAAGAGATAAGTTGTTTCTTGAGGCATGTAGACAAATAAGCTCCCTGCCAATACAACATCTTCATCTCCATATTTTTCAATCAAGTCACTCGCTTCTGCTTTTCGAACTTCAAAAGTTTCAAATTGACTAGAGTATTCTCTTAGTTGATTTTGTTTTTTCTCAGAATTAGGATTTTTGCTCAAATCAAGTCTCAACTTATCCAGTTTTTCTGCTAATTTGCTCTGTTCACTTTCTAACTTACTCAAATATTCTGAAAAATTCAGTGTGGCAATAAGAAATTCAGCTTTATCTCCAAATACGTCATAAAATTTTTCGTAGTATTCTAGACTTTTATCACTATATTCTCTACGTTCAGAAGTTGATCTTGTTATATCTTTAAAAATCGATAGCTCTTCACGTTTTAACTTTTTCAACTGAATGCCAAATGTTTCAGCTTTTTTTACCAGGGGCTTACCTTTTTTACTAAAGCTCTTTAGCAAGGTTTTTTCAGTTAATTCAGTCAAATCCTTATAATATAGCCAATCCGGTTCTCCACCTGGGTAACCGGTTGTTAAACCATGAAATTGATAACCTAGACCAGTCAAAGTAGTAATGAGACCTTTTTCTTCATCACTTGTCGCATTCCCATCACTATCAAAAGTTTGATAAGTTTCATAAGGTTTCACAAGCAACTCTAATACACCATTTTGCTTGGCATATTCTTTTAAGTCCGCATAAAAAATTGGGAGAGCTTCTTGTTGAGTATAAATCGGCCCCGCATTGAGTTCCATGTGCAGACCACCTAGCATAGATAAACTATAAACCATAGCAGCAACTTGAATTTCCTCTTCATTCTTTAGAGAAAGATAAACAACTTTTGCCCCTCTTTTTTCCATCAAATCTCCCATTTGGACAGATTGAACAAAGGAACGATGCGTAACTTTTTCCGAATAATTTTGAAATTCTTCTTTTGTTAATACAGTTAATGTCATTTATTTACTTACTTTCTATGATTTCTTTTTCTTAGTTTGGTACGTAGGTTTAGGGCAAATCTTAATAAAGTATACAAAGGATGAGTCGCTAGGGTAAATTCACCTAAATATTCTTCAATTGTCGGATTAAAGTTTGCTTTAAATCGATAGAGTCCACCATCTAAGTTATTTTCGATTCCTCCTAGATTTTGCCACAAGATTCCACGTTCAAAAGCATAGCGTGCTGTTTCATACCATGTTAAAATTGGCGCATTATAACGCTTAAAATCATCATCCATACCGGCATATAAATTGACAGAAGAATGACCAAATTCAACAACTAATGTTGCAGACAAGGGTGCATTTGTATAACCTTTATCGATGTAATCCTGTAAGAAAGTTAGTTCCTCTTCTATACGTTCCTTCTCTTTCAAATGTTCCTGCACTTTAGAAGGCTTAGTTGAATCTGTAAACCTTTCTAGCTTAGATTTATTTTTTTCTAATTGCAGAGCTAATTCTTGTGAGCGTTTCGAAAGATCTAGTGTCGCAAGTGTAATATAAGAATGATCTTTAAAGCTATCCAATAATTTTCTATAGTAATCTTGATTTCTCAAATGAATATCTTTTCTCTGCTCCGTTTTTTTCATCAAAGCTGAAAAAGAATCCAACAACTCTAATCCACCAACTTGGATTTCAATCCCCTTATTTCGAGCTGTTCGAATAGCCTGCTTAGTGGATTTTGAAAGGACATCCTCTCCAAAATTTTCCTTATAGATCTTTGCTTGAACCCTAGGTTGAATGGTATCTCCCATATCACTGGTAAGTCCTGACCATTTTGCTCCCAATTTTTTTAAACTGTCAATGATAGCCAGATTCTCAGGATATTCAATTTTTTCTTGACCTATCAATGTCTGAGATATGCAAATACTTGAATCAAACATAACAAATACAGCTCGCTTACTGCGTGCGTATGATTTTATAGACTGAAGAACAAATTCAAGTAGTTCTGTATCTTTATAGTCTAGTATAGGCCCCCTAGAAATGTAAAACATTTTATATCCTAGCGGAAGGGATCTTATCAGAATACTAGCAACAGCTACTAATGTTTCTTCCTTATAGATACCTAGCCGTTCATGTTGCCAATCAGATTTAACTTCTTGCCAAGCACTAGTCTGTAATATATTAATTAAAGCGTTTTGTTTGACAAAATTATCATGTTCAGATGCCGGTATGCCAATTTTATAGTGATACATAATCTACTCTCTTTACAATAAAGTCTTATACTATTTTACTACTTTCAATAAAAAAGTCTAGTAAAACAAATTTTCATTCTTAGGCCATCTTTGATAAGCATTTAAAAATTAATGTTTCTGATACTAACTCAATCTCTCCTCCAAGATGAAATCAATTGGTAAGGTTGCTAAAAATCTCTCCAATTGTTTTTCCCAGTAATACCACTCATGAGTTCCTGAGCTATGACTATAGCTTATATCAAATCCTAGTTTTTTTAGATTTTTGACTGCTAGATTATTAGCAGCATATAAGAAATCTTCCTCCCCACACCAAGCCCAAAGTTTGGTCTTTTTATCTGACTTTTTAGAGATACTTTCAAGAGAATAGGAGCTCTTTTCCCAATCTGTTATCTTTCCAAAAATACCTCTCCAATAGGCAGGACTCCCTAGATTTTGACTTTCAGGAGAAAAATCTTGAAAACTGAGAGCACCTGAAAAACTTGCTGCATGAGAAAAATAGTTTGTCGCTAGAGCCAATTTAAAGCATCCATATCCTCCCATAGAAAGACCAGCTATAAAGGTCTTTTCACGTTTACTAGTCATATTGGGAAAGAAACGCTTCATAACCTGGGGCAATTCTTCTGCTAAAGCTGTGTAGTAGTCAAATCCATACTGGGTATCAGTGTACCAACCGTTACTGGTATTAGGCATAATAACGATAAGATTAGTTCCTCTGAGTATGCGTTCGACATTGGTCCTCTTTAACCAACTATTATGATTACCAGACATACCATGTAAAAGATACAAAACGGGGATATCTTTACAATCTGGTTCTTCCACTCGATTGGCATCAGGGTAGAGGACATTCACTCCCCACTCCATATCCAAAACTTGTGAGTAGTACTCAATGTTCATAACTGCCATTTTTATTCTCCCTTTTTTCTATAAGAAAAAGCCGAAACTCGACTTTCTCTCTACTTATTTTACGATTATTTTGCTTCCATCACGACTGGTAATATTGCCGGGCGACGTTTCGTTTGGTCGAAAAGATACTTAGCTAAACTATCACGAACCTTACCTTTTAAATCTGCCCAGTCAAATTCTTCACCTTGAAGATAGTTTTCAACTGTTTGATTAATCAATTCTGAACTTTCACGGAGAATGTCGCGACTCTTCTTGAGGTAAACAAATCCTCGTGTATGAACACGCGCCTTGGCAACGATTTTCTTCTCGCGACGGTTTACAGTGATGGCTACAATGAAGATACCATCCTCTGACAAGACCTTACGATCACGGAGAACGACATTTCCAACATCACCAATAGCATTTCCGTCAATTAAGACATCTCCTGCCGATACTACCCCTGAAGGAACAAAATCTCCATGTTCATAAGCCATGGTTGTTCCCTTCTTAGGAATGAAAATACGCTCTGGTAACATCCCAACTGCCATCGCAGCCTTGGCATGGGCATCCAACTCACGGTATTCCCCTTGGATAGGGAAGAGATACTTGGGTTGCAAGAGATTGATCATCAACTGAAGGTCACGCGCATTTCCGTGTCCTGACACGCGCAAACTTTGAGTGATCAGTTTGACAACACCACCAGCTTGATAAATCATATTTTCCACACGCGCCATAACCGCTTCTTTAGCAATAGATGGTGTGGTAACGATATAAACCAAGTCTCCATCCTTGATTTCGACATAACGGTGGCGACCGATTGACATCTTACGAAGTCCATTAATCGGCTCACCCATTCGACCTGTCTCAAGGATGATCAACTCATGGTCTTCAAAACGAGACATGTCTTTTGGTTTAATCAACAGACTCTCATTAGCTAGAGATAATTTTTTAAGTCGAATCGCAGTACGGACAATATTTTCAATATCAAATCCTGTCAATACCACACGACGGCCTGTCGCATCAGCAGCATCAAACACTTGTTGGATACGAGAGAGATTGCTGGCTACCGCCGCAACGATGATACGACCACCCCAATCTGCAACAGTTTGGGTAATTTCATCCCCAACTTCACTTTCACTCGCTACCTGGATATTGCTATCCGCATTAGCCGAGTCACTGAGAAGAGCTAGGACACCATCACGACCAATCTCAGCCAAACGACCAAAATCAGTGGCATAAGACTCGCTAGCTGTTTGGTCAAATTTAAAATCACCTGTATAGACGACACTTCCCTCAGAAGTTTTAAGGACAATCCCTAAACTTTCTGGAATAGAGTGGGTCGTACGGAAGAATGAAACAATAGTTGCACCAAAATCAATTTCTGTATCTTGATCAATAACATGGAAATCATTAAATTTCTTAACGGCATCATTTCCTTTGACGAAGAGCTTAGCCAACTCGATAGTTAACTCTGAACCGAATACTGGAACCTTAGCTTCAGCCAAAAGATAAGGTAGGGCACCAATAGCATCCGCATGTCCGTGAGTTAAAAATACCCCAGCAATTCGCTCTTTATTTTCAAAAAGGTAGTCCATATTCGGAATGACTACATCAACCCCTAATTGCTCATTTTCAGGATACTTTAAACCTGCATCCAAAACAAAAATGGAGTCCCCGATTTCAGCAATATACATATTTTTCCCATTTTCACGTACACCACCAAGCGTTGTTAATCTAATATTATTCATTTTTCCTCCGAAATCTTACATTCTCTTGATAATAGGGATTTTTACCCTTTTTCTAAAAGTTCTAAAACTTTCAGCCGAATCTCGTCCTTCCATTATACCATTTTTTTGATGATTTTCAAAATCTAGAATTCTTTTCAAAAAAGAGCTGGTTGCCCAACTCTCTTTATAGTGTCTAGTCTTTCTTCATCAAAAAGTCATAAATTTCTTGCACGGTACCTAAGGCCATCATTTCTTGGTCTTTAACGGTTTGTTTGAGATTTTGGTAAATTTGACTTTCTGCAATTTCCCTTTTCGGTGCTTCTTTATTAACCGTCATGACTCCATCATTGATCACTACAAATCCCAATTCTTCAAAGACTTGAATCATTTTGACTAATAAAATTTGTTGAATATTCAAATAAGCTGCCAAATCTTTAAGTTTGTAACGAATATCAAACTCTGGAAACTGGTAAATAGTCTTATAGAGTTTCGCAAACTGCTCTCTAGTCCCATAACCTGTCAGATAGTAGGCTTTGTCAATGTCATTTTTAAAATAAACAGCAGAGAAATTCTGCTCTTGGAATATGTTCTTTAGCAGATTCATATCCTCTGGAATGCTTTTTACGACAACAGCTTCACTGTTCGCCAGATTTGGCATTTCTCCAGCAAAATCCAAGACTGGAATTCCATCTGGCAATACTGCATTTTTCCCACGAATGTTAAAGAGTTGAACCCCTTCCACACGCGCATCCACCATCATCAACTGCAAAGCTGTTTGACCATTCCACTGGTTGACAGACAGTTTTACTGCCAATTCTAGGTTCTTGGTTTGAGAAAATTCCGTTGCCCATCTACCTTGGCCAAAGGCTACCACTTCAAAACTAGCTTCTCCTTTTGAGATTTTTAGTTTGAGATGGGCATTATCTGCCCCCATGGTACGAGCACTTTCGACATGGAAATCTCTGATATAAAAGATTGGTTTTTGATTGTCCATCCCAAAAGGTGCCAAGCGTTCAAAACTTTTGACCATTTCTAAGTTGAGCGTCTCCAAGTCTAGCTCTTCATCTAGATTTAAAGTCTTCTTTCCACTAAGGCCTATCCCTGTTTCTAGGATATAGTTTTCTAAAACCTGAGACAAAGCTTCCAAATTCTCCACTTCCAGGGTCATCCCTGCTGCACCCGCATGGCCTCCAAAAGCAATAAACAGATTTCTGTGAGGATCAAGAGCTTCAAAAATATCCACCGCATCCACACTACGAGCACTACCCTTGGCACGACCGTCCTCTATATTGAGGACGATGACTGTCTGCCCTAGTTCTTCCAACAAGCGCCCAGCCACGATACCCAGAACCCCAGGATTCCAGCCTTCCTTAGCCAATACCTGTACCTTCTTCTCAGGATCCACCATGGTCTTAGCTTCTTCATAGATAGATTGCACAATTTCCTTGCGCTCTTCATTTTTCTGGTGAATCATGAGGGCAATCTCATGCGCTTCCTCATCATCAAATCCAGTCAATAAGTCAATGGCAGGATTGGGATCATCTAGACGGCCCAAGGCATTCAAACGAGGGGCAATCTGGAAACCAACTGTCTCTTCTGTCACCTCGCTAGCAGCAATCCCAGCCATGTCCAACATTTCTTGCAGACCAATGCGCTGGGTATGTCCCAACATCTCCAGACCATACTGAACTAAGATACGGTTTTCATCCGTCAGACTAACCATATCAGCAATGGTCCCGATGGCAACCAAATCAAGCAGTTCCACTTGTACTTCTTCTAAAAGGGCACAAGCTAACTTGAAGGCTACACCGCAACCTGCCAAATGTTTAAAAGGATAGTCAGCATCAGGGTGCTCTGGATGGATAATAGCATAGGCATCGGGCAGAGTTTCAGGCATGGAATGGTGATCTGTGACAATGACATCTACTCCCATTGACTGAGCGACTTCAATAGCCTCATGACCTGCAACTCCATTATCCACCGTTACAATCAAGGAAATTCCTTCTTGTTCGATAAAATATTTATAGACGCTTGCATTGGGTCCATAGCCGTCGGTAAAACGATTCGGAAGATACACACGGCACTCCGCACCAAGCTGTTCCAAACTTTCTTTGATAATAGAAGCCGAAGTCATACCATCCGCATCGTAGTCACCATAAATGAGAATAAATTCTCCATCCTCAATGGCCTGACGAATGCGTGCCACGGCCCTATCCATATCATGGAGTAGATAAGGGTCATGTAGCTCCTCCAAGGAAGGTTCTAAAAACTTCTGCAGACTTTCTTGGTCCTGAATCCCTCTCTCAAACAATAATCGAGCCACCTCAGGACCCAGTCCAGCTTTCTTGGCTATCTTTGTAAAATCCGCATCTTCAACTTGCGGGGCAAATTGCCATTCATAAGTAGGTGTTATCAAAAAGACATCCACTCTTTCTAAGAATTCTATTGCTTCATTATAACATGATTTAGCCTTTTTCTCTATCCTGATTGCTTTCTACAAAAATTTTACTAACTTTTTTCTGATATGATTTGACAAGACAAATCTTTTGGTGTAGAATCATGTTATAAAATCTAACACAAAGGAGATTCCTTATGGCTTTAGTAGAATTTCAACACGTCGAAAAATATTACGGAGACTACCACGCACTCCGTGACATCAATCTCCAATTTGAGAAAGGCCAAGTTGTTGTCCTTCTAGGTCCCTCTGGCTCTGGAAAGTCTACTCTTATTCGTACTATCAATGGTTTGGAGGCTGTTGACAAGGGAAGTCTTCTAGTAAATGGTCACCAAGTTGCTGGTGCCAGCCAGAAAGATCTGGTGCCTCTTCGTAAGGAAGTCGGCATGGTTTTCCAGCATTTCAACCTCTACCCCCACAAAACAGTGTTAGAAAACGTAACACTCGCACCCATAAAAGTTCTAGGAATTGATAAAAAAGAAGCTGAAAAAACAGCCCAAAAATACCTGAAATTCGTAAATATGTGGGACAAGAAAGATTCCTATCCTGCCATGCTATCTGGTGGACAAAAACAACGGATTGCCATCGCACGTGGCCTCGCTATGCATCCTGAACTCCTCCTCTTTGATGAACCAACATCTGCCCTTGACCCTGAGACTATCGGTGATGTTCTAGCAGTCATGCAAAAATTAGCCCGTGATGGTATGAATATGATTGTCGTTACTCATGAAATGGGCTTTGCCCGTGAAGTTGCTGACCGCATCATCTTTATGGCTGACGGAGAAGTTTTGGTGGACACAACAGATGTCGATGCCTTTTTCGACAATCCAAGTGAACCTCGCGCTCAACAATTCCTCAGCAAGATTATCAACCACGAAAGTGACAAAGTAAAATAAGGAGGTCTCTATGAAAAAGAAATTCTTTTTATCAGCATTAGTGATTAGCCTTTTCGGCCTTGCTACTGTAAAACCAGTCCAAGCTGATACCAGTGTCGCAGATATTCAAAAAAGAGGCGAGCTAGTTGTTGGTGTCAAACAAGATGTACCAAACTTTGGCTACAAAGACCCTAAGACAGGAATCTACTCAGGTATCGAAACCGATCTAGCCAAAATGGTAGCAGATGAACTCAAAGTAAAAATTCGTTATGTGCCTGTTACCGCTCAAACTCGTGGCCCTCTTTTGGACAATGAGCAAGTCGATATGGACATCGCGACCTTTACCATTACAGAGGAACGTAAGAAACTTTACAACTTTACCAGCCCCTACTATACGGACGCTTCAGGATTTTTGGTCAATAAATCTGCCAAAATCAAAAATATCGAAGACTTAAATGGTAAGACAATCGGAGTTGCCCAAGGTTCCATTACCCAACGCCTAATTACAGAACTTGGTAAAAAGAAAGGGCTAACATTCAAGTTTGTAGAACTCGGTTCCTATCCAGAATTGATTACTTCTCTACACGCTCATCGTATTGATGCTTTTTCGGTTGACCGCTCTATCCTATCTGGCTATATTAGCAAGCGGACAGAACTACTTGATGATAGCTTCAAACCATCGGACTACGGTATCGTTACTAAGAAATCAAATACTGAACTTAACAACTACTTAGATACATTGGTTACAAAATGGAGCAAGGATGGCAGTTTGAAGAAACTCTATGACCAATACAAACTCAAACCATCTAGCCACACTGCAGAGTAAGGAGGATACCTCATGACAGATTTATCATCTTGGACTGCTTATTTTCAAGATTTTGGACAATTTTTTAATGGTTTTCTCTTTACCCTTGCCTTAGCTATTGGATCCTTTATCTTAGCTATGCTCTTAGGTATCTTTTTTGGAGCCATGTCAACAAGCAAACGAACTAGCTTACGAATCCTAGCTCGAATCTTTGTTGAATTTTACCAAAATACTCCACTCTTAGTGCAGTTTGTAATTGTTTTTTATGGTTTACCTCTGATCACCAATTATGTCATCATGCTTCCTATTTATTGGACTGCAGTTCTCTGTGTAGGACTCTATCATGGAGCCTATATCGCTGAGGTTATTCGTTCAGGGATTCAAGCTATTCCTAGAGGTCAGATGGAAGCAGCCTTGTCGCAAGGCTTTACCTATATCAGTGCTATGCGCTTGATTATCTTGCCTCAGGCCTTTCGTATCATTCTTCCACCATTGACAAATCAAATCGTAAACCTTATCAAGAATACCTCTACAGTGGCTATTATCTCTGGAGTGGACTTGATGTTTGTGACCAAGTCTTGGTCAGCCCTAAACGGCAACTACATTCCTGCCTTTTTGGGAGCTGCCCTCTTCTACTTCTCTCTTTGCTTCCCAGTTGCCCAATTTGGTCGCAAGATGGAACAAGCCAACAAAAAAGCTTATTCATTATAGGAGGTTACTATGGAATCAATTTTAGAAGTTCTAACCCCAGATAATATCATCTTCATTTTTAAAGGATTCGGCTTAACCCTCTATATTTCCTTAATTGCTATCATCCTCTCAACTCTTATTGGAACTGTGCTTGCAGTCATGCGAAATGGAAAAAATCCTTTCCTGCGTATCATTGCAAGTATCTATATAGAGTTTGTACGAAACGTTCCTAATCTCCTCTGGATCTTTACAATCTTTTTAGTATTTAAGATGAAATCAACACCAGCAGGGATTACTGCCTTTACCATCTTTACTTCAGCAGCCTTAGCTGAGATCATTCGAGGTGGTCTCAATGCAGTAGACAAGGGACAGTACGAAGCAGGGATGTCGCAAGGTTTTACTTCACTACAAATCCTTTACCACATTATCTTGCCTCAGGCAATCCGTAAGATGTTGCCAGCTATCATTTCTCAGTTCGTAACTGTTATAAAAGATACTAGCCTTCTCTATTCAGTTATCGCCCTTCAAGAACTCTTTGGTGCTAGCCAAATCCTCATGGGCCGCTATTTCGAACCAGAGCAAGTCTTTAGTCTCTATATCCTAATAGCCCTCATCTACTTCATCTTTAACCTAGCTATTTCGAACCTATCACGCATGCTTGCTAGACGCTGGCAACAAGCCGCAGAATAAATCTTTAAAGACAATATACAAAAATAATAAAAGCAAACGAGCTGAGATCCTGATACTGGGAAATCATCTTGTTTGCTTTTTGTATTGTACATAAATCGTTTATGAAAACTTAATCTTTTTTATCGTGATCTGGAAAAAGGTAACCTATCCCCACGCAGGCTAAAATCCCTGCTCCAATAATCAAGCCACTTGAAATTGGTAGTAAATCAAAAATGGCATTTGCAATGATGAAGGCAATAATCAAACACATGAGGCTAGCCTTGTAATCCTTTTTCCAAAGATTCTCTAGAGTGAAAAAGATGAACAATCCAACCGGAATCAGTGACCATAGGTTGACATCCAAACTAGGCCAGCCTACAGAACCAAAACACAATACTGTCGCTGCTGCTAGTAAAAATACAATCCCCAATAACTTTTTCATTTGTTTATCTCCATCTTCATTTTTTCTGGACCTCGTCAACTATTTTAAAATACGAATACCCCTTACATTGACTATTATAGCAGGTCATTTTTTTAAAACAAGCCCATCTGTCTATCTGGTAACTATTCTTATCTATGTGGTCGTTGTTACAAATAAAAAAGAAGTCCAAAGGACTTCTAGATTTTACCGATTAAAAAATATTTTTGACCGAATATAATCTGAAACTAGATTATTCACTCGTATTTTTCTGTTCCTTGGTTTCTAATTTTGTTTTGATCGTTTCTCGTTCAGCTTTTAGATTTTCTAGATTCTTTTCCTCAGCCTCTAGTTTACTAGTGTCTGGTTTAACACGATAATAAACATCTTCTGGATGCATCAACATAGCATTATATCCTTGACCACCTAGAAGCCTTTCTTCAGAATGATTAGATTTATCTGTAAACTTCCCATCATCACTAGGTTGCAAAACAACCCCACTAGGTACAGCAAGTACAACAAAACCACCCACAAGAGAATCTTTGACCCCAGCACCAATGATAACAGTTTCTGGGTTTTCATTTAATTTTCTTGCTCCAGACAATTGGACAATAGACTCTTGTTTCTCTCCATTTGATAACCAAGTTGACCTTACTTCACCAGAATTATTAATAATGTATTGATTTCCGGATGGAGTAAGCCAAGTTCCTTCTAAACTGGATAAATCATTATTTCTAAGGGCTTCAAAATCCAGTTTCGGAACAGCAGTTTCTTTTTTTAGTTTACCAACAAGTGCTTCTGACTCAGCGATTTTGCTATCTAAACTAGCTAACTGATCCTTGAGTTTCCTGATCTCTACTTGCTTATCTTTATCAGTCTCATCTGTTTTTCCTTGGCTTGTAGATGTTTGACTTGTTGACTCTTTAGTTGAAGTTACAGACGATGCTGGACTTGACTCTTTCTTTGCCTTATTAGATGAAAATAAGAAGATACATGCTAGGATTGCAACAACCAAAAGACTAATAGCAATACCAATATACACTTTTATTTTAAAGACCTTGCTCCTAATTGTAGCTGGATAAGATCCTTTCACTACCTTCGAGACAGTTGATTTAGAATCATGTTTCTCTTCAAAATTTTTCTTAGTCATAGTATTCCTCCCGTTTTCACTATATTTCACCTATATCTTAGACAAATTCGCAAGGTTTTGTCAGTATCCATGAATGAATAAATTTTCAAAAGAAAACCAATCAACTAATCCTAAAATATTGGCATCAATAGAATCATCCATTAAACCCTATATCGAGTTTATTAACATAAATTATACCATAATTTTTAAGAATTTTATATATTTTTATAGCCTAACTATAATAATTAAGGGAAGCTATTCTTTCGTATTATTCACTTATCTTTATAAAAATTATAATAGACGTATTTACTTATCATATTGCATATAGACTATACTTGAAATAAATAACCTCAAAGTGATTAAATCAAGATATTATCTCACGCTTGTTAGGATTCAATTCGAGAAAAATTATCCTGTACTTAATCAAATCAATCTCGAGTTTTTACGATCATTTTAAAAACACAATTTTTAATATATAGTTCGATACCGTATTTTATGAAATTGGTAAAATTCAAAAAATCTTCCTATCTGTAATAAGAAGATTTTTTGTTATCTAAATGAAGTCCATTAATACATTCTAAAAGAGTATAATTATCAATGTAAACTTATGAATTAAGTATTAAATAGTAATTGTCAGCAAACTGTTTAACCATCACAGTATCTAATATCAGTACAAAAACCATTTTATCTACAGGATTTGTCTTAATCTTGTTTTTTCTTCAATCCAAGAAATGCTCCCAATGTAAATAATAATCCACCAACTGACATTGAAAAGACTTCTCTAACTGTTCCGGTTTTTGGCAACCTATCAGAATGGTTAGTATCCGACTTACTATCAATATTGGTATGTTTATTAGCTATGTTCTCTTGTTCATTAATATAAACTTCCTTCTTATTTGCAAAGTTTTTATCAAGAATTGTAGCTGTTATACCCTTAGTTGAATCAGATTTTTGAGAATGATTTGCTCTTTGTAAGTCCTCTTTTCTATGACATTGATTTAATTGACTAGGATTTACCTGTGGGTTATCTTTCTTTTTGGATACATCAAAAGTAGGTTTATTTTCCTCTTCCTTTTTCTCCTCTATTTTCTTGAATACAGGTTTTATAAGGGTATCTTTTGATAGATTAAGAACATAGCCAGCATCTTTTTTCCCTTTGACACCAGAAATTTCCCAACCATCAAATTGATAGCCTTCTTCTAATTCACCCTTATAGACAGGTAAAATGAAATCTTCTTCCGACACTATCGTTGAACTCATTTCTTTTCCATTTTGAATGGTTACAGTTACCATATGAGGTTTTAACTCACTTACCTCTCCCGTATCTTTGTTTAAAATGAATTCTTTTACGGTCGTATTTCTTGCAAAATCTTTTACAACAATCTTAATGTTTAGTGTCTTATCTGTTAGTTGTTTAATATCGTCAAATGATTTGTATTCTTTTCCATTTACATAAATATGTTTGTCTTGAATCTCACCATCAAATCCATTATTTCTTTTATCATTGATGTTAAAAACTACAGATTTTCCGTTAGCATATTCGATACTAGTATTTCCTTTTGGATCAATGTTTACTTCTGGTTTAACATTATCATATAAAAATTGATAGTGGACTCCAACCGCTTTCGCATTCAAATCGCTATAGCCAGTTTGAAGATAAACATTTCCATCCATATCTGTTACCTTATCTGGGAATCCGTTTGCTTTATAGTCTTTCATCCCCCAGTCCATGATGTCACCGTCTTTAACATTTAGCTTAATGTTAAAATCTCTAGTGTTATCAATGTGTAAATCACCATAGATTAAATAATTATCTACAACTGATTCATTAACTCTCAACTCCCAGTTAAAACCACCCTTATCAGAAATCTTACCTCTTAAATAGAATTCTGGATTTCGTACATAAATTTTATTAGATTTAGATGGATTAAAGTAGTTCTTGTCCATTGAAAGATTTACTGGTTTTGCATCAATAAATAACGTAGAGCCATCTTCTTTTATAGCTTCTACATTGGACTTATCCTCTCCTGTGTACTCTTTACCATCCTTACCAAATAATACAAGTTTAGAAGAATCTGTCACAAGATTTCCATCTTTATCGATTGCTTCCCCTTTATCATTCATTTTAAAGGTAAACACTTGATACCTTACAATGTTAAAGCCGTCCAAAGCCGACATTAATACGGATTGAGTACTTCTTCCATCTTCAACATTTCTACTATCAGCATAAATTATTTTTTCTGATAAGACTCTTAGATTAGGATTGGCCTTTTGTATTTTTGCTATATCTTCCTGGCTATAAACTCCATTTCCTTCTAACATATCCGTTTTTCCAGGATTATAGGTAGTCACTTTTAGTGCATAGCCTTTTCTTAAAATGATGTTATCCTTTAATAGATATTGTTGTTTTTCTGAATCAGAATAGATTTTACCAGATTCCATGTCCGTTAAATTGTTTGGTTTGTTTTTTGAAAGATCTCCTTCTCCTAATTCTATGACATTCCCATAACTTGATGCATAGGGATATTCTGTTTTAGTTTCCTTATTTTTTTCAGGCATTCTAATCTTCGTTTCAGCTTTTATCTGATCATCATCTTTAACAAAGAATCTCATATCTCCTGCAAAAGCTAATCCATCCACAATATCATTAATATTAGCGTATAAATCAAATGTCATCGTTTTTGAATGTGAATCATACTTGGTCGTTTTGATTTCTATAGATTTATAGTTATTGCCATAATATACCTTGGCATTTTTAGAAACATTACTTATCTTTCCAAGAATTTCAAAGTGTCCATCTTTAGACGGACTTAGAACACCATAAATTTTTGATTTGATTTCGTCAAGTTTTTCAGTTTCATATTGTAAGGCACTACCATCGTCATAAGCAATGATATTTCCCTTATCATCGTATTTATAATCGTATTCCTCTATTCTCTTACCAGTTTCACTTGTAAAGTCATCAACTTCTCTAAATTTCTTTTTAATGAGTTTCTTTAAGTCTTTGCTTTCAATGTCTCTAATTGTTGAAATAGTTTTATTGATAGTAAAGCTAGATTTTTCTTCGATAGACTCTTCATTTCCTTGATGATTTTCTACCTCAGATGTATCTTTTTTAAGATTATCCTCTTTTCTATTTTCTAAATTTTTAAATTTAGATTCGGCAATCTCGCCAAGCTTTTGGTATTTAGATGAATCTTGATCAGGATCTACTAGATAATAGGAAATCATCCCCTTTTCATCAGCACGATCAGCAAATTTAATTCTATGAATCTTTGTAAAATTACTAGAGCCATCTAGTGCAATGACTTCAATGATTTTTCCTCTTAAATCTCCTGCATCTTTAATTTCATAAATGGTATTTCCGTCTTTGTCAAGTTTTCTATTTCTTCCTTGACCCTCACCTGCATAAGTTACTTCAAGATTTTTCTCAACCTCTCCATCTTCATTAACAAGAGCGGCTCCTGCATACCAAACTTCGTTGGCAATCTCGTCAAATTTTTCAGGATGTTCTTTCTGATCTCTTGCAAATAAAGTTTCATTCTTGTATTGCTCTTTGACCTTGTGATAAGTATCCTTTGTAATCAGCTTAATTTTTTCAGGATTTGAAAAATCAATCGAAACAATCTTTGGAGGTGTGTTATCAATTTTTACAGGAATATAGGAAACCTGCCATGGGTAATCCTTGGTTAATCTATATTTAAATTTATAGAAATATTGACCTTCTGCAATTGGTTCAAATTGACCTCTTATCTTAGTAGCAGGATCTTTGGTATCCTTGCTTTCTGGTGCATTTTCTTCTTTCCCTCTAGGGTTATAGATGAGACCATCCCACTTCAAGTCACCCCAAACTTTTAGTTTAGAAGATTTGATTCCCTTTGCATCATTTCTCTTAGAGTTTAAAATTCCTTTAATAAAGTGTTCTCTCGAAATGACTTTTAAGTCGATTTGATTTTCTCCCTCTTTATTTGTATTTACTATTGAAATCAATCCTTCTTCTGCACTTCTTAATACAAGTGGAGAAGGTGTTAATCCTCTCTCAAGCTGCGCATCTTGAGGATTTCCATTTGAATCTAAAGGATAAATTTTAGCAATCTTAGAACCACTTGATGATGGTGCGTAGATCCCTTCGTTATTGAAAGCAAATAATTCTGGATTTTGATCTAGGGATGTTGTATTTTTATCTTTTCTATTTTGTATAACTCCTGCTGGATTAAATTTATCTATACCATGTTCTCCACCAATCCCCTTATTTAAGGTTCCTGGAATTTTTGGTTTACCATCATCATCATAACCTTCCATTGTTTTTGATTTTGATCCTTCTTCCCAGGCCCATTTATCAAGAATTGGTTCGTGGTTCCAATTCCCAGCAAATCCCATTAGAGGCATCGATAAAGAAGGTTGGAAGTTTATTTTCTTTCCGTTGGAGTTTAGAGCTTCCATTTCTTCCACTGACTCAAAATGAATAAATGATTCTACAAATTTATTTTTGTTTTTAGCCTCTCCAACATTTATAACCGCATTTAAATCAAAGCTAGAATTTGGGCCTATAGTGAAAGTGTCATGCTCAAATGTAATATTTGCTCCTTTGATTTTTTCTGGGTGGATTTCTGGAACAATTTGCTTCCCATCTGGAGATTTTTCATCTTTGTATGTTTCATCCAGTTTGAGTCTGTCAGTTAGAGCATCTGTAGTTATAGCAGATGCTGAAACTTTAAAGGTCAAAGGTCTGTTTGATGTATTGTGAAGCTTAATTGTAAAATATTTTTTATCTCCTTTTATTTCTTTAAGAGAAATAGAACCATAAGAATTTACCAAACCTTTAGAATCCGTGTTTTTGAAAGTCGCTACGACTTCATTTCTCAAAGCATTGGCAACATTAATTAGCCCTGCCCCCTGTTGTCTAGGTGATGCAAAGTATTGACTTTTTTCTTTCCAAGAAGTCGCATCCATCATAGGACGTGCAGTATTTTGTAGGGCTATTTTTGTAAGACTTGTAAGATCTATTTTGTCATCTCCCTTAAGATTTTTCAATACAGGTCTTTCAAGCATTTCCTTTAACTTTGGTCTAATCAAAACAGTAGAAGCTGCTACGATTGGAGTCGCCATACTAGTCCCTGACATATAACCATAAGTTGATTTACCATTAATGACATTGAGAGTGGATTTAATATTTTTACCGGGTGCTGAGACATCCGGTTTTAAAAGTAAATCTGTTCTCGGTCCCCAAGATGTGGACCCTGCTGGAACTATGATATCTTCTTTATAAAGTTCTTTGTCGGTGTCAAGTGCAAACTTAAAGTCAATTTCTTTTTCATCACCTACATTCGGTTTATTAGAATTATAGCTTGCCATATCAATTGGATAGTATTGCTCCAATTTATCTTTAAAATCTTCTTTATTATTTCTTTTGACTTTAGTTTTTTTATCAGGGTTAATCATGTTCCATAGCTTTACACCATCATCTCCTGAAATTGAGAAAACTTGACTAGTAGTTCCTTCATCCTCCTCGTATCCCATAGCTGGGAGCTCTGTCCAATTATCTCTATTGTAGTAATTTACAGTATTTACAACCATAATGGCGCGTGCGCCCTTATCCGTTGCACGTTTAAAAGCATTTTTTAAATCCTTTGTATAAATTCTATCCATTACTGCAATTTTGCCCTTAAGATCCAAACCTATCAAATCTTGGTCTTGACCTTTTCCTATATATACAAATTTCAATTTACTAGGAGCTTTTGAACCATCTTCGTTTGTTATGATTTTATTCTTATCGAAAAAGGCCCCTATATTTCTGTATTTAAAACTTTCTCCACCTATGTTAACTTTATCAAACTCAACTATTTGATTTTTAGCAGAAGCAACTGCTATCGCATCTTCATGTGCTGCAGTTCGTGTTACATTTCCAGTATCGGTCATTTTCAAATTATTATTTGCCACTAAATCCCATGAAGAACTTGAAGCAGAAGTCGCATAGTTACCCGTAGCTACCACCATTGGAATGCCTGCTTTTCTTAACGCTCTAATAGCTTGCCAATATTTCTCACCTACAAGACCTGTTCCTGTAAAGCCAGATGATACTGAAACAACATCGACATTGTGTTTGATCGAGTCTTCAATAGCATGAAACATTGTTTCGTCTCCTGCGAAGCCAGATCCTGCGTCAGAGTACATTTTATAAGAGAAAATTTGTGCATTAGGCGCAATTCCATCTATTCCGTTAAAGTTTTTGATATCTTTTTCAGTATCATTTCCCGCAAGAATCCCAGCAATATGCATCCCATGTGGATCAAAATAATCGCTTCCATCATCAGCTTTTTCTACAGTAATTTTACCACCATTATAATAATTGAAAGCATGAGGAATTTTATCACTCAACCAGAAATTTTTATCAGTACCTTTTAAGTCTTCTTTTTTAAATCTCATTGAGTCTTTAGCATCATCATCGATTCTCATAGCCTTATGCCTATAATCTGTCCCCGTATCGATATTTGAAATAACCATACCTCTGCCATCAAAGTTTTTCCCAAATGGTGCATTGATAGATTTTAGGTAATCAATAGCTTCCTCAACTCCAATTTCCTTTCTAGCATGATTCATCATAGGTTGGACTTTTTGTGACCTTTCAACCGATGAAATACCTTCTATTAGTTTAATTTTGTCCAGAGTATCTTTGGTTGTTTCAATAGCGCTACCGTTAAAAATTCTATCATAAGTATATAAAACTTTTGTATTCTTAAGATTGGATAGTTGCTTGATTGCTTTTTCGCCAGATTCTTTATCTTTAAATTCAGCAATATAGACAAGTCTATCTTCTTTTTTGGGACTTTCCGTGTCTTTACTTGCAGCCGAGTCTGCATTATCTCCTTTGTATTGATTGGAATCTTCTTTTTTGATTGTTACGTTTTCATTGTTAGTTTTATTATCTATCACAGATTCTTTACTAACAACTTCTTTTTCCTCAATAACTGTTGTTTTCTTCTCTTCAATATCCTTTGAAGTTTCTATAGCATTATGAATATCTTCATGTTTTTCTTTGTTTTCGTTTTGTTTACCTACTACTACTTTTTCTTTATCAGAGATGTTTAAAGCATCTTCAGAGCTAGATGTGTCTGCTAAAACTACCTCATTAGGGACATATGCTGCTAAAATAACTGCAGCTGTGGTTAGTGACAATACTGTACTTTTTTTCATTTTAATTCCTTACATATTTATTTAAATTCCAATAGATAGAAAAACTTTAACTTTGCTAGCCTTTGTTATAAAAAGTTTTACTAAGTGTTATCTAGAAAATAGAGTAGTACATTTATATATAATTGTTAGCTCTCTGAAAAATAGTATATCAATTTAAAAAATTTAAGTCAAGAAAAATTAACATGGGTTAATTTTTTTTTTAACACATGTTAAAAATAAGATTGAATCAAAAAGTTTCGTACTTAACTGGGGTACATTATAAGCATATTCACACCATTAAAAATAGTAGCAATCAAGTTGAACCTCTACCAGAATCACAGAAACAGACATAATTGATGAAATATGAATGCTATTAAATAATAGAAATAACCGCTAAGAAAAAGGCTTAACGGTTATTTTCTATATATAAATTTTTCAGATATTCGATCATTTATTCACCTGTGACCTAGGCTTTACGAGTGCCTTGCTCTAGCAACTAATACTCAATGAAAATCAAAGAACAAACTAGGAAGCTAGCCGCAGGTTGCTAAAAGCACTGCTTTTAGGTTGTAGATAGAACTGACGAAGTCAGTAACATATATACGGCAAGGCGAAGCTGACGTGGTTTGAAGAGATTTTCGAAGAGTATAAGCTAAATCGGTGATTACACTTACAGTATAGCGCTCTGAGAATAGGTGTCAAGAAATTTTCATCTCTATCAGAAAAAGCCTGTCCTGAGACAAAGCTTTGATATTCTATTATTTACGACCCCGCACTTTCGTAGGCATCTAAGCCCCTATCCCAAAGTTTAAGGGAAATGACAAAGAAAACAAGGGAAATCAACATCAAACCACCAATGTTAAAGATAACATCCTTGTCCTGTAAGAAATAGCTAGCAGGATAGTAGGCCGTAAAAGCGAAAGGCACGATAAAGCTAATCAACCAGCGAAGGACTGAATTGTAAATGGAAATGGGGTACTTGGCAAAGTCATTGAACATATAAAAAATGTAAATCATTGCTCCTGATTGCTTGGTCCAAAAAGCGATGCTGGCTGTTGCGATTTTCAAAGAAGTATAAATTAAGGTCGCAAATGGTATGCAGACTAGGAAAAGTAAAAATTTTGGAAAGCTCCAGGCAATGCTGGTCACAGTTGTTGCTAGTAAAATGCCACCGACCAAGAGTTCTCCCAAAGCATCAATCTGAAAAGTCTCAACCAGGATGTGAAAGAGAGGATTGATAGGACGAGTCAGGTATTTGTCGAATTCTCCTTTTCGCACCAAGCGTTGACCCAGAGCCCAGAGATTGTCAAAAAAGAGATGGTCCAATCCCTTAGGAATCAAGGAAAAGCCATAGATAAAAGCAATCTCTTGAAAGGTCCAGCCTTCTAGGGATGGAATATGTTGAAAGATGACATTGAGAAACAAGAGGTTCAATCCTTGAGTCAGAAAGACTCCCAAGACACCAACTACAAAATCCACCTTGTATTCCATGATTTGCTTGATGTATTGTCTGATAAAAATCAGATGCATACGTTGATATTTTTTCATACTATCCTCCCTGAATGGTGATAAATGACTGGACTCGTTTCCAAATCAGCTGAGACAAGCCAAGCATCACTAAGAGCCAGAAAAACTGCAAAACGAGTGCTTGAAGAATCTGACTGGCATCATATTTCCCAACAATGATCATGACTGGAGTGTAAATCAAGGATGAAAAAGGCAAGAAGGACAGGATATCAGAAACGATTTTAGGAAAGAAAGCCAAGGGAATCAAACTTCCAGACATAAAGGCAACTATGGAAGTCTTGAGTAGATTGGAACCCCATAGATTTTTAAACACAAAGGCTGAAAAACCAAAACAGATATTAAAGAAAAAGTTAATCAGATAGGCGAGCGTTAAGCTAAAGAGGTAAAGGACAGTTAGTCCTAGCACTTCTACAACCCCTTGACCCGATATGATTTTCATTAACACAATGACACTTAAAAATGGAAGCCCTACAGAGATAAAAATCAACCACTTTGACCCAAGCTCGGTAAAGAGATAAGAAGCCGCAAAATGCACTGGTCTCAGTAAGCGCATGATAATGGAACCATCCTTGACCTCCTCCCCAATCATAAAGGACGAATCTGACCTAGTCAGAAGATTTGTCACAAAACTCATAATGATGTAGAGGGTGATATCTGCCATACTAAAGCCCTGAATCAAAGACTCTTGCGAGGAATCAAAGACAGCCTTCCAGAGATAAAAGGCCACAAAAGCCCCCATGACATCGCCAATCCGATAGAGAATAAAGTTGACTCTATAGGTGATCAACTCCTGAACACCTGCATTGACAAAGGGCTTATAACGTCTCCACAATTTGACCATCTTAGAGCTCCTTTCGGTAGAAGCGACGGATAATATCTTCAATATCCGTATCCATCATCTTCAAATCGCGGATTTCAAAATCAGACAGGGTTTGCTTAATAATATCAGCCGACTGGTAGCGGGAACTATCAAATTCAATATTGAGGCTATTTCCTTGTCTATCAATAATCATATCAGGCAGGCCTTCATAGTGAGAAAGGAGGTGATTTTGACCTGGTACAAGTTCAAAAGAAAGAGTCTTCATCTTACCAAATGTTTCCTTGAGCTGGCTCACCGTTCCATCAAAAATCTCCTGCCCCTTATCAATCATAAAAATTCGATCACAGAGTTGCTCAATATCACTCAAGTCGTGAGTGGTCAAGAGAATAGTTGTTTCTTCCTCCTGATTAATCTGAGTAATAGCACGACGAATGTTATCCTTGACCGAAACGTCCAAACCAATGGTCGGCTCATCTAAAAAGAGAACCTTGGGATTGTGAAGCAAGGAAGCCGCAATATCCGCCCGCATCCTTTGACCCAGTGAAAGAGTTCGCACAGGGTCCTTGATAAAATCCTTTAAATCCAAGACTTCATTCAAAAAATCCATGCGCTTATGGAAAAGTGAGTCTGGCACATCGTAAATCTCTTTCAAGACCGTGTAGGTTTCTTGCAGCGCCAAATCCCACCATAGCTGGGTGCGTTGTCCAAAAACAACCCCAATATCCTTGACATAATCTTGGCGATTGTCCTGCGGAATCTTGCCATTAATCCGACAAAAACCAGATGTCGGTTTCAAAATCCCTGTCAACATCTTGATGGTTGTCGACTTCCCAGCACCATTTGCCCCGATAAAGCCTAGAATCTGACCCTTGGGAACCTCAAAGGTCAAATCCTTGACCGCTTCAAAGGTCTGCTTTTCAGGATGAATAAAAGAGCGCAAAGCCCCCTTCAAGCCCGGTTCCTTAACAGTCTTCACAAAATTTTTCTGAAGATGTTCCACTTCTATCATTGCCATATCTATCTCCCTATGCAAGGAATAGCAACATTGTATTTTTGACTACAAGTCTTCTAAATCCTTACTTTCTATACCTTCTACATTTTATTACTACAAAAGGCTTTATACCAACCTATTATAGTCCAATAAAAAACAGAATGCAAGCGTTTGCCTAAAGTTTATGAAGTTAAATTTTTTTCTTAAAGCGGAATTTTTAGTCCAAAACTTTGTCATAATCGTTTCCCTAAAACACCAAAAAACCTGCCCATTGGGCAGGCTACGAATTGTAAAAAGTACACTTTAGACTATTCTATGTTCTTCTTATTCTTTCTTTAGTAAGACTAATAATATTTGGATACCTATCATTCAGTTCATCAAGATATCCTGCCTCTAAGCCACATAAATCCTCAATTAAAAAATTCGGCAATAATTTATTGTATACTCTATATATATCAGCAGATATATCCATCACAATTCTATTTTCCACTAATAGCTCTACTGACTGTTTTAAAGATAGAGGATTACTAATCAATTTCGTTGAGTCTAAGGGCTCATTTTTTCTCCAACCTCTGTAACTAAGCTTCTTATACAAGTTTGTATACTCATTGGAATCTATGATATTCAATGACTTAGCACGCATTATCATCATACTAATTGAGACTTGCCAAATTCTTTTTAGATACCTGTAGTACTCTAGATCATTTTCATACCCAATGAGAGAAGCTTTAAACGAATCCATTGGCAATAGAAATTCAGCCGCAAACTCATTCGCTTCGTCTTCCATTTGCTTATATTCAATTGCTCCCATGTCTTGAGGTGACTTACAACTTTCATGCATTAACCAATGTCCTAATTCATGGGCTAAACTAAACTGCTGACGATAGAATGAATACTCTGTCCCCTCTAACATAACAACATAATACTCATTATTATTTACTTTGACAGCTGAACCAAAAGCATCAACTTTATCACTCTGAGTGTCTATTCTAGAAATAACAAAACCTTTTTCTTCCATCAACAACGACAAGTTATCAACTGGTCTATCTCCAAGTTCCCATTTCTCTCTTATGTAGCTTGCGTATTCTTGTGGAGTATAGTCTAAACCAGAAAGACCCCAGTCAAGATTTGGAAAATCAATAAATTCTCCCAAATAATCTCTTATTAAAGCAACATAGTTTTTATTTATTTCTGCAGGCATTTTTTCTGTTTGAGTCGCTGTGTAACGACTTCTAAAAAATGTGCCTGTAGAACTTAAGCTAAAATTATCATTTCCAAAAAAGAAATCTCTCGGAAACTTTAATTTCTTTTCCAATATTTCTAACGATTCTTCACTTGGCGTTGCTCGTCCTTTTTCATATTTAGAAACCATTTGTTTTGAAACGTTTAAAAACTCTGCAATCTGAGTAATACTTTTTTTGTTAAAAAGTCTTGCCTCTTTTAAGCGAGCACCATTAAAACTAATCTGAAGCATTATTTACTCCTATTTTATATAAAATATTATAATTTAGTATTCTCTTCCTTCTTTTCAACAGGAAGACTAACATGCTTTTGTGACTCCAATTGTTTCTGTACGTCAGATTTCAATGCAACAAGTGGTTTTTCAGGATTATTTCCACGTCCATCTTCTTCAAGTTTTGTAAAATCAAATTCTGTGATATTTACAGCATCAATAAATTCACAAAAGGCATTTACCTGATTAACAATCACTTCTTTAGTTTTTTTATCAAAGGTAACAACCCTAATCTCATCAATCGAATTATAATGATCTCCCAATAATTTCTTCGCTTGTTCAATTTGTGAATCACTCAACCCATCATCATCCAGGTCATTAAATAATTCAATGGATAGTTTACCGTCTTCTTTTCCATTTAAATGAGAATTTTTCGCACGTGCTATACAAGTAAGATAGTGATGCTTTTCGTATTTATTAGTTACATCTTCAAATCTTTTCTTCATCATAAAAACATATAGGACACCCTCAATAATTACTCCTCTTGCCGTCCACAGAGCGCCCATATACATAGTGGGTGATATTAAACCATTTACTTTGGCGGTGTTTACAATATCACGATAAATAAAATCCCAAGTTAAAATTGGTAGACTATTCTTAGTTTCAAACTCATTATCATAAAATATTTTCTCAATATCTTTCTTGCGACTTGTTGAAAATACTCGAGCAAACTTAAAGATTTGGGTTGGTAAATTTTCCATAGAACACCTCTTTGAAATTTATAGTCTTATTTTAAGATTTTATTTCAAAAAAGTCAACTATTATTGGTTTTTATTATTATTTTTTTATCTCCCTCATCTATTTGGATACTTTTAATACTTAGATCACGAAACTAGAAAAATCATATTGTTATTTTGAATGAATGTTCTATCATTAATTTAGCTACTCTGTATGCCTAAAAATTAGGTGTTCCAATTTACTTTGGGAAAGACAGTGATTTCCTTTGAAAACAGGCGTAAAGCTGTTATATTTGTTAGCCAAGGGTAGTCTTAGAATCATTGTAAAAAATTACATTCGTTTAGCAGCTTTGGATATAGTAGTCTTAAGTATATTCTCCATAAAAATAAACACCAAAAAACCCACCCAATAGGCAGGTTTCATCTGTATTATTCAGCTAGATTAAGCTTTACCTTCTGAACCGAATACGTCGATACGTTCTTCAACTGATGCTTGGATAGCTTTTACACCGTCAGCCAAGAATTTACGTGGGTCGAAGAGTTTTTTCTTGTCGTATTCTGCTTCGTTTGCTTCGTAGTCACGAGCAAATTTACGAGTTGCGTTAGCGAATGCGATTTGGCATTCAGTGTTAACGTTAACTTTAGCAACACCAAGTTTGATAGCTGCTTGGATTTGCTCATCAGGAATACCTGATCCACCGTGCAATACGATTGGGAATCCTGGAAGAGCTTCTGTCAATTTTTGCAAGTGGTCAAGGTCAAGACCTTCCCAGTTTGCTGGGTAAGGACCGTGGATGTTACCGATACCAGCTGCCAAGAAGTCAATACCAGTTGCAACCATTGCTTTAGCGTCTTCGATTGGAGCCAATTCACCTTTACCGATGATTCCGTCTTCTTCACCACCGATAGTACCAACTTCAGCTTCTACTGAGATACCTTTAGCATGTGCTTTTTCAACAACTTCTTTAGCCAATTTAAGGTTTTCTTCAACTGGAAGGTGTGAACCATCAAACATGATTGAAGTGTAACCAGCTTCGATACACTCAAGTGCATCTTCGTAGTGACCGTGGTCAAGGTGGATAGCTACTGGTACAGTGATCCCCATTGACTCAACAAGGTTAGCGATCAAGTTGCGAGCAACTTTGTAACCACCCATGTATTTAGCAGCACCCATTGAAGTTTGGATCAATACTGGAGCTTTTTTAGCTTCTGCTGCGCGCAAGATAGCTTGAGTCCACTCAAGGTTGTTTGTGTTAAATCCACCAACTGCATAACCATTGTCACGAGCTGCTTGGACAAATTTTTCTGCTGAAACGATTGCCATTTTATCAGGCCTCCTGTATATTTTTATGGGACATCCCATTTACATTGTTCATTCTATCACTTTTTGACAAAAAAATCTAGTTTTTCCCGTAGTTTCGATTGAATTTCTTCTATCTTAATCTATGTAAACCCTTTCTCTACCTAGTCTTTGGCGACTTTTGGAAAATCTATAAAGAAGGTCAAGGAAGAATCCTTCAATTCAAAATTATAAGCAATTTTTTCATGCTCCAATAAGCTTTTGACTACAAAAAGTCCCATACCTGAACCCTTGGCTTTACGGTTAGCATTTCCTGAAAAAGACTGAACTAGCTTTTCCTGTTCTTCAGGATAAGAGCTATTTTCGATAAAGAAGCTCCCTTCTTTTTCTCCAATCTGCACCAAACCTCCGATACTTGAATGCTTGATTGCATTACTAATGAGGTTGGATAAAATCAATTTCATAACAGAAGGATTCATGTAGACTTTCTGCTTACTTAAGGTGTTTTGTAGATATAGTTGGCGTTCCTTAGCCAGCAATTCATAATCGTTTAGTAGTGATTGTGTCATGTCAAAGAGAGCAATTTCTTCCTTTTGATCCCGCAATTCCTGTACCGATGAAAGGGAAAGTATTTGAAGAACATGATGACTGAGATCATCCACAATCCCCAAGGAAACCCCAAGATAATGGTCTCTATCCTTGTAGCGCCCAATGTTCTCCTTCATATTTTCAAGCAAAATTTTAAGACTGGCTAGAGGTGTTTTCAATTCATGAGAAGCCCCACGCAAGAACTCGACCTTCATCTTTTCAAGCTGGAGAATAGCCTCGTTCTTTTCATGCAGGTCAGCAATGACGGTCAAGAGGTGCTGGTAGAGGCTATTTATTTGTTCTTTGAGATCACCAATCTCATCCTTAGAATCCACACGCAAACGCACTTGGGCATCTAAGTCCATCATGCGACGAGTGACCCGCTTGATCTCCAAAATCGGCGCAACAATAGTCCGTGCATAGATGTAGGCAACCAATAACGAAATCATAAAGGAGGCTAGCAAGGTATAAGGGAGAAATTGAAGGCTAATCTGCTCTGCTTCCTTTTGTAAATCTACAGAAGCTAAAAACTGAAGAGTCATAGTTCCTCCATCAGACGTTTTCACTTCCCGCTCCTCTATAAAGAGGGAGGTTGTCTGACTATTGGTGTCTAGGGGAAGATTTTCGCTGACCTCAAGCTTGTTCTCTGTTGCTTCGCCCTTGACAGCACCTTTGATATCACTCGTCTGAGAATAGAGCTCTAAAACTTGTTCAATCCTTTCTCTATCCTGTCCATCAAGTGATTGGGCAATGGCTGTCGCCTTTTGACCAATGGTTTCCTGACGGTGGCTTAGATAAGTGGAGGGAAAGAGAAAATAAATAGCTAAATGAAGGCAAATAACCAAAACACTAAAAACCGAGAAGGTATAGAGAAATATTTTTGTAAATAGACCTGTCCGCTTCATTTTCTCTCCAATTTATAACCTACATTACGTACTGTATGGATGCAGTCCAAGTCCAACTTTTTCCGTAATTCTTTGATATAGACATCAATGACGCGATCAAAAGGAACCTCATCAGTTACCTTCCAAACAGCATCAATAATCTGAGACCGACTCAAGGCCCGCCCTTCATTTTTCACCAAATAATAAAGAATTTCTAACTCTTTGGCATTGATAGATACTTCCTCACCTGCTAGGGTTGCACTATAACTGTCAAAGTCCACTTCAGCATCCTTGTAAGTAAAGACTCTACCACTATTATAATAACGCTTAAAAATAGCATCTACTCTTACTTTCAAAAGGGAGAGAGAAAAAGGTTTTTCAAGATAGCCGTCTGCTAGTGAAGCAAAAGCACTCATCTTGTATTCTTCATCCTGAAAGGCTGTTAACATCAAGACAGGAACCTGACTAGTTTTACGAATCTCAGCTAGAACTTCTAAGCCATTAAGCTTAGGCATCTGAATATCCAGTAAAATCAAAGCAACTTGGTAGTTGGAAAATTGCGCAAGGGCCTCCTCACCATCAGCAGCTTGAATGGTTTCATACCCACAATCTGTTAAATAATCACTGATCCCCTCACGGATCATCTCTTCATCTTCTACAATTAATATTTTCATAGAAAAGTCTTTCTCATTCCTTTAAAAAATTCCTCAATGACCCTTAAAACAGGGATTTTTGAGAGATTAAACACATAAAAATGCTACCTATATTATACCCCATTTAGGGGAGAATAGGTAGCACCTTCTTTATTCACTATCAATTAGTAGTTCTTTAGGTTGTTTTCTAAGAAGATTGCTTGAAGCAAGCGCCATGACAAGCACCACTAGAACCAAGGCTAGAATAAATACAATCATAAAGTCTGCTGGTTGAATGGAAATATCGAGGCTCGATAATGTTTTGTTAAATCCGTCTACTTCAGCACCACCACCTAGGTTGGAGGCTTGAGCAGCCTTGCTAGCTTGCTTGGCAACACCTGACGTGACATTGGTAAGAACCGTATTTCCGATCGCACGTGCTGTGTAGTTGGCTAGGAAATAAGCTGAAACAAGAGCTGGGATAGCAATCAAGATAGATTCGGTGATAAATTGCCCCAAGATACTAGTTTGTTTGAGCCCAATTGAAAGGAGAATCCCTACTTCCTTACGGCGAGCATTGATCCAAAGACCGAGCAATAGGCCAAGAAGGAGCACAGAAAAGCTCAAGCTGCCCCAGAAGAGAATATTGGCCATCTTGTACATACCAGAAATAGATTGCTCAAGAGCTGGGTAGTTAGAAGAACTCTTAACGAGTGTATAACTCTTCCAGTTGATACCACTGATACCATTCAACTCTTTCATGACATCATCCAAGTTTTTATCTGCTGTCACAAAGAAGGTTGCGTCCCCATAAATAGCCGTTTCTTCTGTGTAACCGTAGAGTTTGGCAGCTGTATGAATATCTGTAATAGCTGTGTTTTCATAGAGTTCTTGTGAGTAAGTCACTGCAGACTTATTGTGACCGTCAAAGAGACCCTTGATGGTTACTTCGACTGTCTCCTTGGCTCCTTTTTCATTATCTGCATCGTAGATATTGGAATCTAGTTTGACTTTATCTCCGACCTTCCAGCCATGTTTTGCTGCTAAATCCTTGTGCAGGAGGATCTTGTTCTTATCATCGTTGGTTAAGTGTTCACCTTCGACTAATGTATAGGAACCTGATACAAACTTGTCTTCTTTAGTCGAATCGTTAACACCTGTAATCATCAAGCTACTTCCAAATCGTTTCGCTCGATCAGCAGTTAGATTTTGCTTTGTTTCCGGTGTTTCAATGAGTTCATAGCCAGTCAAATCCCCAATAGCGTTGATGCGTTTCACATAAGACTCAATCGCCTTGTTTTCAGTGATTTTTTTGATATCTTCACCCTTGATATTTCCTGCACCACGTGGCGTACCTTGATTGACACGGCGATTGATTTGCATAGAAAAACTGTTGGTGATATTTTTAAAGGTCTCCTGAGAAGCTCTGGTAGTTGCACCCTTGATGGATAAACCAACCAAACTCAAGCTCCCCATTAGGAGAATAATGAGAAAAATGACAATGGATTTAAAATATTTCCTTGTAACATAGGCAAATGCATTGTGTAACATAGGTTCCCTTTCTAGATTTGAATTGATTTGTTTATTCTAATAGAATAAACTCTTTTATTTAGTGGTATTGCGAATTTCTGTTAATTTCTTATTCTTTAATTCAAGTGTAATATCAGATGATTGAGCCACTTCTTTACTGTGAGTTACGACAATGACACATTTCCCTGTTTTTTGAGCAAGAGACTTGAGAAGTTCAATAATATCTCCAGCAGTCTTAGGATCTAGATTACCTGTTGGCTCATCTGCTAAGATAACTGGAGCTTCCGATACCAGACTGCGAGCAATGGCAACCCGTTGTTGCTGTCCACCTGATAACTGGAGAACATTCCGCTTGATCTGACTTTCGTCAAGACCAAGTTCAAGAAGAGTCTCCTTGTTGGCCTTTTTATTGACCAAGCGGATATTTTCCAGCGGAGAAAGATAATCTATCAAATTATAATTTTGAAAGACCAAGGAAATATGGTGCATACGATGGTAGGAATAGCCCTTGTCACGAATGTCCTGCCCTTCAAAGAGGATGGAACCTTCGACAGGATTATCTAGACCTGCTAGGAGAGACAAGAGAGTCGATTTCCCCGCTCCTGACTCCCCAATAATACTGTAAAATTTCCCTGGTTCAAAATTATAATTGATCTGATATAAAACTGCTTCGGCAGTATTCTTATAACGGTAGGTAAGGTCTTGCAATTGTAATAAAGTCATGATTTCTCCTTTTTAACTAATAGATGATAAAATTTCTTTCGGTGATTTTCTAAATAAAAAGATAAAGCATAAGGCTACAGATAAGCAACTAATCACCAGCAAAAATGCATAGGATTCAATAAAGGATAGCAAACTATTTGATAAATTCGCTATTTTTGCCAGTGTATCTTGTAAGGCTGTCTCATCTCCACTTGATAACATGGTTTTTAAAAGATAGGAGGTAATACTTTTTCCTGCAAAGAAGGCTGGTATAATGGCCCCCACTGAAACTAAAAATACTTCTAGTAGGAACTGTAGTAAAATGGCCCCCTTTCCTTTTCCTAGGGCTAAGAGGATCCCAACTTCGTAGACCCTCTCCCTCAACCAGAGAGATAAGACCAAGATCAAAGCTCCTGCCCCTGCAATCATAATCCCATAAAGAAAGACTGTTAGGAAAGTTTGAAAAGTAGCAACAGAGTCTTTGATTTGTTCAAAAGCCTTATTTTCCTTCTCAATTTGATATCCTTGATTTTCCAGATATAGGTTTTCCACCTGCTTCAAGAGGCCATCCATCTCCTTAGGATTCTCTACATAAAAGCGGGCTGCGCTGACCTGAGGTTGGCTATTTCCCATAAGAGTTTGACTGCTTGCATAGTCAGTAAAGACCGTGTTTTCACTAAAATCAGAAGATAAGCCTGTGAATTTCTCTTGCTTTTTACCAGAGAAGATTCCGACGATTTCAAACTCGACAGTTTGTCCTTTGCCAGATTCTGACTGTCCAGCATCCAAGCTAATCTTGTCATGAAGGGAAAGACTATTCTTCTTAGCCAACTCTTCGTGGATGATGATTTTCTTTGAATCCCCTTTTTGAAGGTGTCGCCCTTCTTTTAGATTGAAAGCTGAGCTGATAAAGGTAACATCCTTGGATGAATCCTCATGAGCCGTTAAACTAACCAAGTTCTTGTCTGCAGCTGACAAATCATCACGCTCCACGCTCTGCTCGCCACTCACTGCTTCCTTGTCTTTTAGTTTTGCGACCGTCTCGAGTTCAGGAGAGACATTTTCAAGTCCCTTAATCTTGCTGACAGATGCTAGGTCTGACAACTTGAAGGTCTGTCCATTTTCTATCTTCTTAATAGAAAAAGATGTATTGAGTGATTTATAAAGATTGGTTTCCACCGTTTTGTTGGACTTCATCAATGTCAAACAGGCTGAAATTCCAGCCAATAGGACAAATAAAATCAGAAATAAAATAAAACTTCTCAGTCGTTTTCTACTGACATAAGCCCCAGCTCTTTGGATTGGATTCATGTGTCACCTCCATATTTGTAAGACTATTATAAAATCCAAATATGAAATGTTTATGAAATAAGAAAAAAGAGCAAAATATTTTGCTCAATTTTATAACAACAAAAAAGAACTAGCAAATGCCAGTTCTTATCCTATGCGGAGAGAGGGACTTGAACCCTCACGACCTAAAGCGGTCACAGGATCCTTAGTCCTGCGCGTCTGCCAATTCCGCCATCCCCGCGTCGATTACTTTACTAGTATATCAACTTTTAGGATACTTGTCAACACTTTTTTTCAAAAATTTTTCATTTCATCAACCAAATTACTCTGAAATTTCATTTAGATTTTCATCTACTAGCTTGGCTCCAAGTGTATTTTTGAAATGTCCTAGGGCAAATTGATGGTTTTCAGGCCAGATAGAAGCAACCGCTGGCTTGACAATCTCAATCTCATACCCTAGATTATAGGCATCTATAGCTGTGTGCAGGACACATATATCCGTCAAAACTCCTGTTAAGATAACTGTAGAAATTCGACGCTCTCTCAAACGGATATCCAAGTCAGTCCCTGAAAAAGCTGAGTAATGACGTTTATCCATCCAAAAGACACGACTATCTGAACCATGCTCTTGATAAAAAGTCTCCAAATCTCCGTATAAATTCCGTCCACTAGTCCCTATCAGATTATGAGGAGGAAATAGTTTACTTTCTGGATGGAAACAATCGTTTTCTTCGTGAGCATCGATAGTAAAGAAGATATAATCTCCGCGTTCAAAAGCTAATCGAGTCACCTTGCTAATAGCTTCTGAAATTGCCTGAGCTGGAGCGCCTGCTGTCAATTTTCCACTATCTGCAACAAAATCTTCTGTATAATCAATCGAAATTAAAGCCTTTGTCATTAGTAATCTCTTTTCTTCACTTCTTCAAAAATATCTGAAATCAAGACCTTAAGATAGGTTCCCTTCATTCCAAGCGATCGACTTTCAATAATCCCAGCGGACTCAAGTTTACGAAGCGCATTTACAATCACTGAACGTGTAATCCCGATACGGTCTGCAATCACTGAAGCTGTTAATTGACCTTCGTTTCCATTTAACTCAGCTAAAATAGCTGATACAGCACGTAATTCTGAGTAGGAAAGGGTATTAACCGCCATCGTGACTGCTGTCCGACGACGAATATTTTTTTCATCTTCTTCACGTTGGAAGTTTAGGAGTTGAATACCAACAACGGTACTTGCAATCTCAACAAGAATCAAGTCCTCATCGTCAAATTGTTTATCATTACGCCAGATAATAAGAGAACCAAGACGAATCCCCGATACATGGATAGGGGCAATCGTTGTCAATCCATCAGGAAAATCTGATCGGCTCTCTACAGGAAAGATACTCAAATCGTGATCTACAGTCAGGTTGGCCTCTGTGTCGTAAATCATGTTGGCTCCCTGAATATAGACTTCAGGGAAAATCTTAGTTTGGAAAAACTGCTCTACACGGTCTGTGTTAGTTTTATAGCGCATGAAGTATCCCAACAGACGTCCCTTACTACTCACAATACAAGCATTACAATCAATAATATCTGCTAATTGACGCATAATGGCATTGTAAGGCAATTCATCCTGCAACCGTTCCTCAGAACGTTTCAAAATAGATGTGATTTTTCGTGTTTTTTCTAATAAATGTGCCATTTTTCACCTCGTATTTAATCGCTTCCATTATAACATAAAGACCTTGAATTTTCAATTATTATCTGAAAATTGCTTATTTAATTGCAATTTAAAAAAACAAGAATATTTTAACTAAATTTTCTAATTATCTATTGACAAGTTAGATATTTTTTTGTATGATGATATTATAAGAAGATAATATAACTATTTTATTTATCCTTCTTTCAAAATTCGGTCTCCTTATATAAAAAAGCGATTCTAGTGAATCGCTTTTTCTTATTTATCACCCTTATTACGAATAACAAAGCCTGTCTTCTTCTCACTTGAAGTGTTGTGAGGTTTTTTATTGTCTTTATTACGATAACGTCTGTCTTTATCAAAACGATCGTTGCCACGACTTCCTTTTTTAAAATCATCACGACGACCACCACGACGGTTGTCTCCATGGCGATTATCACGACGGTCATCTCCACGACGACCTCCCTTACCTTTACCTCCGAAGCCATTACCTGATGGTTTAAACGGTAGTGGTTTTTCACGCGCGATCTCAACTTCAGGTAGACTATCTGGATCTTGAACAGTCAGACTCAAGATATACATGGCCAACTCTTCTGGAGTAAATTCGGCAGCTAGCTTACGAGCATCCTTACCAAATTTCTCAAAGTTGGCACGAATAGTCTCATCTGTAAAATCACGTTCGATTTTCTTGATAGCTACGTGTTTTTTTGCTTGGAAGGCTTCTTCTGCACTTGCAGGTTTGAGACCTTTCATGCGTTTCTTAGTCAAGTTTTCAATGATTTGGAGGTAGCCCATTTCATTTGGTGATACGAAAGTAATAGACTGACCTGACTTACCAGCACGACCTGTACGACCGATACGGTGAACATAACTTTCAGGATCTTGAGGAATATCGTAGTTATAGACATGGGTCACACCTGAAATATCCAACCCACGCGCTGCAACGTCTGTCGCAACCAAAACATCAAGATTGCCATTTTTAAAATCACGAAGGACACGAAGACGCTTGTTTTGGTCTAGGTCTCCATGAATTCCTTCTGCACGGAAGCCACGGATTTTAAGACCACGAGTCAATTCATCTACACGGCGTTTTGTACGACCAAATACGATAGCAAGCTCAGGCTGTTCCACATCCATAAGACGAGTCATTGTATCAAATTTTTCTTGTTCTTTAACACGAATATAGTATTGGTCAACCAATTCTGTTGTCAATTCCTTAGCTGCAATCTTGACATGCTCAGGTTCTTTCATGAACTGAACACCGATACGTTTGATGGCATCTGGCATAGTTGCTGAGAAAAGTAAGGTTTGACGGCTTTCAGGAACACGGGAGATGATAGCTTCAATGTCTTCAAGGAAGCCCATGTTAAGCATTTCATCCGCTTCGTCAAGGATAAGAGTTTCAATATCTTGTAATTTCAAGGCCTTGCGTTTAATCAAGTCCAAAAGGCGACCAGGTGTTCCCACCACTATATGGGCACCAGATTTAAGAGCCTTAATTTGTTTTTCAATGCTTGATCCGCCATATACTGAACGGACTTTAACTCCCTTACTACGACCAAAACGGAAGAGTTCTTCTTGACTTTGGACAGCTAATTCACGAGTCGGAGCAATCACCAAGGCTTGGATAGTTGCATCTTCTGTATGAATTTTTTCAAGAGTTGGTAGACCAAAGGCAGCAGTTTTACCTGTACCAGTCTGGGCTTGACCAATCACATCTTTGCCTTCTAGAGCCAATGGAATGGTTTGCTCTTGGATAGGACTGGCTTCTACAAAACCAGCTTTTTCAATCTCTGCTAGCAAATCAGCAGACAAGTTTAATTCATTAAATTTCACGTTATTCTTCTTTCTAAAGGTGGTGCGAAGCCACCCTATAGGGCTTAGTTTATACTTTTCTTTTTATGACGTATTTTCATATACTGGATATAAAATCGTGTTGCTTCTTTTCCACAAAAGAAAAGTACTGTTTTCTCTGCAACCTATCTAGTATAACACAAGACCAGAGCAAAAGATAGTTAAATCCGTCGATAAAGTCATGTAAACGATTTTTCTAAGAAAATGAGACTAAAATACCAACCATTTCATAAACTTTTTTAAAGCGTAGCAGAATTGTGCAAAAGTTTTTTTCTTGTGCTAGAATGAAATGCGAATAGGAGGAACTCTAAATGTTAACTTATGATTTAATCGTTATCGGATTTGGTAAAGCTGGTAAAACACTAGCTGGTAAATTGGCTTCAGCTGGCAAAAAAGTTGCCCTCGTTGAACGTAGCAAGGCTATGTACGGTGGAACTTGTATCAACATTGGTTGTATCCCAACTAAAACTTTGCTGGTTGCTGCTGAGAAAGACTTGTCTTTTGAAGAAGTCATTGCTACCAAAAACACTATCACTGGTCGCCTCAACGGTAAAAACTATGCGACTGTTGCTGGTACAGGCGTGGACATCTTTGATGCGGAAGCTCACTTCCTTTCAAATAAAGTCATCGAAATCCAAGCTGGTGATGAAAAGAAAGAACTGACCGCTGAAACAATCGTCATCAACACTGGTGCTGTTTCAAACGTCTTGCCAATCCCTGGACTTGCTACAAGCAAAAACGTCTTTGACTCAACAGGTATTCAAAACTTGGACAAATTGCCTGAAAAACTTGGAGTTCTTGGTGGAGGAAATATCGGTCTTGAATTTGCTGGTCTTTACAACAAACTTGGAAGCAAGGTTACAGTTCTAGACGCCTTGGATACTTTCCTACCTCGTGCAGAACCTTCCATCGCAGCTCTTGCTAAGCAATATATGGAAGAAGACGGTATTGAATTGCTTCAAAATATCCGCACTACTGAAATCAAAAACGATGGTGACCAAGTGCTCCTCGTAACTGAAAACGAAACTTACCGTTTCGACGCCCTTCTCTACTCAACTGGACGCAAACCAAATGTAGAACCACTTCAACTTGAAAATACAGATATTGAACTAACTGAACGTGGTGCTATTAAAGTAGACAAACATTGTCAAACAAACGTTCCTGGTGTCTTTGCAGTTGGAGATGTCAACGGTGGCCTTCAATTTACTTACATTTCACTTGATGACTTCCGTGTTGTCTACAGCTACCTTGCTGGAGATGGCAGCTACACTCTTGAAGACCGTCTCAATGTACCAAATACTATGTTTATCACACCTGCACTTTCACAAGTTGGTTTGACTGAAAGCCAAGCAGCTGATTTGAAACTTCCATACGCCGTTAAGGAAATTCCTGTTGCAGCAATGCCTCGTGGTCACGTAAATGGAGATCTTCGCGGAGCTTTCAAAGCTGTTGTTAATACTGAAACAAAAGAAATTCTTGGAGCAAGCATCTTCTCAGAAGGTTCTCAAGAAATCATCAACATCATCACTGTTGCTATGGACAACAAGATTCCTTACACTTACTTCACAAAACAAATCTTCACTCACCCAACCTTGGCTGAGAACTTGAATGACTTGTTTGCGATTTAAGTTGAAGTCTCATCTTAACCAACAGCCCTCTTGGGGCTGTTTTTGCTTCTGCGAAATCTCAAATCCGTCTTTTCCCTCTTTTGTGATATAATAGAAACATGAATTTAAAAACGACTTTTGGGCTCCTTGCTGGACGTTCTTCTCACTTAATCTTAAGCCGTCTTGGCCGTGGGAGTACCCTTCCAGGAAAACTCGCCCTTCAATTTGATAAAGATATTTTACAACACCTTGCTAGGAACTACGAGATTGTCGTGGTCACTGGAACCAACGGAAAAACCTTGACAACTGCCCTCACTGTTGGTATTTTAAATGAGGTTTATGGTCATGTTTTGACTAACCCAAGTGGTGCTAATATGATTACAGGGATCACTACGACCTTCTTGACTGCCAAATCCTCTAAAACTGGAAAAAACATTGCAGTATTAGAAATAGACGAAGCCAGTCTTTCTCGTATCTGTGACTACATCAAGCCCAGTCTTTTTGTCATTACCAATATCTTCCGTGACCAGATGGACCGCTACGGGGAGATTTACACAACTTACAAGATGATTTTGGATGCCATTCGAAAAGTTCCAACCGCTACTGTACTTCTCAATGGAGATAGTCCACTTTTCTACAAACCGGATATTCCAAATCCTGTGCAGTATTTTGGGTTTGACTTAGAAAAAGGACCCGCTCGAGAAGCTCACTACAATACAGAGGGTATTCTCTGCCCTTATTGTCAAGGTATCCTCAAGTATGAACACAATACCTATGCAAACTTGGGTGCCTATATCTGTGAAGGCTGTGGATGTAAACGTCCAGATCTCGACTATCGCTTGACAGACTTAGTTGAGTTAACCAATAATCGCTCTCGCTTTGTCATTGACGGCCAAGAATACGGTATCCAAATCGGCGGACTCTATAATATCTACAACGCCCTAGCTGCAGTTGCCATCGCCCGTTTCCTCGGCGCAGATTCGCAACTCATCAAACAAGGATTTGATAAGAGTCGTGCTGTCTTTGGACGCCAGGAAACCTTCCATATCGGGGATAAGGAATGTACTCTGGTCCTCATTAAGAATCCTGTCGGTGCAACTCAGGCGATTGAAATGATTAAGCTAGCTCCTTATCCATTTAGCCTATCTGTTCTCCTCAATGCCAACTACGCTGACGGTATTGATACCAGCTGGATTTGGGATGCTGACTTTGAGCAAATTACTGAAATGGACATCCCTGAAATCAACGCTGGCGGTGTTCGGCATTCTGAAATTGCCCGTCGCTTACGTGTCACAGGCTATCCAGCTAGTCAAATCACTGAAACAAGCAACCTAGAGCAAGTCCTTAAAACCATCGAAAATCAAGAATGTAAACATGCTTATATCCTTGCAACCTATACTGCTATGCTTGAATTCCGCGAACTACTGGCTAGTCGGCAGATTGTTAGAAAGGAGATGAATTAATGGTTTATACTTCACTTTCCTCAAAAGATGGCATCTATCCATATCAACTCAACATTGCCCACCTCTATGGAAATCTCATGAATACCTATGGGGACAATGGAAACATCCTCATGCTCAAGTATGTAGCTGAAAAGCTAGGTGCTTATGTAACAGTTGACATCGTTTCTCTCCATGATGATTTTGATGAAAATTACTATGATATCGCCTTTTTCGGTGGTGGTCAAGACTTTGAACAAAGTATCATTGCTAGTGATTTACCTGCTAAAAAAGAGAGCATTGACAACTACATTCAAAACGACGGTGTAGTTCTTGCTATCTGCGGTGGCTTCCAACTACTGGGGCAATATTATATTGAAGCTTCAGGAAAACGTATTGAAGGGCTAGGAGTTATGGGTCACTATACCCTTAACCAGACCAATAATCGCTTTATCGGCGATATCAAGATTCACAATGAAGACTTCGATGAAACCTACTATGGATTTGAAAATCACCAGGGCCGTACCTTCCTCTCAGACGATCAAAAACCGCTGGGACAGGTGGTATATGGAAATGGAAATAACGAAGAAAAAGTCGGAGAAGGGGTTCATTACAAGAATGTCTTTGGTTCCTACTTCCACGGACCTATCCTATCTCGCAATGCCAATCTAGCTTATCGCCTTGTTACCACTGCCCTCAAGAAAAAATATGATCAAGACCTTGTTTTACCAGCCTATGAAGATATTCTCAGCCAAGAAATCGCTGAAGAGTACAGTGACGTGAAAAGCAAGGCTGACTTTTCATAAAGACAAAGCCATACTCAAAAGAACTCCACTAAATTGTTGGGGTTCTTTTTACCTATTCTTTTACCCTTCTCCCTTGCATTTTCTCTCATTTTTTGCCAAAATAGAGGGGTAGAAAGAAGGTAGCATATGTCTAAATTACAACAAATCGTAACATATCTTGAAACTGAAAAACTAGACGTCGCTGTCGTATCTGACCCCGTCACAATCAATTACCTCACTGGCTTTTACAGTGATCCCCATGAACGCCAAATGTTTCTTTTTGTCCTAGCAGATCAGGAACCTCTCCTCTTTGTCCCAGCCCTTGAGGTTGAGCGTGCTACTAGCACTGTTTCCTTCCCAGTTGTGGGCTATGTAGATTCTGAAAATCCATGGCAAAAAATGAAACATGCCCTTCCACAGCTTGACTTCAAACGTGTCGCTGTTGAGTTTGACAATCTCATCTTGACCAAATATCATGGCTTGAAAATAGTCTTTGAAACTGCTGAGTTTGAAAACCTCACACCTCGTATCCAACGCATGCGCCTCATCAAATCTGCTGACGAAGTGCAAAAAATGATGGTTGCAGGTCTCTATGCGGACAAGGCTGTTAATGTTGGTTTTGATAATATTTCTCTTGATAAGACAGAGACAGATATCATTGCTCAAATCGACTTTGCCATGAAACGTGAAGGTTATGAAATGAGTTTTGATACCATGGTCTTGACTGGCGATAACGCTGCAAATCCACACGGTATTCCAGCAGCTAACAAGGTTGAAAATGATGCTCTTCTCCTCTTTGACCTGGGTGTTCTAGTTAACGGCTATGCGTCAGATATGACTCGTACAGTCGCTGTCGGAAAACCTGACCAATTCAAGAAAGATATTTACAACTTGACCCTCGAAGCCCAACAAGCTGCTCTTGACTTTATCAAACCAGGTGTGACTGCTCATGAAGTAGACCGCGCTGCCCGTGAAGTCATCGAAAAAGCTGGTTATGGTGAGTACTTCAACCACCGTCTTGGTCACGGAATAGGTATGGATGTCCATGAATTCCCATCTATCATGGAAGGAAACGACATGGTCATCGAAGAAGGCATGTGCTTCTCTGTTGAACCTGGTATCTATATCCCTGGTAAAGTAGGTGTCCGTATCGAAGACTGTGGTGTTGTTACCAAGGATGGCTTTGACCTCTTTACAAGCACCAGCAAAGACTTACTTTATTTTGATTAAATCTACACAAAAAAGTTAGCTCAAATAGCTAACTTTTTACTTTATCTTCTTGATACTTTGGTTCAAAATAAATCCGACAACCATTCCCACGATATTTTGCATGAAATTTGGTAAAATTTCTGGTAGAGCTGCAGCCCAGCCATTCATCAATGTAGAACCCAAGGCGTAACCTCCTACCATGGCAATCGTTGCTAAGATAAGGCCTAACCACTGAGTTTTTCCTTTAAATCCTGCGAAAAATCCCTGCAAGCCATGGTTTACCAGACTAAAGAACATCCACTGAGGATAGCCTGATAAGAGGTCAATGAGGAATCCAGCCAATCCTCCAACAATAGCCCCTTCACGACTACCAAAGTAAAAGGCCGTAAAGAAGACACCCGCATCTAAAAGAGTTAGAATGCCTGTCGGTGTTGGAATTTTTAAGAAATAACCTAGAACCACAGAGAGGGCGGTTAATAGGGATACAAGGGCGATTTTAGTTGTTTTGGTTTGCTTCATATTGTCTTACTCCATACTGATCTGCTTGTGCAATGGCACGGTAAACGAAAGCCTTAGAGCTTTCTACTGCTGGTAAAAGTTCATCACCTTTGACTAGGTGACTGGCAATGCTAGAGGCAAAGGTACAACCTGCACCAGCATTTTGCCCTTGGATAACAGGATTTTCTAGGACTGTAAAGTTTTGTCCATCATAAAAGACATCCACAGCCTTGTCCTGACTAAGGCGATTGCCTCCCTTGATAATGACTGCTGGCGCTCCTAAGTCATGCAATTTCTGAGATGCAGTTTTCATGTCTTCCAAGGTTTTAATTTCCTGACCTGCCAATAATTCTGCTTCAGGAAGATTAGGCGTAATCACACTGACATAAGGGAAAAAGCGAATCAATTCTTGGCAGAGTTCACTTACAGCTACGTCGTGTGTTTCCTTGCAAACCAAGACAGGATCCAGAACCACAGGCACTCCTGGGCGTTGTTTGATAAAGTCCAAAGCCTTCTCAGCCACACTGACAGTAGGAAGAAGACCAATCTTAATTCCCCCAAACTCCACATCACGCAAGCTATCTAATTCATGTTGAAAAATGGCATCGTCAGTTGGAAAGACTTCAAAGCCCTTTTCCGTCAAGGCTGTCAAACAAGTCACTGCTACAAAACCATGCAAACCGTTCATGGTATAGGTAGCCAAATCAGCGGACAAACCACCACCACTAAAAATATCATTTCCAGAAAGTGCTAAAATACGATTATTCTTCATAAGTAATCTCCTTCAAATATAGACCATTTGGGGCTGCAGTGGGACCTGCAAGCTGCCTGTCTTTTTTCTCCAAGATCAGGTCAATCTGCTCCACTGGCATACGATTATTTCCGATTTTGAGCAGTGTCCCCACCATATTGCGAATCTGCTTATACAAGAAACCATTTCCTGAAAAGGTAAAAGTCAAAAACTGGCCTGTCTCATCAACCCTGAGACTAGCTTCTGTAATGGTGCGAACCTTATCCTCCACATTAGTCCCAGAGGCTGTAAAACCTGTAAAATCATGTGTTCCCTCTAGCATTTTGATTGCCATCTGCATCCGTTCCACGTCAAGCGGATAAGGAAAGTGAGTAGCATAGTGACGGCGCATGGGATTTTTAGGACGCCCCCTATCCACGATAAACTCATAGGTCTTGCTGTGCTTAGCATAACGACAATGAAAATCATCCGCCACGATCTCAATCGAAATCACATCAATATCTTCAGGGGACTGGGTGTCCAAGGCAAAGCGAAGTTTTTCCTCATCCATTTGATAGGGCAAGTCAAAATGAATCACCTGTCCCAAAGCATGAACCCCACTATCAGTCCTACCAGCACCGTGAACAGTGATTGCTTTCCCTTTATTGAGTCTCGTCAAGGTTTTTTCAATTTCTTCCTGAACACTACGCGCATGAGGCTGGCGCTGAAAACCAGCAAAGGCGTAACCATCATAGGAAATAGTTGCTTTGTATCTTGTCATAACTTCTATTTTATCAAGAAATTAGTCTATAAACAAGGTCCTAAAACAAATACTGTATGGGTACAAAAATCCTAAAAAGAAAAACTTAGAACCAATCCTAAGCTCTCTTTTGAAGTAGGTACATGACAAAGATAGAGGTTACAATCAACCAACCTCCTAAGATACTAAAGACCAACATTCCATTTTGTGTTAGTAACCCAATTGCACTTAGAACGAATGGGGTCGTAAAGGCTCCGAAACTACAGCCTAATACAGCAAATGAAGTTGCTTGATTGAGGAGTTTAGCTGGAATTCTTTCAGAGACAAGTTGAAAGACCGTCGTCAAGGCTACACTGTAGGCAAAACCAGCCAGAATGCTTCCTGCCACTACCACCCACAAGGATGGAGAGAGGGCAATCACGATTTGCCCTAAGCCGAAGGTAATACCAGACCAGAGGAGCAGTTTCTCTTTAAAGATAGAAATCAAGAAAGAAAAACTCACACCAGCCACAATCCCGATCAACTGCATGACACTAAGGACAAAACTAGATAACTGGGCATCTCCAAGTCCTCTTTCCACCATCAAACTTGGAATACGAATAGTAATAGCCGTATTGGTACAAACTACAACCGCTGCTTCAATAGCTAGGATAAAAATCAAGCCTTTCATTTCCTGAGTTAAGCGACTTGCTTCCTTCTCCTTTTTCTTGATTTCTTTCTTTTCCTTTCCATAAGGGACAAAGAGCAGATAAAGGGTCAGCACCAAAAATCCAGCACTATAGGCTAAGAAAGTAGCTGTCCAACCAAAGGCCAACAACTGACCGACTGCCAAGGTAATGAGAGAAGCCCCAACGACCTCTGCAGAACCACGTAGCCCTAACATCTGAATTCGCGTTTTTCCTTGATAGCGTTCACTGATAATGGAAATAGCCTTGGCATTAATCATCCCAACACCCAAACCAAAAAGAATCCGTGTTCCAAAGACAAAGGGATAGGCTTGATACCAAAAGGGTGCTGTTCCACTCAGTGATAAAATCAGCAATCCTAAACTAATCTGTAATCGCTCAGGAAATATTTTTTCTAAAAAACCATTTAGTAGTAACATGATCATGATTCCAAAGGATGGCAAGCTCGCCAAGAGTTCAATTTGTTCCTTAGGATATCCTTGGTAATAGTCAAACATGGCTGGTAAGGCACTCGAAATGGAAAAGGAAGTAATTAAAACGAGGGATAGTGCGAGAATACTAGCCCTTTCTAAAAATTGTTTCATGAAATCTCTTTCTATTTTTTCTCTTCATCAACTATTAAAACCAATGTATGAAAAGAAGAAGTCTCATTTACTGACAGACTCCTTCCTAACCGACAAAAGTTTTTCGTATATTTTAAGATGATTTTCTCTTGATTTGCTTGATAAAGTAAAAGACAAATCCTGCCAACATATAAGCGACAAAGATAATGGCACACCACTTGATAACCACGTCCCATCCTTTAGCTACATTCAAAAAGAAATAGGGAAAGGGGCTAACCTTAGAATTTGGGATATCCAATTTCAAAACCAAGCCATTAAAAAGAGCAAAAATCATATAAAGTAGGGGTAAAATTGTCCACACAACTGGATCCCAAATCTTGTATTGCCCCTGTTTATCAAAGAAAAGAGTATCTGCAAAAAACCAGAGAGGAACAATATAATGGCAGAGGAAATTTTCTAGAGTATAGAAATTAGTTGCGATAGGTGCCAAGAGAAAATGATAAATCACACAGGTAATCATAATACTCATGGTGACACCACCCTTTAAACGCAAAAGAGTTGGACTTTGCCAATTTTCACCATCACGCTTCATAACCCTTAACAGATAGAGGATAAAAATCGCTACTAAAAGGTTGGATAGAACCGTATAATAGAGAAGCATCCCAAAGCCACCACGGTTAACAATTTCAAGATAGACGCCAGTAAAAGCCGCTAGAAACAAGAAGATACGACTATAAAAAATAAATTTAAATTTATTAGACATGTTTAAATTTTCTTCACAAATTCTGACTTGAGTTTCATAGCACCAAAGCCATCAATCTTACAGTCAATATTGTGGTCGCCTTCTACAATACGGATATTCTTGACGCGCGTACCTTGTTTCAAATCTTTTGGCGCACCTTTTACTTTTAAATCCTTAATCAAAGTGACTGTATCACCATCTGCTAATTTGTTTCCATTTGCATCAATGGCAACAATACCTTCTTCTACTTCTGTGACTTCAGCAGGATTCCACTCATAAGCACACTCAGGGCAAACTAGCATAGCTCCATCTTCGTAAACATATTCTGAATTACATTCTTTACAATTTGGTAGGTTGTTCATAACGTCTCCTTTTTACTTTTCACTATTCTTTGAAAATCAAATTTTCTCGAACAGCAACTATTATACCCTAAAATCAACATTTTGACAAATAGAGAAAAAACCGATACTCAAAGATCGGTTTTTTCATTTCACATTTTCTTTTCAGCTTCTACCTTGATTTTATCCACTACTTCTTCAATAGTTAAACCAGTTGTATCAAGGTAGACTGCATCCTCAGCTTGTTTCAGAGGTGATGTTTCACGATGACTATCTTTATAATCACGTGCTGCAATTTCCTCTTTGAGTGTTTCGAGGTCTGTCTCAATTCCCTTGGCTATATTTTCTTTGTACCGTCGTTCTGCTCTCTCATCAACAGAAGCTACTAGAAAAACTTTTAACTCTGCTTGTGGCAATACAACAGTTCCTATATCACGACCATCCATGACAATGCCACCTTTTTGGGCAATTTCTTGTTGGAGGTTCACCAACTTTTTACGAATAGCTGGTAGTGCTGCAATGGCAGATACACGATTTGTCACTTCATGTTCACGAATCGGATGAGTGATATCCACATCTCCTACAAAAACAAGTTGTTCACCTGCTTCTGATCGTCCAAAACTAATAGGATGTTGGTCTAGAAGTTCAAGTAATTGCTCTACATTTTCATCTTCCAACTGGTGTTTAAGAGCTATATAAGTTGCAGCCCGATACATAGCACCTGTATCTAAGTACGTATATCCAAAATCCTTAGCAATAATCTTCGCAACTGTACTTTTACCACTTGATGCAGGGCCATCAATTGCAATTTGAATTGTTTTCATTACTGACTCCTATCTAGTCTTAACAACATCACCAGGATCAGCATACCAAGATCCTGTCGACATGTGTGAAGGATTCAAGGTTTCTAATTGGGCTATCGAAATACCAGCACGAGCAGCAATCGCAGCTTCACCTTCTCCTGGTAAAACTTTTGTAGTCCCTTCTTGATTTTCAGAATTAGGTGATGATTCTTCTTTTTGTTCTGTGGCAGAAGCTGCTTGTTCAGTACTTGTAGAAGAAGATACCTGTTCTACATTTGTACTAGAGTCATGAAAGTCTTTTAATGCTTCTGTACGATTACTCCCTCCAGATGAAAGATAAACCAAAACAATAATCATCACTAATACAATTACAAAGAAAATACTCGCTAAAATTGTCAAAACACGATTAGCTGTTGTTTCTCCAAGTTCAGTTCTACGTCGTTCAGATCTTGTTTCTTCTTGTTCTTCATAAATATCTTCTTGCCACGGTTCTTTTGCCATACCTTACTCCTTGTTTTTTTTTACTTTTCTTATTACAATATAAATATGAAAATCACACTTATACCTGAACGTTGCATTGCCTGTGGGCTTTGCCAAACTTATTCTGATTTATTTGATTACCACGATAATGGTATCGTGCGCTTTTACGATGATCCTGATCAACTAGAAAAAGAAATTTGTCCTAGTCAAGACATTTTAGAAGCTGTTAGAAACTGCCCTACACGTGCCTTGATTAAAGATCAGTCTTAAAATAAAATCTTAAACTTTGGATGGTTTACCATCACTTCTAGTTTAGCATATTTTCAAGTAAAATTATAGTCTTTTAACTTTATTTTTTTCTTTAATAACGGGAAGATCACTTTTTTCTTTGATGAGATAGAGTGGTCTTTTTTTAGTCTCTAGATAAATCTTACTAATATATTTACCGAGAATCCCAATGGTCAAGAGTTGAATGCCTCCAAGAAAGAGAATGACAGCCATCAGAGATGTCCAACCTGATGTAGGATTCCCTAAGATAAGAGTTCGAATCACAACAAACATGGTCATAAGTAAGGATATCAGGCAAGAAATAAGACCAGCTAAAAAGGATATGATTAAGGGAAAATCTGAAAAGTTAACAATTCCTTCAAGAGAGTAGAAAAAAAGCTGTCTAAAACTCCAACTTGTCTTACCAGCCTGTCGTTCTACATTTGGATAGTCGAGATAGTGGGTTTTAAAACCGGCCCAAGCAAAGAGTCCCTTAGAAAAACGATTGGACTCTGTTAGGGTTAAAATGGCATCGACCACAGACCTTCTCATCATGCGAAAATCACGGACACCTGCCGGCAGGGCTACAGGACTAATTTTTTGCATGAGGTGGTAAAAGACATTAGCACAGAAACTGCGAAAGAAGGGCTCTCCCTCCCGACTAGTTCTCCGTGTTCCTACACAGTCTAAATCTGCATTCTTGTCTAGTAAATTTTTCATCTCAAGCAACATACTAGGAGGATCCTGGAGGTCTGCATCCATCACCACCACTAGGTCTCCTGTCGCATATTGCAAGCCTGCATAGAGGGCTGCTTCTTTGCCAAAATTTCGCGAGAAAGAAATATAATGAACTGCCGGATTTTGCTCCCGATAGGTCTTTAAGAGTTCCAAGGTCCCATCACTTGATCCATCGTCGACAAAGACATACTCGATTTCTGTTTCCAAATCTGGAAGTAACGCTTCCAAAGCCTGATAAAAAAGAGGAAGTACTTCCTCTTCGTTTAAACAAGGGACAATGATTGACATCACCATCTTAGTCTTCAAATCCATTTGGATGCTTGCTTTGCCAACGCCATGCATCTTCACACATTTGGGTGATGTCGAGTTCTGCTTCCCAGCCGAGTTCTGCTTTGGCTTTTGCAGGATCTGAATAGCATGCTGCAATATCACCTGGGCGACGGTCTACAATACGATAAGGAATTGAACGCCCAACTGCTTTTTCCATATTTTGGATAATCTCAAGAACAGAGTAGCCTTTACCTGTTCCAAGATTGTAAACGTTCAGTCCTGAACCTTTTTGGATTTTTTTCAGAGCTGCAACGTGACCTTTAGCCAAATCGACAACGTGGATATAGTCACGAACACCAGTTCCGTCTTCTGTTTCATAGTCATCACCAAAAACCTGAACTTGTTCCAGTTTACCAACGGCTACTTGAGTCACATATGGCAAGAGGTTGTTTGGAATACCATTTGGATTTTCTCCCAAATCTCCACTCTCATGGGCTCCGATTGGGTTAAAGTAACGAAGCAAGACTACATTCCACTCTGAGTCTGCCTTGTAGATATCCGTCAAAATTTCCTCTAGCATAAGCTTAGTACGACCATATGGATTTGTCACTGAAAGTGGGAAATCTTCTAGAATTGGAACAGTGTGAGGATCCCCGTAAACAGTCGCAGAAGAACTGAAAATGATGTTTTTACAGTTGTTTTCTTCCATTGCTTTCAAAAGACTAACAGTACCAGCGATATTATTGTCATAATAGGCAAGAGGAATGCGTGTTGATTCTCCTACAGCCTTCAAGCCAGCAAAGTGAATAACACCTGTTGGTTCTTCCTGCTTGAAAATATCTCTGAGGGTATCTGTATCACGAATATCTGCCTCATAGAAAGGTACTTCAACTCCTGTAATTCTCTCAACAACTTCTAAACTTTTTCTGTTACTATTAACAAGGTTATCCACCACAACAACCTGATGTCCTGCTTGGATTAACTCAATAACTGTGTGGGTTCCGATAAAACCTGCTCCACCCGTTACCAAAATCTTTTCTTGCATCTTCTTTCCTCGATTCTCGGATTATTTTTTCTTATTTTACCATTTTTGATAGGGAATGTCATTTGCCATACTAAAACCTTTAGTGAAAATTTAGTAAAAAATGACTAGTTTTCTATTCGTTTTACATACTTTTCAATCGGGTAATTAGAACTTTCTAATGTCACAGACTTTCCTTGAAGCAATCGAGCTAAATGATAACCAATAATAGGTCCAGTTGTGAGACCTGAAGACCCTAGTCCACTAGCCGCATAGACACCTGTTAAACCTGGCACTTGCCCAAAAAATGGAGAAAAATCGCTGGTATAGGCGCGAGTACCCACACGTTCACCAGCTCTAGTAGCTTCTGCTAATCTAGGATAGCAAGGCAAAGCGGCCTCTTCCATTTGCTGCAACAAGATTTCATCTACCCTAAGGTCAAATCCTTGATCGTTTTCATGGGTGGCACCTAATGATAATTTCCCACCTGCAAAAGGAATCAAATCCCACTCCCCTTCTGGCATGACAACAGGATAGTTTGCCATATCTTGCTCTACTTGATAATCTCGGAGTTGCCCCTTTTGAGGACGAACATCAACCTGATAACCTAGCGGTTCCAACATTTGTCCCAACCAAGCACCTGTCGCTAAAATAACCTGATCAAAAACGCGGTCTCCAATCTGGTAGCCTGCTGATAAAGGATTTAGACCCACCTCTTCTCTCACTACTTCAACCTGACTAGCTTCTAGCAAACAAGTCACTAAAAGCTGACCATCTACTCTCGCTCCACCCGAAGCATAGAGCAGGCGGTCAAATCCCTGCAATCCAGGGAATAATTCATTAGCTGATGCTTGGTCTAGAATGGCTAATTGCCCTATCAAGGGAGACTCTTCTCTGCGCTCTAAAGCTAGTTGGTAGAGTTCTTCCAACTTGGGTTCATCCTTTTTCAGGAGAAAGACTCCCGAACGCTGGTAAAAGTCGATTTCCTGCCCTGACTTCTCTAAATCAGCTAGTAAATCCACATAAAAGTCAGCCCCCAATCGCGCCATTTTATACCAGGCCTTATTGCGGCGTTTGGAAAACCAAGGACTGATAATTCCCGCTGCGGCCTTGGTAGCCTGACCCTGTCCATGGTCAAAGACGGTTACTTCTAGGTCACTTTCTTTCGAGAGGTAGTAGGCAGCTGTTGCTCCCACAATTCCTGCTCCGATAATGGCAACTTTTTTCATTGTTTTCACTTCCTAACTAGATATGGTGGAAAGGATTGGTCGATGCTTGACTAGGCAAGATGTCAATAGACCACCCCTCCTCTTCCTTCCATTGAGTAAGAAGTGCTGCGATTTTTTCTACAAAAAGCACTTCGATATAGTGACCTGGGTCCAATGCCAGTAACCCATCAGACAGCATTTCCTGGGCAGTGTGGTAGTAGATATCACCAGTGATATAAACATCTGCCCCCTTAGCTAAAGCATCCTTATAGAAAGACTGCCCGCTTCCACCACAGATGGCTACTCTTGAAATAGGCTTCTGCAAATCACTCTCTTGATAATGCACCATTCGAAGGCTATCTAGGTCAAATACTTGCTTGACATGTTGGGCAAAATCCCTAAAGGTCTGAGTCGGAACATTCCCAATACGACCAATTCCACGTTCTGGACCTGTCTCCTGTAGATAGGTAGTCTCCTCAATGCTTAGCATCTGGCAGAACCAGTCATTGAGACCATTTTCAACGATGTCAATATTGGTATGACTGACATAAACTGCAATGTCATGCTTGATGAGATCAATGTAAATCTGATTTTGTGGACGACTAGCTACCAAATCCTTGATCGGACGGAAAATCGGCGCGTGCTTGACGATAATCAAGTCTACACCCTTTTCAATGGCTTCAGCCACCGTCTCTTCACGAATATCAAGAGTAACCATAATTCTTTGGATATTCTTATCCAAAGTTCCTATTTGCAGGCCACGACTGTCTCCCTCCATTGAAAACTCCTGAGGGCAAAAGGCTTCATACGCTTTAATCACTTCACTTGCTAGCATGGAGAACCTCCTTGATGGCTTGAATTTTATCTACTAGAACTTGACGTTCCTCCAGATTTTTTTCTGGAATTTGTCCGAGGGCGAACTCTAGCTTCTCAGCTTCTTTTTGCCATTTTTGTACAAAAACCGGACTGACTTCTTTGGACAAGAAAGGTCCAAAGCGAACATCACTAGATGATAACTTCATTTGTCCTGCTTCCACCACCAAAATCTCGTAGAATTTCCCAGACTCTTCCAGAATACTTTCTGCTACAATCTCAAAACCATGATCCTGCAACCAGATACGCAAGTCGTCTTCACGATTATTGGGCTGGAGGATCAAACGCTCTACATCAGCTAACTTGTCCAAGCCTTCTTCTAAAATCCTAGCAATCAAACGACCACCCATACCAGCAATGGTAATAACCGACACTTGATCTGCCTCTTCAAAAGCTGCTAATCCATTTGCTAAACGAACTTGGATTTTTTCTTCCAAGCCGTGTGCCTCAACATTTTTGACAGCAGACTGATAAGGTCCCTCCACAACTTCACCTGCAATGGCACTTTCGATTTTTCCTCTTTCGACTAACTCGATAGGCAAATAAGCATGGTCACTCCCCACATCTAGTAAAATAGCTCCCTGCGGCACAAAAGACGCCACCAACTCTAATCTCTTTGAAATCATTCTCTCTCTCTTTCCAAAACTCTATTACCTCTTATTATACCACATTTCGGCTGGCAATCTTGTACCTAAAAAGACCGCAATCCACAGATTGCAGCCTTTCTTTATTTTCTGGCTTGGTAGCGACTAGTCAGGATGAAAATCACGGTAAAGACCAACATCATGACACCATAAACAGGTAATGTTTGTCCTGTTAAGGTTGAAATTTCAAGCAGTTTTTGAATTCTTGGGAAGAGAGCTGTGGCTAGGAAGCCTCCTACTGACCAAACAATCAAGAGGACACGCCATAGGGTAAATGGCATGCAGGCTCTAAATACGGATAAGAAACCAATTGACCCCAAGAGATAATAGAGTAGGGTTGAGATTTCTAACTCAGACCAACCTTGGCTACTTCCAAATATTTTCACAAAAAGAACGCTGAACACAACCATGAGAGCACTTGGTAGGGCACGAAGCATGGATCTTCTGAGGAAATTTGGCTCAACAGGTTTGATATTTCGCTCAAAAGTCAGAACGAATGGTGGGAAACCTTCCACGAACTGGTCGATCATGGTAATCTGGATTGGAATGAAGGGGAAAATCAAGATCCATTCAGACCGTCCCAGAAGAGCACTGGCAATACAGATGACTGCGAGCAAGAAGGAATAAATCGTCTTTATCAAGAAAATCGGTGCAATGTGGGCAATGTTATTGACCACACGACGACCTTCAAAGAGAATCTCAGGAACATCATTAAAGTCTGAGTTTAAGAGAACCAGATTGGCAATCTGACGAGTCGCAGGATCTCCCTCAGCCATTACGATAGAACAATCCGCCTCACGAAGGGCCAGGATATCATTAACTCCATCCCCTGTCATAGCTGTTGTATGCCCCGCTTTTTTCAGTGTTTGGATGATGAGTTTCTTTTGATGAGGGGAAACACGTCCGAAAATAGCTGTCTCCTCAGCCATAGCAACCAATTCCTCATCCGTGATTTTGGAGCAATCTACATAACTGTCATAGTCCGCAAAACCTGCTTTTTGGGCAATACTTGAAACAGTGACTGGATTATCACCAGAGATAATTTTCAATCCCACTTCCTGAGAACGAAGATAGTCTAGCGTCTCAGCAGCACCTTCTCGAATCGGATCTAGAATCTCAAGCAAAGCCAAAGCCTGAATATCAGATGGCTTTTGTGGCTTGTGATGGTCTAGCTTTTCCTGACTGAGAGCCAAGACCAAGACACGTGACCCTCTCTCCAAGGCCTCTCTGGCTTCTGGGACCTCAGAGTCTAGCAACATCTCAGGTGCCCCTAAGAAGACTGTTCCCAAGCCTTCTAACTCCATGGCTCCCCACTTGCGATCGCTTGAGAAAGGGAGATTAGAAATCATAGGATAAGTAACTTCTCCCACAAAACGCTGGCGAATAGCTTGGGCTGTTGGATTTTTATCCTCACTATGAGACATATAGCTAGTCAGAATGCTGGCAATAGCCTCTTCATCATAATCTTCCATCAGCGGAAGGATAGCTTCCACCTGCATCTTTCCTTGGGTGATGGTACCCGTCTTATCCAGACAAAGCATATCAACGCGCGCCAAGGTCTCAACAGAGTACATTTCCTGCACTAAAACCTTTTTCAAGCCCAGCTTAATCACTGCAGTCAAGAGCGAAGTAATGGTCAAAAGGGCGATTCCCTTTGGCAACATCCCCAAAAGGGCTGTCGACGAATTTACAACGGATGACTTAAGAGGCAAGCCCTTTAAAATTAAGGCTTCTAGCAAGAGAGCCAGACCAAAGGGAATGATAATCTTCCCAGTAAAACCTGCTAGCTTGTCCAGCGATTTCATGATACGAGAGTTGATTGGTTTCACAGTCTTAGCCTCAAGCATGAGTTTGGCAGCATAGTTGTCTGCCCCAACGTGGTGGACTTGAGCCAAAACTGACCCACTGGCTAAGAAACTTCCTGACAAAAGCAAGGCATCAACTTCCTTTTGCACCAAATCACTCTCACCAGTCAACATGGCTTCATTGACTTCCGCAAAGCCTTCCAAAACCCGTGCATCACTAGGAATCTGCTCTCCAGCAGACAGACGAATGACATCTCCTAGCACCAATTTTTCAGGATTAAGAGCAACTTCCTGACCATCGCGAATAGTCTTGACCTTTTCCTTGGTCATGAGATTGAGCTTATCCACCATGTGTTTGGCCCTCAGCTCAGTCACTATCCCAGAAAAAGCGTTAAAGCAGATAACAGCAAAGAAGACCAGATTGCTCCAAGCCTGCACAAAGGCTAGCGCCAAAGCAATCGCAAAGTTCAAAGCATTAAAAAGAGTAAAGACATTTCGTTTAACGATTTGCCAAGTGCTAGTACTGGCTGATGCGGTAAAATCATTGGCCAAGCCCTTAGCATGTCTTTCCTTGACTTCTCTTTGGGTTAATCCCATAATCTTATTTTTATCCATAAATTCTATCATATCATTTTTTCTAAAAGAATTCTAATCTCATCCCAAATATGCACCTAGTCAAGGGAAAAGTTTGCCAGCCCTCCTTTGATAAGGTATAATAATAACAAGAAAATAATCGAAGGAGAACGCATGTTTTATACTTATTTACGTGGATTGGTTGTATTGCTCCTATGGTCCATCAATGGCAATGCCCACTATCATAATACTGATAAAATTCCTAATCAAGATGAAAATTATATTTTGGTTGCGCCTCACCGTACCTGGTGGGATCCTGTTTACATGGCCTTTGCAACCAAGCCAAAACAGTTTATCTTTATGGCCAAAAAAGAACTCTTTACCAACCGTATCTTTGGATGGTGGATTCGTATGTGTGGTGCTTTTCCTATCGACCGTGAAAATCCTAGTGCTTCTGCCATCAAATATCCTATCAATGTTCTTAAAAAAAGTGATCGCTCTCTCATCATATTTCCAAGTGGGAGCCGTCACTCAAACGATGTCAAAGGTGGCGTAGCCCTGATTTCCAAAATGGCCAAGGTCCGTATCATGCCTGTTACCTATACAGGTCCTATGACCTTAAAAGGCTTGGTTAGCCGTGAGCGTGTCGATATGAACTTTGGAAATCCAATAGATATCTCAGATATCAAGAAAATGAATGATGAAGGCATTGAAACAGTCGCCAATCGTATCCAAACAGAATTTCAACGTTTAGACCAAGAGACGAAACAATGGCACAATGATAAAAAACCAAACCCACTCTGGTGGTTTATCCGCATACCCGCCCTCATCCTTGCCATTATCCTCGCTATCCTAACTATCATCTTTAGCTTTATCGCAAGCTTCATCTGGAATCCAGATAAGAAAAGAGAAAAACTTGGTTAAATAAATACAACAATCCCTTGGCAAAAGCCAAGGGATATTTCTTTTATTCAATTTTCCATTTTTGGGCTAACCAGTTGGAAAAGGCTAGGAATCGTTCAGCCACTTGTTCATGATGCCCATACGAATCAAAGACAAACTGACCAGTCGGATAGCGTTTCTGAAGACTAATATGGATCTGCTCAGCATAGACTGGTGCTTGAGCCAAGCGATTAGTATGATGGGCTCCTTCTGTTTGACCGTTCTGTAAATACAGCAAACAGTCTATATTTTTCACTGTCTCTGCCTTGCAGTAAGCCACAAAATCAGGATACCAAAAGGAACCGCAGATAGAGAAGAGACAGGAGACCTTATCAAAACGGAAAAGACTGTAGACTGCCGCCAAACCACCTAGTGAGTAGCCTCCATAAGCAAGGCGAGTTTCGTCCAGGCGATAAAGTGACTGCAACTTGTCTAAAAGACCTCCAAATAAATGATCATGATAGGCGTTGGCCTGACCTCCAAAATCTGGAGCTCCATCTCTCAGAGCAGCTACCTTCCAAGGAGTGTAGTCATCTAGGCGATTTTTAGAGGTCAAGCCCACTAAAATCACAGATTCGGAAAGGGACGATAGGAAGTCCAAGTTTCCATCATTCAATAAAATAGCCGGATAGATTTGATTGGGGTCGTAGTTAGAAGGAAGGATGACTTTGACTTGAATTCCTTCCCAATCAAACTCATTATTTATTGATAAAGTCATTGATTTTCTCAAGGGAATCAATCACTGCTGGACCATAATCCATCAACTCATCGTAAGAGATGGTCATGATTTTTTGATTCTTAATAGCAGGAACGCCTTCCAAAACAGCATTTGCCTTCATCAACTCTACAGCTGTGGCATCCAATTTTTTATTGCGATCGCTGGTTACATAGATAATCAATTCAGGATCCATTGACACGAGGTTTTCCAAGGTCAAGCCTGATGTCCCCGTAGCAACGTTGGTATAACCAAGTTGGTTTAGCAAACTTTCTTGCAAAGCAGACTTGTAGGCACCGAAGGTTTGATCATTATAAGCAACCATAATCAAAGCCTTTTTCTTTTCACCTTGGCTTGCTGGGTTTGCTTTCTTAACAGCGTCAATTTTAGTTTGTAATTGGGTTGCGTATTCATTAGCCTTGTCCTGAACATTAAAAATCATTCCCAGATTTTTGACATCTTCTACGATATTCCCCAAATCTTGCTGAATCGTTGAGAGAGAAGCTTTTTGTGTATAAACTGGGATTTTATTTTCATTCCAAGTGCTAACTGTCCCCAAGGATTTTTCAGAAAACATCATGTTTCGACCCATCACAGCGTCTGGCTCATAAGAAAGGACTGTTTCTTGTGAGACTGTTTTTTTATCTCCAATTTGAGGAATCGTCGCAATCGCGTCCTTATATTTGTCCGTCACAGCATTGTCTGGATTGAGCATGCCAACAATTTTATCCTTCAACCCTAACTCCAATAAGATTTCAGTAGTTGATAGATTGTTGGTGATCACTTTTTCAGGTGCCTTTTCAAAAACTTGTTCGACTTCATTTCCTTTCGCGTCATAGGTTTTGACCGTTAGTGGATAAGTCGTCTCTGTGCTCGCCTTTTTACTTGTTTCTGTGCTAGACTGTGTGGTAGCTTTTTCTGTAGTAGTATTGCCACAAGCTGCCATGGTTAGGGTAGCTACTGTTACGAGTAAAATGCTTAGTGTTTTTTTCATCTTGTTTTCCTTTTCATTCTTATAAATAGTGAATCATGGCTTGCTGATCCTCGGTCCAAGTCACCTGACTTTGAACTCCGTATACCGTTTGCAATGACTCAGGGGTGATAGTCTCCTTTGGAGTCCCTTGGTAAAGGATTTCTCCCTCTTTCATCAGATAGAGATAATCCGAATAGCGACAAGCAAGTTGAATATCATGCAGGACAGCTAGAACATTGACCTTGAGCTCCTTTACAATGGCTAACAAGTCTAGCTGATACTTGATATCCAAGTGATTGGTTGGTTCGTCAAGGAGCAAGAGAGTCGGTTCTTGCGCCAAGGCGCGGGCTAGTAAGACTCGCTGTTTCTCTCCCCCTGACAGAGACGAATAGAGACGTGTTTTCTTCTCAAGCATATCCACCTTGACGAGGGCATCTTGAACGAGCGCATAATCCCTTTCCCTTTCCTTCTGTAAAAAAGAGAGGTGGGGAGTTCTTCCCAGCAAGACGATTTCCTCAACTGTACAATCAAACTGCAGCTGGTTAAACTGGGTCACAACTGCCATTTGCTTGGCTGTTTCTTTGAGCGTCCATTGTTCCAGAGGCTTTCCATCTAGGCTTATCAAGCCTTTGTCCGCCTTTTCCTGACGATAGAGGAGTTTAAGTAGACTGGTTTTCCCGCTTCCATTTGGTCCTAATATCGTATGAAATTGATTCCCTTCAACCTTAAGAGAGACTCCTTTGAGGATTTTTTTCTCACCTAGTCCAAAATGGATATCCTGACAAATCAAGTCCATATCAGACTCTCACCTCCCTTCGCCTACCTCCAACAATGTAGACAAAGAAGGGAGCACCTACTAAGGCTGTGAAAATACCAATAGGAAGCTCTGCGTTTGGAATGATGATACGAGAGAGTACGTCTGCCCAAATGACAAAGAGGGCACCTAGCAAGGTTGCAACAGGAAAAAGTCTCTTGTAATTCGTTCCTACTAACCCTCGAGCTAAATGTGGAGTAATGAGACCAACAAATCCAATAATCCCACAGGTTGCCACTAATACTGCTGTTAGCACAGCCACCATGGTCACATAAAGATACCAATAGAAGCGTAAAGGAATCCCCAAAGTTAAAGCAGCCTCATCTCCCATCATCATCGCATTGAAAACACGATACTGAGTAGCGAAAAATAGAAAGGCCAATCCTACTACTATAGTTGGCAGGACTAAGTCAGACCAGGTAGTCCCGGCAAGCGAGCCCATGGTCCAAAACTTAATGGTCATCACACTGTCCGCATTAGCGCCAACTGATATAATAAAGTTTGAAAAAGCCAGAAAGAGAGCGTTGACCACCGTTCCTGATAAGATCAGACTGGAAGTCGTCATCCTTCCCTGCATAGAGGCAATGATGAGGACAGCAATTGTTGCCAAAATAGCTCCAAGAAAAGCTCCAAGGCTAATCATCACTTTTAAACTAAGAATGATGCTCAAGGTTGCCCCTAAAGTTGCACCCGCAGATATTCCTAAGACATAAGGCTCTGCGATCGGATTGTTCACTGTAGACTGCATCACGCTACCACACATAGAAAGACCAGCCCCTACTATTAGACCTAACAATACTCGGGGGAATCTCATGTTCCATACAATGGCAAGAGTAGACTTGGAAACCTCTCCTATCTCAAGAGGAATCCCCAATCTATTCAAAATAATCCGATAGGTATCTCCTAGATCAATCGCAACGGATCCCATTGAAACTGCTAGAAAGAGAGAAATCCCTAAAATACCTAGCAAAATAACTAAAAGTAACACAAATTGCTGGTCTTGTCGGCTTCCAGAAAATTTGGAAAGCATGCAAACCTCCTTTGACAAAATATTAAAATTTTAGAAAATTCTCATGAAAAGTATACCATATTTTCAACTGTGTAACAAGCTATGGAAAAAATACAATTAAAATCAAAAAAATTATGGTTGATTTTTCCATACAGTGCCAGGAAGCATAAGCAAAGATAATGCTTGAGCATACCAAGGTAAGGTGATAACATAAAAAGCCCTCTGAAGTCAGAGAGCTGATTTGAGCTCGGGCTAAAATCCTAGTGAAACAAAAAAATCTACACGGTCAGAAAAGTCTCTATCGTGCCATTTTCATACATGATGTATAGTCCAAGTAGAATGAATACTAAGGGCACAATGATTCGCTCGTATTTTTCAATTGTCTCGAATATTAACGGAATAGAGGATAACACCCGACTAATCTCGCATAAGATAATTATGCCGATTACAAACACAAGCAACGCCACGAGGGTCTGTGACCAATCTAACGAAGCAAAATAAGGTATATAGATACCTAAATTATCTCCGCCAGACGCAATTGTCAGCAATGTAACTGTCCAAAACAGTTGATTTGCCTTGCTTTGTTCTAATCTTTCAATAATTTCTTCCTCTTCTTCCTCTTCTTCCTCACCTTCTCCAACAATTGCAAAGCGAATCCCTAAATAGATAGGGATTAAACCAAGCAATCCAACCATCCATTCTTCAGGCACGAAATTAACGACATAAGCAGCAACTAAACTCGCCCCTACAAGTAAGCCTGTGCCTAGATATTGCCCCGCATAAATATGCCATTTTTGTTTATTCTGTGATAGCTGTGCAAATAAAATAAATAAAATAATTAAATAATCGATACTGGTGGAAATATAAACACCAATAGCAGATATGATTGTCTATCCCATAAAAAACCTCCTGTATTGGTCAGTAATAAATCAGCAGATTTTAGGAGAGCACAGACACATTAATTTAGCTATCGCTAGTGGGTAATGTCGAACATAGGAAAGCATTTTACTCCTCCTCAAAACGTAGTTACAAAGTAATTTCTAACTGGAATTCGGTGACTACTTCCATGTAAAGTATAACATACTATACTTTACTTCGTAAAGTGTGGGCTCTCCGAAGGGGCTTGCAGACAGCTACTCGGCTTTTCAAGCCGAGTAGCTACGCACCCTTATGGTGTAATTAGCTGATACCATTTGAGGTTTTTGTAGTCTCCAAAATTGTGACCGATAAAACGTGACGGGCCTTTGCCTGAAGTCAATTTCCGTTTTTGTAGTCTCCAAAATTGTGACCGATAAAACCTCTACCAAGGCTCTTGCAATTGCGAGTAGTGTTTTTGTAGTCTCCAAAATTGTGACCGATAAAACATTCAATTAATTTAACAAGCGCCTGTCTGAGTTTTTGTAGTCTCCAAAATTGTGACCGATAAAACCTCAATAAAAAAGCCCTCTGAAGTCAGAGAGCTGATTTAAGCACAGGCTAAAATCCTAGTGAAAAAGATGAAACTCCTTGTGTTCATCGAACACTGTGTCCTTTCCCTATTTTCATACGGATTTTTGACGCCCTTAGCATCATGATTCTTGCTTGATAAAACATTTATAGACGAGGCGAAGGTTGTACAAAAATTTTAGTGAAACAAAAATATCTCCCCGAAGGGAGAATATCTGGTTTATTTTACCTTACAGTACTAGGAACCGTAAGTAAAGATAATACTTGAGTATATCGAGGCAAGGCGATAAAAGTAAAAAAGCTACCCAATTTAGAGTAGCTTCATTATCAAGATATGCTCAATTGAACACGGCCTAAGCACTTGGCAAAAAAGATAAAATCTCCTACAAACTGAAGTTTCTTCGTCAATTTTCCTATTTTGGCTTTGTGCTTTTGACGGCTTTTGTATCTTGAATTAACGACGAAGTCCTAGAGAGTTGATCAACTCACGGTAACGGTTAACGTCGTTTTTACGCAAGTATGCAAGCAAGTTACGACGGCGACCGATTTTCTTCATCAATCCACGGTAAGTAGCGTGGTCTTTTTTGTGTTGTTTGATGTGTTCGTTAAGGTGGTTGATTTCCCAAGTAAGGACAGCAACTTGAACCTCTACTGAACCTGTATCACCTTCGTGACGTGCATATTGTGCGATGATTTCATTTTTTTTCTCTTTTGAGATTGCCATGATGTTTCTCCTTTTTATTTGGCTTCATCCGAGTGACAGGTTGGCATGCCTGTAACCAAGAAGAAGTTATTTGTCTTTACGACATTTCCTATTCTACCAAGAAGAGACTTCTTTGTCAACTAATTTACTATCCTTCTCTTATATATGCTATAATAACTATAGGATGGATGTCTACGGAAATTACTTAAAACGAGAGGTGATTGACCATGCGTAAATTCTCTAAATATCTCCCCTACTATCTGGTCATATTTTTCTTTTATTGGCCACTTTATGAGCTAATCTCACGGACCATTGCTAATCCCGATATCTTAAAGGGACTTTACGTCAACAACATTCTTATCTATTCTCCACTAGTCACTTCTGTAGTATCTCTATTCTACTCTTATCGTTTTAAATTCTCTATTATGTGGTTAGTCGGAGTTGGATTACTCTTTTGCTTTACCATCTTTACTTTCGGAGAATTTATCCTTTTCTACTTCCTAGCCTATGAAATCTTTGCCCTACTAGGTATGAGCATTGGAACTTTTATCAAGCATCTAAAAAAATAAAAGGAAAATTCAAAAAAATTTACAAAAACCTTGAAAATTCTCACAATCATGCTATAATAATGCATAGAGACAAGTCACTTAGTTCCTTTCTACAAGAGAGTGCGTGGTTGCTGGAAACGCATAGGAAGCCTAAACTGATACTACTCTTGAGTTTTTTATGAAAACATAAAACGGTGGCTACGTTAGAGCCAATCAGAGGTGTCCCTCTTTTTGAGGAACATAAATGAAGGTGGAACCACGTTGCGACGTCCTTTTTAGGATGTCGCTTTTTGTTTTTCTATTTTCATTCACTTCTGTACCTGTTTCCAGAAATAGGGCAGAGACAATCAGTAAATAAAATGATATAAGGAGATTATTATGGTAAAAATTACTTTCCCAGATGGCGCTGTTCGTGAATTCGAATCTGGCGTAACAACTTTTGAAATTGCTCAATCAATCAGCAATTCTCTAGCTAAAAAAGCCTTGGCTGGTAAATTCAACGGCAAACTTATCGATACTACTCGTGCTATTACTGAAGACGGAAGCATCGAAATTGTGACACCTGATCACGAAGATGCCCTTCCAATCTTGCGTCACTCAGCTGCTCACTTGTTCGCCCAAGCAGCTCGTCGTCTTTTCCCAGACATTCACTTGGGAGTTGGTCCAGCCATCGAAGATGGTTTTTACTACGATACTGACAACACAGCTGGTCAAATCTCTAACGAAGACCTTCCTCGTATCGAAGAAGAAATGCAAAAAATCGTTAAAGAAAACTTCCCATCTATTCGTGAGGAAGTGACTAAAGACGAGGCACGTGAAATCTTCAAGAACGACCCTTACAAGTTGGAATTGATTGAAGAACACTCAGAAGACGAAGGTGGTTTGACTATCTATCGTCAGGGTGAATATGTAGACCTCTGCCGTGGCCCTCACGTCCCATCAACAGGCCGCATCCAAATCTTCCACCTTCTCCATGTAGCAGGTGCTTACTGGCGTGGAAATAGCGACAACGCTATGATGCAACGTATTTACGGTACAGCTTGGTTTGACAAGAAAGACTTGAAGAACTATCTTCAAATGCGTGAAGAAGCCAAAGAACGTGACCACCGTAAGCTTGGTAAAGAACTTGACCTCTTTATGATTTCTCAAGAGGTTGGTCAAGGTTTGCCATTCTGGTTGCCAAATGGTGCGACTATTCGTCGTGAGTTGGAACGCTATATCGTTGACAAGGAGTTGGCTTCAGGATACCAACACGTCTACACTCCACCACTTGCTTCTGTTGAACTCTACAAGACTTCTGGTCACTGGGATCATTACCAAGAAGACATGTTCCCAACTATGGACATGGGTGACGGGGAAGAATTTGTCCTTCGTCCAATGAACTGCCCACACCACATCCAAGTCTTTAAACACCATGTTCACTCATACCGTGAGTTGCCAATCCGTATCGCCGAAATCGGTATGATGCACCGTTATGAAAAATCTGGTGCCCTCACTGGTCTTCAACGTGTACGTGAAATGTCTCTCAACGACGGTCACCTCTTTGTGACTCCAGAACAAATCCAAGAAGAATTCCAACGTGCCCTTCAGTTGATTATCGATGTTTATGAAGACTTCAACTTGACTGAATACCGCTTCCGCCTCTCTCTTCGTGACCCTCAAGATACTCATAAGTACTTTGATAACGATGAGATGTGGGAAAATGCTCAAACCATGCTTCGTGCAGCTCTTGATGAAATGGGCGTGGACTACTTTGAAGCCGAAGGTGAAGCAGCCTTCTATGGACCAAAATTGGATATTCAAGTTAAGACCGCTCTTGGAAAAGAAGAAACTCTTTCTACTATCCAACTTGACTTCTTGCTTCCAGAACGCTTCGACCTTAAATACATCGGAGCTGATGGCGAAGAGCACCGTCCAGTTATGATCCACCGTGGAGTTATCTCAACTATGGAACGCTTCACAGCTATCTTGATTGAGAACTACAAGGGTGCCTTCCCAACATGGCTTGCACCACACCAAGTAACCCTTATCCCAGTATCTAACGAAAAACACGTGGACTACGCTTGGGAAGTGGCTAAGAAACTCCGTGACCGCGGTGTCCGTGCAGATGTCGATGAGCGCAATGAAAAAATGCAGTTCAAGATCCGTGCTTCACAAACAAGCAAGATTCCTTACCAATTGATCGTTGGGGACAAGGAAATGGAAGACGGAACAGTCAACGTTCGTCGCTACGGCCAAAAAGAGACACAAACTGTCTCAGTAGATGACTTTGTTCAAGCTATCCTAGCTGATATCGCCAACAAATCACGCGTTGAGAAATAAAACAATCACAGTCTGAGAAACATTTTTCAGAGCCAGAAAAAGCAACAACTATTTCAGCTGTTGCTTTTTATATTTTATTTAATCTGAGCTAGTAGTGATTGGTCAAAGCACCACAAATGATATCCTCATCAACAATCCTTTCTATCCACCAATTTTTGGATATAGGACACCCTCCAAAGATTTGCTTTCATGAGTTAGATAAGGTCAATATCCTCAGTCCTTGTCTGCTTCATTTTCTTTTACGAGATCTTTTTGTGAATCCTTTTCAGAGAGTTTTTGATCGATATACTTGTTAATAGTTTCATAAAATTCCTTGGTCGAATCACTATCTAATTTTGTCGAATTATGGACTTGATTGACTTTCAATTGAACAGATTGAATACCGTAAGAGGCTTGTTTTTGGCGAATGTTTTCTAATTCTTCTTCTGAAATCGGGTCACCAACAATTGTCAAGACCAATTCATTATCCCTTGACTTGTAGACTTGATTGATAACTGTGTGATTGGCAAACTCTTTTCCTACAAACTGTTTGATTCCTTCTTTTCGCGCTTGATCTATCGTCAGAGTGATTGCTGAATAGCTGGCTGGAAGAATCAATAATACAATCAAGGATATCAACCCAATTCTCATTTTAATATTTAGCTCTTTAAATGAACTTAAGGGAGATTTTCTCATCAAAATTCTTGTTCCAACAATATTGATTAGCATGATAAAAACACAGTTGATCAAGAAAAGATAGAGAGCTCCAAATAAAAATCGTACATTTCCATTAGCTAAACCGTAACCTGCAGTACAGATAGGTGGCATCAGAGCTGTTGCAATGGCTACTCCTGGCACGATATTGTTTGCTTCTTTTTTCCTTGAACCAATGACGCCTGCTATCCCACCAGCAATAGCAATGAGAACATCCCAAATGGTCGGAGAGGTTCGTGCAATCAATTCGCTACTTGCATAAGATAAGGGAGAAATCCAGAAATACAGAGTCGAGATAAGCAAACTGACAAATACTTGAGTGAATAAAACTTTTAGAGATTGTTTGATTAAACGTGTATCAAAAATAGCTAAACCAAATCCGAGTCCAACAATCGGTGTCATAAGAGGAGAAATCAGCATGGCTCCAATAATGACAGCTGTTGAATTCATATTTAGACCGATAGAGGCAATAAAAATCGCACACATCAAAATCACTGTATCTCTTAATCGAACATGAAGATCATCATATAATTTCTCACGGAATTCACGTGTTGAATAGTTTCCGGTCATTGGTTACTCCTTTTATTTCATATAATCTTGTTTCTGCATGGATGATGGTAGAGAGACTTCTGTCCAATCTTACATATTTTTCTTCTCACCTGTTATTCTTTTGAAAATTATCCTTTAAGTATCCGTCAGTCCATCCTTAATATTATATCAAAAATTTTACATTCTTTCTCTGGCGAAATCTATCAATTGAACATATAGAGAAAGTTATCGTCAACCTCATGGTATCATCGACTACTTCAATAACCTCTAGAACCAAACTAAGCGTATGATAAGCAAAGGCCAAATGGAGAAAAGCGAAAATTACAGGAAGGAAGCAAACTGTTAAGATTTGCTTGTTAATGGTTTGCTTAATCTGCTTTTGATCTAGACCTACCTTTTCGTTCGTGGTCTTCACATCCCTCAGAGATTTGTTTATAGTAGATAAAATAATTTACTCGGATAAACAGTTAAAGATAAAAAAGCCCAGTTGTCTTATCCTGGGCTCTTATCTATTATGCTCACTCAATTATCAGATTCATATCGGAAAACTGAATCCGCACTATCGTTCCTTTTCCTACCTCAGACTCGATACGAATCTGGTGACCCAGTTCTTCAGAAATTTTCTTGGATAGGTAAAGGCCAAGTCCAGAGGACTGCTGGGTTAGGCGTCCATTATATCCTGAAAATCCACGTTCAAAGACTCGGAGGACATCACTATTTTTTATCCCAATTCCTGTATCCTTGATACAAAGCTCTTGCCCTTCCATATAAATCTCCAGACCACCTTCCTTGGTGTACTTGAGACTGTTTGAGATGATTTGCTCAATAACCACTCGTAACCACTTTTTATCCGTCACGATTTCTTTATCAAGGTCATGTAGATTGACATTTAAGCCTTTTTGAATAAAGAAAAGAGCGTATTTACGAATTATTTCCTTGACAAGGTCCTCAATTTGAACCTGCTTTAAGACCAAATCATCATGAAAACTTTCTAAGCGCAGGTACTGTAAAACTAGATTGGTATAGGAGTCGATCTTGAAAATTTCCTGTTCTAACTGCTGCTTCAGTTGGCGGTCAGCTACTTCTGTAACTAACAATTGACTGGCTGCAATGGGGGTCTTAATCTGATGGACCCACAAGGTGTAGTAATCCAGCAAATCCGTCAGTTTTCTTTCAGAATCTGACCTCTGCTGATAAAGTTCCATCTCACTCGCTTCTAATTTCTCAGCCAAGGCTATTTCCAAAGGAGCCTGAACTTCCCTCTCCCCATAGAGAATTTCCTGACGATAGACCTGCATTTCCACCAATATGTCCCAAGTGAAAAATAAGATGGTTACAAAGCAACACAGCAGGAAAAAGTAGAGAAAGTAAATTCCCAAACTGGCAAATAAAAACTGAAAGAGTAAGACCAGAAATGTCAAGGTAAGCAGATAGATAAAAAGACGACTACGGGAGCGCAGATAGGCTAGAAAAAATGGTTTCCAATCAAGCATGCTTTAATCCGTACCCTATCCCTTTCTTGGTCTCGATAAATCCTACCAAGCCCTGCTCTTCCAACTTTTTACGCAATCGAGCCACATTAACAGAAAGGGTATTGTCATCAATGAAAAAGTCACTGTTCCAAAGTTCCCGCATCAGGTCGTCACGCGCTACGATATTACCCGCATGCTCAAACAAAACGCGTAAAATCTGGAATTCATTCTTAGTCAAATTCAAGACTTGACCTTGATAATGTACATCCATGGATTTGGTATTGAGGATAACACCGGCATACTCTAGTAAACTCTCGTCACGCCCAAACTCATAGGAACGGCGCAGCAAGCCCTGAACCTTGGCCAAAAGGACCTGCTGGTCAAAAGGCTTGGTCACAAAGTCATCCGCCCCCATATTGATTGCCATGACAATATCCATAGCCTGGTCTCTCGAAGACAGAAACATGATAGGCACCTTGGAAATCTTGCGGATTTCCTGACACCAGTGATAGCCATTAAACAAAGGCAGTCCAATATCCATGAGGACCAGATGAGGCTCCGACTGAACAAATAGACTCAAAACCTCCATAAAGTCTTCTACAAGAACCACTTCAAATCCCCATTCAGAGAGCAATTTCCCGACCTGTTGCCGAATAACCTGATCATCTTCTACTAATAAAATCTTGTGCATCTGATTCTCCTTTGCTAATTTTAGGAGTCTTAAATCCTTTAGTATAAATAGAGGGCTTAGTATCTAATACTTTTTTGACATTTCCTTGTCACAACAGCTCAAAAACAGATAGTGAATAACCCCATTGATATCATACCTTATTTTTAGACATAGTGCCAGCACTACCCTTTTATTTTTAATTTTTTCAACCTTCATTTCAGTTCTTTTATCCATCCCCTTAACCAAAATTTATATCTATTCTTCCAAACCTTGAGTGTAGTTAAAACGACACTCTATACTCTTCTAACATTGAAAAGCTCCTTATCGAGTGGTATCCGTAAAAAGTTCTAGCTTTCAGATTGACAATCTGAAAAAGATTTGTTAAGATATGAATGAACAATATTTAATATTCATTCAGAAAAGAGGTGAATCAAATTGGACAAAAAACAGACTTTGAAATCCGCAGCTTATGAAGTTTTTTCAAAAAAAGGATACAAGGCGACAGGAATTTCAGAAATTGCTAGACAAGCTCATATGGCAGTCGGATCTTTTTATAACTATTACGAAAGTAAAGAAGCTATTTTTTTAGATATCTATATTGATGAAAACAACCGTGTTCGCCAAACTATTATCGAAGAACTGGATTGGGAAATTGATATGATTGATCTTATTAGTCAACTCTTTGCTCAATCCAGAGCACTCGTTTCCTCCAATAAAATCCTTGCAGAATGGTACAATCCTGCCATAGCAGATGAGTTGCATAGCTACTATTCCTCAGAAGAAGGAAAAGTCACGAATCCATTTCATCAATTTCTCGTGAAAACCTTTACTCATCGTTTGCAGGCTGAAGGCCATTCTCCAGAAAAAATTCAAGATATTTTACAAGTTTACAACCTATTTTACTACATGGATATGCATATCACAGAAAATGATTTTCCAGATATTAGCAAAACTGTAGAAATACTAGCAACCAACTTCATTAAAGGAATACTGAAATAAAGAAATCTTTTCTTTATTTTTTGGAAATTATTGAATGAAAAAAAATATTATTCATTCATAGAAAATTACTACACTATAGGAGTTAAAAATGAAACGAGGGAAAAAAATGTTCATAATTATTCTAACTACACTTGGAGTGCTCGGCTTTATATCTTGGGGAATCATTACCTATCTTGGACGAAGTCAAACTTTATCGATAAAATCCATTGAAAATCCCAGCGGAGATTTGTATTTAGTTCACATCACAAAACCAAAAAATCAAATATGGAAAGCTGGCTCCTATGCTCAGTTTAAGCTTCCTGACAGCTCGTTTGGTCCAGACAAAAGTCCAGTAAAGGAGGATCAGGCTAGCCGATGGCTAACCCTTGCTTCCACTCCTGATGAGGATGAAATTCTTATTGTAACCCATAATAGTGGTAGCGTGTTTAAGGAAACCTTAACACATTTACCAGCTGGTAGTAAAATTGAGATGAGTTGGCTGGAGTCATCTTTATCTGTTAAAGACAATGACCAAGCACTGGTTTGTTTTGCCTCTGATGTCGGTATTTCTACTCTACGTCCAGTTGTGAAAGAGTGGGCTGGTAAGCGCTCTATCATTCTTAATCATTTAGACAAAGGAGTAAACAATTTTGATAATGAGTTAAAAGAGCTTAGTAAGAATAATCCGAATCTAACTTATAAAACTAGCGAAACCTTTTCTCAAAGCCAAACATTTTTAAAAAATGCGGTTGTGAAATACGGTAACCAAGCTATTTATCTCTTAACCGGCCAACCTGATGATATAAATGAGATGAAAAATTTCTTAAAAGAGAATGGGATTGACGACAAACAGATACAAACAAGTATGTTTAGAGGTTTGAAATAAAAGCAAACTGTCTTCTATGTGTCTGAATCATACCATTATAGGTCGGTATGTAGAGAGCTCGTACAAACCAACTAGTAAATTCTATGTGATTGTGATAAGATAAATAAAAAGAAAGGAGTTCTTATGGCCAATATTTTTGATTATCTGAAAGATGTCGCACACGATTCCTTTTACGACCTTACCTTAAATGAATTAGATATTCTCGCTTTAACTGAACTAACCTACCTCTCCTTTGACAATCTGGTCTCAACAACTCCTCAGCGACTTTTAGACCTGGCACCTCAGGTTCCAAGAGAATCTAACATGTTGACCAATAAAAATCGCCTCCAATTATTAGATGAATTAGCTCAACATAAACGTTTCAAAAATTGCAAACTCTCTCACTTCATCAATGATATCGATCCTGAATTACAAAAGCAATTTGCTGCTATGACCTACCAGACTGATCTCGATACTTATCTGATTGTTTTTCGAGGTACAGATGATAGTATTATTGGTTGGAAGGAAGATTTCCATATGACTTATATGAAGGAAATCCCAGCTCAAAAGCATGCTCTTCACTATTTAAAGAACTTTTTTGCCCACCATCCAAACAAAAAAGTCATCCTAGCTGGGCATTCCAAGGGAGGAAATCTAGCCATCTTTGCTGCTAGTCACATTGAGCAAGGTTTGCAAAATCAGATCACAGCAGTTTATACCTTTGATGCGCCTGGCCTCCATAGAGAACTGACACAAACTGAGGTCTATCAAAGGATAATGGATAGAACTAAGGTCTTCATCCCACAAGGTTCCATTATTGGTATGATGCTGGAAATTCCTGACCACCAAATCATCGTTCAAAGCACTGCCTTGGGTGGTATCGCCCAGCATGACACCTTTAGTTGGCAGATTGAGGACAAACATTTTGTCCAAGTAGACGAAACTAATAGTGATAGCCAACAGGTGGATACAACTTTCAAGGAGTGGGTGGCCACAGTCCCTGACAAGGAACTTCAGCTTTACTTCGACCTCTTTTTTGGAACCATTTTAGAAGCAGGAATTACTTCGATTAATGATCTGTCCTCCTTCAAAGGGATAGAACACATCCACCAACTATTTCTCCAAATCCAAGCACTCTCACCAGAAGAAAGGGAAATCATGGGTCGTCTGACCCAGCTCTTGATTGATACCCGTTACCAAGTCTGGAAAAATAGATAAAAAGCTTATGAAAAGGTTTTTGCCTTTTTATAAGCTTTTTTGTTTTAAAGAAGAATTCAATCCTTCATTTGACTCTCTGCATCAGCCACGACTTGTTCTAGACTAGTCTGACTAAGTTCAGCCTCCATAGCCAGCTGAATTCTCTCCAATTTTTGATCCAAAACATCATGAATATGAGCTCCAACTGGGCAATTTGGATTTGGATTGTCATGAAAACTGAAGAGTTGACCAGTCTTTCCAAGACACTCAACCGCTTGATAAACATCCAACAGACTAATGTCTTTTAAATCTTTAACAATCTCTGTGCCTCCTGTTCCACGCGCTACTGAAATCAAATCAGCATTCTTCAACTGAGACAAAGTTTTTCTTATAATAACAGGATTTACTCCTACACTACTCGCTAAAAAATCACTGGTTACCTTGCTTTCTTTTCTCTTAAGAGCGATGATGATCAACATATGAGTTGCAATCGTAAATCGACTTGGTATTTGCATGTTCTTCTCCTTTTCATAAGATAAAATCTACCATTCCACTTCCATTATTATACCCTTTTTAGATGTAATCTCAATCGTTACTTCTCTAGCCAAGAATTAAGCTCCTTGTCATAGCCATATCTTTCCGCAAGTTGGGTCAGTAATTCTTGATTATGAGTATGGTGAATACCATTGACCAAACTTTCGTAGTAAACTTCAAAATAGGGAAGTTTCAAATCCTTTGCTAGCTGCAACTCTGCTTTCACATCATAATCCACACGACGGAAGTCCATATCAACCAAGCCCTGATTATCAAACTCTAAAATCATATATTGAGCCCGTAAATCTTTTCGTAACTGGGCATCTAAAAAGAAGGGTTGGCCAATTGACCCTGGATTTAGAATTAACTGACCTCCACTCCCATAACGAAGCAACTGCTGGTGAATATGCCCATACACAGCAATGTCACAGGAAGGATGCGTCACTAAGCGATCAAAATCCTCTTGTTTTCCAGTATGAATCAACTCTCTGCCCCAGTTTTTATCTGGAAGATGGTGCGTGATTCCCACCCTTAAATCCCCAAACTGACGATGAACTTGCATGGGTTGATTGTGGAGTTCTTCTATTTCTTCAGGACTAATTTCTTCTAAAATATACTGACTATGGCGCAAAAGATAACGATGGCTTGGTCTAGTAACATCTAATTCTTTACGAACACCATGCCACAAGCTATCTTCCCAATTTCCTAAAACCTTAGCAGTAATCGGTAATTCTGACAAAAGGTCTAGAATCTTTCTCCGACCTGTACCTGGCATGAGAATATCTCCCAAAAGCCAGTATTCATCCACTCCTAGCTGCTGGGCATCTGCCAAAACAGACTCCAATGCAGTGGTATTTCCATGAATATCAGAAAGAAGAGCAATTTTCGTCATATCCATCTCCTCGTTTTTTCTCTTGCAATAAGTATAACATAAAAAGTCACAGCTAGAGAAATCTAGCTTTTTTTGATATACTAGATAAAGATATTAGACAAGAGGAAACGAATGACCCCGAATAAAGAAGACTATCTAAAATGTATTTATGAAATTGGCATAGATTTGCATAAGATTACCAACAAGGAAATCGCTGCCCGCATGCAAGTTTCTCCACCTGCCGTAACAGAAATGATCAAACGAATGAAAAGTGAGAATCTTATCCTGAAAGACAAGGAACGCGGCTATCAATTAACCGAAATTGGACTCCAGTTGGTCTCTGAACTCTATCGCAAACACCGCTTGATTGAGGTCTTCCTAGTCCATCATTTAGACTATACGAGTGACCAGATTCACGAGGAAGCTGAGGTTTTGGAGCATACAGTGTCAGATCTATTTGTAGAGAGACTGGATAAATTACTAGGCTTCCCCAAAACCTGCCCACATGGAGGAACCATCCCAGCCAAGGGAGAACTCTTGGTTGAAATCAATAACCTGCCACTAGCTGACATCAAGGAAGCTGGCGCCTACCACCTGACTCGTGTGCACGATAGTTTTGACATTCTCAATTATTTGGATAAGCACTCACTTCACATCGGTGACCAGCTCCAAGTCAAACAGTTTGATGGTTTTAGTAATACCTTCACGATCCTCAGTAAAAACAAAGATTTACAAGTGAGCATGGAGATTGCTAAACAACTCTATGTTGAAAAAATTAACTAATTTCTCAAGTACCCCAACCACCCCTGAAAATTTTATTTTCAGGGGTTTATTTCTATCATTTGATTTTACTTTCATTTAGTTGTATAATATTTTTTAAAAAAAAGAAAGATATTTTAATATATGAAAAAATCACTAAAAATTTTTGCGACATCTAAATGGTTTGACCTCTTCGGGGTTGCTTTGGTCGTTGGGATTGCGATTGCATCTGGTTACCTCAACTCCCGTCTCGACAAATTCGTAGACTGGGGCCCATGGACAGCTCTTGTTCCCTTTGGATTAATTTCCGTAACCAACGTTGGGATTTCCATGTTGTCCACTCGTTTCACAGGAAAATTAAGCAAATGGGGAAATTACTTTGGTATTGTTAATACCATTTTGTCCGGTGCTATTGATTATATCCTTGGAAATAAGGCGGCTATTATCACCTATCCCGTCACCTTCCTCATTTATACCTTTGCTATTAAGAAATGGGAAGCTTCGCAAGAAGGCAGACCCAACCAAATGAGCCAAAAACAGGTAAAATTGGCAGCCATCATCATTTCAATCATCGCCTTCCTCTTTGCCTTTGTGACAAACTATATCGGCTATGGAGGAAAGATGAATCTCCTTGCCTACGTGACAACTATTGCCTTTGCACTGTCCCTCATTGCCAATGCTTTTAACGCATTGAAATTAACAACTCAGTGGGGCTTTTGGTTGATTTACAATTTCGTTCAGCTGACAAAAGCTGGTATTCAAGGAAATTTTGCCAATATCGGTAAATACATATTTTATATCCTCAATGCAATCGGAGCTTTATTTGTCTGGAATGATGAAGAGGTGGAACAATAAGAGGGAAATCAAATAAAGAAATCTAACAGAATCTCCTTACTAAAATTTTTTATCAGTTTACTTGTACCTTCCATTCTTTTGGAGTAGAATGAAGCTAGATAAAAGAGGGAGGTCATCTTATGAAAAAACTCTTTAGAATCCATTTTGTAGCAATTGCAGTTATCGATTTGCTACTATTTGCATTTTTTAGCAAAAGACCCGAGACATCTTTGGAGTGGCTCTTGCTCTCTGGTTTTATTTTCCTCCTTACTCAAGGACTTCTGTTATTTCGCTTGGTTGTCCGATTCAAACATCAATTCTCTGAGATTTATCCTCAAATCAATAAAAAGATTCGCTTCTACTATTTGGGGGTTCTCTCCATTGATTTTCTATTTTTAGTCCTTTTATCCTTCGTTAGTTCTCATCGTTTTTCATCTCTTATGCCAATCATCACTGCTTGCCATTCTACTTTTTATTATAGGACAACTGACTACCTAAGAGAAAACTATCCAGACTTTTACGACAAACACATCACTTTATGGGACTGCCTATAAGGAAAAGGAGGTTTTAGCATGAAAAAATCATCTTCATCAAAACCATTCAACTCCTTGTCATTGATGGAATCATGCTGGCATTTTTGACATTTAAAGAGGGACTTACTTGGGATTGGATTTTAATTTATAGCGGTTGGCTCATTTTCTTTCATCCTGTGCTATTGACCTATCTTTCAAACCAACTTTGTGACCACTTTAGTCAACTCTATTCCCAGATTAGACCAAGATTCTGGCGATTTGCCTTACAAATCCTCCTATGGGATAGCCTGATCATTCTCTCCCTGATATGTTTGAGTGGTGTGCCACTTTTCCTTCAGGTAACTCTCCTCATCCTAGGCCACCTCATCCCTTCCTATCGCATGAGTAAAATACTGAAACAAGGCTTCCCAAAAGCCTATCAGAAATCGATTTCATTTTGGAGTATTTTGTAATAGAGGAGAAAAACCAAGCCGGCTAGGCTTGGTTTTTCTTATCTATTTTTAGTATCTAAGATAATGGTGACTGGTCCGTCATTGACCAGCTCAACCTGCATATCCGCTCCAAAGATCCCTGTCTGAACAGGCACTTCTTGCGCTAATTTTTGATTGAAAGCGTCATAGAAGTCTGATGCCATATCAGGCTTGGCTGCACCTATAAAGGCTGGACGATTTCCTTTCTTAGTATCCGCAAAGAGGGTAAACTGAGAAATAGAGAGGATTTCTCCTTCAATATCTTTGACAGACAGGTTCATCTTGCCTTCTGCATCTGAAAAAATACGCATGTTGACCAGTTTTCTCACAGCATAGTTCAAATCTTCCTCTTGGTCTTCTGGTCCAACACCAACCAGCAATAAGAGCCCCTGATTGATTTTTCCCTGAATCTGACCTTCGATACTCACTTGAGCTTTTGTAACCCGTTGGATAATGATTTTCATAATAGCCTTTCTAGTAAGAACTCAGACAATTAGCCGTTGGTCCGTTTGACAGAGTAAACTTCTGGTACACTCTTAATCTTGTCCACGACCGTGGTCAATGTAGAGAGGTTGGCAATGCCGAAAGACACATGGATATTAGCAAACTTCATATCCTTGGTTGGTTGGGCATTGACCGTTGAAATATTCTTGGTTGTGTTTGAAAGAACTTGCAGTACATCATTCAACAGTCCTGTACGGTTGAGGCCGTAAATATCGATATGGGCCATATACTCCTTATTTGAGCTAGAGTACTGGTCTTCCCACTCTACATCGAGAAGGCGTTGCTCATAGTTTTCTTGAGAGCGAAGATTCATACAGTCCACACGGTGAATAGCCACACCACGCCCCTTGGTAATGTAGCCAACAATATCGTCACCAGGAACAGGATTACAACACTTGGCAATTCGCACTAGGAGACCTGAGGCACCTTCAATGACCACACCACCCTCATGCTTAACCTTGAGGGTTTCTTTGTTTTCAACCTTGACTTCGCCACCTTTGACAAGTTCTTCTGCCTCAGCCTTGGCCTTGGCACGTTCTTCTTCACGACGTTCCTTTTCAGTCAAACGGTTAAAGACGGTAATAGCACCGATTTCGCCAAAACCAATGGCCGCAAAGAGGGATTCTTCTGTCTTGTAGCTGGTCTTTTGCAGAACTTGGTCCATATGACGCTTGTCCATGAATTTATTGGCCACATAGCCGTTTTCTTGGAACTGTGCCATCAGCATCTCACGACCCTTGTTGACAGACAATTCCTTATCTTGGTTTTTAAAGAACTGGCGAATCTTGTTACGTGCCTTGCTAGTTTTGACCATATTGAGCCAATCACGACTCGGTCCAAAGGAATTTGGATTGGTGACAATTTCGACCTGATCCCCTGTCTTGAGCTTGGTTGTCAATGGAACCATACGGCCATTGACCTTGGCACCAGTTGCTTTTTCACCAACCTTGGTATGGATTTCATAGGCAAAGTCAATCGGCCCTGAATCCTTTGGAAGGGAACGAACAGCACCGTCTGGGGTAAAGACGTAAATCTCCTCAGCCAGGTAATTTTCTTTAACAGAATCCACAAATTCCTTAGCATCATCTGCCTGGTCTTGGAGCTCCATCATTTCCTTAATCCAGTTCATTCCAATCGCCGATTCCTTGCTATTAACCTGACCTTTGATGCCTTTTTTATAGGCCCAGTGAGCCGCAACCCCGTACTCAGCTACCTCGTGCATTTCCTTGGTCCGAATCTGGAACTCAATCGGTCCTTTTGGTCCATAAACTGTTGTATGGATAGATTGATACCCATTAGCCTTACGATTAGCGATATAGTCCTTAAAACGACCTGGCATGGGTTTCCAAAGCTCATGAACATAGCCAAGCATCGCATAAACATCACTCTGGGTATCCAAAATACAACGAATAGCAATCAGATCATAAATTTCCTCAAAACGTTTTTTCTTATCCTGCATTTTACGGAAAATTGAGTAGATATGCTTTGGCCGACCGTAGATCTTACCGGTCAAATGACGCTCAGATGTGTAGTCCTCTAATTTGGTAACCACTTCATCCACCAAGGCTTCACGCTCTCTACGTTTTTCCTTCATCATATGGGTGATTTTGTAAAACTCTGTTGGATTGAGATAACGGAAAGATAGATCTTCTAATTCCCATTTGACACTCGAAATTCCCAAACGGTGGGCTAGTGGAGCATAAATTTCCATTGTTTCTTTTGAAATACGCTCCTGCTTATCTTTTCGAAGATGTTTGAGAGTCCGCATATTGTGAAGGCGGTCAGATAGCTTGACCAAGATAACACGAATATCTTCTGACATGGCCATGAGCATCTTACGATGGTTTTCAGCTAATTGCTCCTCCAAAGACTTGTATTCAACCTTACCGAGTTTCGTCACTCCGTCAACAATAACACGGACATCATGACCAAATACACGTTCAAGGTCATCCAATGAAGCATCCGTATCTTCAACGACATCATGCAAAAAACCACAAGCAACCGTTACGGCATCGAGCTTAAGTTTAGCCAAAATTCCAGCTACCTGAATAGGATGAATAATGTAGGGTTCACCAGATTTCCGATACTGGCCACTGTGGCATTCAACCGCATAGACCAAAGCCTTATGGACAAAAGCCACATCTTCTTCCGATAAATATTTCTGTGTTAAAGCGACAACTTCATCGCCTCTTAAATTTTCTTCTTTTGGCATGTGTACTCTCCAATTCTTCCTACCATTTTATCACTTTTTTACTAATAAGAAAACTAGAAAAGCCCAATCTTACTCTTGTAAAAGTATAAAAAACACTGTCATTTTACTGACAGTGTTTGACATCTTTAAAATCTTAGTAAACTGTTCTTTCAGTTTCTACATCGAAGAAGTGTGCTTTGTTCAAGTCAAATCCAAGTTCAACTGTTGCACCTGTTTGCAAGTAGTCACGAGCATCAACTTTAGCAACAAATTCATCTTTACCAACTTGGCAGTATAGGTGAGATTCTGAACCAAGCAATTCTGACACAGAGATAGTCGCTTTTACAACTGATTCTGGGAATGTTTCAAGGAAAGCAGGTTCTGCATTCACGTCTTCTGGACGGATACCGAAAATCAATTCTTTACCTTCATAGCCTTTTTCACGAAGAACTTTCAAAGCACCTTCTGGAACTTTCAAGCGGAATCCGTCAGAAACAATTTCGCTACCAACCAATTTCACGTTGATGAAGTTCATAGCTGGACTTCCAATGAATCCTGCAACGAATTTGTTAACTGGGTTTTTATATACTTCTTGAGGAGAACCGATTTGTTCTACACGTCCGATAGTACCAGTACCAGCAGGGTTCTTAGTAGCAGACATGATAACGATACGGTCTGCAAGTGTCATTGCTTCTGTTTGGTCGTGAGTTACGTAGATAGTTGTAGCTCCGATACGACGGTGGATTTTCGCGATTTCAGCACGCATTGATACACGAAGTTTTGCATCCAAGTTTGACAAAGGTTCGTCCATCAAGAATACTTTTGCATCACGGACAATCGCACGCCCCATGGCAACACGTTGACGTTGACCACCTGAAAGGTCAGCAGGTTTACGTTCCAAGAATTCTTTCAATCCAAGGATTTCAGCTGCTTCTTGCACACGTTTGTCGATGTCTTCCTTGCTGTATTTACGCAATTTCAAACCGAAAGCCATGTTATCGTATACAGTCATGTGTGGGTAAAGAGCGTAGTTTTGGAATACCATGGCAATGTCACGGTCTTTTGGAGCTACGTCGTTGACAACCACGCCATCGATAGATGCAGTACCTTCTGTGATATCTTCAAGACCAGCAATCATACGAAGAGTTGTTGATTTACCACATCCTGAAGGACCTACGAAAACGATAAATTCTTTGTCTTTGATGTCCAAGTTGAAGTCTTCAACTGAGTAGTGTTCGCTGTTTGGATATTTTTTGTAAATATTTTTAAGATTCAATTCTACCATGAGGTGAACTCCTTTTGTCTTTTGATAGTTTTATTATAGATGAAAACGCTTTATTTTTCTATGGCAAGGTGACCAAAAAAATAAAAAAGTTCTGTGCAACTTGCACAAAACTTTAAAGAATGTCTGATAAGATCAATTGGTAGCAGAGAGTTAGATCTGTCAAATCCTTCAACTGAAGCCCTGTCAATTCTTCCCATTTATCAATCTTGTATTGGAGAGAATTGCGATGGAGAAAAAGCTGTTGGGCTGTTTTGGTTAAGACTGCACTATTTTCCCAAAGAGAGAGAATGATTTCCTGAATCTGATCTTGATCCAAGATCATCTGATACAGGCATTCTTTGATTGCCTTCAAGTCCACGAGTCTTTCTCCCATACTCCAAAGATAGAGCTGAGAAAAAGTATGAACACCTTGGTGACCCTGACGCCACCAAGTCTTAAACAAATCTCGCTCTGCTTTAATCAAGTCTGATAGGGCTTGATGGCCTGTCTGAGACCAAACCTGACCCAACATGATAGAGAGACGAAGTCCAAAATCATACTCTAATGCTTCCATCGTATCACTTAAAATCCTTCTTACAGAAGTATACTTATCCTGCAATAAGACAAAGATATATTCCTGGGCTCCCACTTGAAGCACAGTCTGACAATTTGGAAAGAGGGTTCGCATCATTTCTAGCCAAGAGGATAGATTTTCCTGTTGAAAATAGGATAAATGACAATAGACCAACTGAATCTTTTTAAAAACTTGGGGCGCTTGTCGCTTTCCTTCAACTAAATAAGCATACCAAGGATTGGATGAAATTGCTTCTTCCTCTTGAGTCAAAAGGGAAATCAACTGCTTTTCACGCTCACTGAGCCCATCTTCCTCCAGCAAAATCCACTGCTGAGAAGCTAAAGGGAGAGTAAGATAGCCCTCTTTCTCTACTGGTTGGTCTGAAATCTGAGCTTCAGGAAACCACTCTTGTAGTTCTTTTGCCATCATGTCCTAGCCCTCCACTTTTTGAATGCACCACGAAATCAAGCTCTCAAGACGCTCTAGATTCTCAGTCATATGGAGATAGCCCATCACGGCTTCAAAACCTGTGGACATACGGTAAGTCACCACATCGGCATTTTTGGCTTTTGTATGGCTGTTGGTATTGCGGCCTCGCTTGTAAATCTCTTCTTCTTTTTCTGTTAAGACCTGCTCCTCCAACATAAGGGAAATCAGGCGAGCCTGAGCCTTGGCTGACACATACTTGGTCGCTTCTTGGTGGAGTTTATTGGGCTTGGTCATACCTTTTAAAATGAGGTGACGACGTATATACATAGAATACACCGCATCCCCTTCAAAAGCTAACGCAATCCCGTTAATGAGATTGACATCAATCACGAGTCCACCTCACTCCATCCTTGGTGTCAAGAAGCTTAATTCCTTGAGCAGCTAATTGGTCACGGATTTGGTCCGCTGTCGCAAAGTCACGATTGGCACGCGCTTCTTGGCGTTTTTGGATTAAGGCTTCAATCTCAGCGTCCAAAACTTCCTCAACAAAGACAATCCCAAAGACTTCCAACATATCTGCAAGAGCTTGCTTGACACTTGTATCATAGTTGCCAGAATTGATCCATTTGGCCATTTCAAAGACCACTGTGATACCGTTAGCAGCGTTAAAATCTTCATCCATAGCCGCTACAAACTTATCTTTAAATGCTTGTAACTCTTGAGTATCTATAGTTCCAATAAACGGTTGCTCGTAAGTATTTTTAAGATACTTGAGATTGGTCTCCGCATCACGCACTGCTTTTTCCGTAAAGTTGATTGGTTTTCTATAATGCTGAGTCGCGAAGAAGAAACGAAGCACTTGTCCATCAAGAGTTTTAAGGGCATCGTGCACTGTGATAAAGTTGCCCAAGGACTTGGACATCTTGACATTATCGATATTGACAAAGCCATTGTGCATCCAGTAGTTGGCAAAGGTCTGACCTGTTTTGGCTTCTGACTGGGCAATTTCATTGGTATGATGAGGAAACTCGAGATCGGCTCCACCACCGTGGATATCAATGGTATCACCCAAAATTTCTGTCGACATGACTGAACACTCAATATGCCAACCCGGACGACCAGGTCCCCAAGGACTATCCCAAGAAATCTCGCCTGGTTTGGCAGCTTTCCAGAGGGCAAAGTCTACAGGATTTTCCTTACGAGCCGTTTCTTCATCGGTACGGCCTGAAGCACCCAGCTCCAAATCTTCCAAGGTTTTATTAGCCAACTTGGCATAGTTGTGGGATTTTTCCACACGGAAGTAAACATCCCCTTGACTCTCGTAAGCAAAGCCTTTTTCAATTAAGTCTTCCACAAAGCGGATGATGTCAGCCATAAATTCCACTACACGCGGATGGCGGGTCGCAGGTTTGACACCCAAGGCCGTCACATCCTCACGAAAGGCAGCGATGTACTTGTCCGCAACCTCCTGAGGTGTGATACCCTCTTCCTTGGCACGGTTGATAATCTTATCATCCACATCCGTAAAATTGGAAATATAGGCAACCTCATACCCACGGTACTCAAAATAACGACGAATGGTATCAAAAGCCACTGTTGAGCGGGCATTCCCCACGTGGATATAGTTGTACACGGTTGGCCCACAAACATACATCTTGACTTTGCCGTCCTCGATTGGCACAAATTCTCGCAAATCACGAGACATGGTGTCGTAAATTTTAATCATGCGGTCCACTCCCTTCTCTATTTCTGATTTTTTCGGCTGAAAACCAGCTCTGCAAAAGGACCAAATTGTCTGAGGCTATCCAGTTGGTAAAAGCGCTGCCCTTCCTCTTGGGTAAAGAGGGGAACCCCCTTTCCTAGGATAAGGGGCTCTATCTGAATAATGATGTGGTCGAAAAGATCCGCATCCAAGAGCGGTCCTACTAAGGAATTACCACCAATCACAAAGACATTTTTGCCTTTGTCAATCTGGTGAACAAAGTCCACCACATCCCCAGCTACTGGCTGGTAATTGCTGACAGGCAGGTGCCTATCATGCGTAAAGACATAGTTTTCCGTAGCTTGATAAAAACTTTCTACATCTTGCAAATCTTGGATTTCCTCAAAGGTCCGCTTGCCCATGATGGTGATATCCATTTGCCTGTAAAAGTCATCATAGCCTGTATTCTCTACAGAACCAAGCTGATGCAGCCAGTCTATCCTGTGCTGGCTGTCTGCCAAGTAGCCATCCAAGGTGATACAGCCGTAAAAATATACTGCCATTCTTGTAGTTTCCTTTCTAGTTCTGCTTCGCCTTCACTTAGCAGGATAGACCCAGATGATTATACCTAAGCTAATCAAAGTATTCAGCAAAATCCTTGCTGGACAAGAAAAATAAACCAGACAACAGCAATTCCAATCTGCAGCAGAACGGTTCATTCTTAAACATTCAAGCGCCTCTCCTGTATACTTCCGGCTCAAATGGTAAAGGTAGGCAAAGAGCAGGACCAGAAAGAGTAGGATCAGAAGACCGAAAATCAGATTTCCTGTACGAAACAAACTGAAAACAGAAACAAGACTTCCTGCCAAATAGAACGCAAAATACTTATTGTCCTTGAAAAAACCTTTCTTTCAAAGTTCCTCAGTTATCGTACAAAAGCAGTATAGCTAAGCTTGTCCTTCCAAGAATTTATAATTTTGAAAAATAGTAACTTGCTTCTCGCTGCTCCTCAATTGTCCTAATTTGGACTTCATTCTCTTGGCTTAACTTGTTTCTTGCTTGAATCATATAGCCATCCTCTACAACCCAGACGATCTGTGACTGGCTTCTTTAGCCTGCTCAAGTTTATTAACGTAGTACTCTCGTCTTTCTTCAACTTCATGAATCGTTGGCTCATCCTTCTGTCCATGAACTCGGACGATCTTAGCAGGAATTCCAACCACTGTCACATCACTTGGAACATCTGCAACAACTACTGCTGCTGCACCGACTTTGGCATTTTCACCGATTTCAACGGGTCCAATGACTTGGGCATGAGCGGATATAAGCGCTCCTTTGCGAACGGTAGGATGGCGTTTGCCACAGTCTTTCCCTGTTCCCCCAAGAGTCACTCCATGATAAAGGAGAACACCTTTTTCAACAATCGCTGTCTCCCCAATCACCAAACCAGAGCCATGGTCGATAAAGACCCCTGAATCGATCTGGGCACCTGGATGAATCTCAATCTGAGTCCAAAAGCGCCAAAACTGACTGTGCATACGAGCCAGGAGTTTGAAGCCATGCTTCCATAGAAAATGCGAGAGACGGTGGGCCGCCAAGGCCTTGACACCTGGATAAGTCAGCAAAACCTCCAAAGTGGTGCGGGCCGCTGGATCATTTTCTTTTACGATATCAATGGTTTCGCGCCACCATCCCATACATTTCTCCTTTTCTTATTCTAAATCTTTTGGTGTTTCTGTAAATTCTTTCTTAGGTTTGTGATCCTTGTGATGACGTGGGCGATGAGGACGCTCTGATTTTTCACCTTTTTCATCACGTTCAGGTTTTGGTGGACGAGGAAGAAGGGCTTTCATAGAAGCATCCACACGTCCTTTTTCATCAATTTTGATAACCTTAACATCAACTTCATCCCCGATTGCTACCAAGTCTTCGACATTATTGGTACGCGTCCATGCCATCTCAGAGATATGAACAAGAGCATCTGTCTTGTCAAAGAGGTTGACAAAGGCACCAAATTTCTCGATACGAACGACTTTAGCACGGTAAACTTCATCCACTTTAGCTTCACGCACCAAACCAGCAATAATTTCTTTAGCACGGTTAATGGCATCTTGGTCGCTAGAGTAGATAGATACATTTCCTTCTTCGTCAATATCAATCTTAACGCCTGTTTCAGCGATAATCTTGTCGATGGTTTCTCCACCCTTACCGATGACAATCTTAATCTTGTCCACATCAATCTTGATGGTATCAATTTTCGGAGCAGTTGGAGCCAATTCTGGACGAACTTCTGGAATGGTTGCTTCAATCACATCAAGAATTTCAAAACGGGCTTTCTTGGCTTGGGCAAGAGCCTCAGTCAAGATTTCTGCAGTAATCCCTTGAATCTTGATATCCATTTGTAGGGCTGTAATCCCGTCACGAGTTCCTGCAACCTTGAAGTCCATGTCTCCAAAGTGGTCTTCCAAACCTTGGATATCTGTCAAGACTGTATAGTTGTTTCCATCTGAGATGAGACCCATGGCAATCCCTGCTACTGGCGCCTTGATTGGCACACCACCAGCCATAAGGGCAAGCGTTCCCGCACAGATAGAGGCTTGAGAAGAAGAACCATTTGATTCTAAAACTTCTGCTACCAAACGGATAGCGTATGGGAATTCCTCCAAGCTTGGCAAGACTTGAGCAAGGGCACGTTCACCAAGAGCCCCGTGACCAATTTCACGACGACCTGGCGCACCGTAACGACCAGTTTCCCCTACAGAATATTGAGGGAAGTTATAGTGGTGCATAAAGCGTTTCTTGTACTCTGGATCCAAACCATCGATGATTTGAGTTTCCCCCATCGGAGCCAAGGTCAAGACTGAAAGGGCCTGAGTTTGACCACGAGTGAAGAGACCAGAACCGTGTACACGAGGAAGGAAGTCAACAACCGCATCCAAAGGACGGATTTCATCGACCTTACGACCATCAGGGCGAACCTTGTCTTCTGTAATCAAACGACGCACTTCAGCGTGTTCCATTTGTTCCAAGATTTCAGCAACATCACGCATAATACGGTCAAATTCTTCATGATCTGCATATTTTTCTTCGTAAACAGCAGTTACTTGATCCTTAACTGCTTGTGTTGCAGCTTCACGAGCCAATTTTTCTTCTACTTGAACCGCTTTTTGGAGGTCGCTGTTGTAGGCTGCGATGATTTCAGCTTGCAAGTCAGCGTCCACATGAAGCAATTCTACTTCAGCCTTTTCCTTACCGACTGCTACAACGATTTCTTCTTGGAAGGCAATCAATTCTTTGACTGCTTCGTGCCCTTTAAGAAGGGCTTCCAACATGATTTCTTCTGACAATTCTTTAGCACCAGACTCTACCATGTTGATGGCGTGTTTAGTACCAGCTACTGTCAATTCAAGGAAAGATTGCTCTGCTTGTTCTTGACTTGGGTTGATGATGATTTGGCCATCTACATAGCCCACCTGTACCCCAGCGATTGGTCCGTCAAATGGAATATCTGAAATGGAAAGTGCCAAGGATGAACCAAACATAGCAGCCATTGGTGCAGATGCATTTTCATCATAAGAAAGCACGGTGTTGATGACTTGTACTTCATTACGGAATCCTTCCGCAAACATAGGACGGATTGGACGGTCAATCAAACGCGCTGTCAAAGTCGCATCCGTTGAAGGACGTCCTTCACGTTTCATAAAGCCACCAGGAAACTTCCCAGCTGCATACATTTTTTCTTCGTAGTTGACTTGAAGAGGGAAGAAATCTCCAGTTGCCATTTTCTTAGACATCACGGCAGCAGTCAAGACGGTTGACTCACCGTAACGTACAACAACAGAGCCATTTGCCTGCTTAGCAACCTGACCAGTCTCTACAATTAACTCACGACCCGCAAAAGTCGTTTGAAACACTTGTTTTGTCATTTTTAACCCCTTTGGATTGATAATATTATACGTCTTGCCTACAAAAATCAGGATACAAAGGGCGTGAAGAATCCCGTATGAAAATAGGAGATTGACGCAGTGTGCGATGCACACTAGGAAATCTATCTATTTCACTAGGGATTTAGCCCGTGTTCAACTATTTAGGTACTTTGAAAAGTTTAAAAATATTATTCTTTAGTATTTTTCCTTTTTATAGCAGATTTGAATAGTTAAAAATCTGTTTATACCCTCATCTTTGTATCAAGTACGTACAGAGTCTATTTTATCATATTTTTCTTAAAAAGTGCGGTCTTTACCATTAAAAAGGAACCATTCCCCTCACCTGAGAAGAATGGTTTACTTTTTATTATCCTAGAGACTGATGATTAAACAAGGCATGGGTTGCTTGGTGGATGTATTTTGCTGTTTCTGCATTGTTCATGGTGTAGAGATGCACACCTGCAACATCCTGAGTTACCAAGTCCACGATTTGGTCCACTGCATAGGCAAGTCCTGCTGCTCTGAGCGACTCAGGGTCATGCTCATACTTGTCTAAGATAGCTTTAAATTTGCGTGGAAGATGGATATTCTCACAAGTCTTCAAGAGGCGGAGAGCCTGATTTCGATTCAGAATTGGCATAATCCCTGCATGAATAGGAACATCAATCCCAGCCAAGATACACTTATCTTGAAAATCATAGAAGCGCTCATTGTCAAAGAAAAGCTGAGTCACGAGGCTCGAACAACCTGCATCTACTTTCTTCTTAAGATTTTGAATATCTGAAATCTGATTTGGTGAATCTGGATGCCCTTCTGGATAGCAAGCGCCAACAATATCAAAGTGAGGGGCTTGTTCCTTGATGAACTCGATCAAGTCAGTTGCGTAGTGGAAATCCTTTTGTGGTTCCACATCAGGGATAATATCCCCACGAAGAGCCAAGATTTTCTGCACCCCAACCTTGTCCAAATCAGAAATGGTTTCAGCAACCTTGTCCTTAGTTAAATAGATAGCTGGCAAGTGAGCAATAGTCGGAATCGCCAAGTCATTTTGGATAAAGTCAGCCAAACGAACCGTCGTTTCCTTGATATTAAATTTATTATTGCTGGCAGTCACACTGATAAAGTGGGGAGCCAACTCCTGCATATCTTGAAGAGCAGAAATAATGTTATCATTACCCACGGCTGGGTTTGGAGGGAACACTTCAAATGAGAGTGACGGTGTTTGGCGTGACATAGTCCTTATCCTTTTCTAGTTGATTTTTAGTTAGCTGGACTCTTAGAATCCAAGTGAAACAGGCAGATTGTCCAAACAGTGCTTCTAGAGAAATCCTTATCTTACAATTTCTCACGCGCAGCTTTCGCTGCTTCCACAAGGCGGATCAAGCTTTCTTTTGTTTCTGGAATACCACGTGTTTTCAAACCACAGTCAGGGTTGATCCAAACTTTCTTGCTTGGCACTTTAGCAAGGATAGCTTCGATTGTATGGTCGATTTCGCCTTCATTTGGCACACGAGGTGAGTGGATATCGTAAACCCCTGGTCCCACTTCTGTTTGGAAGTTTTTCGCTTTGAGTTCGTCCAAGATTTCAAGGTTTGAACGGCTAGCTTCAAAGGAAATAACATCTGCATCCATGTTATCGATAGCTGGGATGATATCTGTAAATTCTGAGTAACACATGTGAGTGTGGATTTGTGTATCTGGCGCTACTGTTGAGTGTACCAAACGGAAGGCAGGAATTGCCCAGTCAAGGTAATCTTCGTACCAGTCACTACGACGGAGTGGCAATTTCTCACGAAGAGCAGCCTCATCGATTTGGATGATTTTCACACCAGCAGCTTCAAGGTCAAGTACTTCATCCTTGATGGCAAGGGCGATTTGAAGAGTAGAATCCTTGATAGAGATGTCTTCACGAGGGAATGACCAGTTGAGGATGGTAACAGGTCCAGTCAACATACCTTTAACAGGTTTGTTTGTACGGCTTTGTGCATAGCTAGACCATTTAACAGTGATAGGGTTAAGACGAGTTACATCACCCCAAATGATTGGTGGTTTCACCCCACGCATACCGTATGATTGTACCCAACCATTTTTAGAGAAGAGGTAACCTGACAAGTTTTGACCGAAGTACTCAACCATGTCATTACGCTCAAATTCACCGTGAACAAGGACATCAAAGTCGATATCTTCTTGCCATTTGATCCATTCATCAATAGTTTCAGCAAGAAAAGCGTCGTACTCTTCTTGAGACAATTCACCTTTACGGTAAGCCAAACGTTTAGCACGAACTTCTTTAGTTTGAGGGAATGAACCGATAGTTGTTGTTGGAAGAGCTGGAAGTTTGAAAGCTTCTTCTTGGATAGCTTCACGTTCTGCAAAGGCTGGCAAACGAGTGTAGTCTGCATCAGTCAAACCAGCGATACGCGCACGAAGTTCCGCATTTTCACCAACACGCTCAGTCGCAAAGAGTTCTTTGTTAGCTGCAAGTGCTTCTTCACCTTGACCATTGCGGATAGCATCCAAATCACGAATCTCATCCAATTTTTCAACTGCAAAAGCAAAGTGGTTCAAGATAGCTGGTTCAAATTCTTCATTAGCAGTTGTAAATGGCACATGAAGAAGTGAGCATGAGCTAGTCAAAACGATGTTTTCAGCTGGAATTTGCTCAAGAATAGCTAAGCTCTTTTCATAGTTGTTGCGCCAGATGTTTTTACCATTGACAATACCTGCATAAAGAGTCTTGTCAGCTGGGAAACCACCTTTAACGAGTTCAAGAGTTTTCTTACCTTCAACGAAGTCAAGACCGATAGCATCTACTGGCAAGTTTACAAGGTCAGCATAAACGTCACGAACATCTCCGAAGTAAGTTTGAAGCAAGACTTCAAGACCTTTCTTATCAGCCAAAAGTTTGTTGTAGAGGTTCAAGAAGAGAGCTTTTTCTTCAGCTGTCAAGTCTTTTACAAGAGCCGCTTCATCCAATTGGATGCGAGTCGCACCAAGTTCAGCCAATTTTGCAAAAACTTCTTGGTAAGCAGCAGCTAAGCTGTCTACGAAGTCTTCTGCTTTTACACCTTCTTCAAAATCTGACAATTGAAGGAAAGTGAATGGACCTACAAGAACTGGGCGAGTATTCAATCCAAGTTCTTTTGCTTCTTGGAACTCATCGAAAATCTTGTGACCTGCAAGTTTGACTTGAGTGTCTTTTTCAAATTTAGGAACGATGTAGTGGTAGTTAGTGTTGAACCATTTCTTCATTGGAAGGGCGCGAACGTCCCCTTTTTCTCCTTGGTAACCACGACCCAAAGCGAAGTAGCGCTCAAGGTCAGACAAGTCCAAGTTTTGAACGGAAGCAGGTACCACGTTGAAAAGGAAAGCTGCATCTAGGAAGTTGTCATAGTGAGAAAAGTCATTTGATGGGATTTCAGTGATGCCTTTTTCTTTGACGATGTTCCAGTGTTTAGCACGCAAGTCTTTTGCTGCTGCCAAGAGTTCTTCTTCTGAGATTTCTTTTCTAAAGTATTTTTCAGTTGTAAATTTTAATTCGCGGAATTCTCCCAAACGAGGGAAACCGATGATTGTAGTTGACATGATGTGTCCTCCAAAATTTGTTGTTGAAACTATCTTAACAGAAAAGAAAGCGTCTGTATAATTGTAAAAAATTAGGCTTTGATATAGTTTGAAACTATATCTCTGTTTTAAACAAAAGAAAAAGACCTGAGATAAATGCCTCAAATCCTTTGTGTAGCTTGTTTTATAGCTTTATTTCAGTTAGACGGTTCAAATGCGTTATTAGTAATTCTTATAAGTGACTATGAATTGTTATTAGAAAAGACTATAGGTTGATTCCCTTCTCTCGGAGATTGTCCAGGCACTCCTTATAGTAAGCATCGTCATATTCGCTGTAAATAGGACTAGTCAACTTTTCCTCTGATAAGCCTTGATAAGGAAGACAGGTCTTACCACGGTAATTCTTGTCCATCCACTCTGGACTGACATTATAGCCACGGTCAGCCATTTCCTCCATGATCAAACGATGATAGGCATAGAGACGATAGGGCGAGTGGGTAAAGACATAGTCCACCGTCGCATGCTTTCTGCCCCAGCCATTGCCACGTAGGGCGCAACACTCTCGATGTTGCCCCAAGAGTTGAGGACGAGGAAGCTGTGAAATCAACGCCTCATGCCAAAGTCTCATGGGAATCTCCTTTCAGTAACGTTGAATGTTGCAAATAGGTATTTGGATAGCGTTCAAGCAAATCTCGGGTTTTAGCAATCACATCTTCCTTGGAAACCTGACCAAAGCGGTAGCGATCAAGCAAGAGCATATAGTCCTTGCGCTCAGCATCTGTCGCTTTCTTTTTGAAATAACCCCAAATATGCTGAAAAGCATTGCAAACCTGACCCCTGTGTTCTGGAATCTTACAGGCACGGTCAATCATCTCCTGAACATGAGTCACTTCCACCTCTTCATTCTTGAGATACTGACGAATCTCATTGTAAATATTGCTAGAATGACTCAAGACTAGGTATTTGTTTTGAGCCCAGAGTTGCTGACAAAGGGCACGTTGGTTGTTATTTCCCATACTTCTCCTTACTTTCTATCCGTTTCCAGGAAATATGGAAACAAAGTTGTATTTTAATCTCTTTCAAAAAATGTATTATTATTTTTATTTTATCATATTTCAAGAAAAACCACTCGAACTAAGGAGGACGAGTGGGAGCGAAATTTAACACGAAAAAAAGGTTCAAGCATGAAGGATATTACTAAAAGGAGAACATACTAACCAATTATCCTTTAAAACTCATAGATTGCCTACCAGTATTCCCTATCTATTTTTTCCTCGAATGTAAATCCTTTAGCTTCCAATTGCTCAAGTTGCGGCTGAATCTTTTCAATGATAGACCTATTCTTTTTCATTTTATCTTGATTTTCACCCATCATAAGAAAATATTTTTTATTTCTAGGAACAACATCAAAACAGTAGTAACCCAATCCATTTGAAAGAATTCCTTGAAATTCCCAAAATACTAAGAACTCTCTGCCTCCAAACTGCTCCATGGCATCCCAGATACTTCTATCCCAACTTTCAAATTCATTAAATTTTTCAATTGAACTAAGATAGGTCAAGAGAAAGAAATCTTTTCGTCTTAGCTTAGCGAAATTTTCATTATTAATTTCTAAGTTTGAATAGTGACGTCCCAAATCATAGAAGGTCAGTACTCTATGTTTTTCCATAAAATAAAGAATCTCAGATTGGTCTAAACCTTCTTTTCTCAGAATACTTTCCCAGAAATTCACAATCCTACCTATTATTTCCTTACTTAAAGGACTATTCCTCTCATATCGGGGAATTTCTTCATTTAACTTTTCTCCGACAATATAGTCCATTGCAGGGCTATTATAAGATTTCAGAGATTCCTGTATAGTCATACGTAGTAGTTTAGCTTTCTGATTTTCAGAAAAAGATTTATATTCACTTGAAAGATATTGATAAAAATCTGTGTTGTAATTTGCCTCTTTTAACTCTCTTGATAACTCATCACCACTTATTTCAAGTAATGTATCAAATTCCTCTTTTGTACGATTTAGAGATTCTTCATAGAGGAAATAGGCTAATCTATTCTTCTTATAGCTCGGTGGATATTGGTTAAAATCTGACTGCTGAATATCGCACAATATTTCTTGTATGCTTCGCCCAAACTTGAACATCCCTGTAAAACTAGTTTTTTCATCATCCTTAGCTTTTATTTCTTCATTCTTTAATAGTTTTTGGTATAATTCAGGATAAAAAAGATACGCATAGATAATCCAAAGTTGCTGTTCCTCTTGGACATGTCCCAACTTACCCCTTGAAAAAAATTCTTGATTAACATAATCATTAAAATGATTGCGATCTCGCAAGTTTCTGTTTTCAAAGCTAAACCTTCTCCAAAAATCATCTGACAAGCTCATATTGAGTTTCTTACTTAACAACTCAAAATAATCTTGCCAAATATTTGATGGGTGAAGAACAAATGGTAGTTCTATCCGTCTATCAATAATTTTTGAAAGGAAATTATTGTCGTTAAGATGCACTTTCTCAATATCTCCAACAAAAATAATTGGAAGTTTGCCATTAAGCAAACTAAAAACTTTATAACTCTCCTCTTGTTGGTTGTTAGACATTCGATCAAAATCATCAATAACTAGAACGTTTCGAGTTAATGAAAAATACTTAAATGTTAGCAAATAACTGTAAAATCCATCAGATTTGATTTTGAAAAATTGATATATTGCTACTAGTAAGACAATACTACCAACTATTAATTTAACACCAAAAAATTCAAAAAAAGAACTTAAACCCAAATCAACTACATTTGTTATTAGAATTGATAATGCTACACATAAAACTATGAAAAATCTTAAAAATCTATATTTCCACGGATGCAATTTTGAAAAAATGATTTCAATCGTTGAGCGATGATCGGTCAATCTCCAAAAATCGATTATTACTAATTTTTTATGTGTGTTATTATTAATCTCAGATAGAAATTCTGTTTTTCCTGAACCCCAGTTTCCACTTAGAAAATAGGTTTTATTTTCCTCTAGCAATTTAGCAATATTCTTAGCGGCAACTGAGGTATCAATATGCCCTAATGTAATAAATCTATCATCCATAGTATTTCTTCCAAAAATAAATTATATCCCCTTATACTTTTATAAAATTATACCACGAAACCACAAAAATTCCCTTAGAAATCCGCTTCTAAGGGGTTGTCCTTAGCCTGCTATTTGGGCTGGTTCTGCTGGTTTGATCTTTTTATCTTTCTTGCTACTAGTGATGAGGCGGCGCTTGTTATCTCGGATGCTATTGAGTTCCTTGAGGAGTTGAGTCAGGTGTTACTTTTCAGGATAGGCTTCTGCACTGGCTGCGGTATAGCGCATATAAAGATCATAGATAGTTGAAAGTTCGGTACGGAGTTGTCTAGTCTTGCCAACTTCCTTGGCAGACTTAGAAGCACGCGCCTTACTTTCCACTTGGTCATATTCCTCTTGAGAATTGACCACCACCGTCAACAGTAGAATGCTTTTAAATTTATGGAATTACGATTGTTCTAAACCTAAAATACATGTAAACTTTAGGAAATAGACCTATTCTAAATCTCGAAGGTCTGTATTCCCATCTATTTTTCATTAAAAAGACTCATTCCCCCTTTCTCATCCAAAATATGGTATAGTAGAATTATACTATCCACGAGGAGTTCACATGTCACAGGATAAACAAATGAAAGCTGTATCTCCCCTTCTACAGCGGATTATCAATATTTCATCGATTGCTGGAGGAATTGGGACTCTGATTTTTTTAGTCTGGGCCTATCAAGCTGGGATACTGCATTCCAAAGAAACCCTATCTGACTTTATCCAGCAAGCAGGCATCTGGGGACCACCTCTCTTTATCTTCTTACAGATTTTACAGACGGTCGTCCCTATTATTCCTGGGGCCTTGACCTCGGTGGCAGGTGTCTTTATCTACGGTCACATCATTGGCACCATCTACAACTATATCGGCATCGTGATTGGATGTGCCATTATCTTTTATCTGGTGCGTCTCTACGGAGCTGCCTTTGTCCAGTCTGTCGTCAGCAAGCGCACCTATGACAAGTATATCGGTTGGTTGGATAAGGGCAATCGTTTTGACCGTTTCTTTATTTTTATGATGATTTGGCCCATTAGTCCAGCTGACTTTCTCTGTATGCTAGCTGCCCTGACCAAGATGAGCTTCAAGCGCTATATGACCATCATCATTCTGACTAAGCCCTTTACCCTCGTGGTTTATACCTACGGTCTGACCTATATTATCGACTTCTTCTGGCAAATGCTTTGACATGTAAAAAATCCGTTTGGTTTCCCAAGCGGATTTTGTGTTTTATTTTGAAACTTCTTTTGCAAGAACAAAGTTTCCAAGAGTAGCAGAACCATTTCCTGCTACTGCTGGCGTCACGATGTAGTCACGCACATCAGGTACTGGTAGGTAACCATTGAGAAGAGCTGTAAATTTCTCACGGACACGGTCCAGCATATGTTGTTGAGCCATGACCCCTCCACCAAAGACAATCACGTCTGGTCGGAAAGTCACTGTCGCATTAACCGCAGCTTGAGCGATATAGTAGGCTTGAACATCCCAAACAGGGTTGTTGAGTTCAATGTTTTCCCCACGAACACCTGTACGAGCTTCCAAACTTGGACCAGCTGCATAGCCTTCCAAACATCCCTTATGGAAAGGACAAACACCCTTAAACTCTTTTTCAATATCCATTGGGTGTCTAGCCACATAGTAATGGCCCATCTCAGGGTGACCGGCACCACCGATAAACTCACCACGTTGGATGACACCTGCACCGATACCTGTACCGATTGTGTAGTAAACCAAGTTTTCGATACGGCCACCAGCATTGTTACGGGCAACCACTTCACCATAAGCAGAGCTGTTTACGTCAGTTGTGAAGTACATTGGCACGTTGAGGGCGCGACGAAGGGCACCAAGCAAGTCCACATTTGCCCAGTTTGGTTTTGGAGTCGTTGTGATAAAGCCATAAGTTTTTGAGTTTTTATCAATATCAATCGGACCAAATGAACCAACTGCAAGACCAGCAAGGTTGTCGAATTTTGAGAAGAACTCAATGGTTTTATCGATTGTTTCGATTGGAGTTGTTGTTGGAAATTGTGTTTTTTCGACAACGTTAAAGTTTTCATCACCGACAGCACAGACAAACTTTGTCCCGCCCGCTTCCAAGCTTCCGTATAATTTTGTCATGATAAACCTCTTATTTTTTTATTGTTTCTATTTTCTTTATTATAGCATATTTTAAATATCTAAATTTCTCTATTTTTTAGATTTTCCTCTGTAAATCTTACCATTCAAGCAAAAACGAACAAACATTTCATTTGTTCGTTTTCACATTAGAGAGATTGATTATATTGTCACTTCGATCACAGCATCCCCCTTCGCAACTGAACCTGTTGCGACTGGAGCTACTGAAGCGTAGTCAGCTGTGTTTGTAACGATAACCATTGTTGTATCATCAAGTCCAGCTGCAGCGATTTTGTTTGAGTCAAATGTTCCAAGAACATCGCCCGCTTTAACCTTATCACCTTGAGCAACTTTTGCTTCAAAACCGTCACCGTTCATAGACACAGTGTCAATACCAACGTGGATCAAAACTTCAGCACCATCAGCTGTTTTCAAACCAAAAGCGTGTCCTGTTGGAAATGCGATTGAAACTTCAGCATCAGCTGGTGCGTAGACCACACCTTGGCTAGGTTTCACAGCGATACCTTGTCCCATAGCTCCACTTGAGAAGACTGGGTCATTGACATCAGCAAGAGCGACAACATCACCAACGATAGGAGTAACAAGTGTTTCATTTTGAAGAGCAACAACATTTCCAGTAACTGCTTCTTCAACGAAGCGTTCTGTAGTAGTTCCTTCAGCAACCTCTACTTCATCTTCGTAACCAAACATGTAAGTAAGAGCAAAACCAAGGGCAAATGATACAGCTACCATAAGAAGGTATTGGGCAAGTTGTCCATTACCGGCATAAAGCATTGTACCAGGGATGATAGTGATACCACTACCAGTACCAGCAAGTCCAAGGATTGAAGCCAATCCACCACCGATTGCACCAGCAATCAATGAAAGGAAGAATGGTTTACGGAAGCGCAAGTTTACCCCGAAGATAGCAGGCTCTGTAATACCTAGGAAAGCAGAAAGAGCAGCTGGGAAAGCAAGTGTTTTCAGTTTTGGATTTTTCGTTTTAACACCAACCGCAACAGTCGCAGCACCTTGAGCTGTCATAGCCGCAGTGATGATAGCGTTGAATGGGTTAGCATGATCAGCAGCAAGCAATTGCACTTCAAGCAAGTTGAAGATGTGGTGTACACCTGACACGACAATCAATTGGTGAACTCCACCAATCAAGAAACCACCAAGACCAAGTGGCAAGCCAAGGATTGCTTTTGTACCGACAAGAATAAAGTTTTCAACTACGTGGAAAACTGGTCCGATGACAAAGAGTCCAAGGATAGACATGACCAAAAGTGTCACGAATGGTGTTACCAAGAGGTCAATGACATCTGGAACAACCTTGCGGACAGCTTTTTCAAATTTAGCTCCGACAACCCCGATGATGAAGGCTGGAAGAACGGAACCTTGCAAACCAACAACAGGGATGAAACCAAAGAAGTTCATAGCTGTTACTTCACCACCTGAAGCAACCGCCCAAGCGTTTGGAAGTGAGCCAGAAACAAGCATCATACCAAGAACGATACCAACGGCAGGATTTCCACCGAATACACGGAAGGTTGACCACACAACCAAACCTGGCAAGATGATGAAGGCTGTATCTGTCAAGATTTGTGTGTAAGTTGCAAAGTCACCTGGAAGTGGCATTTCAAGAGCGTTGAAAAGACCACGCACACCCATGAAGAGACCAGTCGCTACAATAACTGGGATGATTGGAACGAAAACATCACCGAAAGTACGGATCGCACGTTGGAACCAGTTCCCTTGTTTCGCAGCTTCTGCTTTCATGTCATCTTTTGATGATGTTGGCAAGCCAAGTGCAACAACCTCATCGTACATCTTGTTAACTGTACCTGTACCAAAGATGATTTGGTATTGACCTGAGTTAAAGAAAGCACCTTGAACTTTTTCCAAGTTCTCAATCACTTCTTTATTGATTTTTCCTTCATCTTTGACCATGACACGAAGACGAGTCGCACAGTGAGCTACACTGTTGACATTTTCACGTCCGCCCAAGGCATCGATGACTTTTTTTGCAATTTCCTGATTGTTCATTTGCAAAAATCTCCTTATATAAAATTTTGTTCTTGTTTGAAAGCGATTTTATTCGCCCTACGACTTTTATTTTATCATGTTTCAAAAATATGTCAAGCGTTTTGCAGAAAAAATAGTTATTTCTTAGAGCAAGGTCTTTTATTTTGATAGATTATGAGAGTTTTATGAAAGTATTCTTTAAAAAATACTTTAAAATCTGAGTTTAAAAGAATTATATTTCACTTTCTTTCAATTTTCTGTAGATAGATGATTGATTTCCTGCTTTTATTTTATGATAAACGTTTGACAGTTTTTTCTCTTTTTTAACATAAAAGGCTTGCTTTTTTGGTCGAAAACGGTTACTATTAAAAGTGATAAGATTTTCGGAGGAAAGATATAATGGAATGGACAACCGAGCGTCGTTACAGACGCTACGAAGATTGGACACAAGAAGAAATCAAGACAATTAAGGATAATATGGCACAATCTCCCTGGCATACTCATTACCATGTTGAGTCAAAAACAGGACTTCTCAACGATCCAAATGGCTTTTCTTACTTTGATGGCAAGTGGATTGTTTTTTATCAGAACTTCCCTTTTGGTGCAGCCCACGGTTTAAAATCTTGGGTTCAGCTTGAAAGTGATGATTTGGTTCACTTTAGAGAAACTGGGGTCAAAGTTTTGCCAGATACTCCATTAGATAGCCACGGTGCCTACTCTGGTTCTGCTATGCAGTTTGGCGATAACTTGTTCCTATTTTATACAGGAAATGTCCGTGATGAAAACTGGATCCGTCACCCTTACCAGATTGGGGCTTTGATGGATAAAGATGGTAAAATTAGCAAGATTGATAAGATCTTGATTGACCAGCCAGCAGACTCAACTGACCACTTCCGTGACCCACAAATTTTTAATTTTAAAGGTCAATACTATGCTATCGTCGGTGGACAGGACTTGGAGAAAAAAGGCTTCGTTCGTCTTTATAAGGCTGTAGACAACGACTACACAAACTGGCAAGCAGTTGGCGATCTTGACTTTGCTAACGACCGTACTGCCTACATGATGGAATGCCCAAATCTGGTCTTTGTCGGGGAGCAACCTGTTCTTCTCTACTGCCCGCAAGGATTGGATAAGAAAGTTCTAGACTACGACAATATCTATCCAAATATGTACAAGATTGGGTCTTCCTTTGACCCTGAAAATGCCAAAATGGTAAATGTATCTCAACTTCAAAACATGGACTATGGTTTCGAAGCCTATGCAACTCAAGCCTTCAACGCTCCTGATGGACGTGCTCTAACTATTAGCTGGCTTGGCTTGCCTGATGTTTCATATCCATCTGACCGTTTTGACCACCAAGGAACCTTCTCTTTGGTCAAGGAACTCACTATCAAAGACGGCAAACTCTACCAATACCCAGTCGCAGCTATCAAGGAACTCCGTGCTTCTGAAGAAACCTTCTCAAACCGTTCCAAAACTAAGAACACTTACGAACTTGAACTCAATTTGGAAGCTAATATCCAGAGCGAGATTGTCTTACTTGCTGATCAAGAAGGCAAGGGACTTTCCATCAACTTTGACCTTGTAAATGGTCAAGTGACAGTGGATCGTAGCCAGGCTGGTGAACAGTACGCCCAAGAATTTGGCACAACTCGTTCTTGCCCTATCGACAATCAAGCTACTATTGCTACGATTTTCATCGATAACTCTGTTTTTGAAATTTTCATCAATAAAGGAGAAAAAGTATTTTCCGGTCGTGTCTTCCCACATGCGGACCAAAATGGTATCCTGATTAAATCTGGAAACCCAACTGGAACTTACTATGAATTAGATTATGGTCGCAAAACTAACTGATGTTGCAAAACTTGCAGGCGTTAGCCCTACTACCGTTTCTCGGGTTATCAATAAAAAAGGTTATTTATCTGAAAAAACCATTCAAAAAGTCAATGAAGCTATGCGAGAATTGGGCTATAAACCCAACAACCTAGCTCGTAGTCTGCAAGGAAAATCGGCTAAATTAATCGGCTTGATTTTCCCAAATATTTCCAATGTTTTCTATGCAGAATTAATTGATAAGCTGGAACACCAACTCTTCAAAAATGGCTACAAGACCATCATCTGCAACAGCGAACACGACTCTGAAAAAGAACGGGAGTACATTGAAATGCTGGAGGCCAATCAGGTAGACGGCATCATTTCTGGTAGTCACAACTTGGGAATCGAAGACTACAATCGCGTGACGGCGCCGATTATTTCCTTTGACCGAAACCTGTCTCCAGATATTCCTGTCGTTTCCTCTGACAACTATGCTGGTGGGGTTCTTGCTGCCCAGACCTTGGTTAAGACAGGCGCCCAATCTATCATCATGATTACAGGGAATGACAATTCCAATTCGCCAACTGGACTACGCCACGCTGGTTTTGCTTCTGTACTCCCCAAAGCTCCTATTATCAATGTTTCCAGTGACTTTTCTCCTGTCAGAAAAGAAATGGAAATCAAGAATATCTTGACCCGTCAAAAACCAGATGCCATTTTTGCTTCAGATGACTTAACAGCTATTCTGGTCATTAAAATCGCTCAAGAACTGGGCATCTCTGTCCCAGAAGAGCTTAAAGTCATTGGCTATGATGGTACCTACTTTATCGAAAATTACTATCCTCATTTGACGACTGTGAAGCAACCTATGGAAGAAATTGCCCAACTCACTGTTGATCTCCTTTTGCAGAAGATCGAAGGCAAGGACGTGGCAACAACAGGCTACTTCTTACCAGTCACCCTATTACCAGGAAAAAGCATTTAATACTCAATGAAAATCAAAGAGCAAACTAGTAAGCTAGCCGCAGGTTGCTCAAAGCACTGCTTTGAGGTTGTAGATAAGACTGACGAAGTCAGTTACATATATCTACGGCAAGACGAAGCTGACGTGGTTTGAAGAGATTTTCGAAGAGTATAAGCACAAGAAAACTCAGACCAATTCGTCTGAGTTTTTTTATGATCTTAAGTTTTCGAGATAGCGCTGGGCTGTCTCTAGGTTAAAGGTTTTATCTGCGATGAGACGCTCGACTAGGGGAGCTACCTCGGATTCACTGGCACCTGCGAGGAGAGCTAAGGATTTGGCCTGTAGCTTCATGTGACCTTGTTGGATTCCTGTGCTAACCAAGGCTTTTAGGGCTGCAAAGTTTTGTGCAAGCCCGATAGAGACAATGATCTGGGCTAATTCTTTAGCAGATGGATTTCCCAGTAGTTCGTGACTGAGGGCTACACGAGGATTGAGACCGATAGAGCCACCCTTGGTCGCCACAGGCATAGGAAGAGTCATCTCACCAACCAATTCTTCTGTCTCCAAATCCAGACGCCAAGAGCTGAGACCTTGATAACGTCCATCTCGACTCGCAAAGGCGTGTGCACCCGCTTCGATGGCACGCCAGTCATTACCAGTGGCAATTAAAATCGCATCTAGACCGTTAAAAATTCCTTTATTGTGGGTAGCTGCTCTATAGGGATCTGCTTGGGCAAACTGGCTAGCCAAGGCCATTTTCTCCGCAATCTCTCTTCCTTCATCCTTTTGAGAACTTAAGTAACGAAAGGCAACACGACAAGTTGCAGTTACCAGAGAATCCGTAGCATAATTTGATAAAATCCCCATGAGACTCTGTCCCTGACTGAGTTCTTCTAAGACTGGTTTCAAGGCCTCCAGCATGGTATTGAGCATATTAGCACCCATAGCTTCTTGGGTATCAACATGGAGATAGATGACTAGAAAGTCTGTTTCGCCTTTAATCTGTTCTACATGCAGATCACGCGCCCCACCTCCACGTTTGACGATAGAAGGATAGGCTTGGTTAGCAAGTTCCAGTAGTTGCTCTTTCTGACTGTTAATTTGAACCTGAGCATTATCCATATCAGGCACTTGATAAAGGGCAACTTGACCAATCATCTGACGCTCATGTACCTGGGCAGTAAAGCCTCCAGCTCGCTTGATGATTTTGCTGGCATAACTAGCTGCTGCAACCACTGAAGGTTCCTCAGTCACATATGGAACCGTGTAGTCCTTACCATTCACTAAAATTTCAGGAATAATGGAATAAGGAAGGGAAAAAGTTCCCACTACATTTTCACTCATTTGGTCTGCAACAACCAAGCTGACTTGCTCATCCTGCTCTAAACTAGTTTGCTTATCGGCACTAAGGAGCGCCTGAGCTTTTAACAACTCAAGGCGCTCATAGTATGATTTCTTAGAAAATCCATTCCAACTTATCTTCATGATTTTTCTACCTTACTATAACGACGTTGGTGTTCAAAAATCTCGACTAAGGCATAATCTTGATTTTCGTATCCTGTGAATTGGGTAGAGCCTGTCTCATCCAACTGAACTTCTTCAAAAAAGACTTTCTCGTAATCAGATACAGATAGAGCTGTACGTTGACTCAGTTTCTTCAAACGGTCTTTATCAAGATAGGCTTCGTAACCTTCAACCAATTCCACACTGAAAAATTCAGACACAGCGCCACTTCCGTAACTATAAAGAGCCAGTTTATCTCCAGCCTTCAAGTTTTCGGCATTTTCTAGAAGGGACAGCAGACCTAAGAAAAGAGAACCAGTGTAAATATTCCCAATCATTTGACTGTAAAGAATTGATTTATCGAAGTTTTCTTGGAGGCTATGTTGTTTCTCCTCAGATAAAGTCTGATCCATCATACTGCGTAAGCCTTTTAAAGCTAATTTAGGATAAGGTAAATGGAAACAGATAGCAGCAAAGTCATCCAAAGTCCAGTTATAACGCTTCTGGTATTCTTCCCAAGTAGTTGTCAAACAATCTAGATACTGTTGTGTCGAATACAACCCATTTACATAAGGCGTACTTGAATAATTTGGACGCCAAAAATCCATAATATCACGGGTTTGAGCTACATTATCATTGTTAAATGACAGAATGCGTGGATTTTGCGTGATTAACATAGCCACACTACCAGCACCCTGGGTTGGTTCACCAGGAGTGGCTGCACCATACTTAGCAATATCACTGGCAATTACCAAAACCTTAGATTGTGGAGAACTTTCCACATGCAATTTGGCATAATGAAGGGCTGCTGTCGCCCCATAGCAGGCTTCTTTTACTTCAAAACTACGAGCAAAGGGCTGAATCCCTAATAAACTGTGAACAAAGACTGCAGCAGCCTTACTCTGGTCAATCCCTGACTCAGTTGCCACGATAACCATGTCAATTTCTTCTTTTTCTCTTTCTGTCAAAATAGACTCGCTTGCACTAGCTGCCAAGGTTACAATATCCTCAGTCATTGGTGCGATAGCAATCTCATTTAAAAGGAGACCCTTACTATATTTTTCAGGATCAACTCCTCTTGCTTCTGCTAAATCTTGTAATTTCAAGACATATTGACTGGTTGCAAAACCAATCTTATCAATACCGATTGTCATATTTACCTCTGTATATTCATTCATGTAAAAATCGTCCACTACTATTCTATCATAAATGGATGGAAAATAGAGAAAAAAGCCTTGATTCACCAAATCAAGACTTTTCTTTCCCTACTGATTTTTATACTATTTTTCTTATTTTCTTAAATAAGAATATAACTTCAGAATAATGGTACCACTAGCCATTCCAATGGAAATAACTAGAGCCAACATGACGACTAAAGTTGCATTAGTAATAGCATGACTGTAGTCCCCTGTTACGAAGAAAGCAGTTGTCCGATAAGTTAAATAACCTGGTACTAAAGGGGCTAAAATAGCTAAGATAAAGACAACAGCCGGGGTCTTATAAAGAATACTTAAAATCTGACTAACACAAGAGCCAATAACAGCTGCAATAAAGGTCGCAACAATAACATTTGTCGGATCCTTGAGTAGGAGATAGATCAACCACACAACCATACCCAAAAGCCCAGCAGGCAAGAGCATAGAGCGTTGAACGTTTAATACGATTAAAAACGTGATGATAGCCAGTAAACTGGCAATAGCTTGGAGTAAAATATTTGTTAGTGTCATATTAGGTCATCAATACTAGGGCAACAGAAGTTCCTGCCCCTAAAGCAAGGGTAATCAGCAAAGACTCAAACATCTTGCTCATACCTGAGTTAATATGGTTGGTCATAATATCTCTAACAGCATTTGTTAGAGCAATACCTGGTACAAAGGGCATGACCGCACCTGCAATAATCAGATCTGCCGTAGCAGGAAATCCTGTGTAACGGGCCCAAAATTGGGCTATGAGACCAAATACAAAGGCACCCGCAAAGGCTGTTACAAAAGGAATCCTGATAAATTTCTCAACATAGAGTGAAAAAGCAAAGCCAAATAAGGTAGCAATTGCCGCACCTACAGCATCATAGCTATTACCCCCAAACATGACCGAAAAGAAAGGAGCACTAAAGGTTGCAGCCATGGTAACCTGAAATTTGGTATAGGGTAGGGCTTGTTTTTGCAAGTCCGATAGTTTCTTCAAAGCTGTAGATAAATCTATCTTGCCCCCGACTAATTGACGTGAAATATGGTTGACATCACAGACTTTTTCGATGTTATAAGAAGATGACGTCACTCGTTTCATCCGAGAGATATTGGTATTTTCAATCGAGAAGAAAATAGCTGCTGGCATGGCAAGAACATTGCAATCTACAATTCCTTGTGAGTGTGCAATCCGAATCATGGTATCTTCAACACGATGGATTTCTGAACCACTTTTCAAAAGAATTGTTCCAGCTAACATAATGACATCGATGACGGCATTTAACTCTAGTGACTCTTCCATATTTCCTCCTTATGTTTGCTCTTTTTATTTTATCACAAATTATGATTCAAAAAAAATCTTTGCCATGAAATCATGACAAAGATTCGATTAGTTTACTGGAGCTTCAATATTTACCTCTGTATTTGGTCGACCAGTTGAAGGGGTATTCCCTTGTGTATTTCCTGGACTTGGTGTTACAGGATTAGAACCTTGATTATTACGTTGTGAAGGGATAGAAGGCGAAATAGTTGCTGGTGTTTTTGGTTTATAGATTGAAATCTTAATTCGTGTTTTGTTCAAATCAACCTTTTCACCTACTTTTGGATTTTGTTCAACAACTGTACCTTCAGCAGTCCCTTCAGGTGCTGTTGACACTTCTACAACCTCAATGTTCGCTTCTTTAACACCAACAATTTGAATCAAATTATTCTTGGTAAACTCTAAGCTTGAGCCAATATAATTTGGCATAGGGGCACTAGTTACCTTTTTAGCAACCGTCAAAGTGATGGTAGATGCTTTTGTTAAATCATAAGTAGTCCCAGCTGGCGGAGTTTGTCTTAGGACAGTTCCCACTTCACTGTCACTTGATTCTTCTTCTTCAATCTTAATCAGATTTTCAGGCACCTTCTTCTGTTTAAGGTCTGCAATAACATCAACCGATTTTTGCCCAATGTAATTACTAATTTGGAAAGATTGCTTACCTGAAGATACGATTAGATTAATTTTCGTACCTTCTTTTCGACCAGTTCCAGCATCAGGATCTGTTCGAATAATTTTTCCCTCTTCGATGTTTTCACTAGCTTCAGTTTTCTCTTCACCAATTTCAAAATTAGCCTTTTTGAGAATTTCCTTTGCTTCTGCAACAGTCTGACCTGCTACATTTGGAATTGCTACCGTAGCTGGAGTCCTAGATAAAATCCACATCAGAGAAGCTGCAACCAATGCCATGCTAGCCAAGAGAATTAAATAACGAAATCTAAACTTCCGTTTCTTAACAGGTTTTTCTACATATTCATTAGTTGAAGTAGGTTGCACAACCTTTTTAGGTTGCGGTTTCGGACTTTGGACTTGTGGTTTTGGAATCGCAGTTAGAGTACTTTGTGGAACCTTAGGTAGTGACTTAGTATCTGCCTTATTGGTATCATTAAAAACCAATTTAGGTTCATTTCGTCGATTATAAGACAAACTGCTAGACAAATCTACATACATCTCTGCAGCAGACTGGTAGCGATCTGTCAATTTCTTAGCCGTTGCCTTGATAACCACGTTTTCTAAGGCCTGAGGTACAGATGAATTTTCTTCAATAACCGATGGAAGAGGCTTTTGGAAATGCTGGAGAGCAATGGTAACAGCACTATCTCCATCATAAGGGATATGCCCAGTCAGCATCTCATAAAAAATGATTCCCATGGCATAAATATCACTCTGTACAGTCGCTTTTGAACCACGCGCCTGCTCAGGTGACAAGTAATGAACTGACCCAAGCATTGAATTAGTCTGAGTCAAGCTCGTCTCTGCAAAAGCTACCGCAATACCAAAGTCAGTGACTTTAGCTGTTCCATCAGGTGTTAAGAGGATATTTTGAGGCTTCAAATCACGGTGGACAATTCCCCGTGTGTGGGCTAAGCGCATAGCCAAGAGAATTTGGCCCATGATACGAACTGCCTCCTCATTAGAAAGAGGATGATGTTCCTTGATATAGCGCTTGAGGTCTAGTCCCGCTACATATTCCATAGTTAGGTACTGTTGACCATCTTCCTCACCGATATCTGTTATCCGAACGATATGAGGATGGTCTAGATCTGCCATAGCCTTGGCTTCTCGCTGAAAACGAGCTACAGCTATCGGGTCTGTCTGGTAGTTGGTCCTCAGGACCTTAACTGCCACTTCTTCCCCATCTAGAATTAAATCTTTAGCCAAATAGACATCTGCCATGCCTCCTCGACCAATTTGTTTAATAATCCGATACCGCCCGGCAAAAATCTTGCCGATTTGGATCATTCTGCTGCCTCCTCGTTTATGGAAACAAGGGCAACAGTAATGTTGTCTATACCTCCTGCATTGTTAGCAAAACGAATAAGTGTCGCCGTTTTATCAGCTAAAGGAATATCGCTATTCACAATATCACTGATTTCACTACCTGAAATCATATTGGTCAAACCATCACTGTTGAGCAAGATATAATCACCTGCTTCAAGTGTTACCATACCAAAGTCAGGTTGGACCTCATCTTTTTGTCCAATAGACTGCGTAATGATATTTTTCTGCGGATGACTTTCCGCTTCTTCTGGTGTCAATTGACCAGCTTTCAGCAACTCATTTACAAGTGAATGATCACTCGTCAATTGGTAGTATTCTTCACCACGGATCAAACCAATACGAGAATCACCAATATGAGCATAGATGGCTTGGTTATCAATAATGGCTAGTGCCTCAAGAGTTGTTCCCATTCCTCTATAGGCTTCATCTTGTCCCATCTGGTGAATTTTTTGATTTTCAACTTCTAGGAAATAAGCGAACCATTCACGCACCTCGTTGATGGTATCAATTTGGGTATCTACCCAAGCAATACCTAAATCTGTAACCGCCATTTCACTCGCGATATTTCCTGCACGATGTCCTCCCATCCCGTCAGCTAAGATAATCATAGTACGACCTGCTCTGTTGACGTAGTGGTTGACATAGTCTTGGTTATTTGTTCGTTTTTGACCAACATCCGTTAATATTGAAATTTCCATATGTCAGTTCCTTCCTAATCAGATATCTTACGAAATTGGCTGATAAAGAATCCATCACTTCCGTATAATTCTGGTGTAATGAGAATACAGCCATCTTTCAAGATATCCTTACATTCATGTTCTAGTGTTACCTGCTCAAAGTCGGGATGTTTTTCTAAAAATGCCTGAACGACTTGAAAGTTCTCCTCAGAGACAATAGTACAGGTACTATAAGTTATTATACCACCTTTACGTAGTGTTTGACAAACACTACCTAATATTTCCAGCTGAATTTCCTGTAATGACGCGAAATCTGCCGTTTCTTTGTTGTATTTTATGTCTGGTTTTCGTCTTAAAAGTCCAATCCCAGAACAAGGGGCATCTACCAAAATCTTGTCAAAAGAATCCTTACTAAAAAACTCATGAACCTTTCTGGCGTCAAGTTTTTGGGTTTGGACACGGTTTGCCACACCTAAACGCTCTGCATTTTCTTGGATCAAGCTCAACTTATGGTCATAAAGATCTAGTGCAGTAACTTGACCTGTCGTCAGGTAAGAAGCTATATGAGCTGTTTTTCCTCCTGGAGCAGCACAGGCATCTAGGACCTGCTCATGCCCTTTTAAATCAAGAGTAGGTGCTACCAATTGGCTCGACTCATCTTGGATAGTGACCATTCCTTGAGTAAACAGATCACTCGCAGCAAAATTCCCTTGATCTTTAACCAGACCAGAAGGAGACAAGGATGAAGTACTGGCCTCCAACAAGGCTTGGATTTCCTCTTTTCGTCCTAGATCTGTTACACGAATGCTGGCCTTGTTACGCACCAAGAGGCTTTCAAAAATAGCCTGTGCTCGCTCCTCTCCGTATTCTTCCTTGAGCTTTGCAACTAGCCAAACCGGAAGGGAATAGGCGATGGAGTCACGCTTGTTTTTACGTTTGATGCTGGCAATATCTGACCATCCTTCTCGTAGAATACGGCGTAAAATAGCATTGACTAGCTTTTCACTACCTTTTTTACGGACTTTGGCTAGTTCTACCGCTTCATTTACGACAGCATGATCGGGAACCTTGTCCAAATATTTGAGTTGATAAGCACTTAGGAGGAGCAAAAAGTAAATCCAGCTATCCAATTTATCCCTGTCTTTGATGAAGTGGGATAGGTACCATTCTAAAGTGAGCTTGCGAGCTACTGTTCCATAAACGAGTTCTGTTGCTAAGCCCTTATCTGTAGGTGAAAGTTGACTTCCTTTGAGGTGTTTATTTAAGGCAATATTTGAGTATGCTTGGTGGATAAAGACATCTTCCAGTACCTCAAGGGCGACGCTTCTTGCCGTTTCTATTTTAGTCACCAAATTTTTCTCCTACTGTCAATGTGCGTCCAACACCGTTGAGGAAAGAAGCAATATCCATCTTAGGTTTTCCTGCTGGTTGAACTTGTTTGAGAGAAAGCGCCCCTTCTCCGGTAGCTAGAATCAATTCTTTCTTACCGATTGAAAGGATTTCCCCTGGGAGACCTTTACCTTCTACTACTTGAGCTTCGTAAATTTTAAAGCGTTCACCCTTAAGGAAAGTATGGGCAACAGGCCAAGGATTCATGCCACGAATTTGATTGAAAAGCTGACGACTCGTTTTATTCCAATCTAGCTTCTCTTCCTCTGGCTTGATATTTGGAGAGAAGGTAACTTGACTTGGATCCTGAGGTTCAGGTTTTATTTCCCCAGCTACATAAGCTGGTAAAGTATCCAAAAGCAAATCACGACCAACAAGAGCTAATTTCTCAAACAAGGTTCCAACATTGTCCTCATCTGTGATAGGAATACTGCGACAAGAAATCATATCCCCTGCATCCATTTCCTTAACCATTTCCATAATGGTCACACCAGCTTCCTCATCCCCTTGAATCAAGGCATAATGGATAGGCGCACCACCACGGTGTTTAGGAAGGAGTGACGCGTGAACGTTGACCGAAAAATCCATACTATCAAGGAGCTTACTTGGGAGAAACTGACCAAAAGCAGCAGTCACAATTCCATCTGCTCCTAGCTGCATAATAGCTTCCATCTCAGGACTTCCAGATAATTTTTCAGGTTGGTAGATTGGAAGACCCGCTTCTTTGGCAGCCTGCTTGACTGGGGTCTCTTGGATCACTTTTTTACGGCCGACAGCACGGTCTGGCTGGGTCACAACGGCTAGAATTTCGTAACGATCATCTGTCAAAAGTCCTTTTAAGACTGTTGCTGAAAAGTCGGGGGTCCCCATAAAGATTAATTTTGTCATATCTTCTCCTTCTTATAAAAATTGCTGCGGCTCATGGTCAATGCTGAGACGGAGCTCACTATTTTCCCGTTCTTGAGTCAAGGCCAAGACTTGGTTGAGGGTCGGCCCCAGCTCATCTTCTAAACGGTATTTAATTAAAATCTGGTAATGATAGAGGTTGTGGGTACGGGCAATGGGTTTGGGCGTTGGCCCAAGAATATTACTGGTTTCGGACAGGCCTGAGCGCAAAATGTTCATAACTTCATAGGCATGTTTGACCACCTCTTCTTCTTTCTTGTGAGAAAGGGTAATGCCAATGGTGAAATAGTAAGGCGGATAACCAAGTTGTCGTCTGATTCCCATTTCATAAGCGTAAAAGCCTTCGTAGTCCTGGTCTTTTGCAAATCGAATAGCGTAGTGCTGAGGATTGTAAGACTGAATCAAGACCTGCCCAGCTTTTTCAGCACGTCCTGCCCGGCCTGCAACCTGGGTCAAAAGTTGGAAGGTTCTCTCAGAAGAACGGAAGTCAGGCAAATTCAAAGCTGTATCCGCATTGAGCACTCCGACTAAGGTCACATTTGGAAAATCCAATCCCTTGGCAATCATCTGAGTACCCAGTAAAATATCTGCTTCTCCTCGCCCAAACTGGTCAAGGAGAGCTTGATGACTACCTTTCTTACGAGTCGTATCCACATCCATCCGCAAAATACGAGCCTGGGGAAAGAGTTCTGCCAGCTCGTCATAAGCCTTCTGTGTCCCCGTCCCGTAGTAACGAATACTGCGACTCTTACAGTTAGGACAAGTATGGGGAATTTCCTTTGAAAAACCACAATAATGGCAGTTCATGGTCTTGGTATCCATGTGCAAGGTCAAGGAAATGTCACAGTTGGGACAAGTATCCACGGTCCCACACTCTCGACACATAACAAAGCTAGAATAGCCACGGCGATTGAGCATGAGAACCACCTGCTCTTTTTTAGCCAGACGGTCCTGAATAGCTTCTAACAAAGGTGGCGTAAAGTTTGACGTCTCATTTTGTCCGATATAGTCTCGAAAGTCAATTACTTGAACCTCAGGAATAGTGGCTAGAGGATTGGCCCGTTGGGTTAGTCTCAAGTGTTGATAGACACCTTTTCCAGCACGCGCACGGCTCTCTAAGCTCGGTGTCGCCGAACCAAGGACCAGGGCTGCTTGGTTGTAGTGGGCTCGTAAAATGGCTACCTCTCTGGCATGGTAACGGGGATTGCTGTCCTGCTTATAAGTCGCTTCATGCTCTTCATCGATAATCATAACCCCCAGATTTTTCAGCGGAGCAAAGATGGCAGATCTGGCGCCAACAACAACTTGGGCGTCTCCACGCTCGACCTTACGCCATTCGTCATACTTTTCACCATTGGATAGGCCTGAATGAAGAATGGCCACCTTGTCCCCAAAACGAGCAATAAAACGCTCCGTCATCTGAGGAGTCAAGGAAATCTCAGGCACCAGTAAAATGGCTGTTTTATCCTTGTCCAAGGCCCCTTGGATAATCTGCAAGTAAACCTCCGTCTTCCCACTTCCTGTAATCCCTTGAAGGAGGAAGGGAGGCTGATGACTGCCAATAGCACTGACAACCGCATCACGCGCCTGCCTTTGCTCTGGATTCAACTCCAAAGGCCTACTTGCCTCAATGCCTTCAAAATAAGCTGCCGAGCGTTGAACTTCCTTTTGGACTATGGTAACAGCACCTTGTTCCACAAAGAAGTTGACTTGCTCCCGCGAATAGAACTCTAGCAAACTAGCCAAGGAAGCACTCTCTAGATGAGACAGCAAATAATCTCTCAATTCCAACTTTTTCTTGGCGCGCGCAGAGATCTCGACACCTTCTAATTGAGCAAGATGAACTTCATACCAGGACTGGGTCTTGACCTTCTTTTGATCGACTGCCTGATATTCCAGACCAAGCAGGCCTTTTCTAGTCAAACGCATCATTTCAGCTTGCTTAGCTAAATCTAGAGAAGAAAAAACAAGCGAATCTTCTGAACCAAACAAGCGCTCTCGGTCTTCCTGACTCAGACCTGCCAGAGGATAGAGAATCTTATCATAGCTGGAGTTCAGAAATCCTGGTAGCATAGCCTTGAGAATGGAGATTTTATAGGAGAAGACGGACTTGCGTAACTCCTCAGCAAGCCAGAGTTGTTCTTGCGTGAGCACAGGAGAAAAATCCAATACTTCGGCAATATCTTTTAAATCTTGATTTGCCTCTTCTTCATCTGATTGAGACTCCAAACCAAGAACAATCCCTTGAATCAGGCGATTCCCCTTACCAAAGGGAACATGAACCCGCATCCCAACTTCAAGCATTCCCAGAAATTCCTCTGGAATCCTGTAACTATAGGGCTGGTCCGTCTGCATCAAGGGCACATCTACGATAATCTTAGCTACGGCCATCTTCTCACCTCCTCCTTGTCACTACATTCTTGCAATAGAAAAAATAAGATTGAGTCCCCCCAACCTTAAATTTTTTCACCATCTTCTTTTTCTTTAGCAATTTGCTCTTTGATTTTCTTTTCTTCTTCTTCTTTGCGGCGTTTTTCTTCTTCGATACGGCGACGCACTGCTTCACGTTTTCCTTCTGGATCTGGGTGAATCGTAACGTTTCCTGACTCGATTTCTTCTAAAGCGCGAAGAGTTGATTTTTCAGACTTGAAACCTTGAGTTGCTGGTGCACCTGCCTCCAATTCGTGAGCACGTTTTGCTTCCAATATTACGAGTGAATATTTTGATGGAACCTTGTCGAGCAAGGTATCAATAGAGGGTTTTAACATCATTTGCTTGTACCTATTTTCTAAATTTTATCGGGTAGTTGGAGATTTTGGTAACATCTCCTGATAGTGACCAATGACACGATCCACACGGAAGTGCTCTGCTTCGATAACACGTTTGACACGCTCAGCAGCTAGGGGCACCTGATCGTTGACAATCGCATAATCATACTCACGCATAAGGGCAATTTCTTCCTTGGCCTTTTCGATTCGTTGGGCAATCACTTCTGCACTATCTGTTCCACGACCTACCAAGCGATCTTGTAATTCATCCAAATCTGGTGGTGTCAGGAAGATAAAGACAGCATCTGGAACTTTTTTCTTGACCTGAAGAGCACCTTGAACCTCAATTTCAAGGAAAACATCGATTCCCTTGTCCAAGGTTTCATTGACATAGGTCAGAGGAGTTCCATAGTAGTTGCCGACATATTCTGCATATTCCAACATCTGTCCTTGACGAATCAGCTCTTCAAACTCTTCGCGAGTACGGAAGAAATAGTCAACACCGTCTACTTCTCCAGGACGTTGTGCGCGTGTCGTCATCGATACAGAGTATTGAAATTGATTTTCAGAACTCTCAAAAATCTCTCTTCTAACCGTTCCTTTTCCAACCCCTGAAGGACCAGAAAAAACGATTAGTAAGCCTCGGTCTGCCATTGTGTCTCCTTTTAGTCAGTCTGTGAAATAACATTTCTCTAGAATAATGGCAAAAAGCCAGATTATCCTTTACAGTCTTTCTATCTAGTGTAACAAAAAAGCAGTAATTTTTCAACTGCTCTTTCTTATTTATTTAGATTTATACAAGGTATCCCCTTAAAATATACTTGCCTTTTTATTCTATTTAAGAGATAATAAAACTACTAATACAAAAAGGAGAAGTTTATGGGAAATTATAAAGGAAAAAATGTTGATGAAGCGATTGAAAATGGCTTATCTGAACTCAATCTCAAAAAAAGTGAAGTCAAAATCAATATTATTGATCATGGAAATGCCGGAATTTTTGGTTTTTTTGAAAAAGAAGCTGAGGTTGAAATCACACCATTAAGCCCACTGGAATTGAAGGTAAAAAAATTAATTCCATATTTAATTGGTGTTGCTGTAATTTTTATTATTCTTATATCAGTTATAATTGGAGTATACTCAGATAAGTCAACTACTGTTTCTCCTCCTTCTTCTACACAAACTAGCTCTATTGTTGAAAAATCCATCGAAAAAACAAGTGAGTCATCGTCTACATCACAAAGTTCCACATCTATTTCCTCTAGTTCAACTAGCAACTCATCAAGCTCTACCGAAGCCTCATCGACAAGCCCATCACAATCAGCTGTAATCACGACTGAAAACAATGAGGATTTTAAGGCACTATTGCAGACTGAAGATTCAAGTACAATAACAGACTTTATTAAAAAATACAAAGATAAAATTATTGAATTTGATGGAAATATTGCTGATTTAGCCAAAGTAAAATCAAAATATGATATCCTCATCCATTCTGGAGACTACTATCCAGATAGAGTATCTGGTCCTAATTTTAAAATTCCTCAAATTACTATAATATCAAATCCTATATTTAATTCATTTAATGGTGATAATATTAAAACCGGGCAAAATGTACATATAAAAGCAAAAATTGGAAACTATAACTCCACTCAAGATTTAGTCTACCTATCTCCAATTGAAGTTTCGCCTCGCTAATATAACTAATAGTTTCAAATATTTATTCAAAAAAACTGAAGTCAGATTCTCTTCTGACTTCAGTTTTTTATTATTTAGCATAATCTACTGCACGAAGCTCGCGAATCACGGTTACCTTGATATTTCCTGGGTAATCGAGATTGTTTTCAATTTTCTCACGAACTTTATGAGCTAAGATTGTGACTTTGTCGTCCTTGATTTGTCCTGGATTTACCATGATGCGGATTTCACGTCCTGCTTGAAGGGCAAAACTAGTTTGTACTCCTTCAAAGCCGTTAGCAATTTCTTCCAAATCATGAAGACGCTTGATATAGCTTTCAAGAGACTCACTACGAGCACCTGGACGGGCTGCGCTCAAGGCATCTGCTGCAGCAACAATCACTGCAATCACACTTTCAGCTTCAACATCGCCGTGGTGACTAGCTATCGTATTGACCACAACTGGATGTTCCTTGTACTTGCGCGCCAATTCCATACCGATCTCAACGTGACTACCTTCAACCTCTCGGTCAATGGCTTTCCCAATATCGTGAAGGAAACCAGCACGACGGGCAAGAGCCGCATTTTCACCAAGTTCGCTGGCCATAATACCAGCCAACTTAGCAACCTCAATCGAATGACGTAAGACATTTTGTCCATATGAAGTACGGAACTGCAAGCGACCCATGATTTTCATCAAGTCTGGATGAAGGTTTGGCGCACCAATCTCATAGGCTGCTGCCTCACCATATTCACGGATCTTATTGTCAATCTCTTGACGGTTTTTCTCAACCAACTCTTCGATACGAGCTGGGTGGATACGACCATCTTTGAGCAACATTTCCATAGTCATACGAGCAATTTCACGACGAATCGGATCAAATCCTGACAAGGTCACCACTTCTGGTGTATCGTCGATAATCACATCGACTCCTGTCAAACTTTCAAAGGTACGAATGTTACGACCTTCACGACCAATAATGCGTCCCTTCATAGTATCGTCTGGCAGATGAACTGTTGAGTTTGTTGACTCCGCTACATATTCACCAGCAATACGTTGCATAGCTTGAACCAGGATGTCCTTGGCCATTTTATCAGAACGTTCCTTGACCTCTTGCTCAGCTTCACGAATACGGCTGGCAATCTCCTTGGTCAAGTTTTCCTCTGTCTGTGCCAAGATAATATCTCGTGCTTCTGCTTGAGACAGGGCACCAATACGCTCTAGTTCTGCTTCTTTTTGTCTTTCGACTTCCTCTAATTGCTCTTCACGCGCATCAAGGTTTTTCGCTCTATCAGAAATACTTTGCTCTTTTTGTTCAAGTGTTTGTTCTTTACTCGTCAAATTGTCGTCCTTACGGTCGAGGCTAGTAGCTCTCTCTGTCAAACGACTTTCGATTTGTTTGAGTTCTTGACGTTCTGATTTGAATTCAGCGTCCACTTCTTCACGGTATTTTCTGGCTTCTTCTTTGGCCTCCAATAGTGCTTCTTTTTTAAGAGACTTGCTTTCACGTTTAGCTTCATTAACAAGTAAATCCGCTTCACGCTCAGCTTGTCCACGTAAATTAGTTGCTTCTTGTTCAGCATTTAAAAGCATCAACTCTGCAGCTTCTTTAGATGATTTCATCTTAGCTGAGATGCTGACATATCCAATGACTAAACCAATGATGACGGCAAAAACAGCAATCGCAATCGACATGATTTCCATGTTTTTACCTCATTTAATTTTTATTATGAATGACATACATTCTTTAACATTTTACCATAAAAAAGTGATTTTCACAAACTTAAAATGAAATATGTTTTTAAGGAATTTGGAACTCAATTACCTAAAATTTAATAGTACAATATCTATTTTTTAGAAGTCAGTGTTTAGTAAAAATTATAGAAAAAGTCCACCTTTCAGTAGACTTAGTTTGTTTCTATTCTAATAGGCACTCTTCCAAAATTCTGCTCTGCTATACTTGGATTTCCCAGTTGGTAAATCTGGTCTGCCTTTTGGGTCATAGCATCCCAAGGTTCTTTGCCAATTCGGCTGACTAGATTGACCTTCCCTTTCAGAGACTTAAGGTGTTGTCTGCCTTTTTCAGTAAATCCAAGGACATGGATGGCTTCTGGCAAGTCACTTTCTCTGGCTTGTACCAAAATATAGGACAAGAGGCGTCTGACACGCGCCTTGGTGTAACGTTTAGTAGTCACTAACTCGACCAATTCTTCTACAGACTGGGCTGTTTTAATAGCTTCTTTAATTCGAACTACCATTTCTTGATTGACCTGATAGATGGTTGTTAGGTCTGGATTTGATAAGATTTGATAGCGGAGCAAAGGAAAATAGTCTTCCCAGATCACCTTACTGGCCTGCTCAAATAGGGCAACAGAAGGCATAAAGCGTTCTAAGAAATCTTTGTCCCTCTGGTGCTGACGGAGGGCTGTTGCCGAAGCAAAGTCCACATCCTTGTCCACAGAATGGTAACCTGCTCCCTGACGCTTAATTGGCTCAAGCTTGATGTTTCGTCCTGCAACTGCCTTGGCATAGGCCAAAGCAAGGACATGATTGGGCGTATTGCCAGAAAAATCAATACCTGCAAATTCCTTCCACATGGCTTGGGTTTTCTGGGGATAAGAAAGGGAATCAGGCAGATTTTTCACAAATTTCTCCATCTCAGCACCTTTCTTTATGTATAAGTCAGCGATTTTCTGGTAATCCAGAACTTCCTCTGTCCCAAAGGCTAAGTTATCAATCCCTAACTGAGCTAAGATATCCACAGCTCCTTGACCAAAGAAATCTGCCGCCTGAACACTGACTAAAAAGGGCAATTCTACTACCAAATCTGCACCATTTTCCAGCGCCATCTGGGACCGTGTCCACTTGTCCACAATTGCAGGCTCTCCACGCTGCATGAAATTCCCAGACATGGCAACGATTTTCAGCCCCTCAGCCTGTTCCAGCAGGTATTTGTGTCCATTATGAAAAGGATTAAACTCCGCGATAATACCTGTGATGGTCATGATGTTCTCCTACTTCTGCGCGACAAAAAACCAACGGGTACTAGTTTCTGTAGGCTCTTTGTCCTCAAAGTCCGCATAAAGTTTGAAGGACTTGAAACCAGCCTGTTCCAGCAAAATATCATAGGTCAAGACTTCATAGGTTCGCTCCTCATGCACTTCATCGTGGCGACTAAAGGAACCGTCAGCCTCCTTGATAAAAAAGGTCAATTCATGGATGATGGAGTGAGGTGCTTCGTCCTCGTAGGTATCCCAGAGCATGGCGAACTCTTCCGCATTTTCATGGTAAGAATAGCCTGGAAAAACTTCGTCTGTCTGGTAGGTTGAATGCACATCAAAGATAAAAACACCATCTTCGTTGAGGGCATTATAGACTTCCTTAAAGACGTCTCCTACTTCCACTTCATCCTGCATGTAGCAGATTGAGTCCGAATAACAAGTGACAAAATCATATTGACCTGCCTTGGACAAATTCAGCATATTGCCTTCAATAAAGTCAATCTTTTGTTTGGCTGAAGAAGCTCTCTTCTCAGCAATCTTCAACATATCCCCACTCAAGTCAAGTCCAGTCACATCAAAACCAGCCTGAGAGAAGCGCACCGATTGAATTCCTGTCCCACAAGCCAATTCCAAGAGTTTCTTTCTCTCCTTGGTCTTAGGCAAGTGACGCAGAGAAAAATCCGTCCATTTGTCGTATAAACTATCGTCCATGACTGCATCATAGACCGCCGCAAAGGTTTCATATGTCGCCATAAAACATGATACCAAGAGCCTCCATGGCAAACACCACTCGCCCTTTACCTTTCTATCCATTTTCTTCTAAAAATAAGCAAAGAAACCCAGTTGACTACAACTGAGTTCATCTTCTAAGCAAGAGCTTCTGAAATATCTACTGAATTCGCCTCATGCCAAAGTTTTTCAAGGTTATAATGGGCACGCATTTCTTCTGAGAAGATATGCACAACGACAGCACCGAGGTCTAGCAAAACCCAGCCTCCAGCCGAATCGCCTTCGACATGACTGCCTTTAAAGCCTGCTTGGGCTACTTTTTCACGGATATTATCAGCGATAGCATCCAACTGACGGCTATTCATAGAGCTAGTGATAACAAAGTAGTCTGTCACACTGGTCAATTCTTGTACATCAAGTGCAAGGATATCCTCCGCACGTTTCTCATCAGCCGCTTTCACGACTAGTTCTAGTAATTCTTTTTCGTTCATTTAGTCCTCTTTCAAATAGTGCACAAAGGCGTTATAGGTTTCAAGGGTTTGGGGATAGATGGGAAATCCCTGATGAGCTAGATGCTCCACGGTTCGAGCTGTTTCGTAGGCCACCGCCTTATTGAGCGATAGAGTTGCAATCTCACGTGCCACATCTACTCCTGGAAAGGCTCGATTATGCTCGATATAGTCTGCTACATAGATAACCTTATCTAGATCGGTCATCTGACCAGCTCCAACTGTATGGATTTCAATAGCTCGCAAGATTTCTGAATCATGCAAATCTAAATCTTCCTGAATCTTGTAGACGCCAACCATACCATGCCAGACATTATTGCCCCAGTTTTTGAGGTTAGAATCTAGCTGATAACGATCAATCAAGTCAAAAAACTCCTGGTCTGATAACTTTTTAGCATAGTCATGAAGAAGCCCTGCTAGTCCTGCTTTCTCGGCATCAACTCCAAAGCGCTGAGCTAATTCTATAGCTGCCCGCTCCACACCTAGACAATGAGTCAAACGTTTTTCAGGTAGAAGCTCTGCCATTTTTTCCAACAAAGCCTCACGAGAGCAATTGATATAGTCTTGATAGGCCATCAGTAGAGCCCCTCCTTCTCGATGTAGTCTAGCACAGGCTGAGGCAGGAGAAAGTTAGGTTTCCGACCTTGAGCAAGGAAGTCACGCACCATGCTGGACGAAATATCCATGAGAGGTACATCTACCCAGATGACTGGATATGAAGTCCCTGCCTTGTAGCGTGGACGTTGAACCCCCACAAACTGAACCATATCAACCAGTTCATCAATCCGGTACCACTTGGGCAGATAATCCACCATGTCAGCCCCAATAATAAAATAAAAGTCTGTATCTGAATTTTGCTCCTTCAAGAGCTTCATGGTGTCGTAGGTGTAGGAAATCCCTTTGCGCTCTAGTTCAATGGTCTCAATCTCCAAGCCTTCTATCCCCTCGATGGCCAACTCCAACATCTTGAGACGATGGTGTTCTGGAATGGTTTCTTTTTTGTCCACATGTGGAGGCTGATATTCAGGCATGAGCAATACCTTGTCCAAACCCAACTGTTGTCTTACCTGATCCGCAACAATCAGATGGGCATGGTGAACAGGGTTAAAATTTCCCCCTAAAATCCCTACTTGTTTGCGTTTTTTATCCTTGATTTCTGGCTCCAACTCTACTTTGGTAAAGGGAGTCAATAATTCGATTGCCATAGGCTAGTTTCCTTTTATTCTCAGTAAAAACAATTTCTTGGAGTTTTAAATCTTAGATTTCTTTAACTTTTTTAGAAATCTTACGATTTTCTTTCTTGCTGGATTGTTTAAACAAAATCAAGATACGGCCAATCTTTTGGACTGTATCCACACCGATTTCTTCTTCCAAGATTTCAGCTACTTCGTGGATGTTTTCATCTGTGTTTTGCAAAAGAGTAACCTTGATCAATTCACGCGCATCCAGAGCTTGACGGACGCTGGTTTTGATTTGGTCGTTGAGACCGTTTTTTCCAATTTGGATGATAGGTTTAAGGGTATGTGCCTGACTGTTGAGGAAGGCACGTTGTTTTGATGTTAATGACATAATTTCTTTAAAAGAGTTTCTTTTTATACTTTTCTGAAGTGGTGACGGACGTCAGCAAAGTCCCTTGGACTTTCATGACTAAAATTTGAGCCTAAGGTCTCAAATTTCCCGCAGTTGGTACAATCACTTGTACCAACTAACACCACGGCGAAAAGTATTCTCTATGGGGCTCACCCTGCTCATCCGAGTTCAGAAAACCCTTTCCTTTCTGTGTTTAAATAATTGCTTTTCGTGTGACGACGGCGACGCCTTCTGGTGCCCAGACTGCGACTTTGGCTGTGCCTGTTACACGGATCCAACCGAGTCCTGAGATGACGAGGTCTGTTTTATCCTTGATTGTAAATACATGCTCAACCAGTTTTGGAAAATCTTCTTTTTCCTTGCTGTTTGGAGGAGTGAGAAGGGTTCCTAAGTGCTTATCGTAAAAGGCACTAGCGCCTTCAAGTTTGGTCCGATGGAGTTTGAGCTCATTGTCAAAGAAAGCTGTGAAGCCTTGCTTTTCTCCTGCAATAAAATCAAATCGTCCGAGACCACCTAAAAAGAGGGTTTGCTCTGGGTTAAGCTGATAAGTTTTAGGCTTGATTTCCTTTTTAGGGCTGACATACTTGAGGTTTTTAGCCGTCAGGTAGTGGGCCATCTGGTGACGGTGGATAATCCCTGGTGTATCGTAGATATAAGATCCGTCGTCAAGCGGAATCTCGATTTTGTCCAAGGTTGTCCCTGGGAAGCGCGAAGTCGTGATAACATTCTGATCACCTGTGATTTCTTGGATGATAGCATTGATTAGAGTTGATTTCCCAACGTTGGTTACCCCAACGACATAGACATCACGTCCCTTACGGTAATGCTCAATCTTGTCAATAACTTCCTTAATGGCATGCTTGTTTTGGGCTGAAGTTAAGACGACATCCACAGGACGAAGTCCCTCTTCGTGGGCACGCTCCATGAGCCACTGGCTAATCTTGCCCGGTTTAACTGACTTAGGCAGGATATCTTTTTTATTTCCCACCAAGAGGACATCATTGCCCGATACAAAACGTGGTAAACCTGGAATGACAGAGCCATTAAAGTCAAAGATATCAATCACATTAACCACCAAAGCATCACTATCTCCTACCTCATGCAAGAGTTTGAGGAAATCATCGTCTGTTAACTGGACATCCGTGATTTCATTGTAATGACGGAGACGGAAACAACGTTGGCAATAGACTTCGCCAGTCTCCAAACCTTTTTCAAGTGCCGACTGGGGAGTAAAACCAAGACCAGCTTTGTCTGTCGTCTGAATGGTTGCTCCACAACCAATACAGAGAATTTCTTCCATAATTAAATTCCTTTTTTATATCTAATCGGTCCGTACTTTTCATTGATTTGCTTCATAACACGACGCTCGCGAGCTCGATTTATTTTGGTCTTGATAGAGTCATGTTGAACCAAAGGTTTGACCAAGATAGAGCGAATGCCTGCACGATGGGCTGCACGAATATCCGTCATAAGTTGGTCGCCTACCATGACTACTTCATTTTTCTCATAGTGAAATTCCTTCATGGCACGGCTTATACCAATCGTGAAAGGCTTCAAGGCCCAATAAACGTAATCAATCCCAAATTTTTCAACTGCTCGTTGAACTCGTTTCTTAGTATTGTTGGATACTACGATGATACGAATTCCTGCATCACGGAGGTCATGAAGCCACTGTTTCATCTCTGGAGTCCCATCTGGGTTGTTCCAAGCGATGAGAGTATTATCTAAATCGACCAAAACAGCCTTAATCCCATGCGCTTTTAGGCTAGGGACTGTCAGATCATAAACTGCTTCTACAGCAAAGTCTGGCATGTAGTTTTCAATCGCCATTTTGGCTCCTTTTCTTAACTTTTTTTTGCAATTTTTTTGAGAACCTGAGCAAGAATCACCCACAAAACAGCACTAGACAGAAGGATGTAAATCCAGGCGTTCCGGTTTTCCATAAATGGAAGAGGCACATTCATCCCAAAAAATCCAGTGATTACAGCAAGTACTGCTAAGAGAACTGAAATGATGGTTAAGGTTGTCAAGTTATCATTCAAATTATTATTTAGGATGTTGTTGTAGGAGCCTGATAATTGCTGTAAGACCTGAGAAATCAAGTCGGTCATAGACACCAACTGGTGAGCTTCAATCATAGCATCATCAAACTGCTCCTTCTCCACTTCATCAAAACGACGATAAAGAGCATGTCCTTGAATATGTTCAAGAAGAATGCGATTTTGTTTAGCAGCTGCTGTTAGGTAGACCATACCAGTTTCCAAATCCGAGAGGGCAAAGAGGTTTTTCTTGGTCGTCGTTTTACGAAGCAAGCCACTGATTTCATCCTTACTTTTGTCCATCTTCTCAATGATAGGATAATAGGCATTACTAATGATTTCTAAACTAGCAAATAGAAATTTATAAATGGATAAGGATTCATGACTTTCTAAATAAGCAATCATCCGATCAATGACATAAGCGTTTTTATGATTGCTGATGGTAATCATGCGTTGATTTTCAACGATAAAGGTCATGGGAATGGCTTCATAGTACTCCTTGTCCTTCTCCAAATCCAAAACATTGTAGATAAAGGTTACTGTGCCATTTTCTCTGTGATAATCCATGTGGGCGCGCTCATTTCTATCTAGCGCATATTCGATGGTTTCCTTGTCCAACCCATATACTTTCGATAAGTCTTCCAGATTTTGGATTTTCTCGACATCTAGATTTATCCAAGTAAGACCATTTCCTAATTGCTTCTCTACAAACATGCGCTCTCCTTTACCAAACTCTCTCTATTGTATCATAAATCCGCTAAAATTACAGACCTAGTCAGTTCGAGAGAAATTGCTAACAACCGTGATATTACGGTTGGGTACGAAATGAAGCACTTGATCCTCTCCTCTTAACTGTGTCGTCCGAATACCAACACTAACAACCTTTCCTGAAACAGTAATGGGGCCGTTTGTCAGAACAACTTCGTCTCCTACATCTAATTGACGCTCAAAAAGAATGAAAAACCCATTGATAACATCGGATAGAAAGCCTTGGGCGCCCATACCGATGGCGACACCTGCAATCCCAGCCCCTGCAAGTAAACTAGAAACCGGAAGGCCTAAAATAGATAAAATGCAATAAAGTAAAAAGAAATAAAGAGTATAATTAAACACATTCTCTAATAAACGTGAAATAGTTTTCTGACGGCCTGCATCGTGATGAGACATTTTTAAAGAAGGTTTAACAATTCTCTGTACCAAGATATGAAGCATTTTTTTAGCGATATAAAAGAGTAAAAACAGAAACAAAAGAGAAAGTGTCTTGGTCAGCAAATCCTCAAGAATCATTGTTACATCAAGCTTAGTAAGGTAGGTTTTAAAAAAATCTTGCATAGAAAACTCCTTTCGTTTATTATACCATATTTTTAAGAAGGATGAATCACAACAAATAGTCAAAAATTATTTGAAAAATAGACAGAAAATTCTTGATTTTAATTAATATTTATACTATAATCATAAACATTAGACAACTAAGGAGGTTGTTATGAAAAAAATCATTCATGCTTGGAATAAAACAAGCTTAATCAAACGTATTTTGATTGGCATGCTTGTTGGAGGAACTCTAGGACTGACACTTCCTAATCTTACTGGAATTGGAATACTTGGAGATCTCTTTGTTGGTGGGCTAAAAGCCATTGCGCCAATACTAGTTTTTGCCCTTGTTGCCAATGCCCTTTCTCAACATCAAAAGGGACAAGATAGCAACATGAAAACGGTTATCTTCCTTTACTTGGTTGGGACCTTTGCCGCTGCACTTATTGCCGTACTAGCAAGTTTCATCGTACCTGTTGAGGTTACCTTGAATAGTGCCAATACAGAAATTGCACCACCAGATGGAATTGGCCAGGTCCTCAGCAATCTCTTGCTCAAACTGGTTGACAATCCAGTCAATGCCCTTGTCACAGCCAACTACATCGGTATCTTATCTTGGGCAGTTGTTTTCGGGATTGCTATGAGAGAAGCCAGCAAAAATAGTAAAGAATTACTGAAAACCATGGCTGATGTGACTTCTAAGATTGTCGAATGGATTATCAATCTAGCTCCATTTGGAATCCTGGGCCTTGTTTTCAAAACCATCTCTGATAAAGGAATCGGAAGTCTAGCAAACTATGGAATCTTGCTTGCCCTCTTGGTGACAACTATGTTCTTTGTGGCCTTAGTAGTGAATCCATTGATTGCCTTCCTCTTTATGAAGAGTAATCCTTATCCCCTCGTTTGGAAGTGTTTGCGTGTCAGCGGTGTAACAGCCTTCTTCACTCGTAGTTCTGCGGCTAACATCCCTGTCAACATGAAACTTTGTCATGACCTTGGACTCAACCCAGATACCTATTCTGTATCTATCCCACTTGGTTCTACTATCAACATGGCCGGAGCAGCGATTACCATTAACATTTTGACCCTTGCTGCAGTTAACACTCTTGGCATACCTGTTGACTTTGCCACAGCCTTTGTCCTCAGTGTAGTGGCAGCAATCTCAGCCTGTGGTGCTTCTGGTATTGCCGGAGGTTCTCTTCTTCTTATCCCAGTTGCTTGTAGCCTTTTTGGTATTTCTAACGATATTGCCATGCAAGTTGTAGGTGTTGGATTTGTGATTGGTGTCATCCAAGACTCATGTGAAACAGCCCTTAACTCTTCTACAGATGTCCTCTTTACTGCCGTTGCCGAATACGCAGCAGCCCGTAAAAAATAACTCATAAAGACAAGCCTGCTCAGGTCTTGTCTTTTCCTCTTTTATTCTAGGTAATTCTTATGTCTATTAGCCAACGTACCATCAAGCTTATCTTAGCTACCTGTCTTGCCTGTTTTGTTGCTTCATTTCTAGATCTTTCTTCCGCAGTTTCAGCAGGAATTATTGCCCTGCTAAGTTTATCTGATACCCGAAGAAGCACCTTAAAACTTGCTCGTAATCGATTTTTTTCTATGCTACTAGCTCTAACTATAGGTGTCTTAGCCTTTCAACTGATTGGGTTTCATCTCTGGAGTTTAGGTCTTTATCTGGCTCTTTACATTCCTCTCGCTTACAAGATGGGGTGGGAAATTGGCATTACACCAAGTACCGTTCTTGTCGGTCATCTCTTGGTTTCAGAGTCAACTTCACCAGCCCTTCTTGTCAATGAAGTCATGCTTTTTGCTATTGGAAGTGGTTTTGCTCTCTTGGTCAATCTCTACATGCCTTCACGAGAAGAGGAAATCCAGCACTACCACACACTTGTGGAAGAAAAGTTAAAAGATATCCTCCAGCGCTTCAAATATTATTTATCTAGAGGGGACGGACGCAATAGAGCTCAGCTGGTGGAAGAATTAGATACCCTTTTGGAAGAAGCACTCAAACTGGTCTATTTGGATCACTCTGACCACCTCTTTCACCAAACAGATTACCATATCCACTACTTTGAGATGAGACAAAATCAGAGTCGTATCCTAAGAAACATGGCCCAACAAATCAATACTTGCCAACTTGCAGCAAGTGAGAGCTTAATTCTGGCTCAGCTTTTTTCAAAAATTGCCGGTCAACTGAGTCAGACTAATCCCGCTTCTAGTCTACTAGATGATATTGAACACTACCTAGAGGTATTCCGTAACAGATGTCTACCGAGAACTCGTGAAGAATTTGAAACTCGTGCTACGCTTCTACAACTTCTACGTGAAGCCAAAACCTTCATCCAATTAAAAGTTGATTTTTATAAAAAATATGGAAACTAAAAAAGAAAACTTCAGACCAATCACAAAAGGTGAATATCTGAAGTTTTCTTTTATTTGTAAGTTATTACCATGAAGGTTAATAATAGGACGAATAAAGCCAAACTCACCAATAAGGTGAGGACCTTTACCAAGGTGTTACTCTGCCAATAGCTTGGTTTACCAATATTACTGGTCGCATCCATGGAAAATAGTTGATTTTGACGGGGTTGTATGGTTACCAATACAATCAAAGCAAGAGAGAGGACAATAGCTAAAACAATCAGTATGTCAATCATAGGCCTACCTCAAAATTCCTAGCAGTGTAAAGAGTAAACCAATCAGAATCATTAAACCCAAGATGAGTGAAAAAGTTTTACTAATCTTTTCCCCTCGGGTTTCTTTTTCTTTCTTGATAGGTTTTTGTTTCAACTCTTCCATACGACCTTCAACATCTTTGTAAAATAAATCTTCGTCTGACATGTTAGCCTCCTAAAACAGTCTGCATGGTTTCCTGATATCGTACCAAGTCAACATAATTTGCATGTCGGCCTTGCTTCCCAAGTTCCTGACGCATTTGTTCAACATCTGAAAGAGCCCATTTTAGAGTCTCAACCAAAGCAGAAGCCTCACTACTTTCAAATAAATGATCTGGAGCGATATAAAGTCTATTGTGCACCGTTTGGTTAAATCCAAGAATCAAGAGATTATGCTCAAATGCCTGACGTACTGCCTGCAATAACTCATTGCTGTGATTGATATCCAAGTAAATATCCGACAGTTGATAGAGCTCCTGAATCTTCTGTGGACTAGCGTTCTGGTAAAGGACCACATTAGGATAGCGAAGCATATCTAAGAGCTTAGAAGACATCTCTGTCACTGCTGCGATACGGAAAGTGACATCAGGCAGGGCTTCTACGATTGCTTCCACTTGCTCAATCTGATCTGAATTGGTCAAGATTAAGGCATCTCGTCTTAGGAAATTATCACGTTTGAACTGATAATGGTAACCCAAATGCACAAACTGATCATGGTATTTCTCATCAGTCAACTCTAAAGCGCGCTCATAAGTTGCCTTGTTTGGAATGATGATCTTCTTAGTACGCACATCATCATTTTCTAAAATCAACTGCATATTGCCTGGAATAGCATCATAGAGAGGTTCCTGCCATGCCAAGACATCTGATCCAGACTTATCTGGATGATGGAAGGAAACCAAGAAAGCAGTCGCTAGTGTATTGAACACAATCTGATGCTTATCTAGCTCCAAATCTTGCAAAAAGAAAGTGATAAATTCTACTCGATTGGTAAAGTAACGCATGGACTGACCAGGTAAGGTCAATAAGATATCACCCGTCACATGGTTTTCAAGTAACACCTCCTGACCATTGAGATCTTGGTAAACTGTCATGATTGGCTCACTATCAGCACTATAAGTCGTTGTAGCAAAACAAGCTCCGAAGCGATTGTAATGATCAACCTGACGGACTCGACCTTCCAAGTCTTTCCAATCTACCTGCTTAACCAAGCGCGCTTGCAAGCAATCAGCATAATGAATAACGGCTCTCTCCTGTGTCATATCTTCAATACGAGCAGACTGATTATTTCCTGAAATTTCCCAAAAAGCTGGAACAGGGACTTGGTTAAAATAAAGAGGTTTTCCCTTTTCATATCCTAGATAATAAGTAAAAGGAGAGATCAGACCATCAGGCAGAAAACCATCTGCATCGATGACCACTCCAAGTTGAGAAAGACCAGTAGCGACTAGACTTTCATGTAAATCTCGACTTTCTTGATCATAACGATCATAAAGTTCAATCATGGAGCACCTCCTCTACTGTTTTCTTCCACTTTTCTAAAATTTCTTTGGTTAAGAAGCCTTCTGCAATCTGATAAGAATGGGCACGCATGGCTTCCAAACGATTTTCTTGATACAATTGACAAATCTTGGCTGCATAAGCTTGCTTGATTTGGTCTTCGACATGGTCAGATGAACTTGGAATCAAATAACCATTTTGCCCATCTTCTATAAAGGTCTGATTACCATAAGGCACATCAAAACCGATTAAAGGTAGACCTGAACCAATTGCTTCCATCAGGGTCAGGCCAAATCCTTCGCTGGTTGAAGCCGTCAAGTAAACCTCATACTGGCTATAAATCTGCGAAAGCTCCGCATGTCCCTTGAGCTGGATATAATCCTCAGCCTGATGAGTTGCAATAATATCTCGAAGAAGAGAATCCTCACCACCGCTACCATAGATATCAAAGGTTAATTCAGGAATTTCCTTACGAGCTTCAATAACTGCCTTAACCAACCAGTCAATATGTTTTTCTTTGGCAAGACGCGAAGCAGTAATCAATGAAAATGGCTTGCGCCCTTGACTTGACTCAGTCAAGGAATCAATACTACCTACAGGAATGGTAACAATCTTTGGTTGGTGCTGGGTGTATTTGGCAAATTGGTTATGCAACACTTCATTTTGTCTGTCAGTTGATACGATAAAGAAGTCAACCTTATCTGCATTGGTAAACTGATAGTCATAATAGTTGTTCCAAAGGATATAGTCCTCATTTGTAGCATTTTCACTATAATGCTCCGCATGAACAACTACCGCTAAATGCGCAGCTTGTGCTTCCTCAAACACAACCTGTCCAATACCTGTCTCCCTATCCAGAATAACCAAATCAGACTTGTTCAAATTCAAGGATTTCATAAAGGCACGCATGAAAGCTGGCTTCCCATAGAAAATCTTATCCTTGAAACGGTAAACTTCTTCCTTACCTTGATTCATCAAGATATCATAGGCCGGAGTACCGTCTTCATTGTAAAAAGTCCGTTGATATAGTACTGCAACATTGTCCTTAGGTGCAAAATACTCGCTACAATAACGCGTATAAGAAAAGTAATCCTTACGAATCAATTTTCCTTTAAAAACATACTCGACATGCTGGACCAAATCCTTGTTCTCATCAACCAAATAACAGGTGACAAACTTATCTTGGTCAGAAAAGAAGACACGCAATACCTTACCATTCTTTTCTCTACGACTTTCAACACCGTCAACAGTAGCTAAGACATCAGCAACTGTTATACTAGTTGGTGCAATCTTGATATCTGTAAAGTGATTATAAAGCCAGATAACTTGCTCATCATCAAAACCAATATTGGATGTTAAATGCTCAATATTATCAGCTAAAATCATATCTGTAAAGATAAATTTAGAGGGTAAATTCAAACTTCGAAAAATACCGGCGCGATAGGCTTGGGCATATTCTACACCGCTACTGGCCCAACCAATTCCTAAATTTATATTGTAAATTGTCATATTTTCTCCTCTTATGGAAAATGAGTCACGATTTCACCTTTTGGAGTGACCTCAACCAGCCCCATCAGGAGATTACGCACCATATCAGCACGAATTTGCTCTTTCATCGTTTCAAAGCCAGCATAGGCTTCTTGATAATATTCTACAATTGGGTTTTTCTGTGCAGCAGATTGGCCACCGATAGCCATAGATAACTGTTGTAGATAGTCTACCTGCTCTACCCAGTTGTCATCAATAGCCTTCAGTAGAGAGAGTCGTAAATACTGTTCATACAAGTCATGTTTCTCCAGTAATTCCTTCTTTTCAGAGAGTTCTCTATTCACAACTTGTTGAATGAAAGAGCGGACTTGTTTCTGATTAGATAAGTCTAGATTATCTGGAATTCCCTTTACATGGAAACTGATATTGGTAACAATAAAGTGAAACAACAATTCACGACTGGCATAGTGTTCAGCCGCTACCTCTTCTGTATATCTCTCAATGATATTCACAACTACATCCTCTAAGTCACGAGAACCATCTATCAAACGATTGCGTTCCTTATAAACCATATCGCGTTGGATATTCATGCTCTCAGCATACTCTAAGGTCTGACGACGGGCAGTTCGACCAGCACTGTCACTGGCATGTTGTGCCCTTTCAACCAGATTACGATACTTACGACCTTTGAGAATTTCTGGTTGCGTCATATCTTGAACTTGATAATCTTTATACTTCTTGTGAACCCAAGATGGACCAAATTTCTTGATAACATCATCTTCCAGAGATACAAAAAACTTACTCATACCTGGGTCTCCCTGACGGCCAGAACGTCCACGGATTTGAAGGTCTATCCGCTGACTCTCCATCCGCTCTGTTCCGATGACAATCAAACCACCAAGTTCAGCGACTCCCTTACCGAGTTTAATATCCGTCCCACGTCCGGCCATAGAAGTTGCAACTGTTACGGCCCCCATCTGACCTGATTCAGCGATAATTTGGGCCTCACGCGCAGCATTATTGGCATTTAATACATTGTGGGCAATCCCTTCACGAAGCAAGAGTGATGAATAAAGCTGAGACATCTCCACTGAACCTACAAAAACCAATAACGGATTGCCTTTAGCATGATAATCTTTGATATATTCTAAAGATGCATAAACTTTCTCCGGTAAAGTCACATATAAATTATCTGGATAATCAATTCGTTGCTTAGGACGATTGGTTGGAATCCGAATAACAGCCATATTATAAGTCTCAAGAAATTCTTTTTCTGCTACCTTTCCTGTCCCCGTCATCCCAGATACTTTTTTAAACATCTTAAATAGACTCTGATAGGTGATGGAAGCCATGGCTCTCGTTTCAGGAGACAACTTCACATGTTCCTTGGCTTCAATGGCCTGATGGAGACCTCCCTGCAGTTTGGTCATCTCCATTAGACGTCCTGTTCCCTTATCAACTAGTACCATCTCATTCCCACGAATGATATAGTCCTTATCTTTGGTAAAGAGCTTATGAGCTCGAATAGCATAGACTAAGTGACGAGCAAAGGACGCATGTTCTTCCTTATATAAGTTGTCAATTCCTAGGAAACTTTCAGCAGATTTGGCACCCTTAGTAGTAAGCCAAATTTCTTCCTTCTCCTCTTTGAAAATATAATCTTCTCCTTCGACCAATGTTGTTACCAGTGTATCAATAATCGCATAGTAATTAGACTGAACACGAGGAGAACCCGCAATAATCAGAGGAGTTTGTGCACTATCCAGCAAGATATCATCAATTTCATCAATAATGACATAGTTAAAAGGTCGTAAAAATTTACCTTCTTCATTCGAAGCCAAATTATCATTTAGGTAATCAAAACCTAGATTACTATTAGTCGTATAAATGATATCCGAAGCATAGATCAGTTTCTTTTCTTCAGCTTTCATTTCCTTCTTTGGATCCCCTGTAAATGGTACCCCAATGGTCAATCCTAAGAAACGATAAACTTGTCCCATTTCCTCTGCATCACGCTTTGATAAATACTCATTTGGCGTAACGACCATCACACCTTGACCTGAAAGAGCATTCAAATAGACCGGCATGGTAGCTGTTAGGGTTTTGCCTTCCCCCGTGTTCATCTCAGCAACATTTCCATAGTGCATGACAATAGCTCCCATGACCTGAACATCATAGGGGAACATCCCTAAAATCCGCTTATCCGCTTCACGCACCACAGCAAAAGCTTCTACTAAAAGATCATCTAGACTTTCTCCCTTGGAAAGACGCTGACGAAACTCCACTGTTTTAGCCACTAATTCTTGATCCGAAAGAGAGGACATCTTGCCTTTTAAGTTATTGATCCTCTTTAAAATCTTTTTTACTTTCCTAAGGTGGAAATCTTGACCTAAACGTCTAAACACTTCTAATCTCCTTGATAGAAAAATGATAAAAAGTTAACGATTCAAAACCAGCACTTAACAGAGAAACTTGATAAGTATAACTATCTTCTGGATAAGTAAATATAAAATCTTTCACTTTTTCTACCTTTTCTTCTAAAATATCACCATAGCGGTCAAAAAAAGTTATCTTGGTATAAACCCCATTTTCAGGCTGACAATCAAAAGCCAGTGATAGTTGATACTCCTGATTTCTTTTTAGTAAGGGAAGCTGGGGCTGAGTCCGTGCAGCCTGGTAATTGACACTAGAAAACCAAGTCTTGAGAATCTCACCAGATGCTAGCAGAGGATTATAGAGACGGACACTTTTGTCAGGAAAATAAGATACAGTTGATCCGTACATATAAGTCCCGCCAACTTCTCCCCAATGAATAGACTGTCTCTGTGTGATAATCATTCTTTCTCCCTTCCAAAACCACTTGCTAATATCATCCGATAAAAGTGGATAAACCAAGCAACATTAGTATCTGTATCATCATTGTGTCGTCCAGCAGTTCCTTTAGACAAAATCTTGGCACCTGTATTACATAAATAAGTAACTAGATTCTCATAAGCTTGTGGATCCATATCTTCATCCTTCATGTAGGACAAACCAAAGGTTGTCTTTGAAAAATTTGCTTGTTTAAAAACCTTCCAAAAACGCTGATCCAACTTCAACATGTGATTAAGACTTACTCCTCCAGTTTGATGTTTTAAAACATCAAAACTCGTAGGAAAAACTCTAGGACTTGCTAAACGTCCACGGCTAGCTATGGTTCCTAAATTAGCCAAGGGCTTACCAACAATGATGGCATGAGGTTCAAAAGAAGCACCATAATAGAGAGCCGGAAACGTTCCCATAGAAAGGCCTGATAAAATCAAATCCTTGCGATCAAAGCCTAAATAATCAAGATAATGAGCAATCGTCTCTTTGACCTTGCCCTCTAGCTCATCCGTTCCTAGATAAAAAGCCCCTCCTTCTAATCGAGGGTCAGAGAACAGAATGAAGGGACATTTGAAATTTTGCATCATCCAGTATCCTTCAAATCCCTCGGCAGGTCGAAAACCAGCAAAATAAACAGCCAAAGGCGGTTTAAAATCACCTGGATGGAAGAAATAGTTTATTTCATCACGCTTGGAATCATGTAGGATATTTCCGCCAAGTACAAACTTACCAAATTGTTTTCGACTCCAACGTTGATGCAAATTACCTAGTTTGATAGTTCCATGACCTCTTGCCTCAACAGATATCAAGAGAAAGTAATCTCCATCTAGACTATCCATAACAAGTGCTTGCTCCAAGTCTTTTTCAGACACTATTGTCTCTTCAAAAACATCATCAACAGAACCACTCCATATTTTACGGATTACTAAACGAAAGTCACAATTTCCTTGCTTTTCATATTCGAGCCACAACTCAATAGGAAGTGTTTTTTGAACTACTATATTATAAGCCCAAAAGGCAAGTTGGGAAAAATCTTGTCCAAATCCACCTTCCAAACTGACATAATCCAATCCTTGATAAGAAATAGCTCCTGTAAAATTTGGATTCACTTGTATTGTCGAAGGAAAGAGTTTATCACCATACCCACCACCAAAAAGAGATTTACTCAAATCATTGATTAATTGTTGGGGACTTGAAAAATCAATTGCTTGTGCACATCGTTTTTTTAAAAAATCCAAAACCTCTCTATCATCTATTTGTAGATTCTGGTTATAAAATAAAGTATAAGGTTCAAAATATTTCACAAAGGAAAATAAGTCTTTGGCATACTGACCATCTTCTATTAAAACAGCATGAAAACGGCTAATATCCTCTTTTTTTATGATTTCACGAAGGGCCACTGATGAGTTGGGATAAAAATGATACCAACTCATATTTTCAGGTATGTCATACTGATTTCCCCAATTGGTAAGTCCTATCTGTAAAATATTAAGTTCCTTTGACATTTTTAACCTCCTCTATCCATTTCTCTAATTTTTCAAGAAATTGTTGTCCTGTGTGCTCCTTAATCTTATCAATCGAATAAATTAAGGACTCATTCCACTCTTTCAACCTATCTGTGTAATAATGTGCAGCCTTAGAAAATTCTTTCACATCTGCTAACAAATAACCATTTTTTAAATGTTCAACATAGACGGTTTCAACTAGGTTGATTTGAGGAATTCCTGCACTAATACCAGCTATCTGTGTGTAGAGATGAGGATGTCTATTTAAATCCACAATCAAACGGACAAATTCTAGCGTTTTTATCAAATCTAACTCATCATTCAAGTTGACAAACTGTATGCGTAAGTCCTGGTGTTGATTTTCTTCCAGAGGATTTTCTGCATCACCATAATCAATTGCCTTCCCCAGATTTTCGGATTGAATGTTTTCTTGGATGAAAGACTCAACAATCCCTTCCACCTCATTCATTTGCTCCTGACTAGCAGCAAATGCTCCAAAAATCACCTCAGTATCCTTATTTTCAGCGACAAAGGCCAAGACTTGAAGTAGAGCTTGGTTATCAATTCCCTGCTCAAAATCCAGTTGATAATAAATAATAGATTCTTTCTTAGTTTGGCTTCTCCCCAATCGTAAGCGAGTGTCAAAAGATGATAAATGATAAAATTGATGCATTCGTTCAGGGTATAAATCCTGTAACAATCGTAAACTATCCTCTCTATCCACCAAAATCAAATCAGACTTTTCAAAAGTTACATCTAAATCTCTAAAGGTATCTTGAGGATTACGCCCAATGAAAAGACTCAACAGTTTCGGATTTTCTCTAGGTAAACGGTCTAATACCATCTGGTCATGATGAGAATGAGAAGGAACTATAAAAATATCCTTGTTCTTCACATACTGTTGCAGGTAATTCTCAAAAAATTCTGCCACCAAATCTCCCATGTCTTGATAGATAAGCGCTTTAAAGCGATAACTAAAAATTGGATTGACTTCTACCCGTCCTCCTTCATTTAAATGCTCTCTAAATTGCCACACTCCCTTGGGATCCAGATATTCTTGATAGGCCGCTTGCCCATCTTCAAAAAAGATAACACTCGATACAAATCCACGATCATCCATGATATAGTGCATATCTACTTGACCATTTGGTTCAAAATACAGTATATCACTGATGAAGCCTTCAACACCATGTTCAACCTTAGCAAATTTCTTCCCATTTTTTTGAACGATAATCGTAAAGGGACTATAAATAAATTCACAGTCATCATCCCACTCAATATCTCTAATACTTAACACTTGGGTATGGAGATTATGAAAATCTTGCATAACATCAAAAACGGAATAAGTATCCGTTTCTAACACACCATGCCTATGTAAGAAATAACGCAAATGAGGCTGATAAGCCAATACTAAAAGGTGAGACTCTATGTCCTGTCTTTGAAACAGTCGAATCTGGTGAAAGGTATCATCAAACTCAAGACGAAAATGAGAAAAATACCATGGAGTGATAGTTGCATGCCATGTTCTTTCTGAACCATACCAAGCTGGAATAAAATAATACATAAAAGTCTCCTAAATCAAGGGTCTATAGGTTTCATTTAACCTCATAGCCTTGACCTCGTCTCTAATCGTAAAAATCATGCCTCCAAACATCATGAACAATCCTGGAATCATTGCCAATCGTAATAACTTTTCATCATACAAAACAAAAAGCATGGGACCACCTGCCATGATCACATTAAAGAGACCACCTATGACTGAGAAACGAAGGACCAACCGATTAATAAATCGACTAGTGTCCTCGCCTGGATAAATACCATAAATGTATTCTCCAGATTTTTTCATGCGGTCTGCAATCTCTTCTCCATTCATAGTAACAAATGCAAAAATAATACTAAATAAAAATAAGACCGAAATATAAACATAGACCCACAAAGGTTTCCCAACCATAAATTCCTTTGATAAAGTCTCCAATCCTGAATGATTAGGGAAAATAAATCCCAACAAGATGAATAGATAAGCTGGTACACTAAGAAAACTCATCACATACATATAGGGCATCCCACCAGCAGGATTCAACATGATTTCGAGATAAGAATAGCGTTTAAAACGATTGTGAAGTCCTATCTTATTGACTGGCACTAGATAACGCGCACGATACATAATGGCAAGTAAATAAGAAAAGACAACGGTTAATAAAGCAAGTAACACAATAATCCCTGTTGGAATATGAACCAGTTTAAAAGTTTCAATAATATCCTGGGGAATATTGATGATAATACTAGTTAAGAGAATAACAATGGATCCCCCAATCCCTATACTAGCATTCAAATCTGACAACCACACCAGAAAGAAGGTCCCTGCTATTAGTAATAAGGTATTCATAAGTATAACCAAGGCCGAAGAATAGGATGCTTGGACTGGTAAGCTTAGAGAAATTGCCAAAGATTGAATAACAGCAATCAGCAAGGTCAGATACATTTTTCGACGATCTTGAATTTCAATCGCTGTAGAACTTAGCCCCAATTTTTTAGAATAAGAAAACATCTGCCACAAGATCATTGCAGACATCCAAGGTGATAATCCTATAGAAAAAATCGATAAACTTCTTAGGTTTCCACCTGTCAGGGCGGCTGAGAAGGCTAGGTAGGCCGTTGAACCACCTAAGAAATCTTTGGAATTCAAATCAACAAAAGGGAGAGTGATTCTGCTTCCCAATACATAGATAAACAGTAGAAATAAGGTAGCTAAGCCTTTTTTTACTGCTATTGACGAATAAATCTTAGTCACAAAATACTCCTTTATTTGCTTTGGGGTCAAATCTCACTTTTATTATATATTATTCTTACACTAAACGGTAAAGGTTATTCTTCTAATTTCCTTAAGACTCTAACCATTTCCTCAGGATTTTCCACAGAAAAAATACCATCATAAAGACTATCTTCTGAGAGTTTCCTAGTATTATCAAACGTAAAGATTTTTACCCCTCTATCTCTGGCCTTGGACAAGACATCCAGAACCTCTGCTCCATGATTAATATCTAAATAGACTGTCGCATCATCTAAAAGCCATTCAATCCTTTTATGAATAATATTTTGATAAATAGTTACATTTTTGTAAATAGAAAGATTAGTTAAAGCAGATGCACAATAAACTGGAGAAGCAATATGAAAATGCCAATCAGGTAACGCACGAATTAGATACTCTATATGTTCTACTTCTAACACCCATGTTACAACAAAAGCACTCTTCTCAGATTGCTTTGAACGTACAAAGTAATCGAGATTAGAATATTTAAAAGCGATCTCAGTCCAATCTAGGTCTCTATACACCCACCATAATTCACGCAGTCTAGATATACTGTATGTATTCCACGGTTTATCATGACTAGCAAAGTGAACAATCGATGGTGGATTATCATCTAGCCGTTCACACTCCCAATCTAAACGATAAATATCAACACCAACCATATAATTATATGTTTCATCTAATGCTAGCCAATTATCCTCAAAGTAAATATTTAAAATACTCTGATCTCCAAGATGCACAGCTTGATTCTGCTCTGCAGCTAATTCCAATAAACTATTGACAATAGAATGCTCTTTCCACTTTGCAACATCCATTAGCAAAACACCAGAATTAAATCCAGATTTTCGTCCTTCATAAGCATAGACATCATCAACAGCTCCAATAAAATATCCTTTAAGATCTATCTCAAACAAAGGAGATAGTTCCCCAGTTACAAGTATATCGGAATCTAGATACAATACTTTGTCAGAGTCAACCACTTCTGTCGCAAAAAATCTAAAATAAGAAGCATAGTTTAAATGTGGCCCAGTTTTATAACCTTCAAAAATTTCTTTGTCAAAGTGTACATTATGAATTGTGGAATTCACAACTTCCATTTTTCTCCCCAATAATTTGAACCATTCAGGAGCTATGTCACTATTCAGAATATAAAAATCAACATCCCTATTGTGATACAATACAGACTTTATTGTCGTCTCTAAAGGAATAAGATAGGCATTATCTGCCGCTAAGACAATTGATTTTCTAGTCATTTCACACCTCTCATTACTAGTTACTAAATACTGCATATTATAAATTATTTATTAAACATTTACAATAGCTAACTATTTTATCTATGCAAAGAATTAAGATAGGTTATGATTTCTTCTACCATAGTTTCAGGAGCAAGTGAAGAAAAAATAAAACTTTTACCTGTCTGATCTTTGCTTGTATTATCAAATGAAAAAATTGGTTTACCGAGTCTATGAATCTCTTGAATAATATTCATAATTTCATTGTAATGATTAATATCTAAATAAAAATCTATTCTATTTAGTATGTTTTCAAAATTATAACGATTAAACTGAGGATAGATTGATACATTTAAATAACGTTGTAAATCAACTACTTGAGAGGCAAAATTAGTATGCGCTAGAATATGAAAATGAACCTCTGGTAGTGCTTTTATTAAATACTCCAGATGTTCCATCTCACAAGCATTCGTAAAAATTGCAGTGTGATACTTTTCTTTTTCTGTAACTACTTCTAAACCATGCTTGATAATCTCTTTTCGTAGAATAATATCTGACCACTCCAATGTATAATAAAACCACCATCTATCTCCCAAACGATTATTATACACTGACGACCAAGGTTTACTATCTGTGTAATGAATAATAGAGATCAAAGACTCATATTTATTTGCTTTTTCATACCATTTGTTTTTTTGAAATCGCTCAGCAATGGTATCCATACCTACCATAAAATTATATTTGAAATCCAGTTCTTTCCATTGATCTACAAAAAAACGATTTAAGATTCCTTGATCTCCAAACTCAACTTCATGATATTGATCAGCCACACTAAAAAGTTGCCTTGAGATTGAGTGAGCTCTCCAATAAGAATTATTAATAAGCAATACTCCCGAATTAAAATTTGTTTCTTGCAATTCATCTCTGACTGCAGCTACAGGACTATTCCCTAAATCAATTTCAAAAAGATTCGTTAAATCATCATTGATTATAATATCAGAATCCAAATACAATACTTTATCCTCAGTTATCATATCTGGAATAAAAAAACGAAAATAAGCAGCATATGATAAATGAGGTGTTGGGAGATTGTATTTTCGCAAATTGTTATCTGAAATTTTTACATTAACTACTACCGAATCAAGTGAGGCTAAACGCCTATTCATAACACGAAACCATTCTGATGGCAAATCATCATTAAATACATAAATTTTAAAATGATCGTTAAAAGCTGCTATTGATTTAATGGTTGTCTCCACCTTATTCATATAGCCATTATCGGCCCCCATCGCTATTATTTTATTCATCTCTTTTATCCCTATTTTATTGTTCCAAGATACATTTTTATATCTTTGATCATTTGCATAATTTCAGAAACCGCATAAACTTTATTATAACCTGTATCATCATGATTAGTAACATCAAAGGAATAGATTGGTTTGCCTAATACACGAACTTTACTAATAATATCTGCTATTTGATTTCCATGGTTAATATCTAAATAAAAATCAAGATTTTTTAACACTTCATCAAATGTAAAAGGAATGAATCCCGGATATACAGATACATTTGAAAATTGTTGTAAGTCAATAACAGACGAAGCAAATGAAGTGTGTGCTAAAATTGAAAAATGTACCTGAGGAAACTCTATTAATAACCTTTCAATCTGCTCCAATTCACATGAATCTGTAAATATCGCAGTATGAAAAAGAGGAGGGTCAATAAGAGTATTAAAATCGCTCAATAATTGACCTTTTATAGGATTTTTTCTTAGAAGAATATCTGACCACTCCACACTATAATAAAACCACCATATAGATCTATAACGATTCTTTGATAAGTGATACCAAGGTTTATCTCCCGTATAATGAATAACTTTTGGCAAAATACTATCAGGTAAAGACGATTGATACCAAGACTCATCATGTACAACTTGAGCCAGCGTATCCATACCAACCATAAAATTATAGAGGCGCCCCACTTTTTTCCACTTTTCCTTAAATAAGATATTTAAAATCCCCTGATCTCCAAATACTGTTTGATGGTATTGTTCTGTTAATTGTAAGAGTTGATTGGCTACATCACTTTCCTTCCACTTTTTAACAGGAATAACCATCATTCCCGAATTAAATCCACCTGTATAATCTCCATCAAAGTAATCAGCAACTCCGGCTAACCAATAATCTTCCAAATCGATGTTAAACAATTCATCCAAGCAAGATGTTACGATTATATCTGAATCAAGGTAAATCGCTCGATCTTCTTCTACAAATTCTCCTATAAAATAGCGAAAATAGGCTGCGTAGGAAAGATAACTAATTGCTAGCCGGTAATTTTTAAGAGTATGGTCAGAAATTTTTACATTTACAATTTCAGAATGATTTGCTTTCAATCTGAAATTCATAATTCGAAACCAGTCAGAGGGTAAATCATCGTTAAATATGTAAAATTTTATATTATCATTGTGAGCACAAACAGACTTGATGGTAGTTTCCACCTTATCCATATAACCATTATCTGCCCCCAGTACGATTGCTTTCTTCATAAACTATTAACCCCTTATTCACTCTATCCATAAAATTAACATGGTTTCTAAATTTTAAACGGCTCAATCATTATATAAAACCCTAAAAATCAAAACAATAACTCGAAAATATTACTACTTCTCAAACACAACATCATCAAAAATTCAAAATTTTAATCTATCTTAATTTTATAAATTAGTTTCTCCATGTATTTTCTTATAATCTCTACCATTTCATCAGGCCGATCATGATGACAAATACCAGCATATGATTCTTCAGGTATCGTCAAGCAACGTGTATTATCAAAAGTCAGCATCGGCTTTTCAAATTTCTTTACTAAATCATAAATATACATTAATTTCTGATCATGATTCAAATCTAAGTAAATATCGACTTCTTTTAAACGTTTTTCTATTAACAAAGGAAAATCATTAGGATAGAGGGTTACATTATTAAATGTTGCTAATCTCTTTAATTCATCTGCCATAAAAGTATGAGCACAAATATAAAAATGCACTTCTGGTAATTGTTGAACTAAGTAATCCATTTTTTCTACACACCAAGAATTTGTCAAATTCATACAAGTTAATTTGGGTTTATATATTTGTGCAGAATAAAGCTCACCCTTTTCTTTCCAAGTAGATACAATATAAGTCCATTCCATAAAAGAATAGTTCCACCAATTTTCTCGAAGGCGTCCTACAGAAAATTGATTCCACGGCTTATCTTGAGAAATATAATGTAAGATTTTAGGAAGGGGATTAATTGATTTTTCTAAGATCCAAGCATGTCCTTGTTCTGCAGCTCCCCTATCAAAACCAATTTGATAATTATAAGTTTCATCTATTTGAATATATGACTCTGAAAACATCATATTCAAAATTGACTGATCCCCCTCAGCAACATTTTCATGTTCCTTTTCAGTTAAATCGATTAATTTTTGGCGAATATTTTCAGCTCGCCATTTTTTATTATTTATTAATAATACCCCAGCATTAAAACCAATTCCAGCACTAAAACAAGAACGAGCTGCGCCCAGATAATTTTCACCTAAATCTAATTCAAACAAATCGGTCAAATCACCAGTCACAATCAAATCACTATCTAGATAGAGAACTTTATCTTCTGTTACAAAATCTGGAATAAAATAGCGTGCAAAGGTCATATGATTGATATGAGGCAGCTTATTTGACCAATTCATTTGGAACTGTTGCCCAATAAGCTTGCAATCAATCAAGTCTCCTCCCATCTCTTGAATATACATTCTTAATCTACTGAACCATTCTTGAGGAATGTCCTTGTTTAGTACATAAATTTTTAAGTGACTATTGTGTCTACAGATTGATTTCATAGCTGTTTCGATTTGTCGAATATAAGCATAATCACCTGCAAATACTACTGCACGTTTGATATTTCCCATTTTAAATCCTTATCATTTATTCTAACTAACATTATTTATTGCCCTACAAATATGAAACTAAGATAGTTATTTCATCGTCTTTAAACAAAAATCAAAAACAATCTACTTGCTTAATTATAAAGTAAATTTAAGATTTCTTTAATTCAGTGTACCCTATCTATGCTTTATTTTTGCCTAATTTTTAGTTTAATATTCTTGCAACAATCTGATTATTATAGGTTTCATCCTCAATGAATTCAATATCTTGATCAAAATTGTATTCTGCTGTATGTTTATGTGCAAACTTAACCTTTGTCTTGGCTCCCATCTTCATCCACTCATATTCTGAATCGATATGACCGATATCCAATACCTGATAACCTTTTCGACTTAAATGATAAGCTAAAACTTTAGCTGTAGGACCTAACATACATAAAATCAAGCGACCAGCTGCATGTTTTTCAATTTCTTGTTCAATTTCATGAGCTCTAGAAAAGGCACTATGAGAAGGACAGATAATTCGCTTAATAGAATTTGCCTCATCGAATAAATCATTTCCTACACCTGAACGAGAAGTCGCACCTTCGACTATCAGTATGTCACGGTTTTTCCAAATACTTTTCAATTTTTCAAATTGAGCTTTAGCTTGACTCTTGTCTTCAAAATCAATATAAGGGCGAGATACAAAGGTTGAGCCATACCATGAATCACTACATAACTCTCTGTAAAAATCCATATAATGATCCATGTGATCTTTCCAAAATGGAATTGCCCAATATGTAAACCTGAAACGATCTGTAAAGGCATCAGGAAGACACACTACTAATTCTTCTCTACTTTCCTGACCGATAATATCTCTCATGGTTGAAACCAACTCTTCATCATAATCCTGGTAGGGAATCGAATGCCCTGCAAGCATATTGACTTCCCCATCTCCAAAACGGACTAAAGAAGAATTGTGTTCAATAATATAGTCCAAGGTTTCATCTATCCCTTTGACCTGGATTGGATCAAGCTGTTTTTCTAGTATATCCTTAGTTATCAATTTTTGCAAATCAGCCAACATTCGTTCAGGATGTTCACTTGAATACAACCTTTGACCATTATTCCCGTTTTGAGATTTATAAAAAGCTAATATAGGTTTAGATAGATGAGTCATTTCTGCAACGATATCGGCTGTTGAAGTCAGTAAGTTGATATCTAAATAAACATCCATCTTTTCCTTTAACTCTTCTAGTTTATCTCTAGAAATTGCTGGATAGAGTAGAATATTAGGATAACGATTAGATAAATCATATAATTTTGGTCCCATATCTGTCCATGCTGCAACTTGAAAAACAACATTAGGTAACCGTTCAGCCAAGTAATTCAGCTGCTCAATATCCTGAGAAGCCGTAAACGTTAAACAAGTCAAACTTGGAACTTGTCGAAAACAGGTAAGATGTCCATTTTTCTTAAAATCTTTAATGGCATCAATCATAAAGGAAACTTTCCCATTTTCAAAAACAATTTGTCCTATATCTCCATGCTGAGTCGATTGAAAAGCTAATAGCGTTTTTTCTCGTTCTTTCAAAGATTTTAAAAAGTTTTCATCTGCACTACCATGATTGATATCCAAATAAAGACTTGTTGACTGTTTCAATTTGTCTAAAACAGGAGGAACAATCTGTGGATGCAATCTCACATTATCATATATCGCCAGTCTTTTTAGCTTATCTCCCATATCCGTCCAAGCAGCTATATGAAACACCACATCAGGTAGAGCTGTGACTAACTCCTCTATTCCTTCTAAATCTTGGGAATTTGTCAAAGTTAAACAAGAAAATTCCTTATCTAGAGGCGATACTAGTTCAAACTCTCCTATATGGTGTTGTAAAATCTGACTCCACTCCAAATCATGAAATTCCCACCATAAATCACGGTAACGATTGGCTATCAAGGTAGTCCAAGGCTTTCTGTAGGTCGTAAAATGAATCACCACTGGTTTGCCATTAAAAGCTAGATGTTCCTGCCAATTATTATACAAAGCCACAATATCATGTCCCACTTGTAAATTATAAGCTCTATCTAGCTCTAACCAATCATCTTGTAAGACCTGATTAAATATCGTTTGATCGCCATTAAAGTGTTCAAAATGGCCTTCTTCAACTTCCTTTGTTGTTATTATAGACTGTTCAATTAACCGTTCTTTTAATTTCCCTTGGCGCCATTTTTTATTGTTGATTAGTAGAACACCAGTATTAAAACCTTGACCATTTGCATCTCTAATCGCTGCGATATAACGTTCTTCTATATCCTGCTCAAATAGATTGTCTAATTTATCATTGATAATTAAATCACAATCTAAATACAAAACAGTATCTTCCTGTATATAATCTGGGATAAAATATCTAGCATAGGCAATCGAACTAATGTGAGCTTGTTTTTTCCAGTTCTGAAATACAGTTTGTTTAGGTAGTTTAACATCAATAATCTCACTACCTAACATTCGAGCAATTTTTCGTGGTTTTCGAAACCAATCTGGCATGATATCTTGATTTAAAATATAAATCTTTACATCTCGATTGTGGTATAGGATAGATTTTATAGTTGTTTCTAACTGCGTGGTGTAATTACGATCACCAGCTAATACAATTGTTTTAATCATCTTGTTCTCTTAATCAATTCCTAAGTGATAGATTGCATCTACCAATAACTTTTTAGTGAAATACCCTTCTTTTAGAAGATAGCTAAATATCTTGATACGATTCGTCATTTCTTGATATTCTTCTACATTCATTTTATCAACTATCTCATGAGCTTCTTCCAGACTATTCGCCACAAAGCCCAAGCCTTGATCTACTATAAATTTAGCAGTTGATAAGCTGCTCGGTACAATCACTGGGATACCAGCTGTTAGATAGGTACTAACCTTATGAGATATATTCAAGGTGTAATATTGATTACTTTCTCCATCATTTTGATGAGTTCCCCAGACAAGACCAAATCCACCTTTTGATAATTCTAGTAATAGTTCCTCGTCTTTTTTCCATCCTTCAATGCTAAGATTTCTAGCGTTAGAGCTAGCCTCCCCTTTATTTGAAAATACTCTTAAAGGTGTATCTTGAGACCAATTTTGTAAGTCTGGAAAACGCTCTAAACTACCAGCAAAAAAGAGTTCTTTTTTAAACTCTGGGGTATATAAGGATAAATCATGAGGATGATCCCACATACCTTGAACGAGGATTTTCTTAGTTGTCAAGCCTTCTTCCATCAGCCGTTCTTTCATCTGTTCAGATGGAACAATCAAAACGTCCGATAGATTATACATGTACATATACTCTTTCATGAGATAATAGTTACTATCAAACATGAGAGGGACAACATCATGAATAAAACAAATAATCTTTACTTGCATATCCTTTAATTTGTCAAAAAAGAGACGATCAAATTCAAAACCATTCCAAGTAGGAGACTGAAAGACTAATATATCTCCAATAGAGATACCGGCCATAATGCCATCCAGACGCTTGTTCATCTCAGATGAACTATCTGAAGCGATATTGTAAAAATAAATACCAACTTCTCTAAATCCCAATTGAGTGGCTATCTTTTGAACAGCATTTTGAGCTAGAATAACAGTACTATCACCTGCCATGCCATATAAATTTGTTAAATGTAATTTCATATTGTATTATCTCATTTTTTATTAATATTTACGGAAGTAAAGACAATTTTTCCATCATTCTTCCATAAATTTCCGTAAACTGTATATTTTGTTCTTCTAATTTTGCTATTACTCTTTGTAATCTATTTTTATAAATCAAAATATGATTGGTCAAATCACAATTCAAACTGGCTAAAATAACTATCTTCACACTGGCGCAAATATTTTCAACATTGTAAATTGGTACTATAATACTAATTAACTCTTGATTCATATTATTAGCCGTTCTAACCCTCTAATAAAAATAATATTTCATCAATCCACCTAATAAGTTCAGTAGCATCATAAGTTGTTTGTTCACTCATTACTTGACGTCTTTCTTTTAAAAACAGTATAAAATAAGATAAATATTTTGTAGTATCTATTTTCCTAGCAGCAAGAAATGTAATAAAATTCATTCTTTGTTGAATATCACTACGAATTTTTTCTAATCCAAAGTGCCTATTATCATTATCGACACGGTAAATATAGCTATCCCTATTAACATATACGATTTTGTTAGAAATAAGATATAATTTTAGCCATAATTCCATATCTTCCCCAAGAGTTGTCATTTCATTAAAAGCAATCTTATCTAACAGATATCTACGAACTAATTTGCCACAAACATAACGATATGAAAAGTCAAAATTGTCTAAAGCTATAAATTCATCAATTAATTCTTGATTTGTAAATACTCTTTTTTCATATCCCCTCTGAAAAGAATGAAAATACCAACAATTATCCGCCATATGAAACCTTTTATAAGTAGATACTGATATATCTGCATTCTCATCTATAAGTGCATTGTAAAGGACTTCTAGATAATCAGAATCCACCCAATCATCTGAATCAATAAAAGTAATGTACGCCCCCCCCGAACGTTCAATACCTAAATTTCTAGCCGATGATACTCCCCCATTTTCCTTCTCAAAATATTTGAAACGAGAATCCTTCTCGACATACTCTCTACAAATATCAGCAGAGTTATCTGGTGAACCATCATTTATTAGTAAACACTCAAAATTTTGATAAGTTTGACTCACAATGCTATCTAAGCACTGGCGTAAATAATTTTCAACATTGTAGATAGGGACTATAATACTAATTAAGGCTTTACTTTCATAATCTGCTATTTTAGATAATAGTTTTTGTTTTTCTTGTTTGTATAACTGTTTATACTGATTATTCTCAGGTACAAATTCTATGTCGTGATAATTCAAATGTAAATATTTTATTTTTTCAACTAATAATTTCGTTCTATCACTCTCATATTTAAAAAATAAGTCATACTTTCCAAATATCTTAAATACATCTAATTTTTCTTCTGAAAATTCTTTAGTAGTGATTGAATTTGGCCGAATCCTGTAACCATAGATAACTTTTGGTAGTTTAATCCACTTTTTTGAATTACTTACCAACTCTGGAACAACTGCTAAATCTTCAAATATCCATTCCTCTGGGAAAAAAACTTCTGTTAATAGACTTTTTCGAAACAGTTTTGGAAAAACGCTAACTCTCAGCTTATTTAATGCCAATTCCCTCAATTTGTCATCCTTGGTTATTAATATTTTTTTCTCAAAATTATGAGAAATATTATCAACTTTTATTTCATCATGGAAATATTCAATCATTCCTTCTATAATATCGACATCATCTTCAATATGTTCGATTAAAGTTTCTAAGAAATTAGAATAAATATAATCATCACTATCTACAAAAGCTACAAAAGTAGACTCTTCTCTAATATGACTAATCCCTGTATTTCTAGCTCCACTTAAACCTTTATGAGATTGATTGATTAGTTTGAAACGACTATCTTCTAGATACTCTTCCGCAATTTGTTGTGAGTTATCCGTGGAACCATCATTAACCATAATGCATTCAAACTTCTTATAAGTTTGATTCTGAATACTATCCAAACACTGTCGCAAATAGTTTTCAACATTGTAGATTGGAACTACAATACTAATTAGTTCATTTCCCATATACTAAGTTACCCAATTTATTATATTTCACGTTTAATCTCTTCTTTTTACAAAAAGATTCCCATCATTATAAACCATACTGTTTGATGGAATATCATTGCGTATGAGACAACCTGCTCCGATAATGGTATTATCCCCAATCGTCACTCCTTTTAGAATCGTGACATTACTTCCTATCCAACAATCTCTTCCAACTCTAATTGGTGCTGTGGTCCACTGCCATTTTTCTATCTTTTCAGCAGTATAAACATGGTCGTGGTCGTAAAAACGAACTCCTTCCCCCATCATAGTTCCGTTTCCGACTTCAATTCTTTCCATACAGTTAAAACTACAAGAGTTATTGATAAAGACACCATCATGCAGTATTAACTTACCAGAAGAGACATGGAAATTTTCAAAATTTCTGCAGATGACATTAGTTCCCACAATGAAGTGAGCCTTATCATCGATTTGAAAGACATTCCAAGTCCCATCTTGGATGATTTTTTCTTGATGATTGGTGCCGACTCTGACTTCATTCAGATACTCTCTCACTCTAGAAACGAATTTCTCTGGTGCACTTGATAGAAAAACTTCCTGCCCCTGATTTCCATGGACTGTATTATCAAATGCAAAGACAGGTTTTTCAGCTTGTACAAACCTTGATACAATAGCATCCACTTCTTGAAAGTGATTGATATCTAATAGAAAGTCACACGTATCTAGTAGAAAGTTTAGCTGCTCTTCATTTGTAACCGTTAGGAGACGAACATTATAGTTCGTTTCTAAGCCACGAATTTTCTCGGAAAATTGGACAGGTGCTGCAATATGAAAACAGATGTTTGGCAAGTTTTCAAGGAGATAATCCAACTCTTCAATCTGATCACTAACCGTCAAAATCAGAGCATCTCCTAATAGATGTTTTTCCTTCATTTGCTTATTTCTCTTAATTCCTCAATCATTTCTTGAACTTGGTCAACAGCATATACCTCCTGACCTACTTCGTAAGATTTGGTGTTTTCAAAGGTTAAGATGGGTTTACCAAGTCGTGCAAATTGATTGAGAATTTCTTCTGTCTTTTCGCCATAATTAATATCTAAAAGTACTTGGCTCGTTTCTACCAATTCATTATCGACATCTACCAAATAGTGAATCCCGTTAAAAATGGTCACGTTTGGATGAACTGTCAACTGTGCTAATTTATCACTGACCATTACTCTAGCTGCTATCTTAAACTGAATATCTGGTAAGGATTGAACCAATGTTTCAATTTGTTCAATATGGTCTGAGGCTGTATAGATGAGACAAGTGAACGGTTCCTTTACAGGATAAATATGAGATTTTTGTAATGGATGTAAATGATGATTTTGTCCCAATTCTGTCCATTCCAAACTATGATAGTACCACCAGACATCACGATAGGTTTGAGCTGCCAAATATTTCCACGGTTTCCGATGAGAAAGATAGTGAATAATAGCAGGATAATCCTGACCTACAGGCAACTGATAATCAGTGAACTGCTTATGAATGACAATATGATTATAATCAAAGTCCAACTCCAACCATTTATGTTCAAAAAGCATATTCAAGATACTCTGATCTGCCTGATCTACCTTATCATGCCATTCATTGGTCAAATCAATCAACCTTTGAGTCATCTGTTCTTGTTTCCACAAAACATTATTGATCAAGAGAACACCAGCATTAAAAATTTCCTGACCGAAATAGGCTCTTCCCCCGAAATCTCGAACAGCAGCCAAAGGATAATCTTGTAAGTCTGTAGCAAACAAATCATCCAGATTTTTCGTTACAAGTAAATCACAGTCCAAGTAGAGGGCCTTGTCTTCTTGCACGAAATCAGCTATGAAATAGCGTAAAAACACTGTATAACTAATATCCGTTTTATAACGTGAAATTTGTTCAGAAGTCACTCTGCAATTGATAATTTCTGAATCAAACTTTTCTAAGCGCTTATTTATTTGCTTGATCCATTCATTAGGAAAATCGCTATTAATCAAATAAAAACGAAGCGAGCGATTGTGGCAACAAACAGACTTGATAGTAGTCAAAACTTGGTCTACATAGGCGTAATTCGCCGCTAGAACAATGGCTTTCTTTTCTATTTTCTTAGTTTTTTCAAGTTTGTCTAGTAGATATTTTTTTGTCTCAAACTCTTTATAGGTTGGCATTTCTTCTAAGCCACTGACCTTCCCGTTAGAAAGACTTCCTTCTAACATCTGACGATAAATAGCTAAATGTTTTTCTAAAGGATATCCTAGATTAGCTAATAAAGTGATTCGTTCAGACATGGCATCAACCAAGGCATGCATCCACTTTTCTGTCCAAGTCCTAGATAAACTATTATTTCTGATGCGATAAGAATAGATGCCTTTATGGATATAAACAATTTTTTCTGCCAACAAATAAATCTTTTGATTGAGGTAACCGTCTTCTCCTAATTTACCTATATCGAAGCGTAACTGCTCGAACAACCCTACCTTATAAAGTTTACCCCAAGCAGATATCAAAGCAAAACTCTTCATTTCTTGAGATTCATACAAATTCTCAAAGATGGAAACGTTGTCATACACTTTCTCATAATAGGAGTCTCCCAATATATGAAAATAGAACATTCCTTCGCTTTCGTTGAAAGAATAGTAATTCCCAACTGCAATATCAGCCTGATATTCCACTATTTTTTTGTATAGAGTTTCGACGTAATCCTGCTCAATCCAATCATCTGAGTCTACAAAAGTCACATAATCTCCGGACATGTTTTCCAGACCGGTATTTCGTGCAGCAGACAAGCCAGCATTTTCTTGTTCTATATAGATAATTCTGTGATCGATTTCTGCAAATTCTTTACAAATCTCGCCTGATGCATCAGTAGAACCATCATTAACAACAATAATCTCAAGGTTTTTATATGTTTGAGCAATAATACTATCTAGGCATTTTCTCAGATAGTTTTCCACATTGTATACTGGTACAATGACCGTTATTTTATCATCCACTAGCGTTTTTCTCCTTATATTTATTATACAATTTTTTAGTCAAAATTTCAGCTATATAATAGTAAAAACCCCTTGAAAATTCTACTTTTCCAAGGGGTTTCTATTATTTACGTGCGCGAGTTAGTTCACCCTAAATTTATAGGTATCTTACTCTTCTTCATCACGCTTACGACGTTTCGCAACTAGGCCAATTCCAGTCAACGCAGCTAGAGCTCCAAGTAGTGTCGTTCTACTTGATGACTCAGTACCTGTGTTTGGCAATTCTTTTTGTGACTTACCTGCTGATTCTGATGGTGTTTCAGAAGATAATGTGTCTACTGTTGGCGACATACTTGTCGATGCTGATTGACTTGCACTTGTACTTGCTGAAGCTGACGCACTTGTTGATGCAGATTCTGAAGCCGATGTGCTTGCTGAAGCTGAT
>NZ_AJMM01000027.1 GCF_000259505.1 Streptococcus sp. SK643
GCTTTCAGGTTCATTGCTTTTGTGGTTCGTCATAATCTTCAACAAAAGCTTTCAAGTAAAGAAACTAGGTATCAAATAGTATTCAAACTAGCAAGGTCACAACGTCAGTTGAAACTGTATAAACTTCTGCCTATTCTTTTTGTTGCGGTTATAGGATGTTTGGGGTTTTATATCTTTACTGATAATGGGACAGAGGCCTCTATCCTTATCATTAACAGTATTTTGTTTTTGGGTTTCTTTACGGTGATTTTAGGTATGTTACCACTCCGAGAAAGTTACGAAAAGCAAGAGATTATTTTTGATAGAATAGAGAAGTTATAATTTATAATAACTTTTTGAGGATTAAAACTATAGAAAACGAGATGGGCGACAATCCTTGAAATAAGTGTTAAGAAAATAGGAAGCAATATTGATTCAGGTATTAAATCAATTCAGAAAGTATTTGGGTGGTAAATGAGTTATGAAAATTTTTCAAACATCAGGAAGTTATCATATTGTAGAATACAATAATAAAAGATATGTATTAGATAATACCACAATTGAACCTAAAAAATATTACTGGGGACAGCCTATAGATGAACTTTCGGTAAAAATGTATGAACTTTCTAAAACGGATACACGTTTTAATATCAAAGAATCTTCTTTAGGAAGATCAACGATAGTAGTGGTCATTCAACCTTTTGTTCATTTCCTCTATGGTTTCCTAGACTCTTTTTTTGAGAATGTTAGTATGCAGGAAAGAATATTTTTAAAGTTTGCTATGTTTGTGCTCTCTATAATTATAGGTTATTTCATATATAGAGTACTTTTTAGAGCCAAGAAGTATACCATTCAAGATAAACTTGGGAATGTTCCAAGTGTGGAAGTAAGATTTAGTACAGATGGTAAAAAACAATATAGTTTATCGATAGTATTTTTGATTTTACTATTAGTATCTTTTTTATGGTATTTTTTGAGTAATATCAGCGGAATCTTAATACTTAGTGGACTGTTTTCACTAGCTATTTTCGTTTTTTCATGGCAAATCTTACCTATCGGTATTTCTTATCAGCAAGGACATCTTTTTGTAGAAGAAGTAATAGAGCAATTTTAAACAAAAATTCTGTGACTGTGTTAGAAGTTGGTATTTCATACTTTTTATATTTCTATTATTTAAAAAACATGCGTAAAAAAGTTAAAATATTACAAGGAGACAGAATTAGAAGAATGTTTAGAAAAATTATTTATATTGGGGAATTTAATAATCAAGCCATATACTTTGATACAGAAGAGCAGGTACCGTTAGCGGCATCTAAAAGCTCACTGTTGAATACACAAAACTCCAAACATAGTTGGAAATATATTGTTTGTATCATTTTGATTCTTATCTTGATTCGTATAATGTGCAGAATTTTTCCGATTTTGGATCCTTTTCATGAAAAGTATAGTGTAGCAACTATAGTTTATTTGATAATAGTTTGGGTGGGAGCTGGAGTTGGTTTTCCAATTATAATGGAGAAAATTTTATATAAAAACATAAAGTTCGTTACTCCGACCACAAAGCAGGCTTTTAGAGGAGCCGTGTATGGGAATAACATTTGGAATAATTTTAGCAACAAGAAAATAACTAAAAGCAAGAAAATATGGGCTTGGCTAGTGACTCTTTGCATTGTATTTTTTTCTTTAGCGAGTTTAATTGTTGGGGCTTTGGTATTTAACATGATTGGCAAAACTATTGGTAGTGAAATTATTGCAATAAGTCTCTTGGGGTTATTACCGGGAATGAGTGTTTTTCTACTTTGGCAAAATAATATCATTCGTTGGATGCGTATTGTTGAAAACTATCAAAAAAGAAAGATAAAATGGAATTAAGGAAAGTGTATTTAGGTGAGATGATGAAAGATAATTATGAAATTATTCCTGTAGGAATCTATCAAAAGCAATCTGTTTTTTATGATAAAAGTAGTCAAAAATTACTACTCAGAATAGATAAAAAAGAAAGCAGATATAGTCAATCTTTCTTGGTGACGATTATACTGTTTATGTTGCCAATAGTTAGATGGTTAAATCAATATCTATTTATAAATATTTTATTATTTAATATTTTGATACTGATATTTGGGGCAATTGCAGTTTTTTCTGTTTCGCGAATCTACGTTAAAGAGCTGTATAGAGGGATAGAATTATCTGATTTATACCTGTCGAGAGAATCATATGGTATATTTCTTCATCAAGAAAAAAGAAATTCTAAGATTGCGATTATAACTATCATATCTTTATTTCTAATAGTTACAATTTCTGCTATTCTATATTTACTGACATCAATCTTTTTATTTTTATTTGTTTCCGTCGGTTTACTTTTTCCTTTTTGTTTATTCTTAAATACAAAAACGAAAGAACGATATATTATTTTAAATCAATTGATAAAGGAGTTAGAGAATGAGTAATTACTTGACTCTTGGAAATGTTGCTAAATGGGGTGGAAGAGGACTTGTTGGTCTAGTTGGAGCTGTAACAGTGGGGGCAGTTGTTTCTGTAGGTGTAAAAGGTCTGTATAAAAATTTGAAACCTTTAAGAACTGTAGTTGATGGTGCAGGAGATTTTTTAAACGGAATAGGAAAAGGAATTTCTAATATCGGAAAATCCTTTAGTAATTCACCTAAAGCAATTAAAGGAGTTTTTGGATAATGGAGAAAAAAGCTAACTATGTAGCCCGTGTAGTGGGGCGGCTGGATAACCGTTATTATCTAATAGAAGTCCATAACCGTCTTTATGTAATAGATTATTTTAATCCTAGAGACGTTCGGAATTATTTGTGGGGATTTTTTCCAAAACATTTTTCAAGTTATAATGTTTATGATGTTACAGATATATCAGATAGATATAAAATTAAGTCTAATCCAAAATGGTTATCTGTTTTTAAAAGTATCAATGCTAGTAGTTTTATCAGTTTAGTGGTAACATTGTGGTTATTGTTCTTTCCACCTACTTTTGCTCATAATGATAAAATCCCTCAGTTATGGCTTCCGATTTTAGTTGTATTTGTTGTAGGTCTGCTACTGATTATTACTTTTTTAAATTTGGGATTGGATAAAAGCATTGACCTTGGAAAATTAGACCGTAAAATAATAAGCCCTACTACAGTAATTAAATCTGAGAAAACATATTTACCTGAAAAATTAGCAAAATTTATTTCCTTTGTTTTAGGATTATCTGCTTGCTTTTTACTCGGAATACTCACATCAAATTATTTTACATTATTCTTCTTCACTTTTGTTGTGGGATATGCTTTTATATTGTATCCTTATTTTATAGAAACTACTCTAAACAAATATAAGTTTCAAATTAAAAATATACAGGAGCACAGGAGGCATAAAATGTTATTACCATTAGGGAGTATTGTTTACCTAGCAGATGGTAACCAGAAAATTGTGATTATTGGTCGTGGAATGATTGTTAATCAGGAGGGGGAGGATGTTGTTTTTGACTATACAGGCTCTGTTTTTCCAGACGGTCTCAATCCAGAAGAGATTTATTATTTTAACGAAGAAGATATTGACGAAATCATATTTGAAGGTTACCGTAATGATGAGGAAGAACGCTATGTAAAGCTTTATCTACAGTGGTTGGAGGAAAACAAGGAGAAAGTGGTAAAAGGAAGAACGAAATAGTATCATTTTTATACTATTATTTTAACCAGAGTAGCTTCACAGAATCGGTTGTTGGAGTGGATGAGTACAACTGATTCACTAGCCGAGATGGTTATCGCATCAAACTTATCAGTGAATAAAAGCGAGTCATTTGGCTTGCTTAAATTTTTCATTTATTATCACAAGCGAAAGATGTTAACTTGAAAGAGTATCGTCGTCTTGAGAGAGAATGGATGAATGCACTTAAGAATAATAAAGTTAGCGTAACTGTCAAAATTAAGTATGATAGCAACTCATTAAGGCCATCAAAATTTCAAGTTCGATATAAAATTGATAGAAAAACAAGAATAGAGATTATTAGAAATATCAATAAGAGGTAGTTATTATGAATAGGGTATTCGAAGATCAATTGATGGATATTCAATCTGATATGATTTCTTTATCACTCGAGTATATAGAAAATAAAGCAGAGACAGTTTATATATATGTGG
>NZ_AJMM01000028.1 GCF_000259505.1 Streptococcus sp. SK643
ATTGCTTCAGTCAAGCTAGCCATAGCTTTTTCGTAATCAATTTGAGGTTGTTCAGGTTGTTTAGGCTCAACTGGTTTCTCTGGAGATGGTTCTTCTCCAGCTTTTTGATAGTTTTCATCTTTACTAAGAATATCTTGTAAGACATTGACTGTTGCCATTACGTCCTGAACATTTACAGTATCGGAGCTTAATTGCTCAGTGAGTTTATTAAGATTAGTCGTAAATGCTTGACGAGCAGCTGTAGTATCTTTCAATCCAGTTGGATCAAAGTTAGACAAGTCTTCTTTCCATTTAGTGAGAGATTGAAGAATTTCTGCTTTGCTATAGAGTTCGCTACCTTCTCCATGAGTAATGAATTGGTCGACCTGCATACCGATGTTCTTGGTCAAATCATTCTTATCTGGGTCCAATTGAAGTGTCACTGCGTGCAAGTTTTCCTCTAGTCCTTTCAGGTTTACTAGAGTTTGGTCACCTTGGCGCTTAGTAGAATGTCCACTAAAGTATTTCTTGCCGTCAACTGTACTTGCATTGCCCATTCCATCTTGGTAAGTAATTTCTTTACCATCAAGGAATACTTTATATATACCATGACCTGGATCAACAAAACCTTTAATTTCTAAACCTGTACCATAGAAATATGCTGTCACAGATGTCTTTTTCTTCTGTTCATCTGTCAAGTGACCAAATGATACCCATGATTCAGTGTTTTGGTATTTTCCAGAAGAGTTTGTTTCGCGTCTCCAACCAGGACTATAATCCAATTGGCTAGCTTGATCATCGTAGCTTGTTTGCGCATTCTTCAATAAGTCAGCTTTCATGACTCGGATAGTAGACTCAGTAGCAAAACCAAGTAGTGCACCGTCGGTCGCAGAAGTAAGTTTAGCTTTGAAGTCAAAGATTGAGTCAGCTTGTTCTGTGAAGTCGATAGTCGGTATGGTGACAGTTTTTTCTGTCTCCCCTTCAGCGAAGGTAACATCTTGAGTTGTGTCTTGGTAAACTTTACCGTGAACACCTGTTCCAGGTTCTGTAATGAAACGTACAGTAGCAGAACCTTTGCTACCTCCAACACGCTTAATTGTGACAGTGGCTGGTTTTCCTTTTTCGACATCGTAAGAAGTTGCCCCAAGTTCAAACATACCTTTACTGTCGTTATTGAGGGTGTAAATTCCTTCTGTAGCAATTGGTGTACCAGTTTTATTCACTAAGGTAATGGTGTGTTCTCCAGGGGTTAAGTCATCTGTTTCATACACTTTTTGGCTACGTTTACGGCTGCTGTTCTTAGTCTGTACGTCAGCAACTTTTTGTCCATCCACAAATACAGACATTTCCCCGTGATTAGGATCCACTGTTGAGACCACATAGGCTTTGGTTCCAGTGAAATGATAGCTTACTTTGGCATCTTTCTGATTGGTCCACATAGAAGTACCGCGGATACCTTCAGATTCATTGTACCAAGTTGTACCTTCCTTATCAGCAGTTGTATTTGAATGGTATTCAAGTCCAAGAGGATAACCATCTGTTTTTTCGATGCTAGATGGTGTCTTGTAGACTGAGAAGTTGTTTAGTATTGGTGTAGCTTGCGCACCAGTAATCGTAACGCGTATTTTTTGTGCTTCCACAGGTTGGCCTTGGATTAAACGACGGTAACCTACTGTAGCCCCTTCTCCATATGGAACCCAGCGTCCGTTGATTTCAACTTCAATCTTAAATCCAGAAATCCGTTGACCTTTAGCGATATCTTCCTTAAGTTCAACAACGTCAAAGCGTCTCTTTTGTCCTAAATCAACTGTGAAGCTACCGCTTGTAGCGTCATTTGAAAGGGCCCAGCTAGTATCATCTTTGCCGTCTGTAAGGTGACTTTCTTTGTAAAGGTGATTCTGACGAGTAGAACTTGCTGTGACAGTTGCTCCTTTAGCGAAGTCAGCCGCATACATTTGGTCGAGGGCCGCTTTAAATTCTTTCAACCGCGCAACGTCAACATCTGCGAACTTACCTTCTTTATTTGGTGGGATATTGAGGAGGAGTGGCGTTCCACGACCAACTGACTTGAAGTAGATATCCATCAACTCTTTAAGGGATTTTGGTTGCTGATTATCATGATAGAACCATCCTGAACGGATAGAAACATCAGCTTCTCCTACAGAGTACATATCACCTTCAGGGTCACCATGGTTGAGGTATTCATTCTTAACATTTTCTGTGATATTTGCTTTTTTAACCTTGTGCCATACAGGGTCTCCAGCGATACCACGTTCGTTTCCAATCCAGCGAATACTTGTTGGCTCAGCAGAGAAGATAGCGATATCACCTTCAGCTTCTTTAATGTATTTGAACCATTCATCAAAGGTGTAGGTTACTTTTTGGGCACCGCTTCCACGGGCACCATCCATCCATACCTCAATAAATTTACCCTTGTTACCGTATTTTGGATTACCAAGGATTTCTTTTAATTGGTTGAGGTAGTATTCGTTGTATTCTTTTTGAGTAGCAACCTTATATTTAGGACTATTAACATCCCATGGTGATAGGTAAACACCCAAGTTCATATCGTACTTAGTAGCAGATTTAGAGACTTCTTCAAGAAGGTCGCCTTTTCCATCTTTCCAAGGACTAGCTGCTACTGTATGATTCGTATATTGAGAAGGATAAATAACGAATCCATCATGGTGTTTGACTACCATAATCGTGCGTTTAAATCCAGTTTCTTTTAGAGTTCGAATCCACTGATCAGTATCTAAGTTAGTTGGATTGAAGTTTTTAGGATTTTCGTTTCCATGTCCCCATTCAGAATTAGTGTAAGTATTCATACCGTAGTGAATGAAGGCGGCTAATTCTTCCTTGTGGTAGTCTAATTGAGCCTTGCTTGGAAGAGGACCATAATTGCCGATTTCAGTTTCCTTATCTTCTGGATGGGCAATAGGCGCTGTAGGAGTCACTGGTTTTGGAGTTTCTGAAATTTTTTCGTATTCAAAGACAACTTGATTGACTCCTTTATGCTGAATGCTAGCCTCTAATCGTGGAGATAGAGCACGATATCCTTCAATTTCTTTTGCTTCAAAAGTGTTTACAAAAGAAACATCGTATTCTTTTCCATCATTATTATCTGTTGTTGTAGTTGCTAATTCTTGATCTGAGCCTTTCAAACGATAATGGATGGCAAATGAACCTTTATTCACTTCATAAACCACCTTTATGACACGAGTTCCTGGAGCTGTTTTGCTAACAACGTTATAAGTCCATTCATCTTTAAGTTGTTTGTTGATTGCAACACCATCAATTGAGACAACTTGGTATTTCTCCTGATTTTTTTTGTAGAAGTCAGTCTTAGAGATTTCTTTTTTGAAATCATAGTCAAAAGCAGTTCCAACTTCAGTCTTTTCTACAAAAGTATCATCGGCTTTAATAGGGTTTCCAGCTTTGTCTAGGTGTTGAATAACAACACGGCCATAATCGATACCTTTAACTAGTGTGGCAACACCATTTTCATCGAAAGAATATTGATTATCACCAATAACGGCAGTTTTATTTCGGAACATTTCTCCTTCAGGAGTAAAGTAATATCGCTTGCCATTATCTCCTTGATACCAGCCCTTGACACCATATTTTTCGATAATATCTCTTACCCATTTAACTTGCTCAGGTGAAAGAACAATTCCTCCACCAAAGCGATCTTTGTCAGGAATTCCATTTTCAATAGTACCATGTTGATGTACACCAACTACTTTACCATCTCCATTGATAACGCCTCCTCCTGAAAGTCCAGAAACGGAAGTCATGTGATAGGTGATTCCTTTTGATCCTTTATCATCGTAATTGTCGACAGTTTTCACAACACCATCAGCCTTATAAAGTTGTCCCGCAACAATTGGTTTTTTAAGCTCTGGTGAGCTAGAATCAGTAGGATACCCAATCGTACTAATTGGATCACCAGGTTTGTAATCTTTATTATCTGCTAGTGGTACGAAAGTGGCAGATTTATTTGGACTAGCTATTTGAAGCGGTACAGGAGCTACAACAGCAGCTAAATCATTTTGATAGCCTTTGCCAAATTCTTTCTTATTCCAAAAATGAATATCTTCTTCTTTAAATAAAGTTGTATTACCTGTTACCGGTTGAGAATTACGAACGGGAGCATTTGATCCTAAGTTATAGTAAAACTTAGCAGAATCCCCGCCACGGATATGTCCTTCTTTAGTATCACGATTAGCTTCTAAAAAGTTGTGAGCGACCGTCAAAATGACATTTGGTGCCACAAAAATACCAGAGCCAGAAACAATATAACGTTGGGGACCACCATTGTAGATGGTGTAAATCATACTAGCAGCAGTTGCCGGTTGCCCTTCGTAAGGAATATGTTTCAAATCAAGACCACCGTTGACGATGGCACGATTACCATTTTCAGGTTCTTTTGGAGTATCTTCTTTCTTTTTCAGGATACTTTCTGCCTCTACTTTAGGACTATCCTTTTTCTCTACGGTTGCTGAAGTATCTAAGTTTTTCACGGGCGTATCAGGATAAGCCTGATCGTTTATTTCTTCAGGAAGTAAATCTGCAGTTTGACTATCTGGTGTTGCTTTTTCTTTCACTGGTTGAGTAGTGTCAGTGTCTGTCACTGATTTTGTTTCAACGGGTTTAGTTGCTTCCTCATTTTTTCCTGTTTCCTGAGAGTTGGCAGGTCCAGTGTTTTCAGTTTTGACATCTGCTGTTGTGCTAGCTGGATCTGAAAGTTTTTCTACATTTTGTGGACTGCTAGTAGAATTGACTTTTGCTTCTTCAGCTAGTGCTGTTCCAGAAGCAAAGAAAGCGAGTCCAACCATAACCGAAGCAACTCCAACGGTTAATTTTCTGATGCTAAAAGTTTGTCCTTTTTCAAAAAGGTATCGATTCATAATATACTCCTAGTCTGAATAAAGACAGTCAGCTACTGTCTGAGCCCAAGTTTTACTTGGAAACGATATGATTTGGAAATAAATAAGATTTGATAGATTGATTACAGCCTCCTGAATTAAGCGCTTTCATTTTATAAGAAAAATTAAATTAGCCATTTAATGAATTAAAATGAGCTAAAACTCTTAACATAACAAATATACTAAATAATTCAAAAAAAAGCAAGAGGATAAAGCAAAAAGAAGGGCTGTGGAAACAATTTTTTATCAGTAAAATGGCTATTTTTATGGAAGAAATTTGATATAAATAAAAAGTTTAAAGTCTTTAGAAATCAGATTTCTCTTTATAGATAGTTTCGTAAAAATTGGAAGGTAGGTAGAAGTGTTTCCTCTTACTAAAAAAGTATGATGATTTCTTTTTGATTATATTTTAGGCTGATGTTGTATATCCTTGAGTTTATCTATTATTTAAAGGCTTGTTTGATTCAACAATTCCAAAATATCAAAATTGACGACTGAAAGCTATACCTACGAATCTTTTAGACAAAATGCACTATAAAAAGAGACTTAAGAATTAAGTCTCTTTTAATGATTATTTAGACAAAATAATTCGATCAGATGGATCAAAGTCAGTGTCATCAACTGTAATTTGATTTCCATTAACAGTGTAGATTTGTACATCATCACCGACGATCATTCGTTGGTTTGCTGGGTCAAAAGTGACTTGTTTCACTTCTTGGTCACCATCAGATTCTAATTTTGTCCATGTTCCTGTTTTACCAGTAACAGTCAAAGTAATTTGATCACGCTCATCTTGGCCTTTATAGGTTCCATCGATGTTTTCAGGTTGAGCTACTGGAGCATTTTGAGCTGGGACAGCTTGATTGTTTTTATTGTTAGCGTTTTGTTGGTTAGATTGCTGATTTTGTTGGTCAGACTGTTGGTTCGGATTAGATTGTTGTGTTTGTTGAGCGGGTTGTTGATTTTGTTGTTGAGCTGCAGGAGTACACGCTGCTAATAGAGTAACACTTGCTAATGTAAGAATAGAAAGTGCAATTGTTTTTGATTTCATAGTGAATTCCTTCCTTTATGCCATAATTTAAAATTTTATACGTAACAATTGGCAGTTATTTTAGTATAACAGTAAAAATATAGAAGTCAATTTATATGCTCAATCATAGCTTATGAGGTTTTTCCTTGGTTCTACAAGTTAGAATCAAGATTCCCCACGATTCTTTTTCTAGTCATTAGGAAGATTCATGTAAGAGAATAACTTGAAAAAATAAAAGATATCTAATTTCTTCTCAAAAAATGAGAAAAGAAGCGAATTCCTACCTAACTTATCTAACAAGTTCCCTGCGGAGCGAAGAAAATCATTTCTATATCCGACATAAGCTTGAATCTCATCCCAATACTGGCTTAGTTACCCTAAAATACAATATTAGTATATAGAGTAAAAAAATGAATAGTTTTTATTTCAGAAAAGGGATCTGACATTACGAAGGATTTATTATAAATAAGTTTAAAATCGGTGCATAAATCAATTTGATTATTCAAAATATGTAATGTTTTTTATTTGAATTATCTAAGTAATGGCGTTTCTTTTTAAATTGTTACAAAAAATTGACAAACAATTATTCAAATAAAAGAAAACGATCGCACATGATAACATATTGCTGTACAAAAGTTATAAGAAATGATAAAATCAAGAGTGTGACATTCAGTCGTCTTATTCAAAAATATTTTAGAATTTGCCGATTTGTTGTTCAAACTAATTATCATAACTTTTGAAAGGATTATATACATGAAATCAAGAATGGATAAATTTCATGGTCAAAAAGTTCAGCGTTTTTCAATACGCAAGTATAGTTTTGGTGCGGCTTCAGTAGCGATTGCTGCTTTTATGCTGTTTGGAGGGGCGTCTGTTGCTCAAGCAGATACTGTTCAACGGGGAAATGAGTCAAACTCTACATTGCCAGCATCTGAGCCAGCACCTGACCCTAAATCTGTAAGTGGTAGTGAAAATCCTGTTCATGAAGATGCAGATACAACTCCAGTTGTTTCAAATGTAAAAGAAGCAGAGACTTCTCCTAATACTCCGGTAGTGAATTCAGTGGAAACAACTTCTGGGGCTTCAGAAAATGCTGTTAAACCAGAAAGTGAACCTAAAGATGTGGTAAAAGCTGACACCAGTAAGCTTCTAGCTGCGATTGGCAGAATGCAGGCTGCGATTGCAAAAGCAGGAGTAACGGAAAAAACTGCATCTGCAATTGAAGCAGCAAAAGCAGAATTATCTACAGCAGAAGCCTTATTATCTAACGACAAAGCGCAACAAACTGACGTTGATTGGTCAACAAGAGCATTGAATAATAGAGCTTTCGTTCTTGAAAGCATGCCAAAAACAAATGTTGAGACAAAAGAAATAGAGGACAACAAAACTTCTGAAGATAAGAAAGCAGAAAAAGAATCTAAAAACCAAGATCCTCGGAATGGACAAGCTATACCAGGTAAAGGGGAAAGTGGATTTAGAGCGACTCCTACTGGTGTAGGAGAACAAGCAGCAGAAGGTCCTACTAGTAATAATAAAAGAGGGGTAGGAGCTAACCCAGTAGATAACGTTATTTCAAGTTTGAAAAATCAATTTGGAGATATTGATTTTAATACTCCAGATGTTGAAACAAAATCTGCTACTGTTGAAAATCAATATTCAAGAAATAGTACTAGTTCTCCAAATCCAGCTCCAGTAAAACTTGGTAAAATTACTTATAATTGGAAAGAAAAGAGAATTGAAAATGAAATTGATGGATGGAAAATAGAAGGGACAAATAATTATGTAACAGCGATTAAACCAGAAGCTCCAACAGAAGTTGCAGCGGATAGACCTGCTGGATTTGATCCGAAACCATCTAAAGTTTACGATAATAATGGAAGTATTGACAGACAATACAATGATACTCCTGTTCCAGGAAATCCTTTAGCACCTAATAAAGCTAATCAAAACTATGGAAATGGTGTTAACTACTCAAGTGTACCTGGTGTTCCTTTAAATAATGCAGCACATTCAGCTGTAGGGAAAGGTTATTATATTCAATTAAATAAGAAAGGTACACAAATTTCGAAAGAATTTAATGTTAATCCGAATTCTAGACTATACCTTAGTGCCTTAACAGGTGGCGCATATGGGAATATGGGTACTGCTGGTACTGGTGAAAAAGTAGAAATCACAGTTACAGATGCAGATACAGGTGAAGTTTTAAGAACGCTAACAGATGCGAATAATCATAATGAAACGACACACGTTTCAACTCCGTATGGCGATGGAGGGAATGGAAATGGTTTCGGTTTTTGGAGAACGATTATTAATACTCCAAATACTACGAAAAAAATTAAAGTAACTATTAAAGCACTAGAAGATGGTCCAGCATTTAAAAAGACTTACCCAGTAAATGGTAAAACAGAAATTGAAGATGGATACTTTGTAGGTGGAGTTAACTTAACTGTTGGTGCTGCTTTAGAAATGACGACAGATGTTGTTCGTGGTAAATCAACTTCTGAATATGGTGAAGATGTATTATATAAAGATAAAGAGTCTGGTCAATTAAAAGTTACAGTTAAAAATGTTGGGGGATTACCAACTTATGGTGCATATGAATACACTATTAAAATTCCTGAAGGTGTAGAATTAAAAGATTCAGCTAAAAAAGCGAATGAATGGAATTGGCCTGGTCCTTACCAAGTGGTATCATATGATGAAACAACTAGAACACTTAGATTAAAATTCAATGCGGGGGATTCTGATCCTGCCAAAAATGGAACACGAACATTCGGTATTGATTTCACAACAGCGAAAAACTTTAAAGGGACTGCTACTTTCAAAGTAACTGCAGAAATTAAAGAAGGATTTACAGATTTACAAGGAAACAGAGTATTAGAAAATACAGCCGTTGTAAATCCAAATAGTCCATATAGAAATACATTTAATGCACTAGGAAATACAGATAATCCTGATTATTATTACAATAAAACAATTTATATTGATACTATTAAACCTGTTGCTCCTACAGTAGAACCAGTCCATACAGATAGTATTACTGGAGAAAAAACTGATAAAAATCAAGTGAAAGAATTGCTAGTTTCTGTTCCTACGGAAAAACAAAAAAACTTAACAGATGAAACTAGAGAAAAACAAGATATCGCTGAAAACGATAGAAATAACGGAACGAACCGTGATGCTAACACTGAGGTAGACAATATTAAAGAAGCTATTGGTGGATTAACTTCATTGAAAGTTACTTTACCAAATACTAAAACACCAATTACTTTAACGAAGAAAGCAGATGGTTGGTATAATGGTGCAACAAAAGTTGAAGTACGTGATGGTAAATTAGTTGTTCCAGTTCCAGCAGGTACAGATTTGACGGAAGCGAATGAGACAACAAATCCGAACAAACGTATCAAAGTCACTGTGCTTGATAAAGCAGGTAACGAATCAGATCCAGCTTATGCTAATGTTCTAAACGAAGCTCCAACAGTAGCAGTTGAGAAAAAAGATTTATATGTTTATAAAACAAAAGAAGCTGACAAATGGAACAATGCTAAAGTTTTAGAAAAAGCGAAGCCATCAGCAACTGACTTAGAAGATGATCGTGATGGGGTTGATTCTACTAAACCAACAATCGCAGTAAGTGATGCAGGTAACTTAGATACAACTACAGTTGGAGATTATACTGTAAAAGTTCAATCAACTGATAGTGAAGGTAAGAAATCAACAGAAACAAATGTCACTGTTCATGTCTTAGACCTAATTAAAGTGGACCCAACTGTAACAACTGATCCAACAAATCCAAGCACAACAGCTCCAGTATCTCCAAAAACAGCAGATACACCTGTAAAAGAAGGAGATGAAAATCTTGGTAAATATCCAGCAGGAGTTACTCGTGAGGACTTAGTTAAAGAAGTTACACGTACAATTAAGTATCTAAAAGAAGAAGATGCAAACAAAGATAATGCTACTCCTTTATATGCTGAAAAGGTGCAAAAAGTAACTTACAAACGTACAGCAACGGTTAACCCTGAAACAAAAGAAGTAACTTACTCTGATTGGGAAGTTTACAATGAAGCGGATAAACTAACTGACGCTAAAGCAGATGGAACAAAAGGTAAATTCAACGCTGTTGATTCACCAGTAGTAGAAAATTACTTATTAGTAAATGCTACAGATAAAACAGTAGCTGAAAAAGAAGCTCCAGTTCCTGCTCAAGATGGAACAACAACTCCTGAAGTGAAGAAAGTTCTTTATAAGGAGATTGGTTCATTTGTACCAAACTATCCAGAAGGTAAGAAACCGAATGGTGCTCAAGATAAAATTCCTTATCCAAATAACCCGAATGATCCAACAGTTCCAGGAGACTTTAGTACTGTAACAATTCCATACGTTCCAGGATATACTCCAGTTTACAATGGTCAAGAATTAACACCGAAAAATCCAAATGATCCAACTCAAGGTTATAAAGTTCCAGATGGATTTACACCAACGGATAAATTTGGGGAATCACCAATTACATATACACCTTCTACTCAAACAGCTAAAGTAGTGATTGAGAAGAAAGTCGATGGAGCCGCAAATGAAGTGGTTTCTAGCTTTGATTTAACAGGTAAATCTGGTTCAGAATTACCAGCAAATACAGATATTGATAATAAAATCAAAGAACTTAAGAACCAAGGTTATGAAGTCGAAAGTGATGACTATCATACTCAGGGTGATCAACATCCAACATTTGATGATAAGGAAGATATTAACCCAACAGATGGTTCATCAGCGCCTTCTCAAACATTTAAGATTGTTGTTAAACCTAGAATTGTTGAAATTCCATCATCAACACCTCATGAAAAAGATAGCCCGGTAGATCCAAATGGAGAAAATCCTGAACTTAAGTGGCCAGAAGGTTTAGCTGAGTCTGATTTGAACACTACTGCTAAACGTGTGATTTCATATGTGAAGAAAGATTCAGATACAGCAGCTGAGGAAAAAGCTAAGGATGATACTGTTCAAACGGTACCATTTACAAGAAAAGCGACCGTTAATCTTGTCACAAAAGAAGTAAGCTATACTGATTGGGAAAGTCCAAATAAAACATGGGATAAAGTTGGAGTAGATGTTCTACCAGGATATATTGCTGATAAAAAAGAAATTCCAGCTAAAGAAGCAGCAACCCCTGCAAAAGATACAAAAGTAATCCCTGATGACACGGATAAAGTTACTTATACGAAGATTGGAAGCTGGATTCCTGTTGATCCAACCACTGGTAAGGATGGAGATCCGATTCCATTCCCTAACAATCCAAATGATCCAACCAAGACTGGTGAAATTACACAAATTATTCCTCATAAAGATGGATATACTCCAAAAGATGGAAATGGAACACCATTAGAACCAGTAAATCCTGCAAATCCAGAAGAAGGTTATAAACCACCAACAATTACGGATCCAAAAGTAAATATCAAGATTACCTATGACAAAGACGATCAAAAAGCAAAAGTAAAATTTGTTTCAGTAGATGATGAAGGTGTTGAAACACCATTAGATGCGAAATATAATATTGATGATCTTGCTGGTAAATCAGGAGATAAAATTCCAGAAGAAAAAGTTCAAGCACGTATTGATGTTTTGAAATCTATGGGATATGATGTTGTAGATAATCCATTTGATCAGGATCCAACGTTTGATACTAAGAAAGAAATAGATCAAGAGTTTACAATTAAAGTTAAACCACAAGTTTCAACTGCAAAACCTGTTTATGTAGTAGAGGGAGATAAACCATCTTCAGAAAAATTAAAAGATGCTGTTACTACTAAAGGAAATGAGAAAACAGTAGATGAAACTAAACTTCCTGATACAACTGATAAAGTTGGGGATGACACATTAACAGCTCCTGTGACAGTGACATACGGTTCAGGGGATAATAAACGTGAAGAAACTGTTAATGTACCGATTAAAGTTGTTGAAGGATATCCACAAATTGTCCCAGTAGATCCAAAAGAAGCTCCAAAAGCAGAAGATAGTATCAATCCAGATGATTATCCAGCTGGTTCTAAATTCACTTACGAAAAAGAACCAGATACAACAACACCTGGAGATAAAGGGGTTAAGGTTATTGTTACTGATGAAAATGGAAATGAACTAGTAAGAGTTCCAGCAACAGTACGTGTAGTTGACAGTATTCCACAATACGTTGTGGCTGATAAAGCTAATAAACAACCAGAAGCTAAACAAAGTATCACACCGGGTGAATATCCAGATGGAACGGAATTTACTTATGAAACTCCAGTAGATACAACTACATCGGGAGAGAAAGATGTAGTCGTTGTAGCTAAAGTTGGTGAAGATACGATTGTTAAAGTTCCAGCTAAAGTTGTGGTAGTAGATCCTGAAGTGCAATATGTCTTTGAAGACCCTGCTAAACCACAACCAGATGCAAGTGAAAGTATTAATCCTGAACAATATCCAGAAGGAACTAAGTTCACCTATAAAGATGGTGATGTAGACACAACAACACCTGGAGATAAGAAAGTAACAGTAGTTGCGAAAGATGGTGAAGATAAACTTGTAGAAGTCCCTACGGTTGTTAAAGTTCTACCAGTAGTCAAACCAACAGGTGTAAGAGTACTTAAAGATAGTACGGATTTAGAAGCAACGGTTAAAGCAAAAGCTCAAGAAGTGGTGGATGCATTACCAAAAGATAATATCCCTGCAGGTGTAACAGTAACTGTTAAAGAAGTGAAAGAAAAACCTGAAACAACTGCTACAGGAGAACAAAAACCAGCTAAGGTAGTTGTTGAATATACTGATGATAAAGGTCGTGTAGTCGGTTCTAAAGAAGTAGAAGTTCCTGTAACAGTAGTAGGATCAACACCAAAACCATTGGTAGTCTTTGAAGGTGATACAGTAGAAGCTAAAACTGTCCAAGATGCAGTAACACCAGGAACTGATGGAACAAAGGGTAATCCTGTAATTCCAGAAGACCTAACAAAAACAACAGGTAAGAAAGAAGTAACGGTCCCTGTAACTTACGACGGAATTAAAGATCCAGAACAAGTGAAAGTACCAGTGACAGTATTGCCAGTTGCTAAAGGTGAAGTAACAGTACCAAAAGGTGAAACTACAGATAAAGTTAAAGAAGTAGCTAAAGCTAAAGCAGAAGAAGTAGCAAACTCAGCAGATTTCAAAGCTAAATTACCAGATGGTGCCAAAGATGTAGAAGTTGGAGCGATTACAGAAGAAGTGCTTGCAACCATTACATCGGAAGCAGGAACAAACAAAGGAACTGTAAAAGTCCCAGTAACCTATACAGTAGATGGCATTAAGTATACAAAAGATGCAGAAATTACTGTAAGTGTAGTTGGTTCAAATGCTGATCAAGTATACGTTGTTGAAGGCGACAAACCTGAAATAGCTAAAGTAAAAGATGCAGTAACACCAGGACAAGGTGGAACAGTACAAGATCCAACAGAAGCTGATTTACCAGATACAAAGGATAAAGTTGGAGCAACCGATGTAACAGTAACAACTAAAGTTAAGTATGCAAATGGTGAAGAGACAGTAAAAGTCCCAGTGACAGTATTACCAAAAGTAACCCCAGAAGGTGTAACAGTTCTTAAAGATAGTGATAAGCAAGAACTAGAAAAAGCTATTAAAGAACAGGCTGAAAAAGCAGCTAATAACGTGAAGGGGCTTCCATCAGGAGTTACTGTAACAGTTACAGAAGTTAAAACTGGAACAGTACCACCGACAGCAACAGCTGGTGTACAAACCCCAGCGACAGTAGTGGTAGAGTATGTGAAAGATGGTAAAGTAGTTGCGACTAAAGAGGTATCTGTACCTGTTAACGTAGTAGAAGTCGTTCCAGTCTCAATTGAAACACCAGTAACAACAACTCCA
>NZ_AJMM01000029.1 GCF_000259505.1 Streptococcus sp. SK643
TTTAAGTAAAAAGAGCCAGAATTGAACCGACTCTTTTATTACTTATCAAACTTAGAAGCACGTTCTTCTCCCCACCAATAGGGCATTAGTTCTGCAACTTTAACAGTCTTTCTTCTATTGTAGTCCATCATGAATTCTGCATCCTTATTTTCAGCGTTCAACTCTAAGAGGAACTCTCTGCAAGCGCCACAAGGCATACCCGAACTTCCACCATAAGATGGTTTATCACGAAAGGCTAATACTTTCTTAACCTTAGTTTGTCCTGAAAATTGGTACATATTAAAGAGTGCCGCGCGCTCTGCGCAGAGATGGAATACACCACAGGTTCCCTCCATACAGAAACCTGTAAATATTTGTCCATCTTCTGCCTCTACTGCGGCAACGACATGATTAGCATAAACAAAATCAGATACTTCATGTGGATTATACAATTTCTGTGCTTCTTCGTACATCTTTACCCAGATGTCCATTATTGTACCCTTCTTATTTAGAGATTTCCTTTAACATATTTTCGATATGCTTGATTGATTTTTCACGTCCTAACAAGAAGATAGTATCTGGCAATTCTGGTCCATGCATTTCACCTGAAACAGCGATACGAATAGGCATAAAAAGATTTTTTCCTTTAATACCTGTTTCTTTTTGAACAGCTTTGATTTGTGGAAAGATATTTTCTGTTACAAATTCATCATCTGTCATCGCTTCAAGTTTTGCTTTGAAGGCTTCAAGAACTGTTGGGACTGTTTCCCCCGCCATGACTTCGCGCTCTGCTTCTGTCAATTCTGGGAAATCTGAGAAGAAAAGATCTGTCAATGGGATAATCTCATCTACTGATTTCATTTGTGGTTTATAGAGCTCAACTAATTTTTCAGCCTTGTCAGTCAATCGGCCTGCTTCCTCTAAGAATGGTTTTGCCATTTCAAAGATAGTTTCTAGGTCTGCATTCTTGATATAGTCATTGCTCATCCAGTCTAGTTTTTTCTGGTCAAAGGCTGCTGGAGACTTGCTGAGGCGGTTTTCATCGAAAAGTTTAATGAGTTCTTCACGAGAGAAGATTTCATCTTCGCCACCTGGGTTCCAACCAAGAAGAGCAATAAAGTTAAAGACTGCTTCTGGTAAATAACCTTTTTTACGGTAGTCTTCGATAAACTGAAGGGTGTTGGTGTCACGTTTAGACAATTTTTTCCCAGTTTCAGAGTTGATAATCAAAGTCATGTGACCAAATTCTGGAGCTTCCCAACCAAGTGCTTCATAAACCATGAGCTGTTTTGGTGTATTAGCAATGTGGTCGTCTCCACGGATTACGTGAGAAATCTGCATATCATGGTCATCGATGACAACGGCAAAGTTGTATGTTGGGTAACCATCTTTCTTTTGGATAACCCAGTCACCACCGATATTGCCACCTTCAAATTCGATATCACCTTTGACCATATCATGCCACTTGTAGATACCTGACTCATTGACAGCCAAACGAACAGTTGGGATGATCCCTGCTGCTTCACGTTCTGCGATGTAAGCTGCCTTTTCTTCTTCACTCATACCAAGGTATTCATTGATGTAGCGTGGTGTTTCGCCAGCTGCTTCTTGGCGTTCGCGTTCAGCTGCCAACTCTTCTTCTGTAACGTAAGATTTGTAGGCTTTTCCTTCAGCTAACAGTTGATCGATGTATTTTTGATACAAGTCCAAACGCTCAGACTGGCGGTAATTTTCATGTGTTTCTGGGCTTTCATCCCAATCCATACCTAACCAGCGAAGGTTTTCAAGCTGTGAACGTTCACCATCCTCGACATGACGTTTACGGTCAGTATCTTCGATACGAATGATAAAAGTTCCACCATGATGACGTGCGTAAAGGTAGTTGAACAATGCTGTACGGGCATTCCCGATGTGTAGTAGTCCTGTTGGACTTGGTGCGTAACGTACGCGGATATCTTTTGACATAGTTTCTCCTATAAAGTCTCTAGGCATCTGCCTTTTTGCTCTCTATATTATATCACAAGTCTTGGCTGAGTCCAATTTCTATGAATAAAGAGAGTAAAAAGAGTGGACAAACCACTCTTTTCTTCTATTATAGACGTGCGTTAAGTTCTTTGCTCAATTCTTCAAATCCTGGTTTTCCAAGAAGGGCAAACATGTTACGTTTGTAAGCTTCAACACCTGGTTGGTCAAATGGGTTGATAGCATTCAAATAGCCTGAAAGGGCAATTGCCAATTCGAAGAAGTAGATAGTGTAACCAAGAGTGAAAGCATCTTGCTCTGGAAGAGTCACGTACATGTTTGGTACATCACCATCTGTGTGGGCAAGAAGAACACCATCAGTCGCTTTTTTGTTCACAAAGTCAACGTCTTTTCCTTGAAGGTAACCAAGTCCATCAAGATCTTCTTCCAAGCTAGGAATAATCACGTTTTTACGAGGTTTGTCAACACGGACAACTGTTTCAAACATGATACGAGTTCCTTCTTGGATAAATTGACCAAGTGAGTGCAAGTCAGTTGAGAAGTTGGCTGAAGTTGGGTAGATACCTTTTTGGTCTTTTCCTTCTGATTCACCAGCCAATTGTTTCCACCACTCTGAGAAGTATTGAAGTGATGGCTCGTAGTTTACCAAGATCTCAGTTGCATAGCCTTTACGGTAAAGAATGTTACGAACTGCTGCGTATTGGTAAGCTTCGTTTTCAGAGATTTTATCTGAAGTGTAGTCTTTGCGAGCTGCATTCGCACCTTCCATAAGGGCTTTGATGTCAGCTCCTGATGCTGCGATTGGAAGCAAACCAACGGCTGTCAATACTGAGAAGCGTCCACCGATATCATCTGGAACAACAAATGTTTCCCAATCGTTAGCGTCTGCTTCAACCTTAACAGCACCTTTTTGGCGGTCAGTTGTTGCATAGATACGTTTGTTAGCTTCTTCTTGACCGTATTTCTTAACCAAGAGTTCTTTGAAAACACGGAAAGCGATAGCTGGTTCAGTTGTTGTACCTGATTTAGAGATCACGTTTACTGAGAAGTCTTTGTCTGCAACATACTCTACCAAGTCAGCAAGGTAAGTAGATGAGATTGAATTTCCTGCGTAAAGGATTTGTGGAGCCTTGCGTTCTTCTTTTGTTTGCAAGTTAGCAAAGTGGTGGTTCAAGAAGTCGATTGCTGCTTTCGCACCAAGGTAAGATCCACCGATACCGATAACAACCAAAACATCGCTGTCTGACTTGATTTGCTCAGCAGCTTTCAAGATGCGGTCAAATTCTTCGCGGTCGTAGTTTTCAGGAAGGTCCAACCATCCCAAGAAGTCGCTACCAGCACCAGTTCCTTTACGGATCAATTCATCTGCTGCTGTTACTTGTGATTGCATGTATTCCACTTCATGTGGTGCAACAAATTTGTCTAAAACTTTTGAATAATCAAATTTAATATGTGACATGTTATTCCTCCAATATTTCTTCTTTTCTATCATAACGCTTACCTTCGTTTTTTTCAAGTTTTTTTGTCGAATTTCTCCAATTTTTATCAGAATTCAAACGTTTGCGTAAAAATCCCATATTCCAAAAAATTTGAAAAAATAAAATAAAGAACGACCAGATGTTCCAGTCGTTACAATTCATTCAATAAATACTCAAATAGTTCTAAATTGCCATCTTCTTCATTAACTAGAAACTCTGGATGCCACTGCAAACCGATAATTCGGTGTTCGTCGATAGACTCAATCGCTTCGATGGTTTGGTCTCTTGGATCAATAGCAGTTACACGAAAATTAGGTGCCAAATCTTTAATGCTTTGACGATGGACAGAATTGACCTGACTTTCTTTTCCAAATAGCTTAGCCACTACGCTTCCTTCTACTGTCTCAATAGAGTGAGATGTTCCAAAAGGCAGTCCTTGCCAGTGACCTTCGATTTCTTGATTGAGGGTTCCACCAAAGGCAACATTGACAAGTTGGACACCGCGACAGATTGCCATAATTGGTTTATTCTGGCGGAGAGCTTCCTTTAAGAGGGCCAGTTCAAACTCATCACGGACCAGATTATAATCATCGCTCACGATGGTCTTTTTCTCTCCGTAAAATTGAGGATGGACATTTTGGCCCCCTGTCAAGATGAGTTTATCAATCATTTCTACATAATCGCGTACAACTGACTCATCACCAACAGGAATGACTAAAGGGAGACCACCGACTTGACGAATGCTCTCTGCGAATCTACAAGATACAGATGAATGAATGTTTTTGCCTTCTGCGTCTACGGGACATAGATTTGCAGCAACTCCTACAACCGTTCTAGGCATGATGTCTCTCCTTTCGAATATTAACGATAGTCCTATCATATCACTCAAAACACCTTTCGTCTAATATGTTTTTTTTAAGTCCGTGATAAATATTTTCTATGAACAAGAAAAAGCTGCCCACATAGGACAACTTCTTTCTTATTCAAAAACAAATTGATTGTGATAGAGTTCTGAGTAGAATCCACCTAGTTTCAAGAGTTCATAGTGATTACCACGTTCAATCACTTCTCCATCTTTAAGGACAATAATCTGATCAGCATTGAGGATGGTCTTCAAACGGTGAGCAATGACGAAACTAGTTCTGCCTGCCACAACCGCCTCCATGGCATGCTGAATCTTGCTTTCTGTCACCGTATCTACGTTTGAAGTGGCTTCATCGAGAATGAGAACTTCTGGATCTGTCATCAAGGTTCGAGCGATAGAAATCAATTGCTTTTGCCCAGTTGAGAAGATGCTCTGGTCATCATCGATAAGAGTATCGTATTTATCAGGTAAGCTTTCGATATAGTCGTGAATGTGGGTTGCCTTGGCTGCTGCCTCAACCATTTCTTGACTAGCATCTGGCACACCAAAACGGATATTGTCTCGAATCGTTCCGCTAAATAAGACAGAATCTTGCAAGACAATTCCCACCTTACTTCTGAGACTATCCAAATCATAGTCACGAATGTCTTTACCATCAAAATAAATAGCACCAGCATCAACATCATAAAAGCGATTGATGAGGTTCATAATAGTCGTTTTCCCTGACCCTGTCGGACCAACAACCGCTGTCATCTGACCTTTAGGGGCAGAAATACTGACATCTTTCAAAATAGGTTTATCAGGCAGATATGAGAAATCGATATGACGGATTTCAACACCTTCTTGCAGCTTAGTGAAGGTTGGAGCCTTTTCAGGTCGGATTTCTTCTTCTGCGTTAAGCATTTCCTGAATCCGTTCAGCACCCGTAAAGGCCAACTGAAGACTTCCCCAACTTGCCGCAACTTGAATAATAGGCTGGTAGTACTGTTGAGAAAATTGGGCAAACATAACAATTAAACCTAGGGCTGTACTTGTTTCGATAGACTTATCATTCAGAAGTACAGCTGAACCAGCAAAGATGACGATGGCTGTGTTAACCAAACTCATCCCATTCATGACAGGGAACAGAATTCCTGAAAACATTCTTCCTTTAAAGGTCGCCTTGCGCACACGCTCATTTTGTTCAAGAAATCCTGCCATCATATCCTCTTGAATTCCTTGCACAATTACAGCTTTTTGGCCTGAAATACTCTCATCCATATAGGCGTTGAGTTTCCCTACCTCTTTCTGCTGGAGATTGGTGTATTTGCGTGCCATTTTCACGATAAAAATCAGCATGAGGAAGGCCACTGGTGTGCTGGCGATGGTGATGAGGGCCAGCGTCACATTTCTCGAAAACATGACAAGAATCAGACCAATGTATAAAACAACATTGCTCATGACCTGAATCAAGCTTTCGTTAAAGGCTTGGAGGATATTATCCAAATCACTGGTAAAACGAGATAAGATATCGCCATCTTGTCGGCGGTCAAAGAAAGAAACCGTCAAGCGAGCAAGCTTACCGAAGAGGCCTTTGCGCATCTCGTTGGTCGACTCTGCAATTACGCGCGTCATGAGACACATGTATATCACGCTAGAGATAAATAGAACCAAAACGAGCATGCCAAGATTGACCATGATTCCTGATAGACTTTGCCAAACAAGTTCTGGATTGCCATTTTGATAAGCTTGAACTAAATTGGCTAGTTCTGTTACCGCTTGTCCAGAAAAGACTGGAAAGAGGGCTTGGGCAAGAGTCGCCAGAACAATCATCGTGATGACAACTACAAATGATAGCTTATAGACTTTAAAATAATTCCAAAAAAATTGAACTGTTTTCATGTTACTCCTCCTTTCCTTTCTGTGTCTCATAGATTTCACGGTAAACGGCATTGTTGGCAACCAAGTCCGCGTGCGTCCCTTGACCAATCAATCGGCCTTGATCTAGAACCAAGATTTTATCCGCATGAACAACCGAGCTAATTTTTTGCGCGATGATAATGGTTGTCGTCCCTTTCAAGTCCTTATTCAAAGCTTCCTGAACCAGTCGCTCTGACTTAGCATCCAAGGCTGAGGTCGAATCGTCAAAAATCAGAATACGTGGATTGCTGACAATTCCACGGGCAATCGACATCCTTTGTTTTTGCCCACCTGAGAAATTGGTTCCCCGTTCTTCAACTGGACTTTCAAAGGTTTTCTCCATACGATGAATGAATTCGCTGGCTTGGGCAATATTGGCTGCGCGCTCCATTTCAAATAGAGTAGCATCTCCCTTACCCTGTCTCAGGTTATCTGCAATCGTTCCACTAAAGAGAATAGCACGCTGAAGAACTATAGAAACTGTTTTGCGTAGGGTTCCTTCACTCACTTCTCGAATATCCTTGCCTCCGATTTTAATAGACCCTTTCTGTGGGTCAAAGAGACGTGGAATCAATTGAGCCAAGGTTGATTTTCCTGCACCAGTCGCTCCAACTACACCAATCATTTGACCAGGTTCAATAGTAAAGGTCACATCTTTCAGCATCGGTTCCTTATCCATTGGATAGGTAAAGGTCACATTTTCAAAGCTAAGACTTCCGACCAACTCTTCATCTGGTACATCCTTGAAGGTCATGGCTGGCTCTGCGTCCAGAATTTCTCGAATACGACGCATGGAAATCATAGCACGACTGACAGAATTTCCCAAAAATCCAACCATAATAATAGTAAAGATAATCTGACTTAGGTAATTGACAAAGGAAGCAATAGATCCAACAACCGACGGATCCGATTGAACCATCCCCGCAACCAGCCAAATAGAGAGGAAGACCGCTCCGTAACCGACCAACATCATAAAGGGTTCCACTACCGAAAAGGCATAACCGATGTAAAGATTTTGACCGAGCAGCTCGTCTGAAACCTCCGTAAACTTAGCAAACTGCTCTTTTTCTTGAACAAAGGACTTAACCACACGAACACCGCGCAAATTTTCCTTAGCAATAGCATTGATGCGCTCAAGCAGGGTTTGAAACTTGGCAAAACGAGGCCCCATCATTCCCATCATGACAGCAGTCAAACCAAAAATCAAGACTACCATGAGAACAATCACCCACCAAAGAGACGGTAAAGTTCGAACCGCCAGGATAAACGAACCTATGAACAAGAGGGGAAGTCTGAAAAGAATTTGGAAGGTCATCATGACCACGTTCTGAATCTGGTTGATATCATTTGTCATGCGAACAACTAAATTTCCCGCATTAAACTGTTCAATATTGGCATAAGAAAAGGTTTGGATTTTACGAAAGGCATCCTCCCGAAGGTCGGATGAAACTCCTTGGGCAATATAGGCTGCGAGGATAACATTAAGACCCCCAGCAATCAGACCGACCAAGGCCACACCAATCAACCAAACTCCGATACTATAAATAGCTTCATATTTCCCAGCAAGGAGAGCATCTAACACTTCCTGCAGATAACGCGGTTGCAAAAGTGAACTAGCAACCATCAAGCCTGTCATCAGGAGCGAAGCCAAGACCTGCCATTTGTAGGTTTTTACTTTCTGAATCAGCATACTTTCTCCTTAAAAAATAGACAAAAGGGAGCGACAATACGTCAGCTCCTTTTCATTCTGTTTGTATGATGTCATTCTAGCAAAAAAGTAGTAAATTGTCAAAGAAGTCTTCCTTTTAAACTAGAAAGAAGAGGCAACATTATGCCAGTCTAACATACACGATTACAATTTTTGTTTTAACTCTACTAAAACATTCATGGCCTGCATAGGTGTCATATTGTAAACATCCAGTTTAGACAATTCTGCTAGGATTGGATTTTCTGCAGGCGTGTCAAATAATGACATTTGTTCAGTGACTGCACTTATTTCTCTCTCATTCACTTGAACTTTCTGGCCTTGACTCTCTAATTGAGTTAAAATTTTATCTGCTCTAGCTAAAAGATCAGCCGGTAAACCAGCAATCTTGGCTACATGGATACCGTAGGATTTGTCGGCTGGGCCTGGCTCTATCTTGTGAAGGAAGGTCACTTGTCCATTTTGCTCTAAGGTTGCCACGTGGACATTGACCAAGTGTTCCAAGCTGGATTCCAGACTGGTCAACTCATGGTAGTGGGTCGCAAAGAGGGTCTTTGCTCCGATATGCTCATGGATGTACTCAATAATGGATTGAGCTAAGGCCATACCATCATAGGTTGCCGTTCCCCTTCCCAACTCATCAAAAAGAATCAAGGAATCCTTGGTTGCATGAGAAATGGCATTATTGGCCTCCATCATCTCAACCATAAAGGTTGATTGACCTGAAACCAAGTCATCTGCTGCTCCGATACGGGTAAAGATGGCATCAAAAATAGGCAAGCAAGCACTTTCTGCAGGTACGTAAGAACCCATCTGAGCCATCACTGCTGTCATGGCCAGCTGACGCATATAGGTCGACTTCCCACTCATATTCGGCCCTGTAATCAGTTGGATACTGGTATCTTCTGCCATCTGAATAGTGTTAGGAATATAGGCCTGAGCCCCCATAACCTTTTCAACGACAGCATGGCGCCCTTTCTGGATATCAATTCGCGAATCATCTCCGAATTCAGGTCGAATCAAATGCTGGGTTTCAGCCACAACTGCTAAACTCTGCAGGACATCAACCGTCGCAATTCCTTGAGCTAAAGCTTGTAAACGCTGGATGTACTTACTGACCTCTTCACGAATGCGCATAAAAATTTCATACTCTAGATTGGCTGACTTCTCACGCGCCTCTAGCATATCTCCTTCGATACGCGCTAACTCCTCGGTCCCAAATCGTTCCGAGTTTTTCAAAGTTGCCTTGCGGAAAAAGTGGGCTGGCACATTTCCCAATTGCGAATTGGTCACATGGAAATAGTAGCCATCTTTTTTATTGTAGTCTATCTTGAGAGTGCTGATACCTGAGCTTTCTCTCTCCTTGGCCTCAATCTCAGCAATCCAACTCGTCCCTTCTCTAAGCACTCGGCGGTACTTGTCCAAAGTCTCATCAAATCCCGTCCGAATAATGCCACCTTCCGTAATGACATGAGGCGCTTCAGGAGCAATCGCTGCGCTAATCAAGCTCTCCAACTCAGGGATTCCATCCAATTGTGCGATGAGATAGGCTAGAGCAGGTTGCTTCATCCCTTCTAAAATCGCACGAATTCGTGGCACACTGGATAAGGTGGTCGCTAGCTGCAAGAGATCCTTGGGGTTTGTCTTACCAAAAGAAACACGACTAGCCAAGCGTTCAATATCATAAACTCCCTTGAGACTGTCTGTCAAATCACTGCGCTCAAAGAAATGGTCTAGAAAGACCTGGACCACCTCTTGACGTTCAACAATTCGTTTCTTATCAATCAAGGGTCGGTGGATCCAAGAACGTAACAGACGCATACCCATAGCCGTCTTGGTTTCATCCAAAAGCCAGAAAAGACTGCCTTGCTTCTTGCCCGAACGAGCATTTTCTACCAAATCCAAACTAGCCTTAGTTGCATAGTCCATCTGCAAAAAATCTTTGATTTCATAGCGGATAACAGGTTTGAGGTGGTTCAATTCCCGCATCTGGGTCCGATGAACATACTGGAGCAGTTTACTAGACGCTGCTTGCTCTACGCTTGCCAAACGTGAATCCAGTAAATGAAGATCCTCAAAAGATTCTTTTTCATAGGAAAGAACCAGATTCATCTGACGACTGAGGATTTGCTCCTCTGCTTCAGACAAGTCATAACCCAGCACCACTTCTCGAGCCTTGAGGTTACGGATTTCGCCACAGACCAACGTGAAATCTAGAAGACCTGTCACATAAAAATCACCTGTTACCAAGTCCATATAAGCTAGACCAAATTTGTTCCCTTCACGATCCAAAGCAACTAGGAAATTATTCTGACTATCGGGTTTACTACTGTCTACAACAGTTCCTGGTGTAATAACCTGAACGACCTCTCGCTTGACAACTCCAACTGCTTGTTTGGGGTCTTCCATCTGCTCCGCAATCGCAACTTTATACCCTTTTTCGATCAAGACATCGATATACTGCTGGGCAGAATGGTAGGGAACACCCGCCATAGGAATCGGATTGTCCGCATTCTTATTACGACTGGTTAATGAAATTTCTAAAATTTGCGCTGCATTAACTGCATCCTCATAAAATAATTCATAAAAATCACCCATTCGAAAGAGCAAAAAAGCATCTGGATACTGTTGCTTAATATCCACATACTGTTGCATGCCGGGTGATAGCTTTTCTGACGCCATATGCCGTCTCTCCTTGTCAAAAATAAGTCTTGAGAGTAACTCCCAAGACCTTACTTATCTTTCATCAAATCTAGCAAACGATCTTCCATTAGTTTGGCAACGTGCTGGTCTCGACAAATGACCAATAAGGTATTTGCACCAGCAACTGTTCCTAAAATCCATTCATCCTTGTTTGCATCTACAATATTTGCTAAAACAGAAGCTTCTCCAAGTCTAGTATGAAGTACTAGAGTAAACTCTGCTCTTGCAACACCTTCTAAATGATGAGACAAAAACTCAACCAAATCAATTTTTTCTGTCTCATTTGCTAGTACATAATACACCATACCATTTTTCTTGACCTTGGTCAAGCCAATTTCACGTAGATCCCGTGATAAAGTGGTTTGAGTTACAAATACATTATGCATCTCCAAGCGATCTTGAATCTCTTTTTGTGTCCCCAACTTCTCCTCGGTAATCATTTTTATAATCAACTGATGACGATCTCTTTTCCTCATAAAATCCTCTTATATGTATATTTATTAAAAAATTATAACTTTATTATACCAAAAAAACCGGAGATTTCAAATTTTTTATTTTCTTTCTTTGAATTTATGATAAAATAGTAGAAAAGTCCAAAAGGAGCATGTAATGAATACTAAAGAACTGATTGCTAGTGAGTTGGCTAGCATCATTGATAGCCTGGACCAAGAAGCTATTTTAAATTTACTTGAAACACCTAAAAACTCAGATATGGGAGATATTGCATTTCCTGCTTTTTCACTTGCCAAAGTAGAGCGCAAGGCCCCACAAATGATTGCTGCAAACCTAGCTGACAAAATTGATAGTCAAGCTTTCGAAAAGGTTGTAGCCACTGGTCCTTACGTAAACTTTTTCCTCGATAAAGCAGCCATCTCCTCTCAAGTATTGCAAGCTGTTATCACTGAAAAAGAACACTATGCTGACCAAAATATCGGCAATCAAGAAAATGTTGTTATCGACATGTCTAGTCCCAATATCGCTAAACCATTTTCTATTGGTCACCTTCGTTCAACCGTTATCGGGGATAGCTTATCAAACATTTTCCAAAAAATCGGTTATCAAACGGTCAAAGTTAACCATCTAGGTGACTGGGGTAAACAGTTTGGAATGCTGATTGTTGCCTACAAAAAATGGGGCGACGAAGAAGCTGTGAAAGCTCATCCAATTGATGAACTCCTTAAACTCTATGTCCGCATCAACGCTGAAGCTGAAAATGACCCTAGCTTGGATGAAGAAGCACGCGAATGGTTCCGTAAACTGGAAAATGGCGACGAGGAAGCTCTCGCTCTTTGGCAATGGTTCCGTGATGAAAGTTTGGTGGAATTTAACCGCCTTTACAATGAACTGAAGGTTGAATTTGACAGCTACAACGGGGAAGCCTTCTACAACGATAAGATGGATGCAGTTGTAGAAATTCTTTCTGAAAAAGGGCTTCTTGTTGAGTCAGAAGGTGCCCAAGTTGTCAACCTTGAGAAATATGGAATTGAACATCCAGCCCTCATCAAGAAATCTGATGGAGCAACTCTCTATATCACTCGTGACTTGGCTGCAGCCCTTTACCGTAAAAACGAATATCAGTTTGCCAAATCTATCTACGTCGTTGGTCAAGAGCAATCTGCCCACTTTAAACAGCTCAAAGCTGTCTTGAAAGAGATGGGCTACGACTGGAGTGACGACATTACCCACGTTCCTTGTGGTTTAGTTACAAAAGAAGGGAAAAAACTCTCTACTCGTAAAGGGAATGTCATCTTGCTAGAGCCTACTATTGCAGAGGCTGTTAGTCGTGCCAAAGCCCAAATCGAGGCTAAAAATCCTGAACTTGAAAACAAAGACCAAGTAGCCCATGCTGTTGGGGTTGGAGCCATTAAATTCTACGACCTTAAGACCGATCGTACAAATGGATACGACTTCGACTTAGAAGCCATGGTATCCTTTGAGGGGGAAACTGGTCCTTATGTACAGTATGCCTATGCTCGTATCCAATCAATCTTACGTAAAGCAGATTTTAAACCTGAAACAGAGGCCAATTATAGCTTAAACGATGCTGAAAGCTGGGAAATCATCAAACTCATCCAAGACTTCCCACGTATTATCAACCGTGCGGCAGATAACTTTGAGCCTTCTATCGTCGCAAAATTTGCTATTAATTTGGCTCAAGCCTTCAACAAATACTATGCTCATACACGTATCTTAGATGAGAGCCCTGAACGTGACAGCCGTCTAGCCCTTAGCTACGCAACAGCCGTCGTTCTCAAAGAAGCTCTACGTTTGCTAGGTGTTGAAGCACCAGAGAAGATGTGATTCAGTACTAACAATTGGGAACTAAAGTTCCCAATTGTTAGACGCTAGCCGCTTATATGCGGACTAGCTAACTGCTTCACTAGCAAAGAAACATAAATATTATCGATTTATGTTTCTTTACGTCGTAAACAGAGAAGCTTGCCTAAACGCTTTACTAATTCACCAAACCAAATAAAGTCGATTGGGTTAGGGTCATGTCGTAATCTTCAAATTACTTGCTAAGTAATCTAAGTACTTAAGCTAAATCCTATACAGAATTTGGTTTGGTATGATACTATTTTATCTAAACTATCCTTCTGCCACTTCTTCACTATCCAAGGAGATATTCTATGAGCCAATATGCTTATGTCCTAGTTGTTATTAGCTTGGTCTTCCTTTTTCTACTCAATAAATATGAAAAAGAGAGACTTCAGAAACTCTATCAAGAACAACTATTAAAAGACGAGACATTTGTTGCCAATATCAAAGAAAAAATTCAAACTACAGAAAATATCAATGATGTGATTGATTACATTAATAAAACTTACCATTTAGGTATGTTACTATCAAAAGACATCACCGATCAATTGAAATAAGCTATCAAACTTCTTTCTGAGTCATCTTTTGGTTGATCAAGCGGATATATGTAAACTGTTCAATAAAATAAAAAATGAGGCTAAAATTCCCTTGATTTAGTCTCATTTTTTATTTTTGTTACAGTAATAAAGATTCATCTACATCAGGAACTCAAGTGCAAAATCCCCTAGAATATGATAGAATAAGAGAAAGAACTCTATCAAGGAGGGAAACATGGAAAAACAAACCATCGCCGTCTTGGGGCCTGGTTCGTGGGGAACTGCTCTTTCACAAGTCTTAAATGACAATGGACACGAGGTACGTATTTGGGGAAATATTCCCGAACAAATCAATGAAATTAATACACACCATACTAATAAGCACTACTTTAAAGATGTCGTTCTAGATAAAAATATCAGTGCCTACACTGACTTAGCAGAGGCACTGAAAGACGTAGATGCTATTTTATTCGTGGTCCCAACAAAAGTAACTCGTCTAGTTGCCCAACAAGTCGCACAGACATTAAATCACAAGGTTGTCATCATGCACGCTTCAAAAGGATTAGAACCCGATAGCCACAAACGCTTATCAACTATCCTTGAAGAAGAAATCCCAGAGCACCTCCGAAGCGAAATCGTTGTCGTCTCAGGTCCTAGTCATGCTGAGGAAACAATCGTTCGCGACCTCACCTTAATCACGGCTGCTTCTACTAATCTTCAGACAGCTCAATATGCTCAAAAACTCTTTAGTAATCACTACTTCCGACTTTATACCAATACAGATGTTATCGGGGTAGAGACCGCGGGTGCACTTAAAAACATTATTGCTGTAGGTGCTGGTGCTCTACATGGCCTTGATTTTGGAGATAATGCTAAGGCAGCTATCATAGCTCGAGGCTTAGCAGAAATCACTAGATTAGGAGTGGCTCTAGGCGCTAGTCCATTAACATACAGTGGTTTATCAGGGGTTGGAGATTTGATTGTAACTGGAACATCCATTCACTCTCGGAACTGGCGGGCCGGAGATGCTTTGGGACGAGGCGAATCTCTTGCTGATATAGAAGCAAATATGGGAATGGTCATCGAAGGAATTTCAACCACCCGAGCAGCCTATGAACTTGCTCAAGAACTTGGGGTCTACATGCCGATCACACAGGCTATTTACCAAGTTATCTATCAAGGCATCAACATTAGAGATGCTATCAACGATATCATGAACAATGAATTTAAAGCAGAAAACGAGTGGTCTTAGACCACTAGAGAAAGGATCATTATGACATCAAAAGTAAGAAAAGCAGTCATTCCTGCCGCTGGACTTGGAACTCGTTTCCTCCCAGCAACTAAGGCTCTTGCTAAAGAAATGTTACCGATTGTAGACAAACCCACTATCCAATTTATCGTAGAAGAAGCACTTCGATCTGGTATTGAAGATATTCTAGTAGTCACTGGTAAAGCAAAACGTTCAATTGAAGACCATTTTGACTCAAACTTTGAATTAGAATACAATCTCAAAGAAAAAGGGAAAACAGACCTTTTAAAACTAGTTGATGAAACGACTGGGATTCGCCTCCATTTTATCCGTCAAAGTCATCCACGTGGACTAGGAGATGCTGTCTTACAAGCTAAGGCTTTTGTAGGAAATGAACCCTTTGTTGTCATGCTAGGTGACGACCTCATGGATATCACAGATGAACAAGCTGTTCCTCTCACAAAACAATTGATGAATGATTATGAAAATACTCACGCATCAACCATTGCTGTTATGCCTGTTCCTCATGATGAAGTATCTGCCTACGGAGTCATTGCTCCTCAAGGCGAAGGAATCAACGGACTCTATAGTGTAGAAACGTTCGTTGAAAAACCAGCTCCTGAAGATGCTCCAAGTGATTTAGCTATTATCGGACGCTATCTTCTCACACCTGAAATTTTTGACATCTTAGAAAATCAAGCTCCTGGTGCTGGAAATGAAATCCAACTCACTGATGCCATTGATACTTTAAACAAAACACAACGCGTTTTCGCCCGTGAATTTAAGGGAGCTCGTTACGACGTAGGAGATAAGTTTGGCTTCATGAAAACTTCTATCGACTACGCCCTTAAACACCCGCAAGTCAAGGATGACTTGAAAAACTACCTCATCGAACTCGGAAAAGAGTTGGCTGGGGGAGAGTAAACTTAACATCATTACAAAAAGAACTAGGATTATCACTTAGTTCTTTTTATATAGCAATACAAAGTTAAAAATAGATAGAATCTAGGTCTATATAGCGTCGAATATGAATTTTTAACAATCTTATCCTGATTTAAGAAAATAAAAAAGCACCGAATCGGTGCTCACTTTTTCAAGTTGTGTACGGACAAAGCCTTATTTTAACTTGCTGTGTTGTTTCGAATGGTTCCAAAGTTCATAAAAAGCTACTCATTTTTTGAGTAGCTTAATTTATTATCTCAATTTTCATCTAACATCTGGTCATCTCATACCCTTATAGAGAAGTAGGATAGCAAGACCTATAAAAAGGACTGCTGCTCCTAGTCGCTGAACCGGGTTATACATCCGTCTCTCACTTTTTACTGGAAAGAGTATTGCTAAAAAGGCGCCTCCCACTGCTCCTCCAATGTGGCCTGCAAGACTAATTCCCGGAATTAAAATACTACCAATAAGATTTACTACAAAAAGCGTCATATAGGATTGCCCCAACTGCTGAATATAAGGATTACGCGATGCATAGCGCAAAACAATAATGGCAGCAAATAGACCATAAAGAGAAGTCGATGCTCCTGCAGCTAAAGCTCTAGGTGTATAAGCGAAGACGAATAGATTACCCATCATCCCTGACAGAAGATAAAGAAAGAAAAACTGCTTAGAACCAACAATCTCTTCGACTTGCCGTCCAAGAAAATAGAGAGAGAGAATATTGACAATAAAATGTTCCCAACCAATATGGACAAAAATCGCAGAAAAGAGGCGCCAAATCTGACTAGGCACCAATCGAATAGCAGGACTATACATAGCCCCAAATCGAAATAGAGTATCTGCCCGATCAAAATTCCCACCTGTAGTCAGCAACATTAAAGCAAAGACTAGAGCTGTTACTAGGAGAAAAAAACTCGTTACAGGGTAACGTTTATCAAAGATTTCCTTCATACATTAGAACCTCCTGAACAGGAATATCGTGATCATCAGGAATAAATTCCTGAATTTGAAACGGATAGAGAGTGCTTATCGTATGGCCTTTATATCCGGTCAAATAGCGATCATAATATCCTCCACCGTATCCAATCCGATAACCTTCTATCGTAAAAGCTAAGCCCGGAACATGAATCACATCAATTTGAGACCGATCAACCACTGTCAATTCTCCTTCTGATTCCAGTAAACCAAAAGAAGTTCTGACTAATTGCTGGGGATTGTAAACTACAAAATCCATTCTTCCTTTGGGATAGGTTTTAGGAATCAGAACTTTCTTACCATCTTGCAGAGCGTGCTCAATCAGGTACTGCGTTTGATACTCATGAGGAAATGATAGGTAAGTTGCGATGATCTCAGCTTTTTTGTAAAAAGGATGTTGTAAAAAGCGACCGGTCAAAGCCTGATCCATCCTCATTTTTTCCTCCTGAGACAAGGATTTCATTTTTTGTAAGATTTGCTTCCTAAGTTCTGATTTCATATCTTTACTCTGATACTTTCTTTTTTAGGAAACTAGAAACCGCCTCAACACCAATGGCTAGAGCTTCTTCTCTAGGACTCATCTGAGGATGATGAAGGGCATAGGGACTATCAATACCTAACCAAAACATAACGCCGTCTACCTTGGACAGAAGATAGCCAAAGTCCTCACCAGTCATGGCAGGTTCAATATCAATTAGCTCAATACCATCTTTCTCCTCAAAGAAGGTCATCAATTCACGCGCCAAGGTTGGATCATTCTCAACTGGTAAATAACCCCCTTGTTTGAGTTCTACTTCGACTTCCATACCAAAAGCTGCCGCAACACCTTCTGCCACTGTTTTTACTCTCTTTTGAACTAATAAACTCATTTCCTGAGTCAAAGCACGGATGGTCCCGTGCAAGAAGGCTGTATCTGTGATAACATTGTTGGTTGTCCCAGCTTGGAAAACTCCAAAAGTCACTACTGCTCCCTCAATCGGATTGACATTCCGGCTGACCACAGACTGCACTTGAGTCACAAAATAACTAGCAGCCACCAAGGCGTCATTTGCTTCATGTGGAAAGGCAGCGTGACCGCCTTTTCCTTTAAAACGAATCTTGACCTCACAAGTACCTGCAAAGAGTGTGTGGGTATTAGTTGCAATCTGGCCAACCTTCAAATCTGGTCGAACATGAAGGCCATAAAATTGGTCTGGTAGCCAATCTCCAAAAGCCCCGTCCTCATACATAAGCATACCACCTGCTTCATTTTCTTCAGCAGGCTGAAACAGAAAGAGCAGATTGTTCTTCGGTTGCTCCTCAAGGGCTCGCTCAAGACAGCCTAAGGCAATAGTCATATGAAAATCATGCCCACAGGCGTGCATACGACCTTGGTGCTGAGAGGAGAATGGAAGACCTGTTTGCTCAATAATAGGAAGCCCGTCAATATCTGTTCTCCAACCAATGGTACGCTCAGGCTGACTACCCTGCAAATAAACTAAGATACCTGTCCGCCAAGTACGAACCTGAATAAAATCCTTACCAGTAGTTAACTTCTCAATGGCATCTAACAAGTAAGCCTGTGTCTTGAACTCTTCCAAGCCAATTTCAGGAATCTGGTGTAAATCTCGTCTCGTTTGAATTAAATCTAACATCTGTCTGTCCTCCTAGATAGAAGAAAGAGGCTGGAAAAAGGGTTCCGCCTCTTTTTAATAATTACAAGGTACGAAGCGCATCTTCTAACGCTGTTTTCTGTTGGGTTTTTTCGTCAATCTCTTTGATGACGCGAGCTGGAACTCCTGCTACTACTACGTTTTCTGGAACATCTTGAGTAACAATCGCTCCTGCAGCTACAACCGAACCACTACCGATTTGCACTCCTTCGATGACCACTGCATTGGCACCAATGAGAACATTGTCCCCAACACGCACTGGGTCTGCACTAGCTGGCTCAATCACACCTGCAAGAACAGCGCCCGCACCAACGTGGCTATTCTTCCCAACGATGGCACGTCCACCAAGGATAGCCCCCATGTCAATCATAGTCCCTGCGCCAATCTCAGCACCGATATTGATAACCGCTCCCATCATGATAACAGCATTGTCACCAATTTCAACCTGGTCACGGATAATAGCACCTGGTTCGATACGAGCATTAATCGCACGTTTATCTAATAAAGGAACCGCAGAATTACGGGCATCTTGTTCTACGACATAATCTTTATTTTCTACTAGCCCGTCTAAAAGTGGAGCAAGGTCCTTCCAATCACCAAAGAGAACATTTCCTAATTTCACAACAGAGTTAGGAACTGCAGAAGCTAGTTCTCCCTCAAAAGTAACCTTTACTCTGGTTTTCTTTTCAGCATTAGCAATAAATTGGATGATTTCTTGAGCATTCATTTTTGTGGCAGTCATAAGCGCCTCCTAATTCGTTATAATGATAACTATTCTACCAAAAAAAGCTCCAAATTTGAAGCTTTTTTCTCTCTTTTTAGGATATAAGACTACGCCTATTACCAATAAAATAAAATTTACTCTAATAAGAGCTTGAAATCTTTGTAGTCATCCTCTCAGCAATTCTTACTATTTAAGTATCATAATTGTTTTACAGTTAGAAAAACAATTTTAGTTGCTCCCCTTCGCTTCTTCTATGGAGAGGAAAATCATTGGTAAAATAATCAATATCATGGCTAAAACTAAAGACCAGTCTAATACCAATCCTAAAAATAATACACTCAACAGGGCAGAAGATAAGGGTTCACTAGCACTGATAACCGAAACCACTAAGGGAGAAACCAAAGAGACTGCCTTCATAGAAATAAAAAATGCAAAAGCTGTTCCAAAGAAGGCAATAATAAGACAAATCAAGACGCTCCAGATATCCACCACAAAGGAAATCTGATAAACCGGAGAAAGAATATTACTAAACAAACCTGCTAGAATCATTCCCCAGCCTACTGTAGGTACAAAGCCATACCGCTTAGCAAATGGTTGTGGCAAAATAACATTAAACATGACACCCATAGCACTCAACAAACCTGTCAAAAGAGCTAAAGGCGTCATAGATAACTGAGATAAATCACCCTTGGTTGCCATCAAAAAAACACCTAACATGGCAATCAAAACATAGCAAATAGCTCTCAAGGAGGCCCTCTTCTTATAGATAATGCGATTATAGATCAAGATGAAAATCGGACTGATAAATTGTAGGATAGTTGCTGTTGTTGCATTTGAATATTCAACACAGAGATAAAAGAAAAACTGCACAGAAAAAATACCTAAAATAGCATAGGCTAAAAAAGGTAGATAATTTTTCTTGTCTCGCCAGAGATCAAGTACTTGAGATTTGAGCTGTATGGAGGAGTATATCAAAACCAGACTACCAGCTAAACTTAAACGCATAGAAGTAATCCAGCCAGACGAAACCTGATAATGAGTAAAAAAGTATTCTCCTAAAATTCCACAGATACCCCAGATTAAGCCCGATAGGAGTGAATAAATAGTTCCTTTTACAATTTTTTTCTGATACTGATTCATAGCTTTTATTGTAACACGAAAAATCAAAAGAAAAAAGTGGCAATCCATTGATTCGCCACTTCATTTAGCATGATTTTAATACTGTTATCTTCTTGATCTTGAAGAAGATGGTCGAGTGTCACTTGAATTGCTACTATCATTAGAACTACTACTTGAGTCGCTATTTGAGTTGGATGTGGTTTTAAGACTACCAATGATACTAGACCAAGCATGTTGATAATCTGCATCACTACCTCCAATTGCAAAGCGATAGTTAGTTGAAGGAGCACCAGCCTTATTAGCCCAATAACTTGTTACGGTAGATCCTGAAAGATCTATGGTTGTACCATTGATTGACACTTTACCTGGTTTCTCGCCTGTAGCTTTAAGTACTTGTGATTTATTCACACTAGAATCTAAGGTAAAACGCTCATTTCCCCAAATAGTTGGATTTGCTTGCTGAATAGCATTGACAAGATTGGCCATATATTTAGAATTGTTTTCATAACCTGCTAAACGTGTTAGAGAATGATTATCATCGTGCCCAATCCATCCCCCGAGTGTTAATTTAGGAGTAGAAACCATAAGCCACATATTTTCATTCTCATTAGTGGTTCCTGTTTTCCCAATCCAATCTGCATTTGCCAAGCTAGGATTTAGAGAAGAAAGACTGCTCTTGAATGTCGTTGTTATACGTGATGATAACACCTCTCTCAAAAGCCCCTGCATGATGGTCGCTGTTGCTTTAGAGTAGACTTGAACTGGCTCGTCTTTATACTCATAGATGACATTCCCGTCTGATGATTCAATTTTAGAAATCACGTGTTTTTTATGATAGACACCATTATTTGCTAAAGTCTGGTAACCGTTAGTATGCTGGGCTACCGATACTTCAATACCTCCACCCATTGGAAGACTCTCAATGCTATAATCTGGAATTTCATAGCCCATTTTTTCCATATAAGACTTGACATCCACTCCTTTTTCACGGAGCATACGATAAGTCCAATAAGCTGGGATATTCCATGAATAATTTAGAGCCTCTCCCAAGGTCATCATGCCTGTCCCTTTTTTACCAGAATACAAAATTGGAGTCCCGTTTGAAAATGTTGTAGGGTAGTTGGACAATATACTAGAACTTCCCATCAACCCCTGGTCAATCGCAATCGCATAAGCTAGCAAAGGTTTTGTAGTAGATGCTGGTGATCGTTTCGTATCAAAAGCATGATTATTTTGGTTTTCTTGAAAATTTCGACCGCCGACAAATCCTAGAACAGCACCTGTTTGATTGTCCATCAAAACATTTCCGACTTCTACTTTACCAGTTCCATCATCTAATAGAGAACCGTAATTAGCAACTGCATTTTGCATGGCAGAATGAATCTTCTCATCAATGGTAGTTGTAATCTTATAACCACCATTTTCAATTTCCTTAACCGCCAAATCTCGGTAAAACTTTTGAGATGCTTCATTTTTTAACTCTGCCGCCGAAACATTATCTCGTTTAACCAAATACTCATACATTTGTTCCTGAGCCTCCGCCAAGGCTGTAAAGTATAAGTATCCTCTTGAAACACTCGTTACTGTTCCTGAAGGTAGAAAATCCTGTTTTAGGTCGTAATCTTTATATTGATCATACTCATCCTGAGTTAAAGCCCCTGTACGGTACATGTTATAGAGAACATCCTTGGCTCTCTTCAAGCCAAGTTCTAAATCTTCATCACTTTTAATGACTCCCGTATTTTCATAAGGTGAATAGATAATAGGACTTTGTGGTAAACCTGCTAAAAATGCTGCTTGTGGAACACTTAATTTACTTGCATCTACACCAAAAATACCTTCCGCCGCTTGCTGAGCTCCTGCAATATTTTGCCCTTTATTATTTCGCCCAAAAGGAGCAACATTCAAATAGGTTGTTAAAATATCTTCCTTACTCATGGCTCTCTCCAGAGCAAGAGCATCTACAATTTCAGTCGCCTTACGAGCCAAGGTCGGTGCATCTCCAACAACCTGTTGCTTAATCAGCTGCTGAGTTAAAGTTGAACCACCGCTAGAAGAGCCTAGCCCTACAAAATTCCCCAAAGTGGCACGAATAACTGCCTTGGGAACCACTCCCTTATGTTCATTAAAATGTTCGTCTTCAGTTGCTATAATAGCTTTCTTTAGATTTTCTGAAATCTGCTCTGCTGAGATAGATGTTCTCAACAAATCACTCTCAACAGAAGAAATGATATTCCCATTAGCATATGTTATTTCAGAAATCGAAGAGATGTCTTTCACCTGGCCTAGTAATTCTTCTGTTTGAGGCAATCGAACCTTATCAAACAAGGCAACCCCATAACCAAGTGCTATACCAGTCCCAAATAGCCCCCCGATAAAAGCTAAAATAAAGAGAGTATTCAAAATCCCCTTAAAGACAGATAAAGAAGTCCCTAGGAGAGGTAAAAATCCTTTCCTTTCTCCATCTGTTTTATCTTGTTCAGAGACGTTTTGTGATTTTTTTTGATGAAAGATTGATCTTACTTGCTGGAAAAATTCCAGCATTTTTTGTTTTAATTCATTTAATTGATTTTGCATGGATTTCCTCATTTTATCTATTATACCATAAAAGGTAAACTTTCAATAAAATAGCCACTTTCTTCCTTATTCTACTAGGCTATTGTCCAAGTTTGTGATACAATAGGTAGAAACAATATTTTATAAAGGAGAAAAGACACATGCACATTTTTGATGAGCTAAAAGAGCGTGGTTTGATTTTTCAAACGACTGATGAAGAAGCTTTGCGTAAAGCCCTAGAAGAAGGTCAAGTTTCTTATTATACTGGCTACGATCCAACTGCTGACAGCCTTCACCTAGGCCACCTAGTCGCAATCTTAACAAGTCGTCGCCTGCAACTAGCAGGTCACAAACCTTATGCGCTCGTTGGCGGTGCCACAGGTCTCATCGGAGATCCGTCCTTCAAAGATGCTGAACGTAGTCTCCAAACAAAAGACACAGTAGATGGCTGGGTCAAGTCTATCCAAGGACAACTTTCTCGCTTTCTTGACTTTGAAAATGGGGAAAATAAGGCTGTCATGGTCAACAACTACGACTGGTTCGGCAGCATCAGCTTCATTGACTTCCTCCGTGATATCGGAAAATACTTCACTGTCAACTACATGATGAGCAAGGAATCTGTGAAAAAACGGATCGAAACAGGAATTTCTTACACTGAGTTTGCTTACCAAATCATGCAAGGGTACGACTTCTTCGTTCTTAACCAAGACCACAACGTAACGCTACAAATCGGTGGTTCTGACCAGTGGGGAAATATGACAGCTGGTACCGAATTACTTCGTCGTAAGGCTGACAAAACTGGACACGTTATCACAGTACCACTCATCACAGATGCAACTGGTAAGAAATTTGGGAAATCAGAAGGAAACGCAGTCTGGCTCAATCCTGAAAAGACTTCTCCATACGAAATGTACCAATTCTGGATGAACGTGATGGACGCTGACGCTGTTCGCTTCTTGAAGATTTTTACTTTCTTGTCACTTGATGAGATTGAAGACATCCGTAAACAATTTGAAGCGGCTCCACACGAACGCTTGGCTCAAAAAGTCTTGGCTCGTGAAGTCGTAACACTTGTTCACGGCGAAGAAGCCTACAAAGAAGCCCTCAACATCACTGAGCAACTCTTTGCAGGCAACATCAAAAACCTTTCTGTCAAAGAGCTCAAACAAGGACTTCGTGGAGTGCCAAACTACCAAGTTAAAGCAGATGAAAACCACAATATCGTAGAACTACTCGTTTCAGCTGGTGTGGTTAACTCAAAACGCCAAGCCCGTGAAGACGTCCAAAACGGAGCTATCTACGTAAACGGTGACCGCATTCAAGACCTTGACTATGTCTTGAGTGACGCTGATAAGTTAGAGAACGAACTGACTGTTATCCGTCGTGGGAAGAAAAAATATTTTGTATTGACTTACTAAACTGTTCAACATTTACCTATAAAAAAGGAGTTAACCTCGAGAAAGGTAACTCCTTTTTGCTGTTAATAGTCCCCACCTATCCCTTAATAGACAGGCTACGCAATACAATACGTAAGGTTGTTAGATTATGTAAGATAGAGAGATTTGAAGGACTGAGCCAATTAAACAAGCCAAAGCCAATCAAACTACTATTTACGACAACGGTATCTTGAATATTCTTCTTGATGAGTGTTTGCAAAGATGATGATAGCGAATCCAACTCTTGGAAGAAATCCAAGCGATTATCTAACAATAAGATATCGCTCATCTGCTTAGAAATATCTGCACTCTCATTCATCACCACACCGATATCTGATAGGGTTAGAGCAGCTGAGTCATTCAATCCATCTCCAACCATCAAAATAGTGTGACCTGCTTTCTGCAGTTCCTCTACTAACTCAAATTTCCCATCAGGTTTCAAGTCTGTATAGACCTGATCAAAGGGCAAATCTTTGACTAATTCCTCTGTCCTAACCAAGGTGTCCCCTGTTGCCAGAATCAATTTTTTCCCCTGTGCCTTAAGTTTCTCCAAGGCTGCTTTTGCTTCTTTTCTCAAAGGAGTATGGATGCAGAACATTCCAATCAATTCATTCTGATAAGCTAAGAATAAGAGATTGTAGTGACTCTTGTACTCTTCAATTAAAGCATTTTGTTCCGAACTGATATGAATCTGCTCATCCTGCATCAGGACATAATTCCCAATAAGAACTGGTTTGCCATCGATATGGGACTTAATTCCCTTGCTTGCAATATATTGGAGTTTCCCATGCATTTCCTCATGTTCAATCCCCTCTATCTCAGCTTGCTTGACAATGGCATTAGCGATAGGATGATAGATGTGTTCCTCAAGACAGGCACTGATTCTTAATATTTCTTCCTCACTATAGTCTCCAAAAGGTAACACCTTTTCAACTATAGGATAGCTAGTTGTAATTGTTCCCGTCTTATCAAACAAGAAAGTATCAACTTCCAGATATTTCTCCAGAACATCTCCATCCTTAATCACCATTTCACGATTCAAACCCTCCTTGATAGCTGTTAAATAAGCTACAGGAGTAGAGATTTTCAAAGCGCAGGAGAAATCGACCAATAAGAAAGAAATAGCCTTAGAAAAAGAACCTGTTAATAGGTAAGTCAGACCAGCACCCAAGAAATTATATTTGACAACCTTGTCTGCCATCTTGATGAAATAGCGTTGTTTCGTTTTCTTGTTTTCTTCAGATTTCTTCATCAACTCAATCAGCTGTAAAATACGGCTGTTCATCTGATTATCGGTTACACGAATACGCAACTCTCCAGTTTCTAATACTGTATTTGCACAAACCAAATCAGACTCTCTTTTTTCAACTGGAAAACTCTCTCCCGTCAAAGAACTTTCGTTGACCATACCTAAACCTGAAACTACTTGTCCATCAAACAGAATTTCATTTCCTTGAGATAGGACCAAGACATCTCCTATTTGAACATCGGAACTCTTGATACTAACAACCGTATCACCCTGTACTAGGAATACATCGCTCTCTTTTGCAAGAAGGCTTTGTTCTAAATCTGTTGCAGTTTTTTTCAAGGACCACTGATCTAAATGATTCCCCAAATCAAGCATAAACATGATATTACTTGCCGTCTTGGATTGATTCATAAACAAGGACAATAAAATCGCCGAACAGTCCAAGACTTCCATCGTTAGTTCCTTACGCGCTAGTGTTTGATAGGCTTCTCTAATATAACCAAAAGCCTGATAACAAGTCCATATATAGCGAATAGGATACGGCACAAAACTACGAAAAAGTACACGCTTAACCGCTGCACCTGAAACAATAGAATAAGCACTCTCTTCTCTACGAATGGGAAGAGTCATCAACTCAGAAACTTTCCCTTTATCAATTCTTTTTAAAAAGGCTTCTGCATTATCTAATACAGAAAAGCCTTCTTTTATACGTAGAGTAAAGTGCTGTTGATCCATGTAAAACTGGATAGACTCAATCCCCTTTTCATCTCTCGCCAAGGAACGAAGATAGTCTTGAATATCCAAGGTGAGTGAAAAAGAAGATGATAGTCGGATATGTTGGTATCCTCTATGTAGCACTTTAAAAGACATATTATTCCCCTATAAGGCTATCTAATTGCTCTTCTTTTTTCTCTTGCTCGTACAAATATTTGGCATCTTGCAAGACATCGTCTCCATGTTGCTTCACAACAGAAACAGATGCATCTAGCTCATCTTTTAACTTATAAGCCTTAGCCAAAGCTTTAGAATAACCTTTTTTAGCTTCCTTACTTGCCAAGATTTTCAAACCAAGGGTACCAAATGCGACACCACCCAAAAAGAGTGATGATTTTTTCGCAACTTTTGCGACGCTTAATACTTCTTTTAACATACTTATTTCCTCCTTATCATTATTATATAGCAATTTAAATATAAAAGCAATTTCATTCCATAAATTGGAGAATTAGTTTTATTTCTACTGAATCTCCCATCTACTTATTCCTAAAGTTGCTTTCATTTGCCTCTTTTGATACACTTAAACTATGAATACAAACCTCAAACCCAAACTCCAGCGTTTTGCTTCTGCGACTGCCTTTGCCTGTCCTATCTGCCAAGAAAATCTGACTCTGGTAGAGAGCAGTCTCAAATGCAACAACCGTCATTCTTTTGACCTGGCGAAATTTGGTTATGTCAATCTAGCACCTCAAATCAAGCAATCTGCTAACTACGACAAGGAAAATTTTCAAAACCGTCAACAAATCCTAGAAGCTGGCTTTTATCAGGCCATTTTAGAAGGTGTATCGGACTTACTAGAAGCTAATCCATCCGCAAAAACTGTCTTAGATATTGGTTGTGGTGAAGGTTTCTATTCTCGTAAACTCCAAGAAACCCACTCCGACAAGACCTTCTATGCCTTCGACATCTCCAAAGATTCCGTCCAAATTGCTGCTAAAAGTGAAGCCAACTGGGCAGTCAATTGGTTTGTAGGCGACTTGGCACGACTTCCTATAAAAGACGCCAGTATGGACATCCTGCTTGATATCTTTTCGCCTGCCAACTATGGAGGATTTCGTCGCGTTTTATCCAAAGACGGCATCTTGATAAAGGTTATCCCAACGGAAAATCACCTCAAGGAAATTCGCCAGAAGGTGCAAGACCAACTGACAAACAAGGACTATTCCAACCAAGATATCAAAAATCATTTCCAAGAACACTTTACCATCCTATCTAGCCAAACTGCCTCTCTGACTAAGACTATCACAGCAGAGCAGCTTCAAACCCTACTCAGCATGACTCCCTTACTCTTTCACGTTGACCAGACCAAGATTGACTGGAGCCAACTGACAGAGATTACCATTGAAGCAGAGATGCTTGTTGGGCAAGCACTATAATTGACACAAAAACCGCATTTCAAGAAGATATGCGGTTTTAAATTTCAATTTTTAAACTATCTATCCGAAAAATTTTGGAAATTTACCAATTCTAAGTTCTAATCTTTATTTTCGATTCGAGATAACAAACTTATCAATAAATAGTAAGTGATATAATGCAAGTGTAATTCCAAATAAGCACCCATGATAAGAGATTTCTTGATGAGTAAGCGGAAAAAGAGTATCATTACCCATCAAGAGGCATGTTAAAATAACAAATAGAATCCAAAATAAATCCGTCCATTTATATTTTGAAAAATATTTTTTCCACATAAGAACACCTTCTTTCCTACAATCATATTATAATACTTTATGTAAACGAATACAAGGGATGTGAGGTAATCAACTACGAAGAAATATAAGGCTGAAATAAAATGTTATGCGTTCACTGTATCTATGATTTCTATCTTTTCAAGACAAGATTGACCCAAATCCACAGTATTCAAAAAAGCGAATTTCAATTGAAATTCGCTTTATAGGAAAGTGTATTAGTATAAATCTTGTAACTTAGTTCAAGTGCCAGATATCTTCGTTGTACTGAGCGATTGTACGGTCAGATGAGAAGAATCCTGCTTTAGAAATGTTAACGATGACTTTATCCAACCATGCGTCACGGTCTTCGTAGTCAGCCAACATTTGTTCTTTAACCTTGATGTAGTCTTCCAAGTCAAGAAGAGTCATGAACCAGTCTTTGTTGATCAATTCATTGTAAAGACGTTCCAAGCGCTCTTTGTTTCCAGCTGCAAGAACTGCATCGCTAACGATGAAGTCAACCAATGGTTTGATAGCTTCACGAGCGTAGAATTCGCTTGATTTGTAAGCTGCTTTTGCGTAAAGGTCGATAACAGTTTCTGAATCTTCACCAAAGATGTAGATGTTTTCGTCGCCAACCAACTCAGCGATTTCCACGTTAGCACCGTCCATAGTACCAAGAGTCAAAGCTCCGTTCAACATGAATTTCATGTTACCAGTACCTGAAGCTTCTTTAGAAGCAAGTGAGATTTGTTCTGAGATATCACATGCTGGGATAAGGAAGCTTGCTGCAGTAACGTTGTAGTTTTCAACCATAACAACTTGCAAGTGTGGAGCTACTACTGGATCATTAGCAATAACTTCTGACATGCAAAGGATCAAGTGGATGATGTCTTGAGCGATTGTGTAGGCTGGAGCTGCTTTACCACCAAAGAAGATTGTGATTGGGCGAGCAGGGATGTTCCCAGCTTTGATGTCAAGATATTTGTGAATCACGTACAAGGCATTCATTTGTTGGCGTTTGTACTCGTGAAGACGTTTGATTTGAATATCAAAGATAGAGTTTGGATTGATTTCCACACCTTGGTGTTCTTTCAAATGACGAGCCAATTTACGTTTGTTGTGAGCCTTGATACTTTCCAATTTTTCTTTGACAGCTGCTTTGTCTTCATAAGACAAAAGTTTTTCAAGCTCATCTGCTTCATGGTGCCAACCATGTCCAAGAATCTCATCCAAGTAGTGAGACAAGCTTGGGTTAGCATGCATGAGCCAACGACGGAAAGTGATACCGTTTGTTTTGTTGTTGAATTTTTCTGGGTAAAGGTCGTAGAAGGCTTTCAACTCAGAGTTCTTCAAGATTTCAGTGTGGAGTGCTGCTACCCCGTTAACACTGTATCCGTAGTGGATATCCATGTGAGCCATATGAACACGTCCGCTCTCATCGATAATTTGAACAGCTGGATCTTTCACTTCTGCTTTCACACGACGGTCCAATTCTTCGATGATTGGTACCAAGTGAGGAACCACTTCTTGTAAGAATTCAAGAGGCCATTTTTCAAGGGCTTCAGCAAGGATTGTGTGGTTAGTGTAGGCAGTCATGCTACGAACGATTGAGATTGCTTCGTCAAGTTCGATACCACGAGCAGTTAAAAGACGGATCAACTCAGGAATAACCATTGATGGGTGAGTATCGTTGATTTGGACAACTGCGTAATCAGCAAGGTCATGCAAGTTGCTTCCTTTTTCGATTGCTTCTTCGATGATCAATTGCGCACCGTTTGAAACCATGAAGTATTGTTGGAAGATACGGAGCAATTCACCCTGACGGTCACTATCATCTGGGTAAAGGAAAAGAGTCAAGTTGCGAGCGATGTCTGTCTTATCAAAGTTGATACCGTCTTTAATGATTGAAGAATCAACTGAATCCAAGTCAAACAAACGCAAGCGGTTCTTAGTTTCTGTCTTGTAACCAGGTACATCGATATCGTAAAGAGTTGATGTCAATGTGAAGTGGGCAAATGGTACTTGGTAGCTACGGCTTGAGCGAACCAACCAGTTTTGCTCTGTCAACCATGCATTTGGAATTGTTTCTTGTTGGTTGTTTTTAAGAACTTGTTGGAAAAGACCGTAGTGGTAGTTAAGACCAACACCGTCACCGTTCAAACCAAGAGTAGCAATTGAGTCGATAAAGCAGGCAGCCAAACGTCCCAAACCACCATTACCAAGAGATGGTTCCAATTCAACTTCTTCAACTTCGATCAAGTCTTTACCTGCAGCTGCAAGTTCTTTTTTAACATCGTCGTAAAGACCAAGGTTGATCAAGTTGTTTGACAAAAGTTTACCAATCAAGAACTCCGCTGAGATATAGTAAACTTTTTTCTTACCAGTGTTAACTGGTTTTTTGCTACTTGCAAGCTTGCTGTAGTTAAGAAGAGCAAGGTAAAGCTCTTCATTGCTACATTCTGCAATGGTTTTATTGTAACGATTTTGTACAAATTCTTGTAGTGATAACATGTTTAAGGTGTCTCCTGATATTGTATTATTTCTTTAATTCTACCAAATTTTCATTGATTCGGCGATAGATTGTTGTCAAGTCAAGCAAGCCTTCCTCGACAGCTGGTGTCAATTGATCTTCAGTCATACGCCAAGACCAGTTTCCACCAAGGGTAGATGGGAAGTTCATACGAGCTGCCTCATCCAATTCTAGCAAATCTTGCATCGTTGCAATTGCCATGAAGCTAACTGATGAAAAGACTATACGAAGCATAGCATGTGGCACTGTTTCGTATTCTTTACGGTTAGTGTAGCGAGCCATGTATTCACGAGTCGCATCATCGATCTCGTTACGGTACCAACCAAGGACCGTATTGTTGTCGTGTGTTCCTGTGTACATAACTGAGTTAGCAGGTGCCAAGTGTGGGCTATCGATGCTTTCGTCTTCTGGGTTGAAGGCAAATTGAAGAATCTTCATTCCTGGGAAGCCAGTACGTTCACGCAATTCGATAACTTCATCAGTCATGAAGCCAAGGTCTTCTGCAATAATGTTTAACTCACCAAGTTCTTCCTTAACGGCTGCAAAAAGCTTGTAGCCAGGACCTTTCACCCACTCACCAGGTGCTGCTGTATCGGAACCTACAGGAATTTCCCAGTAAGACTCGAAACCACGGAAGTGGTCGATACGAACAATGTCATAGATTTTGAAGCTTTCACTCAAGCGTTCAATCCACCATTTGTACCCATCTTTGTCCATTGCTTCCCAGTCATAGATTGGGTTACCCCAAAGCTGACCAGTTGCAGAAAATTCATCTGGTGGGCATCCTGCGATGCAAGTCGCCTTACCGTTGACATCTGTCTTGAAGAGATGTGGATTTGCCCACATATCGCTTGAATCTTCCGCTACGTAGATTGGCATGTCCCCAACGATTTCGATGTAGTTGTCGTTAGCGTAAGCTTTCAATTTCAACCATTGTTGGAAGAAGAAGTATTGAGTCACACGGTGGTAAACCAACTTGTCTGCTAATTGCTCACGGTAGCTTTCAAGTGCTGAAGCTTTACGAGCGCGAGCATCTGCATCTGGCCATTCAGTCCAAGCAAGATTATCAAAATGCTCTTTGATAGCCATATACTCTGCAAAGAGTTCAAGCCATGATTGGTTGTCTTGAGCAAATTTTTCAAAATCTTTAACATCTCCTACTTCCAAGAAACGTTTTACCGCTTTTTCCAAAAGAGGACGACGTGCATAGTAGATTTTCGCATAGTCAACTTCAGATGCATCGCTACCAAAGTCAACTCCTTCAAGATCACTTGCTTGCAACAAGCCTTGTTCCACCAAGATATCTAAATCGATAAAATGAGTGTTCCCTGCGAAGGCAGAGAAAGATTGGTAAGGAGAGTCTCCGTAACTAGTTGTTCCTAGTGGAAGGATTTGCCAGTAACGTTGTTTTGTGCGAACCAAGAAATCAACGAAGTCGTAAGCACTTTTACCAAATGATCCGATTCCGTATGCTCCTGGAAGAGAAGAAATGTGCATCAACACACCACTTTGACGTTTTTTCATAATAAGCACCTCATGTGTTTATAGTTAGATATTACATTTTTATGAACGCAAACGTTTGCGCTATTACTAGTATAGCTCATTTTCTTGATAAATGCAAGCGGTTTTTAAATAACTTTTTTGATTATTTTTTAAACATTTTTTCTTCTTACTCGTATATATATTCTTTCAGAAAACAAACAAAATAGGAATAAGGGTTTCACTTATCTTATTAATCAAAAATAAAGTGAGAATCCTCTCTGCTTTCCATTTGTAAACTAGGCAATCGTTTTCTTAACTTTTTTTAAATTTAAAACAAAACCGATTTTTGGGATTTTCTACTATTTATATGACGATTATATGACGATGAAGCGTTTACTTTTTTCACAATTTTTTTAAAATTTTTTACAAAAAACACTTGCAACCGCTTTCTGATTGTGCTATACTAGTCCCATAAAGGAAAACGTTTGCGTTTCCTCATTATAAAATTTGTTATTCTTTAGGAGGAATACACTATGTCATCTAAATTCATGAAGAGCGCTGCTGTGCTTGGAACTGTTACACTTGCTAGCTTGCTTTTAGTAGCTTGCGGAAGCAAACCTGCTGAAAAAGCTGCTGATGCTGGTGCATCTGCAGGTAAAGAAATCACTCTTTACGTTGAAGACCAATATAAAGCATTTGCTGAATCAGTTGCAAAAGCTTACGAAAAAGAATCAGGAACAAAAGTTAACATCAAATCTGGTGACCAACTTGGTGGTCTTGACAAACTTTCTCTTGACAACCAATCAGGTCAAGCTGCTGACGTTATGATGGCTCCATACGACCGTGTAGGTAGCCTTGGTACTGACGGACAACTTTCAGAAGTTAAAGTAAGCGACGGCGCTAAGACAGACGATAAAACTAAATCTCTTGTAACAGCTGCTGACGGTAAAGTTTATGGTGCTCCTGCTGTTATCGAGTCACTTGTTATGTACTACAACAAAGACTTGGTAAAAGAAGCTCCAAAAACTTTTGCTGAATTAGAAGAACTTGCTAAAGATAGCAAATACGCATTCGCTGGAGAAGATGGGAAAACTTCTGCTTTCCTAGCTGACTGGACAAACTTCTACTATGCATACGGACTTCTTGCTGGTAACGGTGCTTACGTATTCGGACAAAACGGTAAAGATGCTAAAGACATCGGTCTTGCAAACGACGGTTCTATCGCAGGTATCAACTACGCTAAATCTTGGTATGAAAAATGGCCTAAAGGTATGCAAGATACTGAAGGTGCTGGCAACTTAATCCAAACTCAATTCCAAGAAGGTAAAACAGCTGCTATCATTGACGGACCTTGGAAAGCTCAAGCCTTCAAAGACGCTAAAGTAAACTACGGTGTTGCTACTATCCCAACTCTTCCAAACGGAAAAGAATATGCTGCGTTCGGTGGTGGTAAAGCTTGGATCATCCCATCAAGCACTAAGAACCTTGAAGGCGCTCAAAAATTTGTAGACTTCCTAGTTTCAACTGAACAACAAAAAGCCTTCTACGATGCAACTAACGAAATCCCAGCTAACACTGAAGCTCGTTCATACGCTGAAGGTAAAAACGATGAGTTGACAACAGCTGTTATCAAACAGTTCAAGAACGCTCAACCAATGCCAAACATCTCTCAAATGTCTGCAGTTTGGGATCCGGCGAAAACTATGCTCTTTGATGCTGTAAGCGGTAAGAAAGATGCGAAAACAGCTGCTAACGATGCTGTGACATTGATCAAAGAAACAATCAAACAAAAATTTGGCGAATAAAAAATTTGTTCAAGGGGGGTGGAAATCAAATCCCCCTTTGAATTTATCAATCAAAAACATATATAGTTTAGGTTTTAATTAGAAACCAGTATCCTATGAAAGGAGTTATTATGGAAAAGCAACAACCTAGTAAAGCAGCCCTGCTGTCTATCATTCCTGGGTTAGGACAGATTTACAATAAACAAAAAGCCAAAGGTTTTATCTTCCTTGGTGTAACCATCGTATTTGTCCTTTATTTCCTAGCACTTGCAGCCCCTGAATTGAGCAATCTCATCACTCTTGGTGACAAGCCAGGTCGTGATAATTCCCTCTTTATGCTGATTCGTGGTGCCTTCCATTTAATCTTTGTAGTCGTTTATGTACTCTTTTATTTCTCAAATATCAAAGATGCACATACAATCGCAAAACGTATTAACAATGGAATTCCAGTACCACTTACACTAAAAGATATGATCAAAGGAATCTATGAAAATGGCTTCCCTTACCTCTTGATTATTCCATCTTATGTTGCCATGACCTTCGCGATTATCTTCCCAGTTATCGTAACCTTGATGATCGCCTTTACTAACTACGACTTCCAGCACTTGCCACCAAACAAATTGTTGGATTGGGTTGGTTTGACCAACTTTACAAACATCTGGAGTTTGAGTACCTTCCGTTCTGCCTTTGGTGCCGTTCTTTCTTGGACCATCATCTGGGCTTTGGCTGCCTCAACTTTACAGATTGTCATCGGTATCTTCACAGCTATCATTGCTAACCAACCATTTATCAAAGGAAAACGTATCTTCGGTGTTATTTTCCTTCTTCCTTGGGCTGTTCCAGCCTTCATCACTATCTTGACATTCTCAAACATGTTTAACGATAGTGTCGGAGCTATCAACACTCAAGTATTGCCAATCTTGGCTAAATTCCTTCCTTTCCTTGATGGGGCTCTTATTCCTTGGAAAACAGACCCAACTTGGACTAAGATTGCCTTGATTATGATGCAAGGTTGGCTTGGATTCCCATACATCTACGTTTTGACTTTGGGAATCTTGCAATCTATTCCTAATGACCTTTACGAAGCAGCTTATATTGACGGTGCCAATGCTTGGCAAAAATTCCGCAACATCACTTTCCCAATGATCTTGGCCGTTGCGGCACCTACTTTGATCAGTCAATACACCTTCAACTTTAACAACTTCTCTATCATGTACCTCTTCAATGGTGGAGGTCCTGGTAGTGTCGGAGGGGGAGCTGGTTCAACCGATATCTTGATCTCATGGATCTACCGTTTGACAACAGGTACATCTCCTCAATACTCAATGGCGGCAGCTGTTACCTTGATTATCTCTATCATTGTCATCTCAATCTCTATGATTGCATTCAAGAAACTACACGCATTTGATATGGAGGACGTCTAAGATGAATAACTCAATCAAACTCAAACGTAGACTGACTCAAACCCTTACTTACCTCTACTTGATTGGCCTTTCAATCGTGATTATCTATCCACTATTAATTACCATCATGTCAGCCTTCAAGACAGGTAACGTAGCAGCCTTTAAGCTAGATAGCAATATCGATTTTAATTTTGATAACTTTAAAGGGCTCTTTACTGAAACCTTGTACGGTACTTGGTACCTCAATACTTTGATCATCGCCTTAATTACCATGGCTGTCCAAACAAGTATCATCGTACTTGCTGGTTATGCCTACAGCCGTTACAATTTCTTGGCTCGTAAACAAAGTTTGGTCTTCTTCTTGATTATCCAAATGGTGCCAACAATGGCCGCTTTGACAGCCTTCTTCGTCATGGCACTTATGTTGAACGCCCTTAACCACAGCTGGTTCCTCATCTTCCTCTACGTTGGTGGTGGTATCCCAATGAATGCTTGGTTGATGAAAGGCTACTTCGATACAGTGCCAATGTCTCTAGACGAATCTGCAAAACTAGACGGTGCAGGACACTTCCGCCGCTTCTGGCAAATTGTTCTTCCACTTGTTCGCCCAATGGTTGCCGTACAAGCTCTCTGGGCCTTCATGGGACCTTTCGGGGACTACATCCTCTCTAGTTTCTTGCTTCGTGAGAAAGAATACTTTACTGTTGCCGTAGGTCTCCAAACCTTCGTTAACAATGTGAAAAACATGAAGATTGCCTACTTCTCAGCAGGTGCTATCCTCATTGCCCTTCCAATCTGTATTCTCTTCTTCTTCCTACAAAAGAACTTTGTTTCAGGACTTACAAGTGGTGGCGACAAGGGATAATTTATCCCCGCCACCCTTTTTCATTTTGGATCTTGTGACTATAAAACTATCCTTGAAGCAAGCAATTTGTCTCCTAGACTTGAAATAAAGCACATTTCTCTATATAATAATACTCATATAGAAAACACCTTTTAGAAAGATACAAATGCTTCCATATCCATTTTCATATTTTTCAAGTATTTGGGGATTTCGTAAGCCCCTGTCCAAACGTTTCGGACTTAACTGGTTTCAACTAATTTTTACCAGTATCTTCCTTATCAGCTTGTCTATGGTTCCAATTGCTATTCAAAACAGCTCAAAGGAGACTTATCCGCTAGAAACCTTTATCGATAATGTCTATGAACCATTGACAGATGAGGTTGTCCAGGATCTCTCTGAACACGCTGCAATTGTTGATGGTAAATTAACTTATACAGGAACAGCTAATCAAGCCCCTTCTCTTTTAATCGGTCCAAGTAAAAGCAAGCAATTACCTAAGGACTTGCAACTGCATTTCGATACGAATGAACTGGTCATCAGCAAGGAAAGTAAAGAATTGACCCGCATCTCTTACCAAACTATTCAAACTGAGAGCTTTAAAAGTAAGGAAAGCTTGACTCAAGCCATTTCTAAAGACTGGTACCAACAAAATAGAGTCTATATCAGTCTCTTTCTCGTTCTTGGAGCTAGCCTCCTATTTGGACTCAACTTTTTTATCGTCTCTCTTGTCGCCAGTCTTCTTCTTTACATCACAAAAAAATCCCGCCTCTTTTCATTTAAGACCTTCAAAGAGTGCTACCATTTTATATTAAACTGTTTAGGATTACCAACTCTGATTACCCTTATTTTAGGATTGTTGGGTCAAAATATGACGACCCTTATCACTGTTCAGAACATTCTTTTTGTTCTTTATCTGGTCACTATTTTCTATAAAACCTACTTCCGTGATCCAGACTACCATAAATAGGAGATTTTTATGCCCGTTACGATTAAAGATGTGGCCAAGGCTGCAGGTGTCTCACCTTCAACCGTAACCCGTGTTATTCAAAATAAATCAACCATTAGCGACGAAACAAAAAAACGCGTTCGCAAGGCTATGAAGGAGCTTAATTACCACCCCAACCTCAACGCTCGTAGCTTGGTAAGCAGTTATACCCAAGTTATTGGCTTGGTACTTCCTGACGACTCAGACGCCTTCTATCAAAACCCATTCTTCCCATCTGTTCTCCGCGGTATCGCTCAGGTAGCCTCTGAAAACCACTACGCCATTCAGATTGCAACAGGTAAAGATGAAAAAGAGAGACTTAAAGCGATTTCACAGATGGTTTACGGTAAACGTGTGGATGGTTTGATTTTCCTTTATGCCGAAGAGGAAGATCCCTTGGTCAAACTGGTCGCTGATGAGCAGTTTCCCTTCCTCATCCTAGGAAAATCCATTTCACCCTTTATCCCTCTTGTTGACAACGACAATGTCCAAGCTGGTTTTGATGCTGCAGAATATTTCATCAAAAAAGGTTGCAAGCGAATTGCCTTTATCGGAGGAACTAAGAAGCTTTTCGTAACCCAAGACCGTCTGACAGGTTACGAGCTAGCTCTAAAACAACACCAACTGCCAATTGACGGAAATTTGACCTATTTTGCAAATGAATTTCTAGAGGAAAAAGGATATCAATTTAGTAAACTCCTCTTTCAGCATGACCCACAAATCGATGCTATCATCACAACCGATAGCCTTCTAGCTGAAGGTGTTTGTGACTATATCGCCCAACACCAACTAGATGTTCCAGTTCTCAGCTTTGACTCGGTCAATCCCAAACTCAACTTGGCAGCCTATGTCGATATCAATAGTCTAGAACTGGGCCGTGTTTCCCTTGAAACCATCCTCCAGATTATCAACGATGCTAAAAGTAATAAACAAATTTGTTACCGTCAGTTAATTGCCCACAAAATTATTGAAAAATAAAAACCAGCTCGAGCTGGTTTTTTTGATCACTAATTATCTGTTTCAACGAATCGTCCCAGAATATGAACATTCTCAGATACAGAGACAAAGGCACCTGGATCCACCTGTTTCATAATCTGTTTAAATTCATTAAACTCCGCACGTGTAATGACAGTGATTAAAACTGCCTTTCTCTCATGATTATAGGTTCCTTCTGCATCGTGGATTATGGTTGCTCCCCGATGCAATTTTTTATGAATTTTTTCAATCACTTTCTCAGGATTGTTGGTCACAATCATAGCCTGCATCCGTTTTTGCTTAGTAAAAACCGCATCTGTTACACGGCTAGAAACAAAGATGGTAATCATCGAGTAAAGGGCATACTTCCAACCAAAGGTCAAACCTGCTATCAGCATGATGGTTCCATTGACCAAGAAAGAAATACTTCCAACGTTTTTCCCTGTTTTCTTGCGAATAGTGAGACTGACGATATCCGTACCTCCACTGGAGATATTATTCCGTAAAGCAAAACCAATCCCCAAGCCCATAACAACACCCCCAAACAGAGCATTGATAATAGGGTCCTCAGTAAGTGTTACTACTGGAACAAACTGGATAAAGAAGGAACTCATGGACACCGTAATAAAGGTAAAGACAGTGAACTTATGCCCAATCTGGTACCAAGCCAAGACCATCAAAGGGAAATTAATAGCGTAGAAGGTCAGCGAAATCGGAATATGAAAACCAAACCAGTGATTACTCAAGGCAGAGATAATCTGTGCCAGACCTGTCGCACCACTCGAATACACATGTCCGGGTTGGAAAAAGAAATTGACCGCTACTGCTGATAAAAAACCATATACCAAAGAGGCCGAAATCTTCTCATCATACTTTTCTCGAGAGATGCTTTGTAAGACACGTAACATTTTTATCTGATGAGCAAAGCGGCGCAGATAATAGCGCCACCGCTTAATTCGTTTTGCTTGTTTCATCTTCTTCTACTTGTAAGCTGAGTTCCTCTAGTTGTTTGAGAGCGACTGTTGAAGGAGCTTGTGTCATTGGGTCAGTTGCCTTATTGTTCTTAGGAAAGGCAATAACTTCACGGATATTTTCTTCTCCTGCTAAGAGCATGACAAATCGATCAAGCCCGATAGCCAAGCCACCGTGTGGCGGGAAACCATAGTCCATAGCTTCAAGAAGGAAGCCAAACTGGTCATTTGCTTCTTCGGCTGAGAAACCAAGAGCCTTGAACATGCGTTCTTGAAGGTCTTTTTGGTTGATACGAAGGCTACCACCACCAAGCTCATAACCGTTCAAGACGATATCGTAAGCAATGGCACGAACCTTAGCCAAATCACCTTCTAATTCGTGAGCAGTCTCTTCCTGTGGAAGGGTAAATGGATGGTGGGCACTCATATAGCGATCTTCTTCTTCAGACCATTCAAACATTGGCCAGTCAACCACCCAAAGGAAGTTGAATTTATCGTTATCAATCAAACCAAGCTCTTTGGCAATACGTCCACGAAGGGCACCAAGGGTTGCATTGGCCACCTCAAGCGTATCCGCCACAAAGAGAACTAAGTCCTTATCTTCAAGCGCAAGCGCTGTTGCCAATTCTGCTTGGATGCCAGTCAAGAACTTGGCAACTGGTCCATTTAATTCTCCATCAATTACCTTGCACCAAGCAAGACCTTTGGCACCGTACTGTTTGGCTACTTCAGTCATCTTGTCGATGTCTTTACGTGAATAGTTGTCCGCAGCGCCTTTGACTACAATTGCTTTTACAGCAGGTGCTTCTGAAAAGACTTTAAAGTCTACACCTTTGACCACTTCTGTCAAGTCCTGAAGCAACATGTCAAAACGAGTATCTGGCTTGTCAGATCCATAGAGAGCCATAGCGTCATCATACTTCATACGAGGGAACGGAAGCGTCACTTCGATGCCTTTTGTTTCTTTCATCACGCGGGCAATCAAACCTTCTGTAATATCTTGGATTTCTTGCTCAGTAAGGAAAGATGTTTCCAAGTCGACCTGGGTAAACTCAGGCTGGCGATCACCACGCAAGTCCTCGTCACGGAAACATTTAACGATTTGGTAGTAACGGTCAAAACCAGCATTCATCAAGAGTTGTTTCGTGATTTGTGGACTTTGAGGGAGAGCATAGAAATGCCCTTTATTAACACGAGATGGCACCAAATAGTCACGCGCTCCTTCAGGCGTTGACTTAGAAAGGAATGGTGTCTCCACGTCGATAAACTCCAACTCATCCAAGTAGTTGCGGATAGAGTGGGTCACCTTAGCACGAAGTTTAAGATTTTCCAACATTTCTGGACGACGAAGGTCAAGGTAACGGTAACGCAAACGTGTATCGTCATTAGCCTCAATGCCATCCTTAATCTCAAATGGTGTTGTTTTAGCTGTGTTAAGCACAGTAAGAGCTGTCACGTTTAACTCAACTGCACCAGTTGGCAATTTATCATTGGCTTGCTCACGCGCAGCGACCTGACCAGTCACCTCGATAACAAATTCGCTACGAAGGCTTTCAGCTGTTGCCATGACCTCTGCAGAGACTTTTTCAGGATTGATAACCAACTGCATAATTCCTTCACGGTCACGAAGGTCGATAAAGATCAAACCTCCAAGGTCACGACGACGGCTAACCCATCCTTTCAAGGTCATTTCTTGTCCGATGTGTTCCTCACGAACACGACCAGCATACATACTACGTTTCATTGTTTCTCTCCTCTTTTATTCTGTTACTATTTTACCATAAAAGCACAGGCTCTTCATGAAAATCAGCAGAAAAGTTTGCCAGTCTTTAAAAACCAAGTGAAAGACCTAAAAATTAGCGACTAAACAAAAATCCGATGAAGTTCACCGGACTCTTTTATTTTGAATTTTTGCCTGCTTTACGCTTTTCAGCAATTTCGGCTGCCTTTCTTGGCAAGACAATTTCCGTTGTATAAGCTGTTCCAAAGCGCAAAACACCTGCAATAGGGGCAAAGACGACTGCTAGATAGTTGTAGAAGAAATCCCCCTTGAAGGCATAAGCTAGCGCCCCGATAATGAAAAATAGAACGACTGCTTGAATCACTGCTAATAAAATTACTCGTTTCATGTGACCTCCTGACTCTATTATAGCATGAGAATCATCAAAAAGGCGACTAAATTATTCAAAGCGTGGAGAGAAATACTGTAGACCAGACCTTTTCTGCTAATATAAGCCAAGCCCAAACTAAAACCTAGGCTAAAATAGACAAAAAATTGTTGCACATCACCCGGAAAATGAATCAAGGCAAAAATAAGACTAGATACTAAAAGGAAAAGAAGGGTTTGTTTACTACTGTCCTGCTTAGGAAAGAGGTAGCGTGCTAACATCCCTCTAAAGATCAGTTCTTCTGTCAAAGGAGCAAAAATAACAGTAGCAAAGAATGAGAAAAGTGGCTGAGTCAAGGTCAGGTCTGTCGCTGTTTGCTGATTTACCGAAGGATCGTTTGGCAAGAAAAATTGAACGACAATAGATAAGAACCAAACTAAGGCAGGAAGCCAAATAAATCGGTTAAAACCACTCACTGCAATGCTGACAGGAGTCTTTCGATACCATTTGTAAACATAGTATACATAAACTCCAGCCAAGGCCACATAGAGTAAGGTAACAGCATAAGCTGAAGCGCCTAGTTTCAAAGCTTCTACAGCCATACTCAGAACGATACCATAGATAAACAGAAAGGATAGAAAAGCTAGAAAAAACCAGCCAAAGTTTTTAAGTAATTTCATAAAGGACTCCTATCTTGCTTTATAGCTATTTTTCAATACAAAGAGGTTTGCTATCCCTAACACAAGTACCCAGGCAAGTAACATACCAATATTAGAAAAAGATATTTCTCCACCTTTTTTATTTAAAAGATTTACAATAGGACCGATGAACGAGTAATCCAACACTTTCTGAATCGTATCATTTTGAAGAGCAATCATAGGTAAAAAAGAGACAATTAACATAGGGAAGATACTATAAACTTGCGCTTTAGATTGAGTATCTGACACCGCACCGATTAGAAGGTTGAGAAAAATAACACTAATAGTTGCTAAGATCAAATAGATAACATAGGCAAATAGGTAACCTGATACATCTACTTTAAGATAGATTGGTAGTAAAATCATTCCAAGCAACATAATCAACATAGGGAGAACGAGCATACTAATAGTATATTCTGTTGCTGTCACACCACTTAGGATGAGTGATTTAAGATTGCGCTTTTCCTTATCTTCTGCCATCATAATCGATACCATATAACCACTTCCCATGCTCAAGACCATCGTCAAGCTAGCAGATAGTAAAAATAGGCTCAATTGTCCATCCTTATTTGAAAATTCATTATATAGAACAGCAGTACCAAAAGGCATCAATAGACTCGCCAATAAAGTTGAATTACTAATAAGGACTTGTAATCTTAACCATAGTAGGGCATTTAATTTTCTAAACATCTAACTTTTCTCCTGTCAATCTGATAAAGATTTCTTCTAGAGTTGGCTCACAAGAGTGAACCACCATCAAATCTGTCGTGTCTAAATGTGGCAATTCTTCAAATGGGACTATCTGTTCTCGTCCATCATTATAAACCACACGTACTTTCTTATCCACATGGTACTTCTGGATAATGTCTTGCGGACTTCCATACTCTATTAGGTTACCCTTATTTAAAAGAGATAAGCGATCACAAAGCAGAGTTGCTTCATGCATATCATGCGTGGTCAGAAAGATAGTTGTCCCCACCTGCTTTAATTCTTGTAGTAGGGTATGAATCATCTTAGATGTTGTAGGGTCTAAGCCACTAGTTGGCTCATCTAGAAAGAGAATCTTAGGAGCATTCAGAAGGGCACGGGCCAAGAACATTCGTTGTTTCATTCCTGTAGATAGTTTTTCTGCGATAATATCTTTAGCATCTGCCAATCCAACCTGTTGGAGCACCTGATTTACTCTATCTGACTTAAGACCATATAACTTAGCATAGATGAGCAGATTTTTATAAAGACTCATCTTTTCATAAAAACCACTGCCATCACTAACAATACCAATTTGTTCCAAATCATTTGAGGTTAAATCTTGAGAATTCTTACCTAACAAAATTGTTTTACCTTGATCTGCAGCCAACTGACCTGTCAAGACATTGATCATGGTTGTTTTACCTGAGCCAGAAGGGCCAAGAAAACCAAAGATTTCACCTTCCTTAATCTCAAAAGAAATCTGATGAAGAGCTTTTTTGCTCCCAAAACTTTTGCTTACATTTTCAACACGAATCATAGAAACTCCTTTATTTGAAATAGCGTTTCACCATAGGCAACTGCATCACATTGATATAAATATGGATGGCTCCGACAAGCAAGAAAGCTAGTAGCTGAATTTCTCCTGTCAGTAAGGAAAAGAGAAAAATTAGAAGGTAGAGACCTGGCAAGACATATTGGTTTAATTGGAATAAAATCTGAAAACTCTGTTCCAAATAAGCCTGACGCTCCCCTTCATCATAAGAATTGATATAGTACAAGACATCCTTTGGTGTAGAGAAAGGAACCCAATCAAACTGACGAACGATTGCAATTGTTTTAGAAAGAGATTTTTGAGCATTGAAAACCCACGCAAATACCAAAAAAGAAAGAGATAAGGTTATACGGCTTCCATTTAGTACAATCACTTCATTTAATGAGATGAAAAGAGCTAATAAATTCGCTACAGTTGTAATATTAAAAGCAATGGTTCCAAACTCAAGATTCCGATACATTTGCACATAATAGGTTTCATTCAGATCATCATCCATTTCCTCTTGATACAAGGAGTGAAATTTTCTGCTTTTCTTTAAGAAATTGAAAGTCAAAAGAATACTAATGAAACCTATCAGTAAACAAATAGCTGATATCCATGGTATCAAGACTTTCACATCTAACATAATTTCGTGGGATTCGGCACGTGCCTTAAACATCCCTACAAACATGCCGAAGAAAGCTCCCAAGACAATAGACATTAAAAATAACAATCCACGTTTCTTTTTCTTTTCCATATTCATTCTCCTTCTAAATTAAACCAATCCAACTAACCACTGACCAAAGGCTTTCCCTGATGCATAAATTGCTGTCAAACCCTCTGTTCCAAGTGATACTAAAATCAAACAAACAGCAAACAAGAGAATAGCTTGATTTCTTGCTTTTTTCGCCCCTTCTCCTAAAGGATCTCTCCCAAGCCAGCCTGCTAGATAAGCATATAGGATGACTGTTAAAATCCCAAACTCTGTTGACCAAAGAAACAACAAAATGGCTACTAAACGGATGACGTTAGTCTTGATATTAAAATAATTTCCTAAACCTGCACAGACACCTGCAAGTTCTTTGTTCTCAGTATCTACTTGAAAACCTGCTAAAAACTCTTTCATTTTCATTCTCCTTATTCACTTGCTTGATTTTTTGATTTCTTTTCAATCCATTCAACGACTGGGATAAGAGCAAAGTAGGCCCAGATAAATTGGTCACTCTGATAGTGACTAAACCAACCTAAGTCTATCCCAATCAATAGAAATACGCTGACTAATAGGGCTATGGCTACTACATAATAGATCACTTTATACTTTTTCATCATTTTTCTCCTTTTTCTCTAACCAATTGAAAATGGATAAGAGGACTAAATTAATCCAAAACAAATACTTACTTTCAACAAAATAGAACCACCCCAGTAATGTTCCAACCATAGCGAAAGCATTCACAATGAGGACAAGAACACTCATATAATAAAACACTTTATACTTGTTCATCACTCGTCCTCCTCCAAGCGAAATACCGATTCGACTGTTTCGTTGAAAATTTGAGATATTTTCAGGGCAATGATAATGGACGGGGTGTACTCATCCCGTTCTAGTAGGCTAACGGTCTGTCTGGAAACCCCTGCCAGCTTGGCTAGGTCGGTTTGATTGAGACCATCGCGAGCCCGAAGCTCTTTTAGACGATTTTTTAGTTGCATGTTACACACCTACTCTCCGTCAAATTCAACGGTTTGGATATCCTCAATACGTTGCAACTTGAATTTTTCTTTCCCCTTTTTATCAACGCTACGTAGTTTGACCCATTCCTCGTCAACATCCACAACTTCCCAGTTATCTGGCCCAATATACACTCCCGTTATAATTGGTTTCTTTCCAATCATTTCTTGCAATAATCTCGACATTTCTGCGTTTCCTTTCTCTTTTCGCTCAAGCTTTTTGATTTTATTCTCTAGTTTCTTGATTTTTTTAGAATTATTAGAATAAAAGAAAATCAGGAATAGTATAAATACTACTACCCACATCATAGCTCCTTTCTGCTTTCTATTTCTTAACTTGAATTTATTGTAACACATCTTTTTCTTTTTGACAAGCATATTTGTCAAAAAGTTTATGATTTTTGTCATTTTGCAAAAGAAAAAGGTCAGGAGTAGGTTCCTGACCAGTTTTTCTACTATTAAAAGCCTAGTTTTTCAAAGATTTCTGAGAAGTTTTGGCTGATTGTCTCAAGTGACACTTGCACTTCTTCTCGGGTTTGATTGTTCTTGACCGTCACTTGTCCGCTTTCGACTTCACTCTCTCCTAGAGTGATGAGGGTCTTAGCAGCAAAGACATCGGCTGACTTGAACTGAGCTTTGAGCTTACGGTTGAGGTAATCACGCTCTGCTTTGAAATCTTGTTGGCGAAGGGCTTGTACCAATTCCAAGGCCTTGACATTTGCCCCTTCTCCCAAGACTACGATATAGACATCTAGGGCATTTTCGATAGGGAGGGCCACACCTTGCTTTTCAAGAATGAGAAGCAGACGCTCTACACCAAGTCCAAAACCAAATCCAGCAGTTTCAGGTCCACCAAAGTAAGCAACCAAGCCATCGTAACGACCACCCGCGCAGACTGTCAGGGCATTGCCCTCAATCTCCGTGATAAACTCAAAAATGGTGTGGTTGTAGTAGTCCAGACCACGCACCATATTGGTATCGATGATATAGTCTACTCCAAGATTCTCCAACATCTGACGCACAGCATCAAAGTGGGCTTGGCTTTCTTCATCAAGGAAATCTAAGATAGACGGTGCATTCTCGACTGCCACCTTGTCTTCTTTCTCCTTAGAGTCCAAGACACGGAGAGGATTTTCCTCCAAACGACGCTGGCTATCCTTAGACAAGGTCTCCTTGAGTGGTGTCAAATAGTCAATCAAGGCTTGACGGTAGGCCGCACGGCTCTCAGGATTTCCAAGAGTGTTAAGATGTAATTTGACACCTTGGATACCGATTTCTTTCAATAAATGGGCTGCCATAGCGATGGTTTCCACATCGGTAGCTGGATTGCTAGAGCCAAAACACTCAACACCAATCTGGTGGAACTGGCGCAAACGCCCTGCCTGTGGACGCTCATAACGGAACATAGGGCCCATGTAGTAGAACTTACTTGGCTTTTGCACTTCTGGCGCGAAGAGTTTATTTTCCACATAAGAACGGACAACTGGCGCAGTTCCTTCTGGACGGAGGGTGATATGACGGTCGCCCTTGTCATAGAAATCGTACATTTCCTTGGTTACGATATCCGTTGTATCTCCGACAGAACGGCTGATAACCTCGTAATGCTCAAAAATAGGCGTGCGCACTTCTGCATAGTTATAGCGCTTGAAAATTTCACGGGCAAAGCCCTCAACGTACTGCCATTTGACAGACTCAGCAGGTAAAATATCCTGCGTTCCTTTTGGTTTTTGTAATTTCATAGGGAATCCTCTTTAAACTTAATAGTCTTATTTTACCATAAATAAGGGGATTAAAACAGTGAGAAAAAAATTAGGATTTAGATATCATTTTTGAGATTAATAACTGTCAAAAGAATAGCTATCAAGGAGAGACCAACAAATAGCATCCAAGTCAACTGTATATTCCATACGGCAACAAGTGAAAAACAAGCTGTTCCCACAGGTATAGACAAGGTAAACAATAAACCTAAAAAATTACTGGTACGAGCTAGAACCTCTGGAGCTAGATTTTTCATGAGCATGGCACTAATCTTTGGTTGAACTTTACCAGACACATACAGAGTTGAACAGAGAAATAGTAAACCAAGTACGACTTGATTGAATAAATTAGCTAGACCAATTAGACTGAGTCCTACGGTCACCCACATCATCAATCTAGGCAAGGACTGCTTCCCGAAATAATCATTGCCCGTAAGGCTACTGATGATGATTGCTAACAAAGCACAGAATTGACTGATAAATAATGCCTCTGTGTAAGAAAAGTCCAAAAGAGAATGGCTCAAAAAGAAGATATTGTAGATGCCCCCTAAGGAACCACCCAAGGCATTGATAAGCAAGACAGCAAAGATCATGAATCCAAAGTTTTTCTGTCCACCTTTAAGAAAAACAAGGCGTAAATTTCGGTAAATTGTTAGGAACTGGTCTTTGATAGAAAGCTTCTCATTTTTTAGTGATTCACCATCAGCAGATGAAATTGACAGGCTCAATTTGCTTCTTCCCAAAAAGAGAACAGAGGCTGATAGGAGGAAAAAACAGGCATTGATTCCCGCAACGAGGGAAAAATTGTTGACCGATAGACCTAAGAGCCATACCCCAAAAGCTTGACCACCAATAGCTGAAATATAGGTGATAAACTGGTTAAAAGAATAAGCCTCCATCAGATCGTCTTCAGCTACTTTTTCCTTAATGAGAGGCATGCGCAAGCCACCTGCAAAATCACTGATGACATCACTACTGACATTGATTAAACACAGGCTAGAAAAGGCAAAGAGACTAGCTTGCTGGACAACTAGGGCTGCCAGAAAAAATAAAACCGCCTGAAACAAACCGCTATAGACCATCCATTTGACCTTGGCCTTCGTGTAATCTGCCCGAATCCCTACAAAAACTGTAAAGAGAGTCGGAAGAATCATGACAATATTCGCCATAGCAACCGCAAAAGATGCTTGTGGAAGGGTCGATGCATAGACGATAAAGACCAGATTGAAAATCGAAGCACCAAAAGCATTGAAGAAGCGTGACAAAGTCAAGAGACGATAAGCTTGATTTCTGAACAATAGTTTCATAGGTAATCTCCCTTCTTGTTCAAATACTCAATGAAAATCAAAGAGCAAACTAGGAAGCTAGCCGAAGGCTGTACTTGAGTACGGCAAGGTGAAGCTGACGTGGTTTGAAGAGATTTTCGAAGAGTATAAGTTTTATGTGAAGTATGACTATAGTATAGCACTTAAAAATCTTAGAGGAAAACTTTTGAATATATGCAACAAATAAAATGAACAAAAAGAAACGATAGAATCTCTCCAGTGACACGAGAGAGCCAACAGTTCTATTACTTAAAATTTCAAATAATTTTCTTAGTTTGCAGATATTCAACAATCGGTCGTATTTCTATAGTATTCGGCAGATTTATTACAGCCAAGCATCTCAAAAATACGGACAGCATCTTCCATCTTTTTCTGGCCTTCCTTGACTCTGCCTTGCTTACTATCAAGGAGACCTTCTGCCCATAAATAGACAATTCGGAAATAGGTCTCATTTTCATTGTAGAAATGCTCTTCAATAACACGTTTAAAATAATGGGCATTGATAAATTCTTCACACTCGATGCTAGCTAAAAAGCCATTCAATAGTATAGTGTGAAAAAGGTTTCGATTGCCAGACATTTCCATTAGAAAATCAGATTTGCGGACCATTTCTCGTACATATCTAGTAAAAAGAGAAACAGATAAAAAGGGAGAACTGACTGAAAATAAATTGAGTTCATAGATTCCCCAAATCTCGGTAGAAAACAGATAGTCATGAAGGACTTTCTCTTCCTCTGCCGTTAACTCTACCGTATCATCCATGCTCTTCATATAGGACTTAATAATAATGGCATTTAGAATATGTTTCTGTTTGTTGTGAGAATGGGCATGCTTTTGATACTCCTTGCGATACAAGTCCTCAAGAGGAGCTATATTCTTTGGATCCAAGACATCTATGATTTCTTTTCTTAACTCAGAATCTGTATCATACTGAAAGCCTCTCGCCAGAAATAGGATTTCCTCCACACTGGCAGATATATTTTCTAGGGCGAATAGAAACTTTTCCACCGAAAGCTCACTCTGACCTGTTTCAAAGCGAGATAACATAGACGGCGAAAATTGTCCCCCAGTTGCTTGTCTCAGCGAGATATTTCTTGACTCTCGTAATTGTCTAAAGACTTTTCCAATCTGCTCCATAGCCTTCCCCTTGATTCAGTATTTTCTACATATTATCATATTTTTTCAGAAAATTCATCAAAAACTTGCCAAATTGTCAGAATTATGAGAAAATAGAGGATATTTATCACGTGGAGGGACTGTTATGAGAGAGGATATCAAAATCAATGACCGTGCTTTGGCCTTGCAAGACAAAATTATCGAAAAACTAGAGAAGGTTTTTGATACAGATGTGGAATTGGATGTTTACAATCTAGGATTGATTTATGAAATCAATCTGGACGAAACAGGTCTCTGTAAGATTGTCATGACCTTCACCGACACTGCCTGTGATTGCGCCGAAAGCCTGCCTATCGAAATCGTGGCAGGTCTGAAACAAATCGAGGGTATCGAAGATGTCAAGGTTGAAGTTACTTGGTCGCCCGCTTGGAAGATTACACGAATCAGTCGCTACGGTCGTATTGCCCTTGGACTGCCACCTCGTTAAGCAGGAAAATTACTTTTGAAGATGAAAAGAAGCAAGCCGAAGTTGGCTTGCTTTTTGAGTTTATTTTTTACCTGACTTGTCCATATTCCAGAAGTCTGTCACGGCTCCGCGTGAAGCAGATGATACGATGTGGGCATATTTCCCGAGGACACCACGGCTGTAAAGCGGTGGCAAGGTTGTTTCTGTCTTGCGTTTTTCAAGTTCTTCTTCGGATACGGCCATAGAAATTTCTTTGGTATCTTGGTCAACCGTAACGATATCCCCTGTACGAAGGTAGGCAATTGGTCCACCATCCTGAGCTTCAGGAGCGATATGTCCAACAACCAGACCATAAGTACCACCAGAGAAACGACCATCTGTCAAGAGGGCCACCTTGTCTCCCTGACCTTTACCAACAATCATTGATGAAAGTGACAGCATCTCAGGCATACCAGGACCACCCTTAGGCCCCACGAAACGAACAACGACAACATCGCCATCAACGATTTCATCTGTCAGAACGGCCTGAATAGCATCTTCTTCTGAGTCAAAGACCTTAGCCGGTCCAACGTGACGACGCACTTTCACACCTGATACTTTAGCAACCGCACCGTCAGGGGCAAGGTTCCCGTTCAAGATGATAAGCGGACCGTCCGCACGTTTTGGATTTTCAAGTGGCATGATAACTTTTTGACCTGGTGTGAGGTCTGCAAAGTCAGCCAAGTTCTCAGCGACAGTCTTACCAGTACATGTGATGCGATCTCCATGAAGGAATCCATTTGCCAGCAAGTACTTCATAACCGCAGGGACACCACCGACTTCATAGAGGTCTTGGAAGACATACTGACCAGATGGTTTCAAGTCGGCCAAGTGAGGCACACGTTCTTGAATCGTATTGAAGTCTTCAAGTGACAAGTCAACATTTGCGGCGTGGGCAATGGCAAGCAAGTGAAGAGTGGCGTTTGTAGAACCACCGAGAGCCATAGTCACAGTGATAGCATCTTCAAAGGCTTCACGAGTCAAGATATCTGACGGTTTGAGACCAAGCTCAAGCATTTTAACAACAGCACGTCCTGCTGCTTCGATATCTTCTTTCTTATCAGCTGATTCAGCTGGGTGAGAGGATGACCCTGGCAAACTCATACCGAGAACTTCGATAGCAGTCGCCATGGTATTAGCAGTGTACATACCACCACAGCCACCAGGGCCAGGGCAGGCATTACATTCGAGACGCTTCACGTCCTCAGCTGTCATATCACCGTGGTTCCATTTTCCGATACCCTCAAAGACAGAAACCAAGTCGATGTCTTTGCCATCAAGATTTCCCGGTGCAATAGTTCCACCATAGGCGAAAATAGCTGGGATATCCATATTGGCAATGGCAATCATAGAACCAGGCATGTTCTTATCACAGCCACCGATAGCGACAAAGGCATCCACATTGTGACCCCCCATAGCCGCCTCGATTGAGTCTGCAATGATATCACGAGATGTCAAAGAGAAACGCATACCAGGCGTTCCCATGGCAATCCCGTCCGCTACGGTAATTGTCCCAAACTGCACAGGCCAAGCACCTGCAGATTTAACACCTTCTTTGGCTAATTTCCCAAAATCATGCAAGTGAATGTTACATGGTGTATTTTCCGCCCAAGTCGAAATCACTCCCACAATCGGTGTTTCAAAGTCCTTATCTGTCATACCAGTCGCACGAAGCATAGCACGGTTTGGTGATTTTACCATACTATCATAAATGCTACTGCGGTGACGTGTATCTAATTCAGTCATTTGTTCCCTCCCATTTCAGTTCTTACTATTATAGCACATTTCAAAAGCAATGAACAGAAGAAAATTCTTGAATTTTCAGAAAATTTCGATTAATTTGGTTAATGACCTTTTAATTTTTTCATCTTTTTTTGTCAAGTAACTTTACTTTACAAAAAAAATGTGTTATCCTAGTATGGTTGATGAAAATCAGTAGATTGAATCGAATTTAAATACCTAAAGGAGAAATCAAAATGGCAGTACCTGCACGTCGCACTTCAAAAGCGAAGAAAAACAAACGTCGTACACACTACAAAGTAACAGCTCCATCTGTAAACTTTGACGAAACTACTGGAGATTACTCACGTTCTCACCGTGTATCACTTAAAGGATACTACAAAGGACGTAAAATCGCTAAAGCTGCAGCAGCTGAATAATAGAAGGGAGATACCATGCGCGTAAATATTACACTTGAACACAAAGAATCTGGTGAACGCTTGTACCTTACTTCTAAAAACAAACGTAACACTCCAGACCGTCTTCAATTGAAGAAATACTCACCAAAACTTCGCAAACACGTTGTGTTTACAGAAGTTAAGTAATAGGTCATTCCGTTTCATGACTTACACCCTATTAGTTAGACAAAAATATCTAGCTGATGGGGTGTTTTATTATAAAACTAACATTACATAGTCTTTCTCTATATTCTTTCAACTGATAATATTTAAGGAGAAACATTAATGAAAATAAAATTTAAAGAAAGCAATACCATTACTTCGATAAAATACAAATCTTTTTTATTTGTAAAATTGCCACTACTAGCTATTTTGTACGCAGTTGTTATCAACTACATACTTAGTTTTAAGTTGACAGCTATAAGTGATTTGCTAACGTCTAAAGGCATTGTCCCTTTAATGTTAATTATTCTACTAGCTTATCTTACCTTCAAGAACTATGCTTCTTTTAAAAACTTACGTGAAAATTATAAAGCTAAGAATATTGATGGTATTAATATACTGGTAAAACTTATTCGCATACATGATAGAGTTAAGGTCAGAGAGCTTGGATTTAACAAGACAGTCTATAACTACACATTTTCATGGGAAGATATCATTTTCCCTGCCATTAACAACAATATAAACGGCTCAAAACTTGAACCACTTGTTAAAAAATATTCTTTACAAGTACTGTCTATGAATATTCCTGCAAAAATGATTGGGAATGTGATCTATGTTGATGCAAAGGTATTGGAAGAATGTATAGAAAATGAAGTTGAAGAAAGAAGTAAACTTTCAAATATTTAAAAATGAACTTTGTTGCAGTCATCAATAACAAAAATGACAATAGATTTTCTACTGTCATTTTTATTTTTCTAAATTTTTAGCAGAGTATTCTCACAAGTCTCTAAATCTCTTTCAGTTTTTCGAGATAGGCGGTTAATTCTGCTTGGGCTTCTGGTGTTGTGCCTACTAGTTGGCTGCGCATGTGTGCGAGTCTGGCTTCTACCTCTCCAATCTCTTTATCAATCTCTGCGAGCTGGGCGGCGAGGTCGGCGAGGGGAACTACAGGTTCTTCCTCAAAGGTATCGACATAGCGTGGAATGTTGAGGTTATAGTCATTTTCGACAATCTCTTCAAAGCTGGCTAGATGGGCGAATTTCTCGACATTCTCACGTTTTTGATAGGTCTCCAAAATCTTGGCAATATGGTCTTCGGTCATATTGTTTTGATTTTTCCCTTTGTCAAACTCTTTTGAGGCATCGATAAAGAAGACATTCTTGTAACAATAATTCCCTGACCTTCAAACTTCTACTAAAACAAACAAAATCCCCTGTAAATCTACATTACAGGGGACTTGTGTGTTATTCTTGCACTTCTTTCTGGGCGGCCTTACCTTGGTCTAGAAGGGCTTGGACGATTTTCTCATCGCGTAGTTTGACAGAATCATTGATCATTTCTGCGGACTTGACGATGGTTGTTTCTAGTTGGGCACGTTTCTGGCGTCCCAATTCAATAGCTGCGACGATGCCTTGGTTTTGAGCGACCAGACTTTCAGCCAGTTTGGTAACCGATTCGACAGCGACTGTCGGGCTTTGGGCAATTCTCTCCATCTGCGGAATCACTTCCTTGCTGGTTTCAGCTAGCATCTGAAGGGCAGCATTATTGGCATTGACAATGGCATCTGCCACGACACCTGATTTCATGGATTGTTGCAAAATACCAAGTTGGGCAATGGAAAGCTTCATTGTTGGAATCGTATTGCGACGAAGCATGCCCAATTTTTGGCGCATATCAGATGACACCTTTACCAGATTACGCATCTGAGGCGTTGTTGCCCAGGCAACATAGAGACGGCTGACATACTCGGTGTGCTGTTGTTCGAGGGTATTGACCACTTCAGCCATACGGGCCAATTCTTGTGATTTGGTTTGGTATTCTACCGTACTTGTATCGAGTTGGTCAACTTGGGCCTTTAGTTCGGCAGCGCGCTTGCCAGCTTCTGTCTGACTAGCTTCGATAAAGGAAATCACTCCCACTAAATTTTCAATGGATTTGGTATTGTCCTCAATCAACATCTCAGCTGAAACGATATTTCGAGCTAAGACATCTTCTTGCTTGACCACTGCAGCTGCCATACCATCGAGCTTTTGCTCCACTGTTTTTGAGTCAAAGTAAAATTCCTGTAGCGTATTCTTGCTCTTGTTAAACAAGCGTTGCAAAAAGTTTGGCTTCTCTTCTAACTCAGCAATTTCAGCGTTCTTGTATTTGACGACAAAGCCTTGCAACTCACGGTTAGTATTCTTGAGTAAGTCATCCACTTGGGGAATCTGCAATTTCTTTTGTTCTGACAAGATACGATTGACCGTATTGTTCACACCTTCGACAGCAGATTGTCCAAAATCCAAAAGAGCATTTTGATTGGTGACAAACTGGTCTACCAACTGGGGCACGCGCGCCTTGATTCCTTCTTGCTGCTCAGGGCTCAGCTTCTCAAGGAAGGTCAAGGTCTTATCTGAGCCAGTATTGGTCTCGATGATTTGGGTTGTTTTATCCACCTTAGCTACCGTATTATTGGCAATCTGGTCAATATCAAAATTAAATTCTGTCATGGTTACTCCTTTATTTCTAACCTATTCTTTACGATCTTTTTCTAGAATACGCAGACTGATATCAAAATCACGCATATCTGTTTCATTGAGTTCTCTCAAAACTTGGTCTAGCTCAAGGTCAAATTGTTCGATGGCCGCTTTAGCTTGCTCTAAGCGTTCTTCTGCCCGATTATAGTTTTTAGGGTTGGCCTTAATCTTTAAATAGCCTTCTAAAATCGTTTGGAATTTCTCCATCTTCAAACTATGAATGGTCGTCAATTCTTCCTTATCACCTTCAGCAGAAGTGGCAATCTTGTCTAAAATAGCCTGATGGTCAACGGCAATATTAGCCAAGGTCTGGGATAATTCTGGAGCTAATTCCTCTGGCTCCGCATTTTCAAAATCTACCTGACTTTCTCTATCCAAACGTTCTAGCTGAACATCGATGTTTGCCCTTACTGTACGAACCTTTTTGTCAATACGGTTGTAGACATCAGCATCGATATAGGACTTGAGACGATCCGCCTCCTGATGGATTTCCCGCAGTTCGATTAATACTTGATTGGCCAGACTCTTATAGGACTCTGAGCCTTTTTCTACCAAGATTCCCTCTAACTGCTGAATATCTTTGTCCGCCTGACGAATTCGAGCTTTTAAAAGCTCAATTCGATCATCTAGAGAGGCATCCTGCAAAAGAGGATAGCGCCAACGTTTATAGAGGCGATAACCACCATAGCCTAGCAGGACACAAGCCGCAAGTGGGAGAGCATATTGAACCAAAAGGCCCAGTAAGAACAAGAAGCCCCAAAAATAGAGACAGCCTTTCCAAAAACCATTACCCGATTTCATAAACATTCCTTATTTTCAATTTATAAGTCTATTTTAGCACAAAAGAGCAAAATGAGGGCGGAAATCCCATAGAAAAGAGTTGATTTCTTTGCTGTAGAATGGAGGCTAGTAGCGCGTGTGCTAATTTCAGTAAAGCGGACTCAAACCACAAACACACTCTGATGAATATCAAAACAAAAGCTTGAAATATCGAAAGGATTGTGTTAGAATGAGCTTACAATGTGAGTAAAGTTACAGCATATGTAACTAAAAAAGCCCCACCGTGCCACCGATGGGGTTTTTTGCTACCCTCTAAAAGGGTTAACCATTACTTTTTACGTTTCTTAAGCCATAACTTGAAAAGCTCAGATAACACGTTAATCAGTAACGGAGCTAGAAACACTGTGAGTAAAGTTTCTAACATATGTAACACCTCCCTTCATTAAAGTGAGGGGGCTAAAATATTATATCATGCCAGATTTATATCATCAACATCGCTTAATTCTTGGAATAGATAGACTTAGATACACAAATAACCTTACTAGCAAAGCTCTATACAAACCCAGAAATCAACGTTTTAAGACAAAGCAAAAAGCCCACTGTTGTAGGCTTTCTGTAAGATATTTCTTAAAATTAAAGCATTTTGTTGTAGAATTCAACGACAAGTGCTTCGTTGATTTCTGGGTTGATTTCGTCGCGTTCTGGCAAGCGAGTCAATGAACCTTCCAATTTTTCAGCGTCGAATGATACGAATGCTGGACGTCCAAGAGTAGCTTCTACTGCTTCAAGGATAGCTGGAACTTTCAATGATTTTTCACGAACTGAGATCACTTGACCTGGAGTTACGCGGTATGATGGGATATCAACGCGTTTTCCGTCAACAAGGATGTGACCGTGGTTTACGAATTGACGAGCTTGACGACGAGTAGTCGCAAGACCAAGACGGTAAACAACGTTATCCAAACGACGTTCCAAAAGAAGCATGAAGTTGAAACCTAGGATTCCGCCTTTGATTTTTGTAGCTTGTACGAACAAGTTACGGAATTGTTTTTCACCTACACCGTAAGTGAAACGAAGTTTTTGTTTTTCAGCCAATTGCAAACCGTATTCTGACAATTTAGAACGGTTGTTTGGTCCGTGTTGTCCTGGTACGTAGTTACGACGTGCTAATTCTTTACCTGTACCTGTAAGTGAAAGGCCAAGGCGACGAGCTTGTTTCCAAGATGGTCCTGTATAACGTGACATGTGAATGTCCTCCTGATATAAATAATATTTCGGTGGAAATAGTCACTTAGAAAGCCCTGATTCGTGCAGATGCCCTTCGCCTAAACAGCCAAGGTTACTTATCATAAGACACCTGTTGACGAGCTTCATGCTTTCCTGCTGATATTTCACACAAAATCCATTTTACCATGAATGGCTAGATTTGTAAAGGAGTTTTAAGCTTTATTTTCATTGCCAGAGAGCTTAAGAAGGAGGGTAAAGGTACTTCCTAGGCCGTACTGACTGCTGACTGTGATTTCCCCACCCAATTGATGGGCCAATTCACGCGCAATCGCAAGACCCAAGCCATGACCACCTGTTTTCATGTTACGCGAAGTTTCAACACGATAAAGGCGTTTGAAAATATTCTCCAAATCCTCTGGGGCAATCCCCTGTCCCTCATCGGTCACACTGATTGAAAGCTGGTTCTTCTCCAGCTTAGCTACCACCTCCAGCTTGGTTCCTGGAGACGAGTATTTAAAAGCGTTATTGACCAGATTCACCAAGATACGAGAAAGTTTGGCATAATCTCCCTCAATCCGGGCAGACTCTGGGATTACCTGCAAATGGACATCTCGCTCCTCCTGCTCAATCAAGAACTGAAATTCACTCATGCACTCAATCAAGAGCTGGTCCAGAAAAATACTGTCCTTTCTGGTCGTTTCCATCTGATTTCTAGCTGTATTTAGAGTCAAAAAATTCAACTCTTCAACCAGTTTATTGAGTCTTTCCGTCTGACGCCCAATGGTTGCTAGATAGTGGTCCTGTTCTCCTTCCTTGATAACCCCATCCAAAATCCCTTCTACCGTCGCTTGAATCGAAGTAATGGGGGTCTTGATATCATGAGATAGCTGGGCAATCATCAAGCCCTTTTCTCGTTCGCTTTCTTCCAAGGAATCAAAGGTGGCCTGCAAATCATGGGACATTTCATTGAAAGCTTGGCCTAATTGCTGAAATTCTACAGGTCCTTGAACCTCCAGACTTGATGGAAAATCCTTGTCCGCTACCCGCTTGGCATGTTCCTTGAGTTTGCCCAACGACGTAAATACAGGCGACAGGAGAAAGAGACTAATCCCAGCACCGACAAGGCTGGCAACGATGGTCATTCCAAGCAAAAAGTAAATCTCGCTTTTCGCAATCAGCATTTTTTGAACAGCCCAAAAAACCACGATAATCGTTAGGAGTGTTGAAATGACATACCCCACTAAAATATAACTTTTTAATTTCATTGACTACCTCGCGCTTTCTCAATTTTGTAGCCCAAACCCCAGACGGTTTTGATGGTCGGTGTTTCTGCGCTGGCATGTTTAGCCAACTCCTGTCGAAGAGCATGGATATGAACATTCAAGGTATTGGTATCATCCACATAGTCTTCTTGCCAGACCTTTTCATAGAGGTCTGTCTTAGAGAAAACCCGCTCTGGATTGCTGGCTAGAAGCCATAGAAGTTCGAAGGATTTGACTGTCAAATCAAGCGCCACATCTCCGACTTGGACCTCATGACTACCGTGATTCATCCGTAAATCCCCGAGACTGACGACTTCTGTCTCACCTCCACGATGAAGGCGACGCAAGATATTGTGGACACGCAAAACCAGCTCACGAGGGCTAAAGGGCTTGGCAATAAAGTCATCTGCCCCTAAGCTCAGGCCATAAATCTTGTCCTGCTCGCTAGTCTTAGCCGTGATAAAGAGAAAAGGCTGATCTGGAGATTGATACTGAACCTCACTAATCAAATCATAACCATCCATCCGAGGCATCATGATATCTGTAATAATCAAATCAATTGGTTTTCGCTTGAAGATTTCTAAGGCCTCTACTCCATCATGGGCCACCAAAACCTGATATCCTGCCTGAACCAGATAACGTTGATGAATATCTGTGATTTCTACCTCGTCGTCAACGAGTAAAATTGTCTTTCCCATCTGTCTCTCCTTTGAAAAAAACAGTGCTATACCACAATAGTATAACACTATTTTTATCTCTTTACGAACATTCTAAACGATATCTGGATTTTTCATATCCTAGATAGAAAGTCTGTAGCTAGACTAGTCATTTTCCTCTTTTTTAGCTTTCAAACCGAGTCCACCTAGCAGTCCAGCAAAGGCGAGTCCAAAGAATCCAATAGTAGCCATTGATGTTTGGGCTTCACCAGTATATGGAAGCATGGCTTTTTGGTCTTTCATTTGAGTAGCCATCATTGGACTTGACACCTTATTATTGGATACCACCTTGCCTTCATCAGGCATTTTGCTTGAGGTTGCTGCCACTTGATCTTGCTTCATACTTGGAGTTGCCATTGGCTGACTAGTATTCATGGTTTTGTTCTGCTCTTTGTTAGGCATCATCTTATCTTGGCTAGCAGCTGGCATTTGAGATTTCATCGGATTGAGGGACTTATACCCATTCAAGTTCACTGTCAATTCTTTAGTCGCTACAAGGTTGCTCAAGTCGGCCTTGCCATCTTTGGCACCGTACACCTTGATGGTAGCTTTATAGCTTTGAGTGCCGTTTTGTTTCAACAAGTCAAGCAATTCTTTGTCAGATTTGCCTTGGGTACCTGCCAAGTCCACTTCATAGAAGTAGAGGTCTTT
>NZ_AJMM01000030.1 GCF_000259505.1 Streptococcus sp. SK643
TTTTTTTAATCTTTTTTCAATTTATTTTTATACTCTCCTGATATCAAACTCTTTCATGACGAATCGTAACTCTCTTAAGATCCTTTGTCGTCCTCTGAAGCGTTCATCTCTCAATAATCGATCTAGTTCTGCTTGCTTCTCTTTACTTTGTTGGCTTCTATAGCTCCTTAACATCTCATGAAAAAGGTAATAGTCATCTAACCAGAGTCCTCCTGTACTTATCCGATGACTTATTTCTCCTATTTCCTCATAAGCTTCCCTGTCAAATCGCCGTTTTTGACTTTCTTGTTTTCGGATTATGTCTAATACCCGATTTCGAAACTTGGTCTTAAAGTATCGTCTTAAGCGTGGAATGTCTTCTACAAGGTCCTTCTCTTTACTAAGCAATTCATGTAAACATATCATCCCTTCTTGTTCCCAATCTGTTAGCTCCCATAAATGAAGATAATACTCATTTCTACACTTATACACAATCCCTTGCACTTCTTTATATAAACCTTTAAACATAAGCTGTCTCCTTTCTGATAGTACTCTACCATATTCAAGAAGATCTTTGCAGCTTTTCCCTCTTCTGTCTCTTTCTTACTCCTAAATGTATTTAAAAAGAGAGGCAATGCCTCTCTGAGTTATAATTCT
>NZ_AJMM01000031.1 GCF_000259505.1 Streptococcus sp. SK643
ACTTTCAGGTTCATTGCTTTTGTGGCTCGTCATAATCTTCAACAAAAGCTTTCAAGTAAAGAAACGAAGTATCAAATAGTTTTCAAATTAGCAAGACCACAACGCCAGTTGAAACTGTATAAACTTCTGCCTATTCTTTTCGTTATGGTTATAGGATGTTTGGGGTTTTATATATTTACTGATAATGGGACAGAGGCATCTATCCTTATCGTTAACAGTATTTTATTTTTGGGTTTCTTTACGGTTATCTTAGGTATGTTACCACTCCGAGAAAGTTACGAAAAGCAAGAGATTATTTTTGATAGAATAGAGAAGTTATAATTTATAATAACTTTTTAGGGATTAAAACCATAGCAAACGAGATGGGTGACAATCTTAATAAAAGTATATCAGATGTCGGCAAAGCCTTTGATTCAGGTATTAAATCAATTCAGAAAGTGTTTGGGTGGTAAATGTGAAAATTAATTTTAGAGGATTGGATGTTGCTTATTTTGATGTGTTAGAGATGGGAGAGAAAAAGTACGTTCTCGATTCCAACTCCACGACACCAAAGAGTTATTACTGGGGATTTTCCCCTGAAAATCTTGAAGTTGATTTGATAGAACTTGATAGTCAGAATAAAAATTTTGATAAAAAAATTAAGATGGGACCCTCAGGAATGCGTATGGTATATATTGGTTTTAGTCTTCTTCTGTATAGAGTAGTAACATCAATTTCTAGATATTATGATATTAGTCATTATCTGTATTTAAAAGTATCTTTATTTCTCATATCTATTTTGGTAGCCTATATTGTCTATCAAGGTATTTTAATCAAATCAAGGAAGGAGATTTCAAGTCGTTTATCGCAGGAAAAGAAGAGGTTTAAAATAGTCTTTCAGAATAATAAGAAAAAAAGACAATTCCATGCTTATCTATTTCCCATTTTACATACAATTGCTTTCTCTTTTTATATGGGACAAGATAATGGAACAGAAGCTGCAATTCTAGTGTTGAATGGTTTGTTGGCTTATCTATTTATTTGGATTGAATCTGGCGTTATTCCATTGACTTATGCTTATCAACAGAAATACCTAGAATTTAAAGAACTGAAAAAGCTATAATGTAACTTATAACGAAATTCAGAAAGTGTTTGAGTGGTAATTTTGGAAATTAATGTTAAAGAAACGAAGTATTTTTGTCATCAACTTGTAGAACTAAATGGGAAAAAATATATATTAGATGCAAGTTCAATGACTCCCAAGTTCTACTATTGGGGTGTTCCAACGGAGGAATTAACGGTTGAGATGACGGAACTTAACAGAGAGGATATCAATTTTAGTACCCCGATTAATAAGTTTAAAGCTTCATATGTGGCAATCATTGTCCAACCGCTTATAGGCATTGTTTATTCTTTATTGAAAACTTTTTTTAAAGAGTACAATATTAGCCAACAGATAATTTTAAAATTAGTAGTATTTTGCGCATCTATACTATTCTCCTACTTGATTTTTTATTTTACAAGAGAGAAAGAACGTAAAAATGTTGAAGCTTTACTGCCTTCTTCTAGCAGAAGATATGAGATGATTTTTAAACCAGTATTTGCAAGAAAGCAAGTTTTTGATGCCTATATTTTTAGTGTCCCTATAATAGCTTGTTTGGCACTTTATTTGTCTATTAATGATGGAGGAGAAGGGCTTGTTCTCGTTATCAATAGCATTATCTCATTTTTTCTTCTATCATTTTTATTTGGAAAGGTTCCCATTCTTTCCGATTATAAGATTAGAAACGTCACATTTGAAGGAATTAGAGAAATTAAATAAAGCCTTTGATTCTGGTATTAAATCAATTCAGAAAGTGTTTGGGTGGTAAATATTGTTTCAAATCTCAAACTTTTTATCTAACGTACAAAAATGAAAAAACAGTATCAATTTTGATACTGTTTTTTCATTTCTTAAGATTTGAAGTTATAGTCTTTCACAACCTCAATACTATCAATGGTGATAGCAGTAGTTGGTTTATCTTTTTCATCTTTTTCTGCTTTGGCAATTTTATCTACAACATCTATACCTTCGATAACCTGACCAAAGACAGGGTGTTTTCCATCAAGACTAGGATTTCCACCTTCTTTATAGGCTTCGATGATTTTTTTAGGATATTTGCTTGTAGGAAGTTTGGCAGAAATATCAGTTGTATTTTGGTTGATAAAGAATTGACTACCGTTGGAATTTGGTTGACCAGTATTGGCCATTGAAAGTGAACCACGGATATTATAAAGATAAGGAGAAATCTCATTTTTAAAACCAGTTCCCTTGTCTTTTGTCTTGTCTTTATCGTGCCAGATAGATTGGCCACCTGTGCCATCACCCTTAGGATCTCCAGTTTGAACCATAAAGCCATCGATAACACGGTGGAAGGTGATACCATTGTAATATCCTTCCTTGGCATGAGTTAGGAAATTCTCAACTGCTAGAGGAGCGAGTTTAGGAAAGAGTTTAATGCGGATATCTCCTTGACTTGTGTGGATAATCACTTCGGCTTCATCTTCAGCAACTTCCTTAGATAGTTGGGGGAAATTGGCATTTTCATTTGTTAAAGCATCGTTTAACTCTTTAGCTGATTGGGCAGCTGCTTTGGAACTTTCTTCTGCAGCTATGCTAGAATCAACATAGTCATCCCCGCGTAAGGTACGTTGGATACTGCTACATCCAGCAAGGGCGATAGTTGAAAGTAAAAGAAGGCTTGCTAATTTTTTCATTGGAATCCTCTCAAAATTCATTTCTACCATTGTACCCTAAAAGGAAGGGGAATTCAAATGTTAATGATTCTGTAGGGATTTCTTAAGTTTTAAAAATTTTATAGTCTGTCAAGTTTTTATGAAGAGCTTGGTTCAAATTTGTATCCTTCATCTTAGACAGTCCTATAATTACCTTGCTTTTTAGAATATTCTTTTTCATAGTAGCATTTAAATGGATAAGTGAGTTAAATGCAGTTTCGACAAGAACATAACTTTTTTCCACCAGAGTTTTTAGATGCTTAGGGGCATCAATACCATAAGTGTACTCAAAGTATTTAGGAAACCAGGTCATAAGAAAGCTCGTAAAGCATCACAATTAGTAAACGTTAATTCCAAAGAATTACTATATTTTAAAAGAGCACATTTTCAAAGGATTTTTTCTTTTGGCTTCAATTCCTAATTAATCAATGAACTTAATACTAGGTCTCGAAAATAATTATGCTTCCTCTTTCTGTCTGAGTTCAAAGAGGTCTTCTACTTTCAGATTAAAAACTTGAGCAATTTTAAGAGCCATTTCTAGCGAAGGATTGTAACGGTTATTTTCCAAGTGCAGAATTGTCTCGCGTCGCATGCCGATGCGGTCGGCTAACTCCTGCTGGGTCATGCCTGTGGACTCACGAACAGATTTGAGATTAGTAATAATTTTGCTTTCTTTGGCCATGCTTATCCTCTCCGTTCCAAGATAAAATAGACAACCGCAAAGATGCTAATCAAGGCAGCTATGCTAATAAATATTTGGCCCATGTAAAGAGTGAGAGCCCCCATATACCCAATGATAACTGCTAGAATCATCAGTGCGCCTAGTATAAAAACAAACATCAAGCTAGCTGCCTTGGCTAAATTAGCATAAAAGCGTTCGTCCGGAGTTTCCTTGACATTTTTCAAACAGAAAAAACCAAATAAAATCAATTCAATAACGAGGCCAATTCCCATAATCCATTCTTTAATACCAGAACTTACTCTTGGGGTCGCAACCCAAATCCCTACTGTATAAAAAATGCTTGCTGCAAAAATAAGTATCGTGTAAAGCTTAGCAGACAAGTCAAAAATAATCTTCCCCTTACCTTTCTGAATCTTGTGAGGCCGTAGTTTCATATGTAGCCAGCCCCAAATAGCTACAATTTGACCTAACACTGAAATACCAGTAATAACTAACTTGGGTTCCCAACTAAGATTAGAACCAAATAAAACAGTAAAATCAATAAAGAGAGCTACGGCAATCACTGCAATGAGGCCACGCATTTTTTGACTTTTTTTCATGATAGACTCCTTTTTTGTGTTATAAATATATCACACTTAAATTTTATATTATAAATATATCACACTTGAATTTAGAAAGCAAGAATTTATGTGCCAAGGTGGCAATTATTTGAAAAAATTTTTTAATAAAAGCCCTCGATAGTCAAACAACTAAAGAATTCTTTGAAGTAATGCATCGGATTTGGTTTGGATAGTTTCGTTAATAAGTCTATATTTCGCTTGGAAACGGGCTTAGGATTTAGGAGCCAAGCATCCAAATCATGTTCAGGAGAGATGAAGGCTTTGAGTTGATGGTCTTTATAAAATGTTTCTAATACTCTTCGAAAATCAAATTCAAACTACGTCAGCTTTGCCTTGCCGTAGATATATGTAACTGACTTCGTCAGTCTTATCTACAACCTCAAAGCAGTGCTTTGAGCAACCTGCGGCTAGCTTCCTAGTTTGCTCTTTGATTTTCATTGAGTATAAAATAGTATTCACTGATAGCCTCTTTCAAACATTTATTTCCTACTTCTAACGAATTTATAAATGGTTTAAGAATTTTATAGTCTGTCAAGTTTTTTTCTTGACACCTGTTAGAAATCTGTTATAATAGAACATGTGCTAAATAGCTCAGCTATTTCACTCAAATAAAAAATAAGAAAAGAGACTTTAAAAATGGCAGTTAAAATCCGTTTGACTCGTATGGGTTCTAAGAAAAAACCTTTCTACCGTATCAACGTAGCAGATTCACGTTCACCACGTGACGGACGTTTCATCGAAACAGTTGGAACTTACAACCCACTTGTTGCTGAAAACCAAGTGACTTTGAAAGAAGACCGCGTTCTTGCATGGTTGGCTGATGGAGCTCAACCTTCAGATACAGTTCGCAACATCCTTTCAAAAGAAGGTGTATTGAAAAAATTCCACGATTCTAAATTCTCAAAATAAGTTTAAAGTAGGTTGACAGATGGATACGATTGAAAATCTCATTATTGCGATTGTGAAACCCTTGATTTCACAACCAGATGCCTTAACTATCAAGATTGAAGATACACCAGAGTTTTTGGAGTATCATTTGGATCTTGACCAAAGCGATGTGGGTCGTGTAATCGGTCGTAAGGGTCGCACAATTTCTGCGATAAGAACGATTGTCTACTCTGTCCCAACTGAAGACAAAAAAGTAAGAATCGTTATTGACGAAAAATAAGAAGGGCGGGACGGATGTCTCGCTTTTTTGTGTGGAGAAGTGTAAAATAGCATCCATTAAGTACCAACATAATCGTGATTTAGAAGGCTTTTTGAAGGGGAACCTCTAAGACAATAAGAAATCAATTTTTTACTAATAAAGAAGGTATTAGTAAATATAAGAAAGATAAAGCAAGGAAAGTGGCGGATTATACTATCAAAGTGAGGAATCTCCAAGAGGTAGACAAGCTAGAACTTGTGAGACAAGAACGAGAAAAGCAGATTAGACTTGTAGAGTCTTTTTTAGTCAATGAACTAGATAAACGGTGATAGTAGGCATAAAATACTAATCTTAGGAATAGCATCTAGGATTCTACTATGCTACAATGGAAAGACAGTTTCAAAGAATTCTAGTCAATCAATCTTGAGAATAGCTATTTTTAAAAGGAGTAATAGTATATGAACGAGAAAACAAAAGCTTATCTAGCAGCCTTATCCTTTTCAGCAATCATTGGATTTTCTTTTTTATTTACTAAGATTGCTTTAGGCTATGCCAGTCCTCTCACTAACTTAGCGCATCGCTATACAATCGCAGCTTTAGTAATGGTCGTTCTTCATCAAACCAAACTTATCAAAGTGAGTTTAAGTAGAAAAGATATTTTTTCTATTCTTCCTATGAGTCTTTTCTATCCTCTTCTCTTTTTTATTTTTCAATCCTTTGCTTTACAGTATATATCGTCTTCTGAAGCTGGAATTTTACAGGCTCTTGTCCCGATTTTTACGCTCCTTTTAGCATCGGCCTTTCTCAAGGAAAAGACAAGTTTGCTTCAAAAGTTCTTTTTAATTTTATCCGTAGCAGGAGTGGTTTTCATCTTCCTTAGTAAAGGAGCTAACTTTGGTACTGAGACTGCTAGCTTTGGCTTTCTCTTGATGTTGGGATCTGTTCTCGCCAATGCAATAAACAATATCCTCAGCAAGTCTACAGGAGGACGCTATCGGGCTATGGATATGACAGCTGTTGTGATATTTGTTGGCTTCGTCACCTTTAATACGCTGAGTCTGACCTCGCATTATCTAGATGGCAACATATTAGCTTACTTTGCGCCACTTGGACAGGTATCTTATCTGATTTCAATTCTCTATTTGGGAATTCTAGCCTCTATCGTTACTGGTAGTCTCTCTATCTATGCTATTGTTCGACTTGGAGCATCAACCGTCAGTGTCTTTGGAAATCTTGGAACAGTTTTGACTATTCTAGCCGGAGCTCTTATTCTCCATGAACCAATTTATAGCTACCATGTGATAGGAGCCACTATGATTATTGCTGGAATTTTAGGCATGAATCTGATGAGAAGAAAGTAAAGATTGCTTAGCAGTCTTTTTCTTAATCTAAATGATACAGAAAATTCAAAAATTTTAATAAAATCAAGTTTGGAACACGATGATTTTAATATAGCATGATAAAATAGACAAAAAGAATGACATTAGGATAAAGAGGAGAGAGTGCAATAATGAAGCAAAATGATATAGCTGAAGCTATTGCTTTTTATAACAGAAAACCTGAGACTTTGGTACGTCACATTATACCAGTCTTAGATTGTGACTTGGCTGTTTATCATCGCCCTGGAAGCTCAAATAAAGGACACATTATTTTTTATCATGGAGCTTGTGGCCGTAGTCAGATGTGGGCCCACCAGTATGATGCCTTTGAAGGATTTGACCTCTACTTTGTCAATGTTAGAGGACAGGGGGAATCACCTATGAAAGTTGGTCTACCTGACTTAGAAGGTGCTGTTCAAGATGTAGATGCTATTTTATCCTATTTCCAGCTAGATAAGGTGATATTGGTCGGACATTCTTGGGGAGGGAATCCACTTCAAGAGTACACCTATCGCCATCCAGAAAGAGTTCTAGCCTTGGTCATGGTAGATAGTTGGGGACAGCATCGTTACCTATCAGATAAAGAGAGAAATCGCATAAAATATAGTTCCCTTATGTACAAAACGATTCCTTGGAAGTTGATTGCAGATAAGAACTCAAAAATGTGTACAGATAATCCTATCACAAGAGAATTAGTCAAGACGGCCATTATAGAAACTGGGAGAGATGTTTTTTTGAACCTTGGAATCACAGGTTTTTTGGCTGTCCATGAGATAGAGGGTTATCATGGCAATCCTCCTATGCTATTAGTAAGAGGCGAAAATGATTTTCCCAAACACCTAAAAATGATTTACGATGGAATCATGGCCTTAAATCCCAATGCACGTCAAGTAACGATTTCAGATAGCAAACACCAACCTATGAATGACCATCCTGAAGAGTTTAATCAGCTTATTGGTGAATTTTTTGAAGAAGTAGTAGGCCCGTAAGATAGGAACTATCCAACTTGTGAAAATCACTGGAACATGTTAAAATAAAGGATAGAAATAGACTACAGGAGACAAGATGAACTACTTTAATGTTGGGAAAATCGTCAATACGCAGGGTTTGCAGGGTGAGATGCGAGTCTTGTCTGTGACGGATTTTGCAGAAGAACGGTTTAAAAAAGGGGCTGAGCTAGCCTTATTTGATGAAAAAGATCAGTTTGTCCAAACAGTGACCATCGCTAGTCACCGTAAACAGAAGAATTTTGACATTATTAAATTCAAAGATATGTACCATATCAATGCGATTGAAAAGTACAAGGGATACAGTCTCAAGGTCGCTGAGGAAGATTTGAATGACCTAGACGATGGTGAATTTTACTATCACGAGATTATCGGTTTGGAAGTCTATGAGGGGGATAACTTGATTGGAACCATCAAAGAAATCCTGCAACCAGGTGCCAACGATGTCTGGGTGGTCAAGAGAAAAGGAAAGCGTGACTTGTTATTGCCTTATATCCCACCAGTGGTTCTCAATGTTGATATTCCAAATAAACGGGTTGATGTGGAAATCTTAGAAGGGTTAGACGATGAAGATTGATATTTTAACCCTCTTTCCAGAGATGTTCTCTCCACTAGAACACTCCATCGTTGGAAAGGCTCGAGAAAAAGGGCTCTTGGATATCCAGTATCATAATTTTCGAGAATACGCTGAAAAGGCCCGTCATGTTGATGACGAACCATATGGAGGTGGTCAGGGCATGTTGCTTCGAGCCCAACCCATTTTCGATGCTTTTGATGCCATTGAAAAGAAGAATCCTCGCGTGATTCTCTTAGATCCAGCTGGTAATCAGTTTGATCAGGCTTATGCTGAGGATTTGGCCAAAGAAGAAGAACTTATCTTCATCTGCGGGCACTACGAGGGTTATGATGAGAGGATCAAGACATTGGTGACGGACGAAATTTCTCTCGGTGATTATGTCTTGACTGGTGGAGAACTTGCGGCTATGACCATGATTGATGCGACTGTTCGCTTGATTCCAGAAGTGATTGGCAAGGAATCGAGTCACCAAGATGATAGTTTTTCTTCAGGCCTTCTCGAATACCCTCAGTACACACGCCCCTATGATTATCGAGGAATGGTCGTGCCAGCCGTGCTCATGAGTGGTCATCATGAAAAGATTCGCCAGTGGCGACTTTATGAAAGTCTAAAGAAAACCTACGAGCGTAGACCTGATTTGCTAGAAAGTTACCAACTAACAGCAGAAGAAGAAAAAATTCTGACAGAAATTAAAGAAAACAAAGACTAAAGGAGAACCCCCATGCAAGTAATCAAACGTGATGGAGAAATTGCTGAGTTTAATCCAGATAAGATTTACCAAGCTATCTTAAAGGCAGCCCAGACTGTCTATGTTTTGACAGATGATTTGCGTCAAAATCTTGCTCAAGTCACTAAGAAGGTAGTTTTGGATTTACAAGAAGCCAAGGTGGAACGTGCGACTATCAGTATGATTCAATCTATGGTTGAACACCGCCTATTGGGTGCAGGTTACATTACTATTGCAGAGCATTACATTTCTTACCGTTTACAACGAGATTTGGAAAGAAGTGGCTATGGAGATCATATCGCTGTTCATTTGCATTTTGAACAAATTCGCTAAGAAAAAAGAGTGGGATGAAGGAAGCCATCTCACTCTTTCTTAAATCGATTTTTTTGGGCTGTCTGTACAGTTGAAGGAACAAATCGAATCCGCTGAATATCACTGATACGGATAATACGACTGACATTTTTAGCGAAATTTTTCACGATAATTTGTTGGCGGTCTGAATCGTATTTTATAATATCACCTGTAAAACTCGTCTCTGACAGGATAAGGTGGACAGCAGTTTGTTTTTGGATAGCCTCTTCGATGGTAGAGGTAAGGGAGTTGTTTTCAGTATGTTCTGGTTCATCACGTCCATTTAAAAAGTGATGCATTTTATTTATGATTTGCTGGAATTTATTGATCATATTACCCTCCCTTCTTTTATACCATATTATATAAAAATTTTTCAAAATCTACAAGATTTTACGAATGAACTAATGAAAGCTAAAAAAGGAGAAAATGATGGCAGAATTTACTTTTGAAATTGAAGAGCACTTGTTAACTCTTTCTGAAAATGAAAAAGGCTGGACTAAAGAACTCAATCGAGTCAGCTTTAATGGTGCACCAGCAAAGTTTGATATTCGTTCGTGGAGTCCTGACCATACTAAAATGGGTAAGGGTATTACCCTTTCAAATGAAGAATTTCAAACAATGGTAGATGCATTCAAAGGTAACTAATTATAAAGTATAGTGAAAAGGATAGTGAGTTGTGATAAACTGACTATCCTTTTTATTAGTTTGCAAAGTAAAATTGATTCTTAAGACGTTGTAGTAGGGGCTGACTAATAAGACTAATTGCAAGTAATTTACCAAGATCAGGAAGAATGAAAGGAAAAACACCAACAATCAAGGCTTTTTCTAAAGGCATCCCAGCAAGGAAATGTAAACCAAGAATACCTCCTACAAAGACAAGAGAATCTCCTAAAAGGTTTGCAAGGAAAATGCGAATAAAACTACTATTATGACTTGTTAAATATGAAGTAAGTCCAGAATAAATAAGGTAGAACCAAAGATAACCAGCAGTTGGACCAACTAAAGCATGGATACCTGCTCCGCCTCCTGCAAAGACTGGAAGACCGATGGCACCAAGTAGAAGATAGAGTCCAACAGAAAGGACAGCTTCTCTAGGTCGAAAGATAGTTGCAATCAAACCAATTGCAAAGTTTTGTAAGGTAAAAGGAACAGGGCCAATTGGAAGGCTGATTTGTGCTAAAACCGCAATCAGTGCGGCACCTATAGCAGGAATGGCATAAACATGAGTTTTTTTCAAAATAGTTAACCTCTTTTCTTATATATAGTAACTATTATACTCAAAGAAAAGTCAATGTCAACCTTTTATATAAACAAAGGTAACAAATGTGTAACGGCCGATTTTAGCAAGAGAGAAGTATACTGGTTTAGAAATTTTATAGCAATTCACAAAAAAGAAGCAGATACTCTTATGTATCAACTTCTCTTGTTTAGATTAACGCATGGTTACAAATTCTTCAGATGCGGTTGGATGAATTGCGACTGTAGCATCAAAGTCTGCTTTTGTTGCGCCCATCTTGATAGCAACGGCAAAGCCTTGAATCATTTCATCAACACCGTAGCCAATTCCATGAAGTCCGACAACTTTTTCTTCTGGACCAGCTGTTATGAGTTTGAAACGGGATTCTTGTCTGTTATTAGTAACGGCAGAGTACATAGATGCAAAGCTTGATTTGTAGACTTTAATCTGATCTTGGCCATATTCTTTTATGGCTTCCTCTTCAGTTAAGCCGACTGTACCGATTGCTGGATGGGAGAAAACAACAGTTGGGATAGTAGAATAGTCCATCTTAGCTTCAGTTTTCCCGTTAAAGAGTCGTTCTGATAAAATTCGTCCAGCTTTTATAGCTACAGGTGTTAATTCTTTTTCACCGGTGACATCACCAAGGGCATAAATTCCCTCAACTACTGTATTTTGGAATTCATCGACTTTGATAAAACCACGTTCGTTAAGGGTAACTCCAGCTTTTTCCAGTTGCAAACCTTGAACATTTGGACGGCGACCAGTAGCCCATATAACTTGGCTAGCAGTGTGATTCGTACCATCCTCGAAATGAATGGTAATGCCTTCAGCTGATTTTTCTAATTTGATAGGAACCTTATGGGTATGAAGTGGTAAGTTTGTTCTTTCCATTTCCTTGACTAAACCTTCAACGATGTAAGAATCAAAACCACGTAAAGGACGATCGCGGCGAACAAAGAGGTCTGTCTTAACACCAAAAGTGTGGAGTACGCCAGCTAATTCAACAGCAATATAACCGGCACCTAGAATTGCAACTGACTCTGGCAATTCTTCCCAGGCGAATACATCATCAGAAGAGCCACCTAGTTCAGCACCAGGGATAGTTGGAATACTTGGATGGGCACCAGTAGCAATCACGATATGTTTAGCACGAATCAGTTCACCATTTACGCTTACAGTATGAGAATCTATAAATTCAGCATGTCCTTCAATCAAGTCTACACCGTTGCGTTTAAAACTGCCATCATAAGAAGAACGAGCGCGATCAATGTAAGCTTCACGATTGCGACGGAGGGTTGCAAAGTCAAAGTTAAGATCAGTGGTCTTAAAGCCGTAATCTTCTCCAAATTGATGGAAAGTCTCCGCGATTTGTGCCCCGTACCACATAATTTTTTTAGGGACACAACCGACATTGACACAGGTTCCACCTAATTTCTTTTCCTCAATAACGGCCGCTTTGGCTCCGTGTTCACCAGCACGGTTCATTGTAGCAATTCCTCCACTACCTCCACCGATAGCAATGATATCATATTCTCTCATTGAAAACTCCTTTGTACACTTTGAAATAGTAGAGTGTCATTTTTTGATAGTCATATTCTATCTTTTTTTTGATTTGATTGCAAAAATCTGCTACGTTCAAAAAGATTAAGAAAGTGCTTGCAAAAAATGAAAATAAAATGTATTATATAGCTAGTACAATATTTAAAATGAAAATAACGAACAATATTCAGTAAACAGATTATTTTTTTCGTTTTAAATACCTATTGTCTCTGATTGATACCTAATCAGATTAAAGGAGCTTAAAATATAAAGGAGTTTTATGATGAAGAAAAACTATAAGACTAAAAAGTGGCAACTGTATGCAGCAATAGGGGTTGCAAGTGCAGTAGTAATAGGGGCTGGAGCAATTTTATTTTTTAGACAACCTTCTCAGAGTACCGTGATAGACGATACGCCTCAAGTTGTTATTGCTAAGGAAGGGACTGTAGCATCATCTGTTTTATTATCAGGTACAGTGACAGCAAAAAATGAACAATATGTGTATTTTGATGCCAGTAAAGGTGATTTGGAGGATATTTTAGTATCTGTAGGTGATAAAGTAAGCGAGGGGCAAGCTTTGGTCAAATATAGTAGTGCAGAAGCACAAGCTACTTATGATGCAGCCAGTCGTGCAGTGGCTAAGGCAGACCGTCATATTAATGAACTTAACCAAGCCCGAAAAGAAGCTGCTTCAACCCCAGCTCCCCCGTCTCCGAGTGCCCAATCACCAGTTAAAGATAATGCTGAAAGTCCAGCAGCTCCCGTAGCTCCAGCGGCTGGTAATTCGGTTGCTTCTATTGATGCCCAAATAGGTGATGCTAGAGATGCGCGTGCAGATGCAGTTGCCCAATTAAATAAGGCCCAGACTCAGTTGAACGCAACAACTGTCCTTAGTACACTAGAGGGAACGGTAGTCGAGGTAAATCGCAACGTTTCTAAATCTCCAACAGGGACAAATCAGGTTATGGTCCATGTTGTTAGCAACGAAAACTTGCAAGTCAAGGGTGAGCTATCTGAATACAACCTTGCTAACTTATCTGTCGGTCAGGAAGTAACCTTTACATCGAAGGTTTACCAAGACAAGAGCTGGACTGGTAAACTGACTTATATCTCAAATTATCCTAAATCTAGTGCAGAAGCAGCTAGTACAACTCCTGGTGGAAATACAGGTTCCAAGTATCCTTACACAATAGATATTACTAGTGAAATTGGAGAATTAAAACAAGGTTTCACTGTCAGTATCGAAGTCAAAAATAAAAGCAAAGCGATCTTGGTCCCTATAACAAGTGTCGTTATGGAAAATGACAAGAACTATGTATGGGTTCTTGACGAGCAGAAAAAGGCCAAAAAAGTGGAAGTTGGTTTGGGAAATGCGGATGCAGAAAACCAAGAAATTACTTCCGGTCTAAAAAATGGAGTCAAGGTCATCAGTAACCCAACGTCTTCTCTAGAGGAAGGAAAAGAGGTGAAAGCTGATGAAGCAACTAATTAGTTTAAAAAATATTTGCAGAAGTTATCGTAATGGTGATCAAGAACTGCAGGTTCTCAAAAATATCAACCTAGAAGTGAATGAGGGCGAATTTGTAGCCATCATGGGACCATCTGGTTCGGGTAAATCTACTCTGATGAATATGATTGGGATGTTGGATACACCAACCAGTGGAGAGTATTATCTTGAAGACCAAGAAGTGGCTGGACTTGGTGAAAAACAATTAGCCAAGGTCCGCAATCAACAAATCGGATTTGTCTTTCAGCAGTTCTTTCTTTTATCAAAACTCAATGCTCTACAAAATGTAGAATTACCCTTGATTTACGCGGGAGTTTCGGCTTCAAAACGGCGCAGGTTAGCTGAGGAATATTTAGAAAAGGTTGAATTGACAGAACGTAGTCATCATTTGCCCTCAGAATTATCAGGTGGACAAAAACAACGGGTGGCCATTGCGCGTGCCTTAGTAAACAATCCTTCTATTATACTAGCAGATGAACCAACAGGGGCTCTAGATACTAAAACAGGAAAGCAAATTATGCAACTATTGCTTGACTTGAACAAAGAAGGAAAAACCATTATCATGGTAACGCATGAGCCGGAAATTGCAGCCTATGCCAAACGTCAGATTGTCATTCGAGATGGGGTTATCTCATCAGATAGTGGACTAGTTGAAAAGGAGGAAAAGTAAGATGCAGAATCTGAAATTTGCCTTTTCATCTATTATGGCTCACAAGATGCGCTCTTTTCTCACTATGATAGGGATTATCATTGGTGTTTCCTCAGTTGTTGTGATTATGGCCCTAGGTGATTCCATGTCTCGTCAGGTCAATAAAAACATGACCAAGTCACAGAAGAATATCCATGTCTTTTTCTCGCCTATTAAAAGTAAAGACGGTTCTTTTACCCAAAAACAATCAGCTTTGACAGTTTCTGGGAAAGAAGAGGAAGTTCCTGTTGAGCCACCAAAACCACAAGAATCCTGGGTCAAGGAGGCTGCTAAGCTCAAGGGAGTGGATAGCTACTATCTAACCAACTCGATGAATGTTACCTTAACCTATAAGGATAAAAAGGTTGAACACGCTAACATGACGGGTGGAAATGTCACTTATATGGATGCGGTCGAAAATGAAATCATTGCAGGTCGTGGTCTTAGAGCGCAAGATTATAAAGATTTTGCAAGTGTGATTATCCTAGATGATGAACTAGCCAATAGCCTTTTCGGTTCAGCAAAAGATGCACTCAATCAGAATGTTGAAGTAAATGAAATCAGCTACCGTGTTATTGGTGTTTATGCAAGTAAAGAAGCTAAGGCTGTAAAAAACTTTGGAGTCGGAGGACTACCAATTACGACTAATATTTCTCTTGCGGTCAATTTTAACACAGACGAGATTTCAAATATTGTCTTTCGTGTTAACGATACCAGCTTGACCCAGACTTTGGGGCCAGAGTTGGCAAGAAGAATGACGGAGATTTCAGGTCTCCAACAAGGGGAGTATCAGGTAGCAGATGCAACTGAAGCCTTCAACGAAGTTCAACAAATGTTCGGATTTATAACTACGATTATTAGTGCCATTGCGGGAATTTCCCTCTTTGTTGGAGGGACTGGTGTTATGAACATCATGCTGGTTTCGGTGACGGAACGTACTCGTGAGATTGGTCTTCGTAAGGCATTGGGTGCGACACGTGCTAATATTTTAATCCAGTTTTTGATTGAGTCTATGATTTTGACTTTACTAGGTGGAGTCATTGGTTTGGCGATTGCAACGGGATTAACAGCTATAGCTGGCGTATTATTGCAAGGATTAATGGCAGGTATAGAAGTGGGAGTTTCAATACCAGTAGCTCTATTTAGTCTTGCGGTATCAGCAAGTGTAGGTGTTATCTTTGGTGTTTTACCAGCCCACAAGGCTTCTAAGCTTGATCCAATTGAAGCCCTTCGTTATGAATAAGATCAACAAGATAGACAATTGTCTGTCTTGTTTTTGTATGGATTTCCCTGTCGTAAATAGCTAAAATTATGGTATAATGAAGTGTTAGAAAAACAGGTTTCATTAGCCTGGAAAGGAAAAATTATGTCTGAAAAGAATTTTTATATTACAACGCCGATTTACTATCCATCTGGTAAACTGCATATCGGTTCTGCCTACACAACCATCGCCTGTGATGTCCTAGCTCGTTATAAACGCTTGATGGGATACGATGTCTTTTATTTGACAGGTCTTGATGAGCACGGTCAGAAAATCCAGCAGAAAGCAGAAGAAGCTGGCATTACACCACAAGCCTATGTTGATGGAATGGCAGTTGGAGTCAAAGAACTCTGGCAATTACTAGATATTTCATACGATAAATTCATCCGTACCACTGATGATTACCATGAAAAAGTAGTGGCACAAGTCTTTGAGCGCTTGCTTGCTCAAGATGACATATACTTGGGTGAATACTCTGGTTGGTATTCAGTATCTGATGAGGAATTCTTTACAGAAAGTCAACTTGCAGAAGTATTCCGTGATGAAGCTGGAAATGTGACGGGAGGTATCGCTCCATCAGGACATGAAGTGGAATGGGTATCTGAAGAGTCTTATTTCCTTCGCCTCAGCAAATACCAAGATCGTTTGGTCGAATTTTTCAAGTCCCATCCTGAATTTATCACTCCAGATGGTCGTCTGAATGAAATGCTTCGCAACTTCATCGAGCCAGGTTTAGAGGATTTGGCAGTTTCTCGTACAACCTTTACCTGGGGTGTTCCAGTCCCATCAAATCCAAAACACGTTGTCTATGTTTGGATTGATGCCCTTCTTAACTATGCGACAGCTCTTGGCTACGGTCAAGATGAACATGGTAACTTTGACAAGTTCTGGAATGGAACAGTCTTTCACATGGTTGGAAAAGACATCCTTCGTTTCCACTCGATTTACTGGCCAATTCTTCTCATGATGCTCGATATCAAATTACCAGATCGTTTGATTGCCCATGGTTGGTTTGTCATGAAAGACGGCAAAATGTCTAAGTCTAAAGGGAATGTTGTTTACCCTGAAATGTTGGTAGAGCGTTATGGACTAGATCCACTTCGTTACTACCTCATGCGTAGCCTTCCAGTTGGTTCAGATGGAACTTTCACTCCAGAAGACTATGTGGGCCGTATAAACTATGAACTAGCAAATGACCTTGGAAATCTCCTCAACCGTACGGTTTCTATGATTAACAAGTACTTTGATGGACAAATTCCTGCCTATGTAGAAGGGGTGACTGAATTTGACAATGCTCTTGCTCAAGTAGCTGCTGAATCAATTGCTGATTACCATAAATATATGGAAGCAGTTGACTACCCACGTGCTTTAGAAGCAGTCTGGACTCTGATCTCTCGTACCAATAAATACATCGACGAGACAGCCCCATGGGTCTTGGCTAAGGATGAAGCTCTTCGTGACCAATTGGCAAGTGTTATGAGCCACTTGGCAGCCAGCCTTCGTGTCGTCGCTCACTTGATTGAGCCATTTATGATGGAAACTAGTCGTGCAGTCTTGACGCAGCTTGGTTTAGCAGATGTTGCTAGCCTTGAAAGCTTGAATCTATCTGATTTGCCATCAGATGTGACTGTAGTTGCTAAGGGAACTCCAATCTTCCCACGTCTGGATATGGAAGAAGAAATCGCTTATATCAAAGAACAAATGGAAGGCAACAAGCCAGCAGTCGAAAAAGAATGGAATCCAGACGAAGTCGAACTCAAACTCAACAAGGATGAAATCAAGTTCGAAGACTTTGACAAGGTTGAAATCCGTGTTGCAGAAGTCAAAGAAGTTTCTAAAGTAGAAGGTTCTGACAAGTTGCTTCAATTTCGCTTGGATGCTGGTGATGGTGAAGACCGTCAAATCCTTTCAGGAATTGCAAAATACTATCCAAACGAACAAGAATTGGTCGGCAAGAAAGTTCAAATCGTTGCCAATCTCAAACCTCGTAAGATGATGAAGAAATATGTCAGCCAAGGGATGATTCTCTCAGCTGAACATGATGGAAAATTAACCCTTCTCACAGTTGATCCAGCTGTACCAAACGGAAGTGTAATTGGGTAACAATAGACAGGACTAGTTTATGCTAGTTCTGTTTTTTTATTTTAACTATTATGCTTTACAAACTAGTATGTAAGTGGTATACTATAGGTGAAGTTACTAGTAGGTATTACAAAATAGATTAGAAGGAGAAAGGAATGAAGGAAACTCAACTATTAAAAGGTATTCTTGAAGGTTGTGTCTTGGATATGATTGGTCAAAAAGAGCGGTATGGTTATGAGTTGGTTCAGACTTTGCGAGAGGCTGGATTTGACACTATTGTTCCAGGAACTATTTATCCTTTGTTGCAAAAGTTAGAAAAAAATCAATGGATAAGAGGCGATATGCGTCCGTCGCCAGATGGCCCAGATCGAAAGTATTTTTCGTTAACTAAAGAAGGAGAAGAGCGTGTCTCGGTCTTTTGGCAACAATGGGACGATTTGAGTCAAAAAGTAGAAGGAATTAAGAATGGGGGTTAAACCATGAAGAAAATAAAGTATTATGAAGAAACAAGAGCTTTGTTGCATGAGTTTTCTGAGGAGAATCAGCAGTATTTTGAGGAACTGTGGAATAGTTTTAATCTTGCTGGATTTCTCTATGATGAGGACTATCTTAGAGAGCAGATCTATTTGATGATGCTAGATTTCTCAGAAGCAGAACGAGACGGGATGAGTGCTGAGGATTATCTAGGTAAGAATCCTAAAACAATCATGAAAGAGATACTCAAGGAAGCGCCACGCAGTTCTATCAAGGAGTCCCTTTTGACACCAATTCTGGTCCTAGCGGTATTACGTTATTATCAACTACTAGGTGATTTTTCTAAAGGTCCTCTTTTAACAGTCAATTTGCTCACGTTTTTAGGGCAACTTCTTCTTTTTCTGATTGGATTTGGGCTTGTGGCTACAATCTTACGATGGAGTTTAGTTCAAGATTCTCCCAAGATGAAAATTGGCACTTATATTGTCGTTGGGATTCTTGTTCTGCTAGTTGTTCTAGGATATGTAGGAATGGCAAATTTCATACAAGAAGGGGTCTTTTATCTTCCTGCTCCCTGGGATAGTTTATCTATCTTTACACTTTCTATAGTCATCAGTATTTGGAATTGGAAAGAAGAGATTTTTCGTCCATTTGTCAGTATGATTGTTGCCCATCTTGTTGTAGGTTCTCTACTCCGTTACTATGAGTGGATGGGCATTTCAAATGTTTTTCTTACAAAGATTATTCCTTTAGCTGTTCTCTTTATTGGTATCTTTCTCTTTTTCCGTGGGTTTAAGAATATAAAATGGAGTGATATATAGTCAAAAAGCCGTTGAAAAGCGGTTTTTCTTATACAAAAATCATTATAATATAATATTTTCTTGAGTGTTTTGATTTCTTATAGTAAAATGGAATAAAAATGCTAAAGGATATTAAAAAGATGTTAAATATGAAGAAGTTGGTTTATGCTAGTCTAGCTCTTTTATCAGCCTTTACTTTGGCGGCTTGTTCTGGTCATAAGGAAGAAGCCAAAGTTCCAGAAGCGAAAGTGGAACAGAAAAAAGCTAAGTTCGATGAAAAGTTGTTTAAAGAAGCTGGCTTACTGCCCTTTAAAAACGAGAAACAACTTGAACTAGGAGAATTGGATTCTAAAAATCGCGCAACTGGGGCTCATATGCAGCTCAAGGATAGTGATGAACCGACTGATAAGAGAGAAACGAAGTTGACCTATGATCCAGTCGGCTGGCACAACTATAAATTCTTTTATGGGGATGGAACGAAAGAAGCATGGTTGATGAGTAGAGGTCATTTGATTGGTTATCAGTTTAGCGGTCTGAATGATGAAAAGAGAAATTTAGTACCTATGACCAATTGGCTCAATGCAGGCAACTATTCTGGTACTGATGATCAAAATAATAGTAGCATTCTTTACTATGAAAATCGTTTAGATTCTTGGTTGGCTAATCATCAAAACTACTATTTAGACTATAAAGTAACACCAATTTATCAAGAAGGTGAGTTGATTCCAAGAAAAATTGAGTTGCAATATGTAGGCATTGATGAAAATGGTAAACTATTGGAAATTAAGTTGGAGAGCAGTAAGGAAAAGGTTGATAAGTATTCTGTTACCCATGTCATTTTAGATAATGTTTCGGCTAATGCAGAAATTAACTATTTGGATGGAACCGCAAAAAATACTGTAGAAAGTGCAGAAGAAAAGGCTAGGAAAGAAGAGGAAGAAAGAGCAAAAAAAGAAGCTGAAGAAAAAGTTAAGAGAGAAGCTGAGGAAAAAGCAGAAGCAGAACGGAAAGCAAAGGAAGAAGAACAAGAAAAAGATCGACAAGCCGCTCAAGTCAACGAAGAAAGCCAGGAATCACAGTCACAATCAGGAAATTCAGGTGGTTATTTCAAAGATTCCAGAGGTAGATGGCACAGACCAAATGGCAAATTTGCCTCTAAGAAAGAAATTAAAGCAGCTGGATTAACTTGGTAATAACGAATAATGTCAAAAAGCCGTTTTAAAGCGGTTTTTTGTTATAATGAAGGGAAGAATGTTAGAAATTAAAGGAGAAAAATTTGATGAGATACATAACTCTTGGTCAAGATGATAAAGAATTATCAGAAATTGTTCTAGGAATGATGAGAATAAAAGATAAGTCTGTAAAAGAAGTTGAAGAGCTTGTAGAAACAGCACTGTCTATTGGAATCAATGCCTTTGACTTGGCTGATATATATGGTCGTGGTCGTTGTGAAGAACTGTTAGGTCTTGTCCTAAAAAATCGTCCAGATTTAAGAGAAAAGATGTGGATTCAGTCAAAATGTGGAATTCGCATGGAAGAATTTACCTATTTTGATTTTTCTAAGGACTATATTATAAAATCAGTTGACGGAATTTTGCAAAGATTGAAGATTGATCATATAGATAGCTTGCTTCTTCATCGACCAGATGCTTTGATGGAATCTGACCAAGTAGCAGAAGCCTTTGATCTCCTTTATAAACAAGGTAAGGTCCGAAATTTTGGAGTTTCTAATCAAAATCCTATGATGATGGAGTTACTTAAAAAAGATGTCAAGCAGCCGTTAGCTGTTAATCAGCTACAATTGAGTGCGGCCTTTACTCCAGGATTCGAATCAGGTTTTCATGTTAATATGGAAGATAGTCAAGCAGCTATGCGAGATGGCAGCATTTTTGAATATTGCAAGTTAAACGATGTGGTCATTCAAGCATGGTCTGTCTTACAATTCGGGTATTTTAAAGGGAATTTTGTTGGAAATGAGAAATTTCAAGCTTTGAATCAAGTACTTGATCGTTTAGCTTTTAAATATGGAGTAACCCCTTCAACTATTGCCATTTCTTGGATATTGCGTTATCCAGCAAAAATGCAGGCAGTCGTAGGTACAACCAATCCTAAGCATTTGATAGAAGTTAGCCAAGCGGCAAACTTTAGTTTAACAAGAAAAGAGTGGTATGAAATTTACCTTGCAGCAGGGAATAATTTGCCGTAAGTAGAAGCAGATGTAAATAAATCACAGTCAAAAAGCCGTGTAAAGCGGTTTTTTGTTATAATGAAGGGAAGAATTATTGATATTAAAGGAGAATAACATGACATTTGAAGAAATGCTGCCTGGCTTAAAGGCTAAGAAAAAATATGTACGAACAGGTTGGGGAGGAGCTGAAAACTATGTCCAACTCTTTGACACCATTGAACAAAACGGGGTTGCACTTGAAGTGACACCCTATTTCCTAATCAACGTGTCTGGAGAAGGAGAAGGTTTTTCCATGTGGAGTCCGACACCTTGTGATGTTTTGGCGACGGATTGGGTAGAAGTGCATGACTAGACGTGTATTGATTACAGGAGTGAGTTCAGGGATTGGTCTGGCTCAAGCTCGCCTCTTTTTAGAGAATGGCTATCAAGTTTATGGAGTGGATAAAGGTGAAAATCCACTCTTAGAGGGTGATTTTCACTTTTTACAGAGAGATTTGACCTTGGACTTAGAACCAATTTTTGACTGGTGTTCTCAGGTAAATATTTTGTGCAATACTGCTGGAGTTTTGGATGATTACAAACCACTGTTGGAACAAACAGCGCAGGAAATTCAAGAGATTTTTGAAATTAACTATGTAACTCCAGTTGAGTTGACTCGGTATTATTTGATTCAAATGTTGGAGAATAAAAAAGGAATCCTTATCAATATGTGCTCCATTGCTTCTAGCCTAGCAGGTGGAGGTGGTCACGCCTATACTTCCTCTAAGCATGCTTTGGCTGGCTTCACCAAGCAGTTGGCTCTAGACTATGCTGAAACTGGGATTCAGGTTTTTGGTATCGCTCCAGGAGCAGTCAAGACAGCTATGACCGCTGCGGACTTTGAGCCAGGTGGCTTGGCTGACTGGGTGGCGAGTGAAACACCAATCAAACGCTGGATTGAACCAGAAGAAGTGGCAGAAGTCAGTCTCTTTTTGGCCAGTGGAAAGGCCTCTGCTATGCAGGGACAAATTCTGACAATAGATGGTGGCTGGTCTTTGAAGTAGGGGTAGTTGGATGGAAATTCAAGAAATCACAGAAGAGAATGCATCGTCATTAGTCTTGAAGATCAAGGCAGAGTTATTAGGATTTCCAGAACTGCACAAGACTTCTTAAATGAATTGGAAGGTGAATGATGAGAAACCAACTTGCCCTTAGTGGCGAAAAACTTGATGAAAAAGTTTACCCACAACTATTTCATCATGTTGGTATGATTCGTGGGGAATATTTGTTGAGAGAGCTTAATCAAAACATCATATTAGCAAGTTGTCAGCAATTTGTAAAAGATTATCTAGAGACTATCTGCTCCCTGTACTCAGATGAAGAAGTTTGGTATCGTTTTACTGAATTAACGAATACAGAAGCTAATTGTCTAAAGGGGACTAAAGAGTATTTTGATGAAAATCATCCCTTATTTGGATATAGAGGAATTAGGCGTTTGCTGGCGTGTCTGGATGAATTTCAGGCTGAAGCACATGTCGTTACAGAAGTTTATCAAAACAATCCCAATCTATCTGTTATCTTTCCTTTTGTCAATGACGCTGAGCAGTTAAAGCAAGCTATTAGAGTATTGCGTCATCAAGGTTTTACTGGGAAAATTGCCACGATGATTGAATTACCGTCAGCATATTTTGACTTAGACAGCATACTGGAAGCTGGTATTTCAAAGATTGTAGTTGGAATGAATGATTTGACTTCTTTTGTTTTTGCGACTGTGAGAAACAGTCAATGGCATGATATGGAAAGTCCAATAATGTTAGATATGCTAAGAGATATGCAGGATAAAGCAAGGATGAAAAAGATTGACTTTGCTGTAGCAGGCTATCTGAATGATTCTTTCATACAAAAAATGAATCAGTTGGGTATCAAGTGCATTATTCACTACAGTTCTATTCTAGAGATTTTTAATTTAGAGATTGACCATCCAGACCACCTCAAACGTGTAAAAGAAGAGAGTAAAAAATTACAAAGGAGCAACCCATGACACCTCAAGAAATGTGGAATGCCTACAAGCAAATCAACCCCTCAATTGGAGATGAGATAGATGCCTGGGCTTTTGGAGAGGAAGCCGATTTCTTGGCAGATTTGGTTTTAAAAGGCTCAAAGACAGCGACCGCATCAGCTTATGATCTTTATGCAGTTGATAACGAACCCCTGCCACAAGAAGGGACGTTTGACATCATTTTAGATGGGCAAGATCAGGCTGTCTGTATTGTCGAAATTACAAGGGTTTCCGTTCAGCCCTTTAATCAAGTGTCAGCTGATCATGCCTTCAAGGAAGGGGAGGGAGACAAATCCCTAGCCTATTGGCGTCAGGTTCATGAGGACTTTTTCACCGAGTGGATGAGGGAGGCTGGGCTGACTTTTACACCTGAAAGCAAGGTTGTTTTAGAAGAATTTCGCAAGGTCTACCCACTGTAGACTGTTAGACGGAAGAAAGTTTTGGAAATCACCGTCCAATCCTTTTTTCTTAAGCAAAAAATGATATAATAAGTTTGTTTGAAGAAGAGCCCTAGCTCTTAAACTTAGATAGGAGAAAACTATGCAAGCAGTTGAACATTTTATTCAGCAATTTGTTCCTGAACATTATGATTTATTTTTAGACTTGAGTCGTGAGACCAAGACGTTTTCAGGGAAGGTGACCATCACTGGTCAAGCACAGAGTGACCGTATTTCCCTTCACCAAAAAGACTTGGAAATCGCTTCTGTAGAAGTTGCAGGGGAAGCTCGTCCATTCACAGTTGACCATGACAATGAAGCTCTTCATATCGAATTGGCTGAGGCTGGTCAAGTTGAATTGCTTCTTGCCTTTTCTGGTAAAATCACAGATAACATGACAGGGATTTATCCTTCATACTACACAGTTGATGGTGTCAAGAAGGAAGTCTTGTCAACACAATTCGAGAGCCATTTTGCGCGTGAAGCCTTCCCATGTGTGGATGAGCCAGAAGCCAAAGCAACTTTTGATCTTGCTCTACGTTTTGATCAAGCAGAAGGTGAATTGGCCTTGTCTAACATGCCAGAGATTGAAGTTGAAAACCGTAAGGAAACAGGTATTTGGAAGTTTGAGACAACACCTCGCATGTCTTCTTACTTGTTAGCCTTTGTTGCGGGTGATTTGCAAGGTGTGACAGCTAAAACTAAAAACGGTACCCTCGTAGGTGTTTACTCAACCAAAGCTCATCCACTATCAAATCTTGATTTCTCACTAGATATCGCTGTTCGCTCCATCGAGTTTTACGAAGATTACTACGGAGTCAAGTACCCAATCCCTCAATCTCTTCATATCGCCCTCCCTGACTTCTCGGCTGGTGCTATGGAAAACTGGGGTCTTGTGACCTACCGTGAAGTTTACTTGGTTGTGGATGAGAACTCAACATTTGCTAGCCGTCAACAAGTTGCCCTTGTTGTGGCACATGAATTGGCTCACCAATGGTTTGGAAATCTCGTTACTATGAAATGGTGGGATGACCTTTGGCTTAATGAAAGCTTTGCGAACATGATGGAGTACGTCTGTGTGGATGCCATTGAACCAAGCTGGAATATCTTTGAAGATTTCCAAACAGGTGGAGTACCTCTTGCTCTTGAACGTGACGCTACTGATGGCGTTCAGTCTGTCCACGTCGAAGTTAAACATCCAGATGAAATTAATACACTCTTTGACGGCGCTATCGTCTATGCCAAAGGAAGCCGTCTCATGCACATGCTTCGCCGTTGGCTAGGAGATGCTGATTTTGCTAAAGGTTTGCACGCTTACTTTGAAAAACACCAATACAGCAACACCATTGGTAGTGACCTTTGGGATGCCCTTGGTCAAGCGTCAGGACGTGATGTCGCAGCCTTCATGGATTCTTGGTTGGAACAGCCTGGTTACCCAGTTCTTACTGTCAAAGTTGAAAATGATGTATTGAAGATTTCACAAAAACAATTCTTTATCGGTGAGCACGAAGATAAGAACCGTCTCTGGGTGGTGCCACTCAACAGCAACTGGAAAGGCTTGCCTGATACACTTGAAACTGAAAGCATCGAAATCCCTGGTTACGCAGCTCTTCTTGCTGAAAACAAAACAGCACTTCGCCTCAACACAGAAAATACAGCCCACTACATTACAGACTATCAAGGAGACTTGTTAGATGCTGTTCTTGCTGACCTAGTTGATCTTGATAACACAAGCAAATTGCAAATCGTCCAAGAACGTCGTTTGCTTGCTGAGGCTGGGCACATTTCTTATGCTGACTTGCTCCCAGTTCTTGATAAACTTGCCAAGGAAGAGTCTTACCTTGTCGTTTCAGCTGTTTCTGAAGTAATTTTTGCCCTTGAGCGCTTTATCGATGAAGGAACAGAAGCTGAAACAGCCTTCAAAGCACTAGTTGCTAAATTGGCTCGTCATAACTATGACCGTCTTGGTTTTGAAGCTAAAGACGGAGAATCAGATGAGGATGAATTGGTTCGTCAGTTAGCCATTTCTATGATGATTCGCTCAAATGATGAAGAAGCTAGTCAAGTCGCTAGCCAAATCTTCGCGGTTCACAAGGAGAATCTTGCAGGACTTCCAGCAGCTATTCGCTCACAAGTTCTGATCAATGAGATGAAACATCATGAGACTAAAGACTTGTTAGCACTTTATCTTGATACTTATACTCACGCAACAGATGCTGTCTTTAAACGTCAGCTGGCAGCAGCTCTTGCCTACAGTACAGATGCGGACAATATCCAAACCTTGATTGCTTCTTGGAAGGACAAATTTGTGGTCAAACCACAGGACTTGTCTGCTTGGTATTACCAATTCCTAGCTCACCAAGTAACTCAGGAAACAGCTTGGTCTTGGGCCCGTGAAAACTGGGCTTGGATTAAGGCAGCTCTTGGAGGAGATATGAGCTTTGATAGCTTTGTTATCCTTCCTGCGCATGTATTTAAGACTCAGCAACGCTTGGCGGAATACAAAGAATTCTTTGAACCGCAACTTTCTGACCTTGCTCTAAGCCGTAATATTGGTATGGGAATCAAAGAAATTGCAGCGCGTGTTGACTTGATTAATCGTGAAAAAGCTGCAGTGGAATCAGTCGTTCTTCAATATGGTAAAGCGTAAACATTCGTAAAATCATAAAAAACTCAGCTATCTAATGTAAAATGCAGAGAGTTGAGTTTTTTTTAAGGCAAATTTGGTATAATGGTTTTAATAAGGAGGAGTTTCTCATGATAAAAATCTTATTGGTTGAGGATGACCTAGGCCTGTCAAATTCAGTATTTGACTTTTTAGACGATTTTGCGGATGTCATGCAGGTATTTGATGGGGAAGAAGGTCTCTACGAAGCTGAGAGTGGCGTGTATGACTTGATTTTGCTCGATTTGATGTTGCCAGAAAAAAATGGCTTCCAAGTCTTGAAAGAATTGCGTGAAAAGGGAATTACGACACCAGTTTTAATCATGACTGCCAAGGAAAGTTTGGATGATAAGGGACATGGATTTGAACTAGGAGCAGATGATTATCTAACCAAGCCTTTCTATCTTGAAGAACTCAAAATGCGGATTCAAGCCCTTCTAAAACGTTCAGGCAAATTTAATGAAAATACCTTGTCTTATGGAAATCTTGTTGTTAATCTATCGACAAATACAGTGAAAGTAGAAGATACTCCAGTCGAATTATTGGGAAAAGAGTTTGATTTACTGGTTTATTTCCTTCAAAATCAAAATGTTATTTTGCCTAAGACTCAGATTTTTGATCGTCTATGGGGATTTGATAGTGACACGACTATTTCTGTTGTCGAAGTTTATGTTTCAAAAGTCCGTAAGAAATTAAAGGGAACTACCTTTGCAGAGAATTTACAGACCTTGCGCAGTGTTGGGTATATTTTAAAAGATGTTCAATAAGATAAAAAAAACGTGGTACGCAGATGACTTTAGTTATTTTATACGAAACTTCGGAATATTTACCTTGATTTTTTCGACCATGACCTTGATTATTTTACAGGTTATGCATTCGAGTCTATATACTTCGGTGGATGATAAGCTTCATGGTCTTAGTGAAAACCCTCAAGCAGTGATTCAGTTGGCATTAAACAGAGCGACAGAGGAAATAAAAGACTTAGAGAATGCTAAGGTAGATGCAAGTAAGGCAGAGACTAAACCGAATGTTAGTTCCAATACAGAAGTCATTCTTTTTGATAAAAATTTTACCCAGCTCCTTTCTGGAAACCGATTTTTGGGATTGGATAAGATTAAGTTAGAGAAGAAAGAACTAGGACATATCTATCAGATTCAAGTTTTTAATAGCTATGGACAAGAAGAAATTTATCGCATGATTTTGATGGAAACGAATATTAGTTCGGTTTCAACCAATATCAAGTATGCGGCTGTCTTGATTAATACCAGTCAGTTGGAGCAGGCAAGTCAAAAGCATGAGCAACTAATTGTCATTGTTATGGCGAGTTTTTGGATGTTATCTTTAATAGCCAGTCTTTATCTTGCAAGAGTGAGTGTACGTCCCTTGTTAGAGAGTATGCAAAAACAACAATCTTTTGTGGAGAATGCAAGCCATGAACTTCGAACTCCCTTAGCCGTTTTACAAAATCGCTTGGAGACTCTTTTTCGTAAGCCAGAAGCAACTATTATGGATGTTAGTGAAAGTATCGCTTCTAGTCTAGAAGAAGTGAGAAATATGCGATTTTTAACCACTAATTTACTAAATCTGGCTAGGAGAGACGACGGGATAAAACCTGACCTTGCCGAAGTTCCCACTAGTTTTTTCAATACAACCTTTACAAACTATGAGATGATTGCTTCAGAAAATGAGAAGATTTTTCGATTTGAAAATCGTGTCCATCGTACCATTGTTACCGACCCACTTCTTTTAAAACAATTGATGACTATTTTATTTGATAATGCCATCAAGTATACAGAAGAAGACGGTGAGATTGAATTTGTTATTTCAGCAACGGATAGACACCTTTCCTTAATGGTATCAGATAATGGGGTAGGAATTTCAGTAGATGATAAAAAGAAAATTTTTGATCGATTTTATCGTGTAGATAAGGCCAGAACCCGTCAAAAAGGTGGATTTGGTTTAGGGCTCTCTTTAGCCAAGCAAATAGTAGATGCTTTAAAAGGAACCATTACCGTTAAAGATAACAAACCTAGAGGAACAATATTTGAAGTAAAGGTAGCTATACAGACACCATCTAAGAAGAAAAAATAGAAAAATCTCGCTCCAGATGGGCGAGATTTTTCTATTTCTTAAATTTTCGTTTGATAACAGAACGTTGAAGTTTTAAAATAAATAAACTAGACACGATAGCTGCAGTGAAAGCAAGAGCAGTTGATAGATTTAATGCTAAAAATAGAAAACTAAAGATAGCTATGCAAATGCAAAAAACAGCGATATTTACAAAAAAAAGAATTTCATTGAGATTGGCATCATCTTGAACTTCAGGCGCATAATCTTGATAGCGAGGGCCTTGTTCCTTTAATTCATCTTGATACTCTACCTCATATGATTGTAATTTTCTTACGGGCATGATTCTCTCCTTAACAGTACCTATCTATTTTATCATTTTTTCGGCATATATTTATTACAGAAAGGTTACAAAACTAATAAAGTCTCTTTTCACCTTTAAAGTTAAAATTTTTGACACTCCGGTTATAAAGTGATAGCATGAGTATACCCTTATAATTTTTTATAATTATTAAAATTTGTGAATATGATCAAAAGTTAAAGTTATCGATTTTAAGATTGCTTGAATACCCATATTGTAAGTAATAGATTCTAGTGATTGCTTTATCTAATTAAAGATGTGAGAGTTATTTTGAATTCATCTAGTTATGGTTTTTTTCTAAAGTTTGTTTTAGACTAGTGCCATTAGTTGAATAGTTAAAGGGGTTTAGCATGTATCTTGCTATTAAAGAAATGTTACAAAACAAACTGCGCTATAGTTTGATTTTAACAACGATTTTTCTGATTACTTTTATGGTCTTTTTTATGACCAGTTTAGCATTGGGACTTGTTCGAAATAACCGAGCTGCCATAGATAATTGGCAGGCGAGTGGAGTAGTTCTGTCTGACTATGCCAATGATAATTTAACTGCTTCCTTTATTCCAGAAAAAGACTATCAAGATAAGGTGTCGGACGATGCTGCCCCTCTAGGATATATGTTTGCGGTGACAAATTTGGTTGATAGTAGTGAGAAGGTTAATGTATCTGTTTTTGGACAAAAGTGGGATAGTTTTATCTCACCAGAGTTGGTTCAAGGTAACTACCCTGAAAAGGATGATGAAGTTGTTGTAGATCACTCCTTAGAAAACTATGGCATTAAACTGGGAGATGCTATCCAGTTGAATGGAAGTGATACTAGTTATAAAATCGTTGGGCTTACTATAGGAAATAAGTTTTTTACAGAACCTGTTGTCTTTACGAGTTTGACAACTTATTGGACTTTACAAGGTACTATCAATTCAAATCGTTCTATCTCTAGCTTGGTTCTAAAAAATGATATGGATGTAAGTGGTGATAATTTAAAACAAATCACTATCCAAGGAATGATTTCAAAAATTCCTGGATACACGCCTCAAGTGAATGTGTTTTTAGGGATGATTCTGGCTATGATGATTATCACCGGACTTATTGTAGGAATTTTCATCTATATTATTACGATTCAAAAGCTAGGTCTTTATGGGATTATGCGAGCCCAAGGAATTCAGATTAAAACCATTGTATGGTCTCTCTTCTGTCAAATCTTCCTTTTAGCTGGCATGGGGATTGGCTTAGCATTACTGGCTATTGGGGGAGTGATTTTAGTCTTACCAGGGACCTTCTTTTTCTATACAAGTTGGTTAGCCTACTCCGCTCTTAGTATAGTGATTTGCTTGATGGCACTGTTTGGTGGAGTTATTTCTCTCCCACGCTTACTTAAAGTAGATCCTATCACAGCCATTGCAGAATGATAAGGGGGAGAATATGACAACATTGATTGAAATGATTCAAGTAACGAAAAGTTACGGAGAGGGTAAGATGAAAGTTACAGCCCTACATGAGACAAATTTTAAATTACAGGCAGGAGAATTTGTTGCTATCGTCGGACCTTCAGGTTCTGGCAAAACGACCTTTCTAACAACTCTAGGGCAATTGCAAGCTGCATCTAGTGGAAACATTTTAGTGAAGGGAAAAGAGACGGGAAATCTATCTGAAAAAGAAAAAACAACTTTGCGTTTTAAAGAATTTGGGTTTATCCTTCAGGCATCGAATCTGATTCCTTTTTTAACAGTTAAGGAACAGTTAGATTTAATAGACCGATTAGACAAGGATAAAAATCAGAGAAGTGATCGACAAGAATTATTTGATTTGTTGGATTTGGAAAAGGTTCAAAATCAATACCCCAAAGCTTTATCTGGTGGAGAACATCAACGTGCAGCTATTGCTAGAGCTCTTTACAATAATCCAAGCATTGTACTTGCAGATGAGCCAACAGCTAGTCTTGATACAGAGCGTGCCTATCAAGTAACAAATATGCTAGCATCTATTGCACACGAGCAAGGTAGAGGAGTAGTGATGATTACGCACGATACTCGTCTTCTAGATAAGGTGGACCGTGTTTATGTGATGAACGATGGACACCTTACTGAAAAAAAGTAGATAACTAATGAAAGAGTGGACTGTGTAGAATCAGTTCACTTTTTTAGTGACTAAATTAGATTCTCTTTTTAAAACAACTTGTATTCATAGATGAATTTGCGGAAATATGGTATAATTTTCCTTATGGAAAAGATTATTATTACAGCAACTGCTGAAAGTATTGAACAAGTTAAACAACTGCTCGAAGCTGGTGTAGATCGTATCTATGTCGGCGAGAAAGATTTTGGTCTTCGTCTCCCAGCAACCTTTAGTTATGACCAATTGCGTGAAATCGCTACTCTGGTTCATGATGCGGATAAGGAATTGATTGTTGCGGTCAATGCCCTTATGCACCAAAGCATGATGGATAGTCTCAAGCCTTTCCTTGATTTCTTAGAAGAAATTAAGACAGACTTTATCACAATAGGGGATGCTGGTGTCTTTTATGTGGTTAACCGTGATGGCTATTCATTTAAGACTATCTATGATGCCTCAACTATGGTAACCAGCAGTCGTCAGATTAATTTTTGGCACCAAAAGGCTGGAGCATCTGAAGCCGTTTTGGCACGTGAAATCCCATCTGCAGAGCTCTTTAAGATGCCAGAAATTTTGGAAATCCCAGCTGAGGTCTTGGTTTATGGTGCTAGTGTTATTCACCATTCAAAGCGCCCCCTTTTACAAAACTACTACAACTTTACTCACATTGATGATGAAAAGACACGTCAACGTGATCTCTTTTTAGCTGAGCCAAGTGATCCAGAGAGTCATTATTCTATCTTTGAGGACAATCATGGGACTCATATCTTTGCAAATAATGACCTTGACTTGATGACTAAATTAACAGAGTTGGTAGAACATGGTTTTACCCACTGGAAGTTAGAAGGCCTCTATACACCAGGTCAGAACTTTGTTGAGATTGCTAAACTCTTTATTCAAGCTCGTAGTTTGATTCAAGAAGGTAACTTCAGCCATGACCAGGCTTTCTTGCTAGATGAAGAAGTTCGTAAATTGCACCCTAAAAATCGTTTCCTTGATACAGGATTTTATGATTACGATCCGGATATGGTAAAATAAACTATAATCATAATTGAGAGAAGCAAGATTTATGATTTCTTCTCTCAATTTTTTCTTTTTATTGAAATAATAAAGGTAATATTAGGTTTTCTTTGCTTTAAATAGAAGAATTGTGAAGTCAAAAACTGATTTTAATGGTGAAAATTTCCCGATTTTCCGAGTGCTAAATCGGCCTTTTTTTGGTATAATTTTTTATAATGAAAACGACCAGTAATCGCTATGTAGTTGTTGATTTAGAGGCAACAAGCACCGGCAGTAAAGCTAAAATTATCCAAGTGGGAATTGTTGTAATTGAGGACGGGAAAATCGTTGATCAGTATACGACAGATGTAAATCCGCATGAACTATTGGATTCTCATATTAAAGATTTAACTGGATTGACAGATCAACGTTTAGCACAAGCCCCTGATTTTTCGCAAGTAGCTAGAGACATTTTTAATTTGGTTGAGAATGGAATTTTTGTAGCTCACAATGTGCAGTTTGATGCCAATCTTTTAGCTGAACATCTCTTTTTCGAAGGCTATGAATTGAGAACTCCAAGAGTTGATACTGTTGAATTAGCTCAAGTATTTTTCCCAAAATTAGAAAAATACAGCTTATCTTTTTTGTGTCGAGAATTAGGGATTTCTTTAAAACACGCTCATACTGCTCTCTCAGATGCTCAGGCTACGGCAGAGTTACTTCTTTTACTTCGGAAAAAGATATCGCAATTGCCCAAAGTCCTTTTGGAACGCTTGCTTAGCCTTTCTGATGCATTATTGTATGAATCTTACCTTGTTATTGAGGAAATTTTTCAAAATCAATCTCTCATAGATTCCTCAGATTTAGTTGAAGTACAAGGTATTTATTTTAAGAGACCTTCAGCATATTTGGAGTCAAGAAAGCTCTCTCAAGATTTTTCTAAAAATATTTCTCTGTTGGATTTGGAACTGAGAGAAACCCAAGAAACCTTTGCAAAAGAGGTTGATAAACTCTTGGAGAATGAAAGGGTATCTCTTATTCAAGCTCCAACTGGTATTGGCAAAACATATGGCTATCTATTACCAGCTTTGTCAAAAGTTGATCAGCGTCAAATTGTTCTTAGTGTGCCTACAAAGATTCTCCAGAATCAAATTATGGAACAAGAAGGAAATCGTCTTAAAGAAGTATTTCATATTGATAGTCATTCTTTAAAGGGACCTCATAATTATCTGAAATTGGACGCGTTTTATCAATCCTTACAAAGAAAAGATGAAAATAGACTATTTTCCCGATTTAAAATGCAACTTTTAGTCTGGCTTACAGAGACAGAGACTGGAGATTTTGATGAAATTGGGCAACTTTATCGTTACCAACATTTCCTAAAAGAAATACGTCATGATGGGTACCTATCATCTAAAAGTTTATTTTCATCAGAAGATTTTTGGAAGAGAAGTCAGGAGAAAGCGAAAAGATGTCAGTTGATCATAACCAATCATGCCTATCTTGTAACTAGACTAGAAGATGATCCTGATTTTGTGGCCAATCGATTGCTACTGATTGATGAAGTGCAAAAGATTTTACTGACTTTAGAAAATCTGCTTCAACAGACCTATGATCTTCAGTATATTGTTGATATAATTGATTCAGCATTACAGGAAGAGCAGACCAAGGTTCAACAGCGTTTGCTAGAAAGTATTCGTTTTGAGTGTATTTACTTGATTGAACAATTTCAATCAGGCAAGTCTAGAAAAAACATGTTTGACTCACTTTCGAATTTGCAACTGTATTTTTCTGAAATCAGAGTGGAAAGTTTTGAGGAGCTTACTCGATTTTTTACGTCTGATTGTGATTATTGGTTAGAATTTAGTGAAGGTAGTCAAAAAAAAGTTCAAATTTCTTCTTCTAAATCAGGTCGTATTCTTTTATCGTCTTTACTACCTGAATCTTGCCAAATATTGGGGGTCTCGGCGACGCTAGAAATTAGCAAGAGAGTCTCTTTGTCTACCTTATTAGGCTACCCTGAAGCAAGATTTGTTAAGATTGATGCCAGTAAAAAACAAGATCAAGAGGTTGTTCTTGTTAAAGACTTTCCGTTGGTGACAGAAACTTCTTTAGAAGAGTATGCCAATGAGATTGTTAGTTTGTTGTTGGAGATACAAACCCTTCAGCAACCGATTTTGGTGCTATTTACTGCTAAAGATCTCTTATTGTCAGTTTCTGATAAATTGCCTGTCAACCATCTAGCTCAATATAAAAACGGAGATGTTCATCAACTTAAGAAACGTTTTGAAAAAGGGGAGCAGAAAATTCTTCTCGGTGCAACTAGTTTCTGGGAAGGAGTTGATTTTTCTACTCATCCTTTTGTCATTCAAATTGTACCAAGATTGCCTTTTCAAAATCCTCAGGAACCCTTAACAAAAAAAATCAATCAGGAACTTAGCCAAGAGGGGAAGAATCCTTTTTATGATTATCAGCTTCCTATGGCTATTATTCGTTTGAAGCAGGCTCTAGGAAGAAGTATGAGACTAGAACACCAACGTGCTTTAACGCTCATCTTAGATAACAGAATGGTTGGAAAACGCTATGCGAAACAAATAGTGACTTCTTTATCAAAAGAAGCAACTATTAAGACTCTTGCTAAATCTGAAATAAAGAAGGCTATTCAGGATTTTTTAAATGAATTTTAACAAAAATTATAGTATGAAAGTATAAGGTTATTGTATATGAAACGTTCTCTCGACTCCCGAGTCGATTATAGTTTACTCTTGCCAGTTTTTTTTCTACTGGTAATTGGTGTGGTAGCTATTTATATAGCTGTAAGTCATGATTATCCAAATAACATTTTGCCGATTTTAGGACAACAAGTTGCCTGGATTGCTCTTGGTCTTGTAATTAGCTTTGTAGTCATGCTATTTAACACAGAATTTCTGTGGAAAGTAACTCCTTTGTTATATATTTTTGGATTGGGATTGATGGTGCTCCCGTTAGTATTTTATAACCCCAACTTAGTTGCATCAACGGGTGCTAAAAACTGGGTTTCATTTAATGGAATTACTTTATTTCAACCATCTGAATTTATGAAGATATCTTATATTCTCATATTGTCACGTCTTGTTGTACAATTCACCCAAAAGCATAAGGATTGGAGGAGAAGCATTCCTTTGGATTTCTTATTGATTGTTTGGATGATTGCTTTTACTATTCCTGTTTTAGTTCTCCTAGCTTTACAAAGTGACCTGGGGACAGCACTGGTGTTTGTAGCGATTTTTTCAGGAATGGTTCTGATATCTGGTGTTTCGTGGAAAATAATTATTCCAGTATTTGTAACAGCTGTGACAGGAATTGCAGGATTTCTTGCAATTTTTATAAATAAGGATGGAAGAGCCTTTCTCTATCAAATAGGTATGCCGACCTATCAAATAAATCGTATCCTAGCGTGGCTTAATCCTTTTGATTTTGCTCAAACTACAACTTATCAACAGGCTCAAGGTCAGATTGCTATTGGTAGTGGTGGTTTGTTTGGTCAGGGCTTTAATGCTTCTAATCTGCTAATCCCAGTTAGAGAAAGTGATATGATTTTTACTGTTATAGCAGAGGATTTTGGTTTTATAGGATCGGTTTTTGTCATCGTTTTGTATCTACTTTTGATTTATCGTATGTTGAAAATTACTCTAAAATCAAATAACCAGTTTTATACATATATTTCAACAGGTTTTATCATGATGTTGCTTTTCCACATTTTTGAAAATATTGGTGCCGTGACAGGCTTACTCCCTTTGACAGGAATACCACTTCCCTTTATTTCACAAGGTGGCTCTGCAATTATTAGTAATCTAATTGGTGTTGGTTTACTACTTTCAATGAGTTATCAGTTAACCATTACAGAAGAAATAAATGGAAGAGTACCATCTAGAAGAAAAAAAATTATCCTAAAACAAATAAAATGAGGTGTCTATTATGTTTAAAGTTGCAGTTGTACTAGCAGATGGTTTTGAAGAAATTGAAGCTCTAACAGTTGTGGATGTCTTACGTCGAGCAAATATTGACTGTGATATGGTTGGTTTTAAGGAACAGGTTACAGGGTCACATGCCATTCAAGTGAAAGCTGATCTTGTCTTTGATGGAGATTTATCAGATTATGATTTGCTTGTTTTACCTGGAGGTATGCCAGGGTCAGTTCATTTACGTGATAATAATGCCCTGATTTCTGAAATTCAATCATTTGAACAAGCAGGGAAGAAAATAGCAGCTATTTGTGCTGCACCGATTGCCCTTCACCAAGCAGGCGTTCTAAAAAATAAGCAATTTACTTGCTATGATGGTGTTCAAGAACAGATAAGTGATGGAAAATATATTAAGAAAACCGTTCATGTAGATGGCCACTTAATAACTAGTCGTGGACCAGCTACAGCACTTGCCTTTGCTTATGAGTTAGTGGATCAACTCGGTGGTGATTCTGCAAGTTTGAGAGAAGGAATGCTCTATCGAGATGTTTTTGAAAAAAATCAGTAAAGCGAGAATTTTCTCGCTTTTTTGTGTGGAAATGACAGGGAAATCATCGCTTTTTTAGCAAAAAAATGGTATAATGAAAGCTATGAAATATCACGATTACATATGGGATTTAGGTGGAACGTTACTGGATAATTATGAGACGTCTACAGCTGCTTTTGTAGAAACATTAGCAGAGTATGGAATTGTCCAAGATCATGATAGTGTGTATCAAGCTTTAAAAATTTCTACTGACTTTGCAATTGTAACATTTGCTCCCAATTTAGAGAGTTTTTTAGAGAAATATAAGGAAAATGAGGCAAGAGAGCTAGAACATCCTATCTTGTTTGATGGTGTGTCAGTTTTGTTGGAGGATATTTCACGACAAGGTGGCCGTCATTTTTTGATTTCCCATAGAGATGATCAAGTGGTGGAAATTTTGGAGAAAACAAATATCGCTAGTTACTTTACAGAAGTAGTGACATCTAGTTCAGGATTTGAGAGAAAACCTAATCCTGAGTCCATGCTTTATTTGAAGGATAAATATAACATTAATTCTGGTCTTGTCATCGGAGATCGACCAATCGACGTAGAAGCAGGACAGGCAGCTGGTTTAGATACTCATTTATTTGAAAGTATTGAAAAGTTGAGACAAGAATTAGACATGTAAGAAAAAGGAATAAGATGACAGAAAAAATCAAAAATATAGAGGCACAGGACTATGATGCCAGTCAAATTCAAGTTTTAGAGGGTCTAGAGGCCGTACGGATGCGTCCAGGGATGTACATCGGTTCAACCTCAAAAGAAGGTCTTCATCATCTAGTTTGGGAAATCGTAGATAACTCAATTGATGAAGCCTTGGCCGGTTTTGCTAGCCATATCCAAGTCTTTATTGAACCAGATGATTCGATTACAGTTGTAGATGATGGTCGTGGTATCCCAGTTGATATTCAAGAAAAAACAGGCCGTCCAGCTGTTGAAACCGTCTTTACTGTCCTTCACGCAGGAGGAAAATTTGGCGGTGGTGGCTACAAGGTTTCAGGGGGGCTTCATGGAGTTGGTTCATCAGTTGTTAATGCTCTTTCAACTCAACTTGATGTTCAGGTTCACAAAAACGGTAAGATTCATTACCAAGAGTACCGTAGAGGTCATGTTGTTGCAGATTTAGAGGTTATTGGAGATACAGATAAAACTGGAACAACAGTCCACTTCACACCAGATCCAGAAATCTTTACTGAAACAACCACTTTTGACTTTGATAAATTAAATAAACGTATTCAAGAATTGGCCTTTCTAAATCGTGGTTTACAAATTTCCATCACAGATAAGCGTGAAGGTTTGGAACAAACCAAGCATTACCATTATGAGGGTGGGATTGCTAGTTACGTTAAATACATCAACGAAAACAAGGATGTTATCTTTGATACACCAATCTATACTGACGGTGAGATGGATGATATCACAGTTGAAGTAGCCATGCAGTACACAACGGGTTACCATGAAAATGTCATGAGTTTCGCCAATAATATCCACACCCATGAAGGTGGAACGCATGAACAAGGTTTCCGTACAGCCTTGACACGTGTTATCAATGATTATGCCCGTAAGAGTAAATTGCTAAAAGACAATGAAGACAACTTAACAGGGGAAGATGTTCGCGAAGGATTAACTGCTGTGATCTCAGTTAAACACCCAAATCCACAGTTTGAAGGACAAACTAAGACCAAACTGGGGAATAGCGAAGTGGTCAAGATTACCAATCGTCTCTTCAGTGATGCCTTTTCCGATTTTCTCATGGAAAATCCTCAAATTGCAAAACGCATTGTAGAAAAAGGAATTCTGGCTGCTAAGGCTCGTGTAGCTGCTAAACGTGCTCGTGAAGTGACTCGTAAGAAGTCAGGTTTGGAAATTTCTAACCTTCCAGGTAAACTAGCGGACTGCTCATCTAACAATCCTGCTGAAACAGAACTCTTCATTGTCGAAGGAGATTCGGCTGGTGGATCAGCAAAATCTGGACGAAATCGTGAATTTCAAGCTATCTTACCAATTCGTGGTAAAATCTTGAATGTTGAAAAAGCTACTATGGACAAGATTTTAGCTAACGAAGAAATTCGTAGTCTCTTCACAGCTATGGGAACAGGATTTGGTGCAGAATTTGATGTCAATAAAGCTCGCTATCAAAAATTGGTATTGATGACAGATGCCGATGTTGATGGAGCGCATATTCGTACTCTCTTACTAACCTTGATCTATCGCTATATGAAACCGATCTTAGAAGCAGGTTATGTTTATATTGCTCAACCACCAATTTATGGTGTTAAGGTGGGAAGTGAAATTAAAGAATACATCCAGCCAGGCGCAGATCAAGAAATTAAACTCCAAGAAGCCTTAGCGCGTCATAGTGAAGGTCGAGCAAAACCAATCATCCAACGGTATAAGGGTCTTGGTGAAATGGACGATCACCAATTGTGGGAAACAACAATGGATCCTGAACATCGCTTGATGGCCAGAGTTTCCGTTGATGATGCAGCTGAAGCAGATAAAATCTTTGATATGTTGATGGGAGATCGAGTAGAACCTCGCCGTGAATTTATCGAAGAAAATGCTGTCTATAGTACATTGGATATCTAAAAATAGGGTGAAGTAGTTCCCTTGGTCTAAAAAATATGATATAATCATTACGATTGTTTCAAGTAAAAAAGGAGTTTAATATGTCAGGTAGTTTACTAATCTATCTTATAATTGCAATTGCAATATTCTTGCTTATCGGCTATGCTATTGCAATTTATGTAAAGAAACGAAATGAAAATAAATTAGCAAGTTTAGAAGAGAAAAAAGAAGAGCTCTATAATCTCCCAGTTAATGATGAAGTTGAAGCTGTAAAAAATATGCACTTAATAGGGCAAAGTCAAGTGACTTTCCGTGAATGGAATCAAAAATGGGTTGATTTATCTCTCAATTCTTTTGCTGATATTGAGAACAACCTTTTTGAGGCAGAAGGATACAATAACTCGTTTCGTTTTTTCAAAGCAAGTCATAAAATTGACCAAATTGAGAGTCAAATTACCTTAATTGAAGAAGATATTGCTGAGATTCGAAATGCTTTGGCAGAACTAGAAAAACAAGAGTCTAAAAATAGTGGTCGTGTTCCTCATACTTTAGATTTATTTGAAGAACTTCAGCATAGGGTTGCTGATCATTCTGAAGAATATGGTCAGGGATTGTCTGAAATTGAAAAACAATTGGAGAATATCCAATCAGAATTCTCTCAGTTTGTAACCTTGAATTCTTCTGGGGATCCGGTTGAAGCTGCTGTGATTTTGGATAAGGCTGAAAATCATATTTTGGCTTTGAGTCATATTGTAGATCGTATGCCAGCAATTGTAAAAAGTTTAACTAAAGATCTTCCTGATCAATTAGAAGATTTAGAAGATGGTTATCGAAAACTTTTAGAAGCAAACTATCATTTTGTTGAAACTGATATAGAAGCTCGTTTCCAATTACTTTATGTAGCCTTAAAGACAAACAATGAAAATATTGCACGTCTAGAATTGGACAATGCCGAGTACGAAAATAATCAAGTTCAAGAAGAAATTAATGCCCTTTATGATATCTTTACAAGAGAAATCGCTGCACAAAAAGTGGTTGATGGTTTGGTAACAACACTTCCTACTTATGTCCAACACATGAAGGAAAATAATTCTGTACTAATAGATGATATTGATCGTTTAAGCAAGAACTATTCGCTTTCTGAAACTGATTTTAGTCATGTTCGCCGTCTTCAAGCAGAATTAGAAAACTATGAGATGGCTATTTCAGAAGTAACTTCTGAACAAGATGAACCAACTCAAGCTTATTCAGTTATTGAAGAAAACCTTAAATCTTTACAGGAAAATCTCAAAGAAATTGAAGATGAGCAAATTTCAGTTAGTGAGCATCTTGCTCGTATTGAGAAAGATGACTTAAATGCTCGTCAAAAAGCTACAATTTATGTTAATCGTCTTCATACAATTAAGAGATTTATGGAAAAACGTAACTTACCAGGTATTCCACAATCTTTCTTGAAGTTATTCTTTGCAGCTAGCAATAACACAGAAAATCTAATGTCTGAATTAGATCAAAAATTGGTGAATATAGAATCGGTTAACCGTATGCTTGAAATTACAACAAGTGATATGGAAGCTTTAGAGTCTGAGACATATGATATTGTACAATATGCAACATTAACAGAACAGTTATTACAATATTCTAATCGTTATCGCTCATTTGATGATCGTATTCAGGAAGCATTTAATGAAGCTCTTGAAATTTTTGAAAAAGAGTTTGACTATCATGCTTCATTCGATAAGATTTCGGAAGCTTTGGAAGTTGCAGAGCCAGGTGTTACTAAACGCTTTGTTACTTCATATGAGAAAACACGTGAGTCGATTCATTTTTAATAAAAGTCAAAAGGATTTAATTTGGTGAAAATCAAATTAAATCCTTTTCTATTGTCTTATGTTTATATTACAGATTGAAAATAGCTATGTAAAAAGTCTTAGAGACGTTATTAAATGTATAGCAGTCTTTCTAAAAACATTAAAATTGCAGAATCATAAATGCTACATTTTAAAATCAATTTTATAGAAAATGATATTACCTTGAAGCAAAAGGGTAAACTTTATCTTTAAATCAGTAAATGTTAATGATTAGAATAGGGGATTTAATTTAACTGAGTTCTAATGAAAAAATAGGCTAACTAGAATGGGTAAAATCTCCACTAAAATAAAAGATTAGTGTATGTTGTATTTTAGTCCTTTAAAAGTTATTGTAAAAAATGAAATGATGAAAGGTAAATATTTAGCATTTTCAAAAGATAAAAAGCAACAACTGAGAGAAGTTGTTGCTTTTTATAAGCCTTTTTAATCTTAAACAATACCTTGGGCAATCATAGCGTTTGCTACGTTTTCAAAGGCAGCAATGTTAGCTCCTGCAAGGTAGTCTTTATCAAGACCGTATGTTTCAGCAGTTGTTTTAGCTGTGTTGAAGATGTTTGTCATGATGTCTTTGAGACGTCCATCAACTTCTTCACGAGTCCATGAAAGGCGAAGACTGTTTTGGCTCATTTCAAGGGCTGAAACGGCTACACCACCAGCGTTGGCAGCTTTTGCAGGTCCGTAGAAGATACCATTTTCTTTGTAGACTTTGATGGCATCAAGGTCGCTTGGCATGTTGGCACCTTCAGATACACAGATCACGCCTTGAGCAACCAAACGTTTAGCTGCTTCACCGTTGATTTCGTTTTGAGTCGCACATGGAAGAGCGATGTCATAGTTTCCAGCGTAAGTCCATACAGAACCTTCATGATAAGTAGCAGTTGCTTTCTCAGCTGCATACTCAGTCAAACGAGCGCGACGTTTTTCTTTAACATCAACCAAAAGATCGAAGTCGATACCATTTTCATCGATGACATAACCATTTGAGTCAGATACAGAGATAACAGTTGCACCAAGTTCAGTCGCTTTCTGAAGAGCGTATTGAGCAACGTTACCAGAACCTGAAATAACAACTTTCTTACCAGCGAAGCTATTACCGTTAGCTTTAAGCATTTCTTCAGTGTAGTAAACCAAACCGTAACCAGTTGCTTCTGGACGAATCAAGCTACCACCAAATCCAAGAGGTTTACCAGTCAAGACACCAGCATCAAATTGGTTAAGGCGTTTGTATTGACCGTAAAGGTAACCAATCTCACGTCCACCAACACCGATATCACCAGCAGGTACGTCAAGTGATGGGCCGATGTATTTTTGTAGTTCAGTCATGAAGCTTTGGCAGAAGCGCATCACTTCAGCATCTGTTTTACCTTTAGGATCAAAGTCTGATCCCCCTTTACCTCCACCGATTGGAAGTCCAGTTAAGACGTTTTTAAAGATTTGTTCAAATCCGAGGAATTTTAAAATCCCTTGGTTTACAGTGGGGTGGAAACGAAGTCCGCCTTTGTATGGTCCAACAGCTGAGTTGAATTGAACACGGTAGCCACGGTTTACTTGAACTTTTCCATCACGGTCAACCCAAGGAACACGGAAAGAAATCACGCGCTCTGGCTCTGTGATTCGAGCTAAGATATTTTCTTCGATATACTCAGGGTGTTTTTCAAATACAGGTTCTAAAGTGTTGAAAAATTCTTCAACAGCTTGGAGGAATTCAGCCTCGTGCCCGTTACGAGCTTTCACAGTTTCAAACACGCTTTGGATATATTCTTTAGCAGATGTCATATCGTTCTCCTTAAATTCTAATTTAATTATGTGTGTCATTATAGCAGAATTTTTTTAAGCTGTAAAGAGAAAAACAAAAATTTTCTAAAAATTCTTTCAATTTAGTTTTTATGAGTTTTTGAAATTGGGATTCTTTGAGAATAGATAAAAAACGAACTATAAACGTATAAATAACTTTCTCAAAAAGAAAAACTTAAAGTATGGTATAATATTAGAAATAAATGGACTCTGGAGGATCAAAAATGGTATCAACAAAAACGCAAATTGCTGGTTTTGAATTTGATAATTGCTTGATGAATGCAGCAGGTGTAGCTTGTATGACAGTAGCTGAGTTGGAAGGTGTTAAAAACTCTGCGGCAGGAACTTTTGTGACCAAGACAGCAACCTTGGAATTACGTCAGGGGAATCCTGAACCTCGCTATCAAGATGTTCCATTAGGATCTATCAATTCTATGGGCTTGCCTAATCATGGACTGAATTATTATCTGGATTATCTCCTTGAACTTCAGGCAAAAGAACCAAACCGTACTTTCTTCCTTTCTTTAGTAGGCATGTCTCCAGAGGAAACACATACGATCTTGAAAAAAGTTCAAGAGAGTGATTTTCGTGGTCTGACTGAGCTAAACCTTTCCTGTCCAAATGTTCCAGGTAAACCTCAGATTGCCTATGATTTTGAGACAACAGACCGTATTTTGGCAGAGGTGTTTGCCTACTTCACCAAACCTCTTGGAATTAAATTGCCACCTTATTTTGACATTGTTCACTTTGACCAAGCGGCAGCTATTTTTAACAAGTATCCGCTTAAGTTTGTCAACTGTGTTAACTCTATCGGAAACGGCCTTTATATAGAAGATGAGTCTGTCGTTATCCGTCCTAAAAATGGTTTCGGTGGTATTGGTGGAGAGTATATCAAACCGACTGCTCTTGCTAATGTTCATGCCTTCTATCAACGCTTAAACCCTCAAATCCAAATTATCGGTACAGGAGGAGTGCTGACTGGTCGTGATGCCTTTGAACATATCCTCTGTGGAGCCAGTATGGTGCAGGTAGGAACCACCCTTCACAAAGAAGGTGTCGGTGCTTTTGACCGCATTACCAATGAACTGAAAGCAATCATGGCGGAAAAAGGGTATGAGAGCTTAGAAGATTTTCGTGGGAAATTGCGCTATATCGATTAAATTCATTAAAAAATCAGAAGAAAGGAGAGAAGATGCTAGCCATTGAAGAAAGTCAGAAGTTGACTTTATCAAATTTACCGAGTCTGAGCCTTTTTACAGGGACAGATCAGGGTCAGTTTGAAGTTATGAAGAGACAAGTGTTGAAACAGATTGGTTATGATTCTGCTGACCTCAACTTTGCCTATTTTGATATGAAAGAAGCAGCTTATAGGGACTTGGAATTAGAGCTGGTTAGTCTTCCTTTCTTTGCAGATGAAAAAATTGTGATTTTAGATCATTTTGTCGATATCACGACTGCTAAGAAACGTTTTTTAACGGAAGATGAACTCAAGTCTTTTGAAGAATATTTGGAGAATCCTTCGCCAACAACCAAGTTGTTGATATTTGCAGAAGGAAAACTAGATAGCAAAAGACGGTTGGTCAAATTACTTAAGCGTGATGCCAAGGTTTTTGATGCAGTAGAAGCCAAAGAACAAGAACTGCGCCAGTATTTCCAAAAGTGGAGTCAGAAACAAGGCTTGCAGTTTACCAATCATTCTTTTGAAAATCTTCTCGTCAAGTCGGGTTTTCAATTTAGTGAAATTCAGAAGAACTTGATCTTTTTGCAGTCTTATAAGTCTGATGGGGTTATTGAGGAAGAAGATATTATCCAAGCTATTCCCAAGACCCTACAAGACAATATCTTTGATTTAACTCAGTTTATTCTGACTAAAAAGATAGATCAGGCGCGCGATTTGGTGAGAGACTTGATCTTACAAGGTGAAGATGAAATCAAACTGGTTGCAGTCATGTTAGGACAATTTCGGACTTTTACTCAGGTGAAGATTTTGGCGGAGTCTGGTCAAACAGAATCTCAGATTGCAAGTAGTCTAGGTAGTTATCTGGGACGCAATCCCAATCCCTATCAAATCAAGTTTGCCTTGAGAGATTCACGAGGACTCTCCTTGAGCTTTTTGAAGCAAGCTATTTCTTACTTGATTGAGACAGACTATCAGATTAAGACAGGTCTTTATGAAAAAGGTTTTCTTTTTGAAAAGGCACTCTTGCAGATTGCTAGTTAGGTCAATTGATTATATGTTAGAAACTTTAACCCGCGTCAACATTCTCTTGTCGTGGGTTTCTTGTTGATTTGCTTATTTTATTAGAAAGTATGTCAGTGATTTCCTTGTCTATAAGCAAAAAACTTGAAAAAAGTGAATGTTTACGTTATCATTTTCATATAGAAAGAAAAAGAGGTATTACAGATGGCTATTATCTTACCAGATCTTCCATATGCATACGACGCTTTGGAACCATACATCGATGCTGAAACAATGCATTTGCACCACGACAAACACCATCAAACTTATGTCAACAATGCTAATGCAGCTCTTGAAAAACATCCTGAAATCGGAGAAGATCTTGAGGCTTTACTTGCAGATGTTAATTCTATCCCAGCAGATATCCGTCAAGCGCTTATCAACAACGGTGGTGGCCACTTGAACCACGCTCTTTTCTGGGAATTGATGACTCCAGAAAAAACAGCTCCTTCAGCAGAACTTGCAGCAGCGATCGATGCAACATTTGGTTCATTTGAAGAATTCCAAGCAGCTTTCACTGCGGCAGCAACAACTCGCTTCGGTTCTGGATGGGCATGGTTGGTTGTCAACAAAGAAGGTAAACTTGAAGTTACCTCAACAGCTAACCAAGATACTCCAATCTCAGAAGGTAAAACACCAATCTTAGGTTTGGATGTTTGGGAACATGCTTACTATGTGAAATACCGTAATGTTCGTCCTGATTATATCAAAGCTTTCTTCTCAGTTATTAACTGGAACAAAGTAGATGAACTCTATGCAGCAGCTAAATAATGATAGTTGGAGGGAAGAATGATTCTTCTCTTTTTAAGGTTATCAAACAGATGTCTGACTAAATCGTCAGACTTTTTTCATTTTCATAAGAAACGTGCTAACTTGCAGAATTTATGGTAGAATAGGTGGTAAGTAATCGTGGAAAAAGGATAAGTATGCGAAAAGAAATTGCACCTGAATTATACAACTATAACAAGTTTCCTGGCCCAGAGTTCCATCTATATGGGGACAAGGTTGAAACAGAAGGGATAGGTTTTACCTTGGTTGAAAATATCAAGGACGCTTTTGATGTAACAGCTTTTAATCAGCGTTTTTCAGAAGTTTTAACCAAATTTGATTATATCGTGGGAGATTGGAGTAATGAACAACTTCGTCTCCGAGGTTTTTACAAGGATGAAAGAACGGAAGAAAAACTCGAAAAAATCAGTCGTCTACAGGATTATCTCTTAGAATACTGTAGTTATGGTTGTGCCTATTTTGTTTTATTAAATGAGACACCTAAGAGGGCTACATTTGACAAAAAAATGCGTAAGAAGGAAGAAGAAAGTCCTTCAAAAAATGGCAAGAAACCTATTCAAAACAAAAGAAAACCCAATGCAGATAAGAAAAATAAACGTCGCCATAAAAACCAGCATTCTCAGATTGAGGACAAGGGCCAGCGTCATTTTGTTATTCGACAGAAATGAATGGAATATAAGGAGAGAAAATGAAACCGTCTATATATAGTTTAACGCGTCAAGCCATGCAGGAATGGGTGCTCGAGCAAGGTGAAAAGAAATTCCGAGCAGATCAAATTTGGGAATGGCTCTACCGTAAACGTGTCCAGTCATTTGAAGAAATGACCAACCTTTCCAAGGATATGATTGCTAAACTAAATGATCAGTTTATGGTTAACCCTTTGAAACAACGTATTGTTCAAGAATCTGCTGACGGGACGGTTAAATATCTTTTTGAATTACCAGATGGTATGTTGATTGAGACGGTGCTTATGCGCCAGCATTATGGCTTGTCTGTCTGTGTGACAACTCAGGTCGGCTGTAATATTGGTTGTACCTTCTGTGCTTCTGGATTGATTAAGAAACAACGTGACCTCAATAACGGTGAAATCGTAGCGCAAATCATGCTGGTTCAGAAATATTTTGATGAGCGTGGTCAGGATGAGCGCGTCAGCCATATCGTTGTCATGGGAATCGGTGAACCATTTGATAACTACAATAATGTTTTGAATTTCGTCCGTACCATCAATGATGACAAGGGGATGGCCATCGGTGCTCGACATATTACAGTTTCAACATCTGGTTTGGCTCACAAGATCCGTGATTTTGCTAATGAAGGTGTTCAGGTCAATCTTGCCGTTTCTCTTCATGCACCTAACAATGAACTTCGTTCAAGTATTATGAAGATTAACCGTGCCTTTCCGATTGAAAAACTCTTCGCCGCTATCGAGTACTATATTGAAACAACTAATCGCCGTGTAACCTTTGAGTATATCATGCTCAATGAAGTCAATGATGGTGTGGAACAGGCTCTTGAGTTGGCTGAATTGCTCAAAAATATCAAGAAATTGTCTTATGTCAACTTGATACCTTATAACCCAGTCAGTGAGCATGACCAATATAGCCGTAGTCCTAAGGAGCGCGTCCTGGCCTTCTACGATATGCTTAAGAAAAAAGGGGTCAACTGTGTGGTTCGTCAAGAGCATGGTACAGATATTGATGCAGCTTGTGGACAATTGCGTTCTAATACAATGAAACGTGACCGCCAGAAAGCAGTCGCAGTAGCTAATCCTTAATGATGAAGAAAACTCATAATCATATTTTGGTCTGGGGAGTCATTTTCTATAGCATTTGTATCGTCTCTTTTTGCTTTACTCCTCAAGAACATTCTCCCGTGGGGGTAGAAACTCCAGGTATTCAGCATCTTGGACGCCTGGTTTTTCTTTTGACTCCTTTCAATTCCCTCTGGAAACTGGGTGAGGTGAGTGACATAGGACAATTATGTTGGATTTTTCTACAAAATATCCTCAATGTCTTCTTGCTCTTTCCCCTGATTTTCCAACTCCTTTATCTTTTTCCAAACCTGCGGAAGACAAAAAAGGTCATTTTATTCAGTTTTCTCTTAAGTCTTGGAATTGAGTGTACGCAGTTAGTTTTGGACTTTTTCTTTGATTTTAATCGGGTCTTTGAGATTGATGATTTGTGGACCAATACCTTGGGGGGCTATCTGGCTTGGCTACTCTATAAACAATTATATAAAAACAAATAAGGAATTAGAATGAGTATTTTAGAAGTTAAAAATCTGAGTCACGGTTTTGGTGATCGTGCAATTTTTGAAGATGTATCTTTCCGTCTCCTCAAGGGGGAACATATCGGTCTTGTCGGTGCCAATGGTGAAGGAAAATCGACCTTTATGAGTATTGTAACCGGTAAGATGTTGCCAGATGAAGGGAAGGTGGAATGGTCCAAATATGTGACTGCTGGTTACTTGGATCAGCACTCCGTCCTTGCTGAAGGTCAGTCTGTTCGTGATGTTCTTCGCACAGCCTTCGATGAGCTTTTTAAAGCTGAAGTCCGTATCAATGATCTTTATATGGAAATGGCTGAGGATGGAGCTGATGTTGATGCTCTCATGGAAGAAGTGGGAGAACTCCAAGACCGTCTGGAGAGCCGTGATTTCTATACCTTGGATGCTAAGATTGACGAAGTAGCGCGTGCCCTTGGTGTCATGGACTTTGGCATGGATACGGATGTAACCTCTTTGTCAGGTGGGCAAAGAACCAAGGTGCTTTTGGCTAAACTTCTACTTGAAAAGCCTGATATCTTGCTGTTGGACGAGCCGACCAACTACTTGGATGCTGAGCATATTGACTGGCTTAAGCGCTATCTCCAAAACTATGAGAATGCCTTTGTTCTGATTTCACACGATATTCCATTCCTAAATGACGTTATAAATATTGTCTACCATGTGGAGAATCAACAGCTAACGCGTTATTCTGGTGACTACTACCAGTTCCAAGAAGTTTATGCTATGAAGAAATCTCAGCTGGAGGCAGCCTACGAACGTCAGCAGAAAGAAATTGCAGACCTCAAAGACTTTGTAGCTCGTAATAAAGCTCGTGTTGCAACACGAAATATGGCCATGTCTCGTCAAAAGAAATTGGATAAGATGGATATTATCGAACTGCAAAGTGAGAAACCAAAACCATCCTTTGATTTCAAACCAGCTCGTACACCAGGGCGCTTTATTTTCCAAGCCAAGGATTTGCAAATTGGTTATGACCGTCCTCTGACCAAGCCATTAAATCTCACCTTTGAACGTAATCAAAAAGTTGCCATCATCGGTGCCAATGGTATTGGGAAAACCACTCTTTTAAAGAGTCTTTTAGGAATTATCCCACCTATTGCTGGGGAAGTTGAGCGTGGAGATTATCTAGAACTTGGATACTTTGAGCAGGAAGTTGAAGGCGGTAATCGCCAAACTCCTCTTGAAGCTGTCTGGAATGCCTTTCCAGCTCTCAACCAAGCAGAAGTTCGTGCAGCCCTTGCTCGTTGTGGTCTGACAACCAAGCATATCGAAAGCCAAATTCAGGTCTTGTCAGGTGGGGAACAAGCCAAGGTTCGTTTCTGTCTCTTGATGAATCGAGAAAATAATGTTTTGGTACTAGACGAGCCAACCAACCACTTGGATGTGGATGCCAAGGATGAACTCAAACGAGCCCTAAAAGAGTATAAAGGATCTATTCTTATGGTCTGCCACGAACCAGATTTTTATGAAGGCTGGATGGACCAAATCTGGGACTTTAATAACTTGACGTAAAATTAGGTTTAAAAAGACAGAATCGAAAGATTTTGTAGCTAGAAGTTTAATTGTAAAATGATATCATGGATTGAGTTTTGTATGGATCAGAGCTCAATCTTTTTTATTTTTTACGTTTTATACTCAATGAAAATCAAAAAGCAAACTAGGAAGCTAGCCGCAAGCTGCTCAAAGCACTGCTTTGAGGTTGTAGATAAGACTGACGAAGTCAGTTACATATATCTACGGTAAGGTGAAGCTGACGTAGTTTGAAGAGATTTTCGAAGAGTATTAGCTCTTTTATCACCAAGTCTCATTAAACAAAAAAATCCGAAAGTTAGTAATCAAAAGCTAACTTTCGGAGCATAGTTATTTAGGAATGTTATTTTGTTTCCAGTCTAATATCTTTTATCTACAAAATGAAAGTGGAAGGATTCATATATATGAGTTCTATGAAAACAGCTTAATAAATCAGTATCCTTAGTTTTAGCTGGGACTTACTAGCTAAATAGATGAGTGAGGATAACTAATCTTAGTTAGGATGAATTTCCAAGTCAAGACTGTTTAAGATATCGGAGATAAAGGAGATGATATTGTAACCAAGTAGTTCAAATTTTTGAATTTACTTAAGAAAAGAAAGTAAGCTGATTTGTTATTTACTTTTAATTATCAAACTGAACTTCTTCTAATAGATACTGGATAAAGCGTTCGCCCATTTTGGATAGGCTAGTTTTCTCATGTTGAATATAGATAAGTTCAATTGGGTCTTCAATGTCTAATGGAATAGAAACAATATTATCTCCATTAAGGTTACTGTTCAAAATCCCTGTCGCAATAGTGTAGCCATCCAAACCAATCAAGAGATTAAAGAGTGTAGCACGGTCGCTCACAACAATGGATTTCTTGTGGTGTTCTTGTGAAAGAATTTCTTCTGAGAAGTAGAAGGAGTTGTGCGTCCCTTGGTCATAGCTGAGATAAGGGAAATTCTCTAAATCAGATAGTTTTACCTTGTCCTTTTTAGCCAGAGGATTGGTTTTGCTGACAAAGATATGCGGTTGGGCGGTAAAGAGATGGTGGGCAAGCAGATGGTTATCATCTAGCATCTTTGTCAAAACATCTCGGTTGTAACTGTTTAAAAAGAGGACACCAACTTCACTACGGAAGTTCTTGACGTCATCAATAATCTCCCAAGTTCGTGTTTCACGGAGAAAGAGCTCATACTTTTCCATATCACTTTTCTTAAGTAGCGATACAAAGGCATTGACCACAAAGGCATAGTGCTGGGACGACACGCTAAAGAGTTCGCGGTGGGCGACAGGATTTTTATAGCGTTCTTCCAGAAGCTGGGTCTGTTCGACAACCTGACGGGCATAAGAGAGAAACTCCATGCCATCACGGGTCAAGGTAATGCCCTTAGGATTACGAATAAAAATTTCAATACCCATTTCATTTTCTAAATCTCGAACAGCATTAGAAAGACTAGGTTGGGTAATGAAAAGTTGTTTAGCTGCCTCATTCATAGAGCCAGTTTCGACGATTTTGATAATATAATGTAATTGTTGAATTCTCATGATTTAATTGTACCACACTTGCGTCGGAATCGCCAAAGAAGATAGGAAAATCAGGGGCATTGTGTGAGTCTCTGTAAAGTAGTTAAGAAGAAACTTCTAAATCATTTAGTAAATAAGGTAAAAAAGTAGCTGATCAAGAGATTGTTCAGCTGTTTTTTAATTGAGAACTATAAAAATTTTACTCGAAAATAAGAAATTTGCACGATTTACTCATTATTTACCCAGTACTAGAGTTTATACTAGTTATTGTAAAGATAATCATCCAAAAGAAGGAAGGAGGCAACCTTATGGCTAAAAATACAAATCGTTCAGAGATTGATTCTCTAAGTTTCGAGGTTGAAAACCAAGAATTTTCCGAGAAATCAGGAGCTAGTGGTACACAGCTGTTAAAATGACGCTAGCAAATCTGTGTGGGTTGTGTTTCACCTATTCCTATGAGTGTACGAGAAATAATGTTCGTTGTTAGATAAAACAAAAGGACAATTCTAGTGTTTTATTACAAAACATTGACAACACTTTGATTTGGTGTTATATTTACGGAAGAAATACAAATAAAACAAGACAACTTTGAGATTGATTCTTTGGATTATGGAAATGAATAGCCAAGAATTGGATGGAAAATCTGCTGCTGGGTAGGATACGGCTGTTAGATTAACAGCACAGGGGCGCTGTGGTTGGTGGTTTACACATTCTTATGAAGGTACTTCGCCAAACGTGCGCTGTGGATAAAACTACCTCTATTTTTTGACAGGAGGATAAAATGGAAGGAATTATTGGAACACTAGAATTCTATGCACCTGTACTGGTCTTAGGAGTTGTTGTCATAGGGATTGTTTACTTTATGAAAAAAAGAAACGATCGCAAATAATCAACATCAACCGATACCTGAAAAAGGCATCGGTTTTTTATAACTTGAATATATTGCACAAAATACTCATGGCAAACCTTGAAAGAAACCGTATAATGAGAGCGTAATAAAGAAACGGAGGAATGAAATGATGAAACAACTTATCGTGACAGGATTAACGAAAACATTTGGTCAAGGGGATAATATCGTTCATGCTTTATCAGATGTGAACTTGTCCGTTGAAAAAGGTGAATTTCTGGCAATTATGGGGGCTAGTGGTAGTGGAAAAACAACACTCCTCAACTGTATTTCAACGATTGATAAACCAACATCAGGTGAAATTCAATTTGAAGATTTTGACATCATCCATGCCAAGGAAAATGAACTAGCTGACTATCGTGCTAAAAACATTTCCTATATTTTCCAAGCCTACAACTTGGTGGAAACCTTGACGGTCTATGAAAATATCGTCCTACCTCTTCAAATTCAGGGGAAAACTATCAAAAAACATCAGGATAAGATTGAGGAAATTTTGGATAAGCTGGCCATCCAGAGCTTAAAAGATAAGTTTCCTAATCAGTTATCAGGAGGTCAGCGACAACGTGTGGCAACTGCTAGAGCCTTGATTGATGATTCTAAACTGATTATCGCAGATGAGCCGACAGGAGCCTTGGACTCTGCCAATTCTGAAAAACTGATGGCGCTTTTGCAGGAAATCAATAAAAGTTTTGGTATTACCATTTTACTGGTTACGCATGACCCTGCCGCAGCCAAGTACTCTTCACGGATGGTGCTACTTAGCGATGGAAAGATTATGGATGATTTGGAACGTAACAGCTTATCTAATGAACAGTATTTACAAGAGATTTACAGCCGTACCAGATAGGAGGAGAGTATGTATCCAAAATTGATTTTACGAAATGTATTTCGAAATTTACAGACCTATACCATCTATTTTTTCAGTCTGACCTTGATTTATAGCTTGCTCTACGCTTTTAATGCTTTACCAAGCCATCCAGTGATGCAGAGTTTATTAGGAGCAAAGGAAATGTTGACGACGGTGATGAGTCAGTACATGGGCTTGCTTTCCTATCTGATTCTATCGGCGATTGCCTTTCTCATCGTTTACGCCACAAATTTTGTGCTGGGACGGCGCAAGAAAGAGCTGGGACTTTATGCAACGCTGGGAATGAAGAAGAAGCAGATTATCCGTACCCTGTTCTTTGAAACCATGCTGGTCAATATCTTTTCCTTGATTCTAGGTTTCTTGCTTGGAGTGTTCTTACTGGTCATTCTAGCTAAAATTGCATCTGAGTTTTTTATGGCCAATTACTTTGGTAAACTGGTTTTCTTTGATAGCAAGTCTGTCATCTTACTAGTTTATTCCTATTTGGTCACCAGTTTTATTGTTGGTGTCATGGACATTCTTACCTTTAGAAAGCAAAATATCATTGCACTCATTCAAGAAAATGGGATCAAGAAATCTGTCTTGGCAAAAGGCAAGCCAGCTCTTCAAGCACTTCTCTTTATTCTTTCGACAGCTGTTATCGGTTTTGGTGCTCTCTATTTTTCAGACTATCACCATCTATCATTCTTGAAAAGCTGGGGTATCTTGCTGGTATCTGTCTTAGTGATTTTTGTGATTTTATTTTACAATACTTTAAGCCATTTTATCTTGGTCTCACTTAGAAAACTGCCTCAAACCTACTATAACAAACTAAACACTTTTAAAATCCGTCAGTTTTCAAAACAAGCTGATAGTAATTCGGTCACGTTGGCTGTCTTATCCTTGACCTTGACACTGGCTCTCAGCTTACTCGTTTTTAGTGGTAGTGCCTATACGACTATGAACCGAGAGCTGAACAAATACTCACCTTATGATGTAACTGTCAATCTCTACCGTGGTAAAGAGTTTCAATTTTCTCAGGAATCTGTCAAAGACAGATTGAAAGCCGATGGATTTGACTTTAACCTCATCAAAGAGGAATACAGCTGTCCTATCTATTCTAGTGATGTAACTTATAAAGATTTGATTGATACTAGCAATCTCTGGGAGCATGATAAGAAACTTCCTGAATCAAAAGTACCGATTTTAGGAATTTCTGCCTACAATCATCTCCGCAAACTGCAAGGGAAAAAAGCGGTTGACCTGGCAGAAGACCAATTTCTAGTCAATGCCAATTATAAAGGAACTGCCAAGCAGATTCAGGACTTTCTATCAACGACAAAAACCTTCATGATTAACGGTTATTCTCTCAACCTTGCCTCTTCAAAGCCACTTGAAACAGTTTACTTTTTATCTTCAGTAGGTCTAAATGACGCAGGAACCTTGATTGTACCAGATAAGGTAGTAGTTGGATTGACGGAAGACCACACGACCTATGTTGCCAATTTCAAAGAAAACATTGACAAACGGGAAGTAGAAACATTCTTGAGTCAGTGGATTGAAAAATACTACTTCACTCGTGATGGAGCAGAGTTGAATTCGTTCACCTATCAAACGAAAGGAAGTATTTTTGAGGTTTACCTTGGATTTATGGGCGTCATTGTCTTTGTCATGATTTTTGTCAGTGTTATTTTTATCATTATTTCCCTCAGTATCTTGTCCCTTCAAACTTCTACAAGTGCTTTGGATAGTGTTAATGATTATCAAATCTTATACCTTCTTGGGAACAAGAGAAAGCAAAATCGCTCTATTCTTTTGCAACAGATTCTAAGTTATTTCTTGGTTCCGCTGCTTATTGCAGGTCCGCTAGCACTTGCCTTAAGTACCGCACTTCTAGGCTATTTTGAGAATTTCGCTAATACCAGCATTTCTATAGATATCACCTATCTGGGAGTAGCGGTCTTACTCTTTGTCCTTTACCTGCTAGTGACTTATAGAGTAAGTTGGCAAATTATTGAAAATTAAGTCAAATACCAGAGTTGCCTATCCGACAATTCTGGTATTGTGTTATAATGATATTAAAGTAGTTCAGGAAGTGGATACATATGAAACAGTTTGTCAAATCGCTCTCGAAAAACTCACTTTTATTGTGGTGGTTGACGATTTTGAATCATCTAGCTTTAATGATTTATATTCATTATAGGATTCCTCTGGACTTTTCGACAGATTTTTCCTTGCAGATGGTTTTATTGCTGCTTATTGCTTTAATTGTATTTAGCTATATTTGTAATATTGTGACCTTTCGGTATAGTGAGTTGAAACTTTGGTTGCTCCTGATGATATTTCTCATTAGCTGGCAATCCATATTTAATCAAGGAGTTGCGAGCACCCTGTTGCACTTTTTTGATATTCTTCATCCGCTCAACTCTTTTTTATTGGTGTATAGTTCTCTGTCTATTATCTTTCTGGGAGAGAAAATAGGAGAAGAACTGTTGAGTGTGTCCTTTGTGTTGACACTAATCACCATTAGTTCGTATCTGTTAAGTCCTTCAATTTTTCTCTTTCTCTCCTTGTTTGCGTCTTTCTTTTTAAACCTTGTTCCCTTGATTTTACTGATTTTATATCATAAAGAGTTGAAAAGTAAACTTAAGTATCAGAGACGAAATTTGTGGATATTAGCTTTAATATTGCCTCTTTCTTATTTCTTTTTGTATATCAATACGAGGGGCTCAGGAGTGATGAACCTAGTCTGGTATCTTGAGATTATTGGAATACTTGCTTTTTTGCATCTCAAAACAATTATTAACTCTCTTCAGAAAAAGGTAGTAGAGTTGAAGTTGTCCTATATAAAAGCTTTTTCACGCTTGTTTTTACTGGTTATGTTTTTGTTAGTAGGTATTTTCATCATCTTTCGTCTAGATTTAAACACGAGCTTTTTGGTCTTGAATATCATGTTACTATTGTTCGGGATTTGTTCGGAAGAATTGATTCGCCTTTTTCGTTCTGCTGAAATGCTAGATGCTAGAGATTATGTAAAAGTTCTCTTTTTAAAGCGTAACCGTATGGTGAAAAGTCTGCTGGCAAATGAAGACACAGAACAACAGTTCTCCGAATTTCTTCATAATGAAATCCTGCAAAATGTGATGGCAATAAAAAATTTCAATAAATATAGTAGCTATCGAGCTTTTGGTGAACAAATCAATCTGGTGACAGAGGAGTTGGTTCAACGGATTCGTGAGCGGATGGATTATTATCAGCCAATGGTAGAAACAGATGAGCAGTTAGACATACAGTATCAAGGGCTGATTAATCGGATTGTCAAGCGCTATCATGCAGAAAATGAAGTCGTCACACAGTTTCCTGCTCACTTTAGGCTTTTATCTCCTTACGATAAAATTGCCTATCGTCTGGTTGAGGAGTTGGCGACCAATGCCGTTAAGTACGCTAGTGGTGGAAGGATTTCTTTGAAGATTGATGTGCATGATGACGCTATTTTTATCATTTCTGAGAATGACTGCCTTCAAACAGAAAAATCCTTAGGTTATGGCTTGAAAAATATGTCTAATAAAATTAGTGTTTTAGGTGGTCAGATGCAGATTTTTGAGAATAATAAGATATTTCGTGTAGAAATTACTCTCCCGATTGATAAGGAGTTGTGTTATGAAAATTTTGTTAATTGATGATCATAAATTATTTAGCCAAAGTATCAAGATGATTTTAGAGTTATCGGAAAACATTAAAAAGGTCCAGTTAGTGGATAATTTTTCGACTATTTCGGAGATTGCTTTTAATGACTACGACATTATTTTGATTGACATCAACCTGACGAGTCTGTATCAAGATGATGGGCTGATTTTAGCACAAGAGATTATCGACAATGGTTGTACTAGTAAGATTGTGATTTTGACGGGATACAGCAAAAAGATGTATGAACACCGAGCTAAAGCTATGGGAGCTTATGGCTTTCTAGATAAAAGTATGGATCCAGATGAGTTGGTGAAAAAACTGGAAAAGATTTATCTAGGAGGTAAGGTTTTTTCAGATGAAGTGATGGTAGAGGTGCTAACACCACGAGAAATCGAGATACTAGAACTGGTTAGAAATGGCTTGACCATTGATGATGTCTGTGACAAGGTCTATGTGAGTAAACGTACAGTTTCCAATCACTTGGCCAATATCTTTTCAAAATTAGGAGTGACTAACAGGCAGGAGGCGATTCACATCGCTGAGCAGTTGGGCTATTTTCCACCAGATTAAAAAGCTGCAGAAGATGCAGCTTTTTTAATTATTTTTGTGATACTTCTTGTGTGAGTCTCTTCTTGAAAAAAACACAAAATTTTGCTAAAATGAGTCTTATGAAAACATTCTATGATGTGCAGCAGTTCCTCAAACAATTTGGTATTATTGTTTACATGGGAAAACGCTTATATGATATTGAACTGATGAAGTTGGAACTCTCTCGGATTTATGACGCAGGGTTGATGGACAAATTAGACTATCTAGAAGCAGAAGCGGTTCTTCGCAGAGAGCACAAGGTGGAATTGGATTATATTGAGAAAAATGGAGAAAAGAATTAATGGTTACTTGGATTTTGTGGATACTTATACTAGCAATGTTAGCGTGGATGGGCTTTAACTATCTTCGTATTCGCCGTGCAGCTAAGATTGTGGACAATGCAGAGTTTGAGGCTTTGATCCGTACGGGACAATTGATTGATTTGCGAGACCCAGCTGAATTCCACAGAAAACATATCCTTGGGGCTAGAAATATTCCTTCAAGCCAATTGAAGACCAGTCTTGCAGCCCTTCGTAAGGATAAACCAGTGTTGCTTTACGAAAATCAACGTGGACAACGAGTGACCAATGCAGCACTCTATCTGAAAAAGCAAGGTTTCTCTGAGATTTATATCCTTTCTTATGGATTGGATTCTTGGAATGGAAAAGTGAAGACTAGTTAATATTCTGTAAAAAGTTGATATAGTCGGTCTTATATACTAAATTAATAATCATTTTAAGGAGTTTTTAAAAAATGCAAGAAAAGAAAAAACACTCTCTTGTTTTAGGTATCCTATCTATTGTGCTCGGTTTGCTATCTCCAATTGTAGGTATGGTTTTGGGTATCGTAGGATTGGTCTTGGCTATTTCATACCAAAAAGAGTCAAAATTAGACTATAAAATAGAAAAAATTCTTAATATATTAGGAATTGTGATTTCTGTAGTTAACTGGGTTGTAGCAATCGCCTTAATTTTTCGATAAATAAAATAAAAAAGCTTTAAAACTAAAGCTTTTTTATTTTATCGACTTATCTTTAAATAGTTTTTAATGATCTCTAATTCTTCTGGATTCAAGTGACGATATTGACCTTCTCCTAGTTTTGGGTCTAAAGTGAAATCACCGAATTGAACTCGTTTTAGAGCAGTGACCTTAACACCAACCGATAGGAACATTTTCTTGATTTGATGAAATTTTCCTTCTGAAATGGTGATAGAGGCTTGACTGAGGGAAGGACTTGCAGATAGAATCTCTAGTCTTGCAGGTTTACAGACAGTACCATCTAAAAAGACAATTCCATTTTGAAAGGCCTGGATATGATCAGGTGTCAGAAGTCCATTAACCTCAACTTGGTAAGTCTTATCCACATGGTACTGGGGATGGAGTAGTTGAAAACCCAAGGGGCCGTTGTCAGTCAAAAGAAGAAGTCCAGTCGTATCTCGGTCTAGTCGCCCGACGGCATAGAGTTTGTCAGACTGTCTTTTAGGTGACAGCAAGTCCATGACAGTTGGAAGTTCCTTGTCTTTATTGGCTGTAACCACACCAGCAGGTTTATGAAGCATAAGATAGGTGTGTTCATAGCCTTGAACGATTCGGCCCTGAAAAAGGAGTTCTTGTAGTCTTGTATCGATATTCTGAGCTAGGGAGCGGGCTGGGCAACCATCGACTAGAATGTCCCCTTTGAGTAAGGCTTGCTTCATGGCCTTTCGGCTGATTTTTTCTTGGGCTAATAAATTATCTAAACGCATACTGTGCCTATCTTATCATAAGTCTCTTACTTTGAAAAGGCTTGACGTGAAAAGAAAAGTGGAGTGAAAACATTTACACTTGCTTGAATTATGTTATTTACTTGAAAATATGGTATAATTGCTCAGTTAGAAAATAAATTTTGAATATTATAGAGGAAATCATGACAAAACTTAGAGAAGATATCCGTAACATTGCGATTATCGCCCACGTTGACCACGGTAAAACAACCCTCGTTGACGAATTATTGAAACAATCAGAAACGCTTGATGCACGTACTGAATTGGCAGAGCGTGCTATGGACTCAAACGATATCGAAAAAGAGCGTGGAATTACCATCCTTGCTAAAAATACAGCCGTTGCCTACAACGGAACTCGTATTAACATCATGGACACACCAGGACACGCGGACTTCGGTGGAGAAGTAGAACGTATCATGAAAATGGTTGACGGTGTTGTTTTGGTCGTAGATGCCTACGAAGGAACCATGCCACAAACTCGTTTCGTATTGAAAAAAGCCTTGGAGCAAGACCTTGTCCCAATCGTTGTTGTCAACAAAATCGACAAACCATCAGCTCGTCCTGCAGAAGTAGTAGATGAAGTATTGGAACTCTTCATTGAGCTTGGTGCAGATGATGACCAGCTTGACTTCCCTGTAGTTTATGCATCAGCTATCAATGGAACTTCTTCATTGTCAGATGATCCAGCTGATCAAGAGGCTACAATGGCACCAATATTTGACACGATTATCGACCACATCCCAGCTCCAGTAGATAACTCAGATGAGCCTTTGCAGTTCCAAGTGTCACTTTTGGACTACAATGACTTCGTTGGGCGTATCGGTATCGGTCGTGTTTTCCGTGGTACTGTTAAAGTTGGTGACCAAGTTACCCTTTCTAAACTTGATGGCACAACTAAAAACTTCCGTGTTACAAAACTTTTCGGTTTCTTTGGTTTGGAACGTCGTGAAATCCAAGAAGCAAAAGCGGGTGACTTGATTGCCGTTTCAGGTATGGAAGACATCTTTGTCGGAGAAACCATTACTCCGACAGACGCAATTGAAGCTCTTCCAATCCTACACATCGATGAGCCAACTCTTCAAATGACTTTCTTGGTTAACAACTCACCATTTGCTGGTAAAGAAGGTAAATGGGTAACTTCTCGTAAGGTAGAAGAACGTTTGCAGGCAGAATTGCAAACAGACGTTTCGCTCCGTGTTGACCCAACAGATTCACCAGATAAATGGACTGTTTCAGGACGTGGAGAATTGCACTTGTCAATCCTTATCGAAACAATGCGTCGTGAGGGATATGAACTTCAAGTATCTCGTCCAGAAGTTATCATAAAAGAAATCGACGGTGTTAAATGTGAGCCATTTGAACGTGTTCAAATCGACACTCCAGAAGAATACCAAGGTTCTGTTATCCAAAGCCTTTCTGAACGTAAGGGTGAAATGTTGGATATGATTTCAACTGGTAATGGTCAAACTCGTTTGGTCTTCCTTGTGCCAGCGCGTGGATTGATTGGATACTCAACTGAGTTCTTGTCAATGACTCGTGGTTACGGAATCATGAACCATACCTTTGACCAATACTTGCCATTGATTCCAGGGGAAATTGGTGGTCGTCACCGTGGTGCCCTTGTTTCTATCGATGCTGGTAAGGCGACAACTTACTCAATCATGTCTATCGAAGAACGTGGTACGATCTTTGTTAACCCAGGTACTGAAGTTTATGAAGGAATGATTATCGGTGAAAACTCTCGTGAAAATGACTTGACTGTTAACATCACTAAGGCTAAACAAATGACCAATGTTCGTTCAGCTACAAAAGACCAAACAGCTGTTATCAAAACACCTCGTATCTTGACACTTGAAGAATCTCTTGAGTTCTTGAATGATGATGAGTATATGGAAGTAACACCTGAGTCTATCCGTTTGCGTAAACAAATTCTTAACAAGGCAGAGCGTGAAAAAGCCAACAAGAAGAAGAAATCAGCTGAGTAAGAGCTAGAAAGAGATAAAAATGATCTATTTAATCATAGGGCTACTCTTATTACTACTCTATATATTTGCGACACCACAGAGTATTAAGGGAACCGTTAATGTCTTTGTAATCATTTTTGTTGGAATGTCACTCGTGATTTTGATTATGTTGTCAATTTTTCAAATTTTTCAATTACCAGCAGAATTCTTTGTCGCAATCGCTATGCTGGCCTTAGCCTACTTTAGTTTGAGAGATATCACTCTTATGTCAGTGAATCAAAGTAAAAGAAGATAAAAAAGAGAGTTTAGGCTCTCTTTTTGCTTATTAGAATGCCAAATAGGAGCATTTTCGTTTAGAATTATTTCCATAAAAATGGTAAAATAGTAGGAGTAGAAATGGAGTTTGAGACATGAAAGTAATCGATCAATTTAGAAATAAAAAAGTCCTTGTTTTAGGTTTGGCTAAGTCTGGGGAGTCTGCAGCTCGTTTGTTGGCAAGACTAGGTGCTATTGTGACAGTAAATGATGGTAAACCATTTGAGGACAATCCAGCTGCCCAAAGTTTGCTGGAAGAAGGAATTAAGGTCATCACTGGTGGGCATCCTTTGGAACTTTTGGATGAAGAGTTTGCCCTCATGGTCAAAAATCCAGGAATTCCCTACAGCAATGCTATGATTGAAAAAGCCTTGGCCAAAGGAATTCCAGTCTTGACGGAGGTAGAATTGGCCTACTTGATTTCAGAAGCTCCAATCGTGGGTATTACTGGTTCAAATGGAAAAACAACCACAACGACGATGATTGGGGAGGTTTTAACTGCTGCTGGACAACATGGTCTTTTATCAGGGAATATCGGCTATCCAGCTAGTCAAGTGGCTCAAACAGCTACAGATAAGGATACACTTGTCATGGAACTTTCTTCTTTCCAATTAATGGGAATTCAAGACTTTCATCCTGAAATTGCAGTCATTACCAATCTTATGCCAACCCATATCGACTACCATGGCACTTTTGAAGAATATGTGGATGCCAAGTGGAACATCCAGAAAAATATGACAGCCACTGATTTTCTTGTCTTGAACTTTAATCAAGATTTGGCAAAAGAATTGGCAACAAAAACAGAAGCTGAGGTTGTGCCATTTTCAACGCTTGAAAAGGTTGATGGTGCCTATCTGGAAGATGGTCAGCTCTACTTCCGTGGAGAACTCGTCATGGCTGCAGATGAAATTGGTGTTCCAGGTAGTCACAATGTTGAAAATGCCCTTGCTACTATTGTTGTATCCAAGCTTCGTGGTGTGGATAACCAAACGATCAAGGAAACTCTTGCAGCTTTTGGTGGGGTTAAACACCGTCTCCAATTTGTGGATGAAATCAAGGGTGTGAAATTCTATAATGATAGCAAGTCAACCAATATCTTGGCTACTCAAAAGGCCTTGTCAGGATTTGATAATAGCAAGGTTATCTTGATTGCAGGTGGTTTAGACCGTGGCAATGAGTTTGATGAATTGGTGCAAGATATTACTGGACTCAAAAAGATGGTTATTCTCGGTCAGTCTGCAGAACGTGTCAAACGTGCGGCAGACAAGGCAGGTGTTAGCTATCTGGACGCGTTAGATATTGCAGATGCAACTCGTAAGGCTTATGAATTAGCTACAGAAGGAGACGTTGTTCTCCTCAGTCCTGCCAATGCTAGTTGGGACATGTATGCTAACTTTGAAGTACGTGGAGACCTCTTCATTGATACTGTTGTGGAGTTAAAAAAATAATATGAAAAAAATTGTCTTTACAGGTGGAGGGACAGTTGGACATGTTACCCTCAACCTTTTATTGATACCCAAGTTTATCGAAGATGGCTGGGAAGTTCACTATATCGGAGATAAGCGTGGTATTGAACACCAAGAAATTCTTGAGTCGGATCTAGATGTCACCTTCCATTCCATTGCGACTGGGAAATTACGTCGCTATTTCTCTTGGCAAAATATGCTAGATGTCTTTAAAGTAGCCTGGGGAATTGTTCAATCGCTATTTATCATGTTACGAATTCGCCCTCAGGCACTCTTTTCAAAGGGAGGATTTGTTTCAGTACCGCCTGTTATCGCAGCTCGTGTATCAGGAGTACCTGTTTTTATTCATGAGTCTGATCTATCTATGGGTTTGGCTAATAAAATTGCATATAAATTTGCGACAAAAATGTACTCAACTTTTGAGCAATCTGCTAGTCTTGCTAAGGTAGAGCATGTAGGAGCAGTAACCAAGGTTTCAGATCAAAAAACTCCTGAACCTGATGAATTGGTAGATATTCAAACTTATTTTAATCCAAAGTTGCCAACGGTACTCTTTGTGGGAGGTTCGGCAGGAGCTCGGGTCTTTAACCAGTTAGTGACAAAGCATAAAAAGGAACTAATAGAGCACTATAATATTATCAATCTCACAGGGGATTCTAGTCTAAATGAGCTAAGTAAACATCTCTTTCGTGTGGACTATGTGACAGACCTCTATCAACCTTTGATGGGTATGGCAGATGTTGTTGTAACACGTGGTGGTGCCAATACAATTTTTGAGCTCTTGGCTATGGCAAAATTACATGTCATTGTACCACTTGGTCGTGAGGCTAGTCGTGGGGATCAGATTGAAAATGCAGCTTATTTTGTTAAGAAAGGGTATGCAGAGGAACTTCAAGAGACTGATCTAAACTTGGATAACTTGGAAGAAAAAATTTCAAACTTGTTGAGTCATAAAGAAGACTATCAATCTAGGATGAAGGCTTCTAAGGAATTAAAATCTCTAGTAGATTTTTATCAATTGTTGAAAAAAGATGTATCATAAGGAAAATAAATGTCGAAAAAAAGGAAAAAGAAGGAAAAAGAAATCCCTCAAGAGCCTAAAGAATTATCAGAATGGCAGAAGCGAAATCAAGAATATCTAAAAAAGAAGGCAGAAGAAGAGGCTGCCTTAGCTGAAGAGAAGGAAAAAGAAAGAAAAGCTCGAATGGGAGAAAAGTCTGATACGGATGAGGAAAATGGGGATCATGAAAGTGAATCCAATTCAACCGAGTCAGAATCAGATACAAACGAGTCAAAACCAGATAAAGAAAGTTCTGAAGACGATGTAGAAGTCACTGAAGATACAAAAGAAGAGAAGGAAAGCAACGAAGAAAAAACATTAGATAAAAAGAAGGACAAGAACAAAAAGAAAAAGGCTGAGAAAAAGTCTTCTAAGGACAAGCCACAAAAACCTAAAATACCAGGAGTTCATATCTGGAGAGCTCTAACAATGTTAGTTCCTAGTTTCTTTATCTTGTTGATTTCTGTATACTTGCTTAGCCCTTATGCGACAAAAAAAGATATTCATGTTGAGGGAACAAACCATACTACGGCTGAAGAAGTTAGACAGGCTGCGGATATTCAGGATTCAGACTACATGCTGAGTCTAATTGTTGAAAAAGCAAAATACGAAGAACGAATCAAGTCAAATTATTGGGTTGAGTCCGCTCAACTTGTTTATCAATTTCCAACTAAATTTACAATTAAAGTTAAAGAATTTGATATTGTTGCCTACTATGTTTCAGGTGAAAGCCACTACCCTATTCTTTCTAATGGTAAGCTTGAGAACACTTCAGTAAGTTTGGTTACTTTACCAGAAACCTATCTGTCCGTTATGTTTAATGATAGTGAAAAAATTAAAACCTTTATTACAGGACTTTCTAGCATCAGTCCTGAAATAAAGTCAGCTATTCAAAAGGTAGAATTAGTATCAAGTAATGTCACTTCTGATTTATTGAGATTAACAATGACGGATTCAGATGAAATCTTGGTTCCTTTATCTGAAATGGACAAGAAGTTGTCGTACTACAGTAAAATCAAGCCCAAATTAACAGAACCAACTGTAGTCGATATGGAAGCAGGAATATATAGCTATACTGTAGCAGATAAACTGATTATCGAGGCTGAAGAAAAAGCTAAAAAAGAGGCTGTGGAAGCTGAAACCAAACAAAAAGAGGAAGAGAAGAAAAATCTGGAAGAACAGAAGAATAAATTAGAAGAAGAGAAGAAGAAGCTAGAAGAACAGATTAATCAAAACCAAACTTCTCAGAGATCACAGCGACGTTAGATGTCACTTTACTTTTGGCTCTTGTCTTTTAAAGTCACGTTCCTAGTTTTTACTTGACAAGTATCTATATAAATAATAGAATAGAAAAAAACCTTTAAAGCAGTCCAGAGAGGCAGCTAAGGTTAGACGGTGAAAGGGTGGAGACTACCCATTTTTCGTGGAACCTTGCTGTGGGCAGGTTCCTTTTTTCATGGTTTCTTTTAACCTCACTCTCTTGGATTAAAAGGTAAAAGGAGAAGTGTATGCGAGAACAGCGTCCAGTCATTGCCCTTGATTTTCCGAGTTTTGAAGCGGTCAAGGAATTTTTAGCTCTTTTCCCAGAAAAAGAGAGCCTTTATTTGAAAGTTGGAATGGAACTATACTATTCTACAGGTCCAGAGATTGTTTCCTACTTAAAAAACTTGGGGCATAGTGTTTTTCTTGACCTTAAGTTACATGACATTCCCAATACAGTTCAGTCAGCCATGAAGGTCTTGTCTAAACTTGGAGTCGATATGACTAATGTACATGCAGCTGGTGGTGTAGAAATGATGAAGGCTGCGCGTGAAGGTCTTGGAAGTCAAGCCAAATTGATAGCTGTAACTCAGCTCACATCAACGTCCGAAGCCCAGATGCAGGAGTTTCAAAATATCCAAACAAGCTTGCAAGAGTCTGTGATTCACTATGCTAAGAAGACAGCAGAAGCTGGTTTAGATGGGGTTGTATGTTCGGCTCAAGAAGTTCAACTCATCAAGCAGGCTACCCATTCAGATTTTATCTGCCTGACACCGGGCATTCGTCCTTCAGGTGCTACAGTTGGAGATCAAAAACGAGTTATGACACCTGCTGATGCCTATCAAATCGGTAGTGACTATATCGTAGTGGGTCGTCCGATTACCCAGGCTGAGGATCCTGTTGCAGCTTATCATGCCATTAAGGACGAATGGACTCAAGACTGGAATTAAAAAATAGAAGAATTAAAATAAAAGGAGAAATTCATGACACTTGCTAAAGACATCGCTAGCCACCTCTTGAAAATTCAAGCCGTTTACCTCAAGCCAGAAGAGCCATTTACATGGGCATCTGGAATTCAGTCACCCATTTATACTGATAACCGAGTGACACTAGCCTATCCAGAAACTCGTACCCTCATTGAAAATGGCTTTGTGGAAGCTATCAAAAAGGAATTTCCTGAAGTTGAAGTGATTGCTGGAACAGCGACAGCTGGGATTCCTCATGGAGCTATTATCGCTGATAAGATGAACCTGCCATTTGCCTACATCCGTAGCAAACCAAAAGACCACGGTGCTGGTAATCAAATCGAAGGCCGTGTAGCTGAAGGGCAAAAGATGGTGGTTGTTGAAGATTTGATTTCAACTGGAGGTTCTGTTCTTGAAGCAGTAGCCGCTGCCAAACGTGAAGGCGCAGATGTTCTCGGTGTTGTCGCAATCTTTAGCTATCAATTACCAAAAGCAGACAAGAACTTTGCAGAAGCTGGTGTTAAGCTAGTGACACTTTCTAACTACGGTGAATTGATTCATCTAGCTCAAGAAGAAGGTTACATCACACCAGAAGGACTCGATCTTCTAAAACGCTTTAAAGAAGACCAAGAAAATTGGCAAAATGCTTAAAACATAGAAAATCAGGTAGTCGCTAGGATTACCTGATTTCTTTTTGTGATGTTATTGGATGTTAGTCAACTTTTCCACCTTCAACAACTAGGTCATCTGCTTTAGCAGCGTCACCGTAGGTTGGGTGAAGTGTTTTTTCATAGGCCTTGTGGAAGAAGTTTTCTTTGCCTAATTTTTCAATATCTTTATTGATGAAGTCTAGCAATTCTTGGTTGCCTTTTTGAACTGCTGCCGCAATGGTATCTGGATTACCGAGGGAAGTAATTCCTACTTCAAATCCTTTGTTTTCAAGCGCCCAAGCTAGAACTTCAGTATTGTCAGTAGAGAAGGCATCTCCACGTCCGTCAAGAAGGGCTTGGTAAGAGTCGCTATATTGGTCGTATTTTTGGAGTTTTACTTCTGGGTGATTTTTTTCAAAATAAGTCTCAGCAGTCGTTCCTTTTGTAACAATCAAGGTTTTACCTTCCAATTGTTTGACGTCTGTAATGAGACCCGTCTTAGGTGATACGACACCAAGTGAGACTTTCATGTATGGAAGGGCAAAATCAACTTGTTTCTTACGTTCGTCAGTCACTGTAAAGTTGGCAAGAGTAATATCCACCTTGTTTGAAATCAAGTATTCAGCACGGTTGGCAGCATCGACTGAAACGTATTTGACCTTGACACCAAGATCTTGAGCCAGTTGGTTCCCCAATTCGATATCGTAACCTTGGTAGGAACCATCATTGTCAACATAACCAAACGGTTTCTTGTCTCCAAACACGGCGATTCGTAGCTCACCGCTTTTTTTGATTTCATCGATTGTGCGAGCCTTGGCAGTCGTTTTACCAGACGATGAACCAGCATTTCCACCTGAGCTACAAGCTGTGACAAAGATAAGGGCAAAGGCAAGTGCCAAAACAGTTAAGAGTGGTTTGAATAGTTTCATAAGAATCTCCTTTATAGATATGAGCCAAATTGGCTAAAGTCAAAGACGTTTAAAAATTCCTGAGCACGTTTGGTTTGCGGATTGGTGAAGAAATCTTGAGCCCTTCCTTCTTCAGCGATTTTCCCTTGGTCGAGAAAGATAATCCAATCGGCAATAGCTTGGGCAAACTGCATTTCATGAGTTACTAGAATCATAGTTCGACCTTCTTTGGCCAAATCATTGATGAGTTCCAGAACCTCACGCACCATTTCTGGATCCAGCGAAGCAGTCACTTCATCAAAGAGGATAATTTCTGGATGCATGAGGAGAGCACGAACAATCGCAACCCGTTGTTTCTGTCCACCAGATAATTGACGCGCAAAGCTATGTTGTTTATCTAGCAAATCAACACGGTCTAGTAATTGCAAAGCTTCCTCTGTTACTTCTTTCTTGTCTCTTCCCTGAGCCTTGATAGGGCCTAGGATGAGGTTTTGAAGGACATCCAGATGGGGAAAGAGTTCATAGCTTTGAAAGACCATGCCAATCTTTTGGCGAACCAGGTGAAAATCTTTTTTATTTTCAACGATAGACTGACCATCCAGCAGGATATCTCCAGCTTGAATATTTTCTAAGCCATTAAGGCAACGAAGGAGGGTACTTTTCCCACAACCAGAGGGTCCTAAGATGACGACAACTTCCCCTTTTTTGATATCTAGAGAAAGTCCTTGGAGGATGGGATTGTCTCCGAAGGATTTCTTTAAGTCCTTGATTTCTAAAATAGTTTCAGACATTTAGTTCCTCCAATGTTTTTCTAAGTGAGTGGATAGTTTGGAAATAGGAAAGCAGACTGCGAAATACAAGACCAGAATGGTTCCATAAATCCAGAAGGAAGCGGTTGGGATGGTCAGGCGATTGCTATCGATAATTTGTTGTCCAACTTTGGTCACTTCCACAACCCCAATCAAAACAACCAAGGAAGTGGTTTTAATCATCCGAGTGACAAGATTGATAGCCTGCGGTAGCAGTCTTCTCAAGACCTGTGGGATGATGATGTGGTAGTAAAGTTGAACATTGGTTAAGCCGAGAGCCTGTCCACTTTCAAACTGATGCTTAGGGAGGGAAGTGATGGCTCCACGGACCAAGTCCCCCATTTCAGCTGTTCCCCAGAGGGTAAAAACGATAATAGCTGAAGTCTCACCTGAGATATTGATATTAAAGTTTCGAGCCAAGCCGAAATAAACGATGAAGAGTAGCACCAGCTGGGGCATGATACGGATGAATTCCAGATACAATCGTGTTAAAAATCGTATGATTCTAGAATGGGAGGTCATGATGATTCCCATGACTGTTCCGAACATCATGGATAAGAGGACAGATAGGATGGATATTCCAATCGTAACGCCCAGTCCCTGTAAGATTCTCAGGAGATTATTTCCCTGAAAGAGTACTTGGATTCCCGAATCCTGCATGGCGGAGCCTCCTTTCTATCCAACTAAAGACTAGTGAGATGGGTAGAAGCATCATCAGATAAGCAACTACCAACATAGCAAGCGCAATGTCTGTCTCATAGTAGAGCCCAATCAAGTCTTTGGCGACGTACATGAGATCGGCCAAAGCCACTGCTGAGAAAACAGAGGTTTCCTTGATGAGGAAAATGACATTGGCACTAAAGGAGGGAAGTGCCACCGCTGTTGCTTGCGGAAGAACTACATAGCGAAAGACCTGTACATGTCTCAGACCGATTGCTAATCCAATCTCCTGCTGGGTTTGGCTGACGGCTTCCAGCCCACTTCGGAAAGATTCTGCCATATAAGAGCCTCCTAAAAAGACAAGTCCCAGCGTTGCACAGACTTCTGAAGATAGGACAATCCCTACTCTAGGAAGTCCGAAATAGAGAAAGAAGAGTTGAATCAAAAGGGGCGTATTACGTGACAATTCAATGTAGGCTGTCGCCACTTGCGCCAAAAAAGGGATGCGGTAATGTCGGATGATACTAACGATTAAACCGAGCAGAAAGGATCCCAAAATCCCCCAAACTGCAATATGCAAGGTCAGAAGAAATGCCTTTTGATAAAGTGGTAGATATTGTTCAACAATGGACCAATCCAAAAATAGAACCTCCTATCTAGAAAGATTACAGTTATTGTAGCACTTAAAATCTCCTTTGAATAATATGTATTTTTTATTGCCGTTATAAGGATTTTTTATCATAGAAATAAAATTTCTGAAATTTTCAAACAAAATATTTGAAAAGTTTTGAAAAAAGAGTTAAGATATTTTTGTAATATACAAAGTAAACGCTTACTTATTAAGGAGGGCATTTTATGTCATACAAAACAAGCAATGCAGAAGGTCATGTAGATTTCATCAATACCTATGATTTGGAGCCAATGGCACAGCAAGTTATCCCTAAAGCAGCATTTGGCTATATCGCTAGTGGGGCGGAAGATACCTTCACTTTACGTGAGAATATTCGTGCCTTTAACCACAAACTCATCGTTCCTCATACGCTTTGTGATGTTGAAAATCCAAGTACAGAGATTGAATTTGCAGGTGAAAAATTGTCTTCACCAATCATTATGGCGCCTGTTGCGGCTCATAAATTGGCAAATGAACAAGGAGAAGTGGCGACTGCACGTGGTGTTCACGAGTTTGGTTCCCTCTATACAACCAGTTCTTACTCTACTGTCGATCTTCCAGAAATTACAGAAGCCCTTCAAGGGACACCTCATTGGTTCCAATTTTACTTTAGTAAAGATGATGGCATTAACCGCCACATCATGGACCGTGTCAAGGCTGAAGGTTATAAAGCGATTGTCTTGACGGCAGATGCTACTGTAGGAGGCAATCGTGAGGTTGATAAGCGTAATGGTTTTGTCTTCCCAGTTGGCATGCCGATTGTTGAAGAATACCTGCCAGAAGGAGCTGGTAAATCAATGGACTTTGTCTACAAATCAGCTAAACAACGCTTGTCTCCACGTGACGTAGAATTTATCGCTGAATACTCTGGACTTCCTGTTTATGTCAAAGGACCACAATGCCGAGAAGACGTTGAACGTTCACTTGCTGCAGGTGCATCTGGTATCTGGGTAACCAACCATGGTGGTCGTCAAATCGATGGTGGGCCAGCTGCTTTTGACTCGCTTCAAGAAGTAGCTGAAGCGGTTGACAAACGTGTACCAATTGTCTTTGACTCAGGTATTCGTCGTGGACAACATGTCTTTAAAGCCTTGGCTTCTGGAGCTGACTTGGTAGCTATTGGACGCCCAGCTATTTACGGTTTGGCTCTCGGTGGTAGTGTCGGTGTGCGTCAAGTCTTTGAACACTTGAATGCAGAATTGAAGACAGTTATGCAGTTGTCTGGAACTCAGACTATTGAAGATGTCAAACACTTCAAACTTCGTCACAACCCATACAACCCAACCTTCCCAGTCGATCCTCGTGATTTGAAATTGTATTAAGAAAAAAGCTAACCTCCACTTGATGTGGAGGTTTTTGTTTGTGTTTTAAACGTTTTAATAAACGGAAATCGTATCAAAAACCATATAAATATATTTTCTAATCAAATATCTTGCTAGGGCTTTCATTTTTTGCTATACTGGTGCAGTAATTATATCATAAAGACATTTGGGGTGCTTTAGGCTGAGATGATACCCATTGAACCTGCTACAGTTAGGACTGTCGAAGGGAAATGTGAAATGGTTTTTTCAAATACAGAAATGAACCGTCCAATCTTGTAACCTAAACTCTAATTTTCGTTTGTAATTGGAGTTTTTTTATTTTTAAATGAACAAGGATGGATAAAAAGTAACATGATTTGTCTCCAGGAATATCCTCATTTTCTTTAGAGTGTATCAGGCATAAACTGTAATGTGCTTGATGCTTTGTTGGTGTTTTAGTTGAATCTATTGAGATTAGAAAGGATAAAGAAGATATGGAAACACAAGACTATGCATTTCAACCAGGTTTGACAGTTGGAAGATTGTTAAAAAGGAGTCAAGATGATTGGCAGTCTGCCGTCAATCATCGTTTTGTCAAGGAACTTTTTGAGGGGACAATTGAGAATAAGGTTTTAAAAGAATACCTAATCCAAGATTATCACTTTTTTGATGCCTTTCTATCCATGCTCGGTGCCTGTGTAGCTCATGCTGATAAACTAGATTCCAAGCTCCGTTTTGCTAAACAACTTGGATTTCTAGAGGCAGATGAAGATGGTTATTTTCTAAAGGCTTTCAGGGAATTAAAAGTATCAGAAAAAGACTATCTAGAGGCAACTTTACATCCTGTAACAAAGGATTTTCAAAAACTCATGTATTCTGCAGTAGACTCATCAGATTATGCTCAACTTTTAGTCATGTTGGTGATTGCAGAAGGTCTTTATTTGGACTGGGGTTCTAAGGATTTGCCTCTTCCTGAAAGCTATCTTCATCAAGAATGGATCAATCTCCACAAAGGTCCTTTCTTTGCCGAGTGGGTCCAGTTTTTAGTTGATGAACTGAATCGTGTCACTAGGGACAGAGAAGACCTTACAGAGCTTCAAGAACGCTGGAATCAAGCAGTTGCCCTTGAATTAGCTTTTTTTGATATTGGTTATGATGCTTAGAGAAAGCTCATGATGTTCATAAATTTGATGAGGTAAATCATTCAATGTAAATGAAAAAATTTCTTAACTAAAGATAGAGATAAGTCGAAATCAGTAGATCGTATAAAGTGAAAAGGAAGGATTTCAATATGACAAATTTAAAATTATTAAAAGAAAAAGCACCATTAGTCATTTGTATAACCAATGATGTAGTAAAAAATTTCACAGCAAATGGATTAGTAGCATTGGGTGCCTCACCAGCCATGAGTGAGTTTCCTGCAGACTTAGAAGATCTATTAAAATATGCTGGAGGATTATTGATTAACATTGGGACCTTAACGGATGATAATTGGAAGTTGTACCAAGAAGCACTAAAAATTGCTGAAAAATATAATGTACCTGCAGTATTAGATCCAGTAGCTTGTGGAGCAGGAGAATATAGAAAAAAAGTAGCAGATGATCTAATCAACAATTATAAATTAGCAGCGATTAGGGGAAATGCTGGCGAGATTGCCTCTTTAGTAGGAATAAATGTGGCATCTAAAGGAGTAGATAGTGCAGGCGTAGATAATATTGATGAAATTGCTCTAGCAGCAAATGAAAAGTTCAATATTCCAATAGTAGTAACAGGTGAAGTGGATGCTATTGCTGTAAATGGAGAAGTGGTAACGATTCATAATGGTAGTGCCATGATGCCAAAAGTTATTGGGACAGGATGCTTATTAGGTGCTGTAGTAGCTAGCTTTATCGGACTTGAAAAAGGTCAAGAAATGAAATCATTAGAAACAGCAATGTTGGTTTACAATATAGCTGGAGAAATGGCAGAAAAACGTCCAAATGGGCATCTTCCTGGAACATTTAAAGTTGAATTTATAAATGCCTTATACGAGATTACAGATGAAGATGTAAAGAAATTCAAAAGAGTGAAGTAAGATGTTTCATAAAGAATTACTAAAACTATATTTTATTTGTGGAACGACTACTTGTCAGGGAAAAGATCTATATAGAGTCGTTGAGGAAGCCTTAAAAGGTGGTATAACCTTATTTCAATTCCGTGAAAAAGGTGAGGGAGCCCTGGAAGGTAAAGAAAAAGTTGAATTAGCAATTAAACTACAGGATCTTTGTAAAAAATACAATGTTCCATTTATCGTTAATGATGATATTGAGTTAGCATTAGAAATAGATGCTGATGGAGTACATGTGGGTCAAGATGACCTTGGTGTTGATGAAATCAGAAATTTGATGCCAAATAAAATCATTGGTCTTTCTATAAAAAACGAAGAAGAATTCAAACAATCCAAAGTGGAGTATGTCGATTATGTGGGTGCTGGTCCTGTTTTCCTTACCCAATCAAAAGAGGATGCTGGTGGTGCTATAGGCTATGAAGGGCTTGAAATCATGAGAAAGTTATTACCGGAAATGCCCTTAGTTGCCATCGGTGGAATCGAAACCCATCATATAAAAGACATCATGAAAACAAATGTTGACGGTGTTTCAATCATTTCAGCGATCTCCTACTCTAAAAATGTAGAGAAAACTGTTCGAGAAATGAGTGAGCAATTTTAACTTTTTTATTCTTGTATTTTAAGTCAGTAGGATTCTCTCACTCGATAAGTTGAGTTGTTATCCTTCATACGTGAATAGGCTGTTTATGTGGTTGACTTAGCGATTTTACTACAATAGACTGGCCTAGCTTATTTCTCAGTTCAATTTCTTGAAGTGGTAGAAATCATTTGTTATAATAATCTTATCAATAAATAATAAAGACATTTGGGGTGCTTTAGGCTGAGATGATACCCATTGAACCTGCTACAGTTAGGACTGTCGAAGGGAAATGTGAACAGTTTTTTCTTGAGAAAGGAAAAACCATCTAATTTTGTAAGCGAAACTCTAATTCTTGTGTGTAATTAGAGTTTTTTATTTTTTACTAGATAGACTAGATGCAGAGTATGATGGCAGGTCTTTCTTAAACGCCCAATTGTCTTAAAAGGAGTTTTTATGTTTAAAAAGTGGCGTTTAAAAGATGTTATCTTGCTTGCTTTCTTGTCTATCTTTTTTGGTGGCGTTTTTGTGGGATCAGGATATTTATATAATATTTTGACTCTTTTATTGACACCATTAGGTTTACAAGCTTTTGCAAATGAAATATTATTTGGTCTTTGGTGCATGGCTGCACCTATTGCGGCTATTTTCGTTCCAAGAATTGGTAGTGCAACGATTGGAGAAGTTTTAGCAGCCCTTGCTGAAGTTTTGTATGGTAGTCAATTTGGTTTGGGAGCTCTATTATCAGGTTTGGTACAAGGTTTGGGAAGTGAATTTGGCTTTCTTGTGACCAAGAATCGTTATGAAAGTTGGCTTTCACTGACAGCGAATAGTATTGGGATTACACTCTTTAGTTTTGTTTATGAATACATTAAGCTAGGTTATTATGCCTTTTCTCTTCCTTTTGTCTTGTCCTTGCTTGTGGTACGTTTTATTTCCGTCTTTTTCTTCTGTACCATCTTGGTTCGTGCCATTGTCAAACTTTATCATCAGTTTGCAGCTGGGGGCAAGGCATAGATGGGGGTGGAATTGAAGGGGATTGCCTATCCCTCTTTCACAAAACCGATTGATTTTACATTTCATTCCCAAGCCTCTACGTTATTGGTTGGGAAAAGTGGTTCGGGTAAATCAACCCTTTTTCAAGTCATTGCTCAACTCAGTGCCTTGCCCTATAGTGGTCAGGTTCTTATCGATGAAATTGAGGTGAGTAAACTTTCAATAATAGAACGTGTCCAGACGGTTGGTATTCTCTTTCAAAATCCCAATCATCAATTTACCATGGAGAACTTGTTTGAGGAGCTGGTTTTCACCTTAGAAAATATTGCCTACCCAATCCAAGAGATTGAGTCTAAAATAGCAGAAGTTGTAGAGAAATGTAGAAGTCAAAAAATTCTCCACCGTCCGATTCACCAATTATCCGGTGGAGAAAAACAGAAAGCGGCCTTAGCAGTACTTTTTGCCATGAATCCAAGAGTCTATCTTTTAGACGAGCCCTTTGCATCTATTGATCGAAAAAGCCGCCTTGAAATATTAGGAATTTTAAAGGAACTGGTTCAAGCAGGCAAGACTATTATTCTTTGTGATCATGATTTGTCTGACTATGAAGCCTATATCGACCATATGGTGGAGCTAAGAGATGGAGAACTAAAGGAAGTATTCAAAATTCCTTCCTCTGAAACGAGACAAGTTTTTTCAAAGGAAGTCGATTTTGGTTCAAATCTTCTTCATATGGATCAAATGACCTGTGTCCTGAATGATAATCCCCTCTTTTCCATTGCTGATTTTACATTCTATGAAGGAATTTCCTGTATCTTAGGTGATAATGGTGTTGGAAAATCAACCCTTTTTCGTTCCATTCTTCAATTTCAGAAGTATCAAGGAAAGATTAGTTGGAAAAATAGGCTATTAAAAAAGAGAAAAAGTCTCTATAGTGAAATAACAGGTGTGGTACAAGAGGCTGAGAAGCAATTTATCAGAACCAGTCTCAAAGAAGAACTCCAGTTGGAACATCTAGATAGTGAAAATAATAAAAGAGTCAAAGAAGCATTGCGATTATTTGATTTGGATACTTCCTTGGATAAAAGCCCCTATCAGTTAAGTGGGGGACAGCAAAAGATGATTCAATTATTGACCATGCTGACTAGTCAAGCCACTGTCGTCTTATTAGATGAACCTTTTGCAGGCTTGGATGATAGAGCATGTGATTATGTCTGTGAGTGGATAAAGGAGGATAGCCAAAAGGGACGTAGTTTTTTGATTATTTCCCATCGCTTAGATCCGCTTGTGTCAATAGTTGATTACTGGGTTGAAATGACAGCTACAGGTTTAAAACATCTAAAAGAAGTGTCTATCACAAGACCTATAAAATCACTTTGTATAGGAGATGAAAGGAAGGTGAGACTGAATGGTTAAAGTTCCTACTAAAACTCCGGTCACTAGCCTCTTTTTACTACTGTTATCTTTGGAGACCTCCTTTGTTCCATCAGTTAGTCTCAATCTATCGGTTGTTTTCTTTTGCATAGTCTATATGAGTTTTTACCGTAAGTTTCGTATGATGTTTTGGATGTTTTTCTTGGCTATTTTACCAGCCTTTGCTAACTACTGGGCAGTTCATTTGCATGGAGATGCGTCTCAAGCAATGATACTTGGGACTAGGGCTTTTGTAACGGTTTGTATAGGGATTGTGTTTATTTCAAGCATCTCACTCAAAGAGTTGCTACTGTATTTAGCCCAAAAGGGCTTGTCACGGTCTTGGGCCTACGCCTTACTAGTGGTTTTTAATGCTTTCCCACTAATTCAAAAGGAAATTAAATCCTTAAAGGAAGCATGTTTGTTACGAGGGCAAGAATTGCACTTTTGGTCCCCCTTGATTTATAGTAAGGTCCTGATTACTGTCTTTAGATGGCGGCATCTATACTTAAGAGCCTTATCGGCACATGGTTATGATGAGGATGCTATGATAGAAAAATCTTATCGGAGATTTTATATTACCAGACAGACGAAAATTCTCTACCTACTTATATTTTTAATCCTTCAAACCAGTCTATTTTTATAAAGGAGTTATTATGGAATTTACAGATATTGCTATGGAATTATCTAAGGAAGCTTGGCAGGCTTCCTTTCAGCACCCCTTTGTTTTGCAGTTACAAAAGGGAAATTTAGAGCCATCCATTTTTCGTTATTACTTGATTCAGGATGCCTACTACTTAAACGCCTTTTCAAAAGCCTATGATCTCTTGGCTGAAAAAACTTCAAACCAAGAGATGAAGAGACTCTTGAAACAAAATGCTCAAAGCTTAGTAGAAGGGGAGTTATTTATCCGCCAACAGTTTTTCAAGGAATTAGAAATTAGGGACGAGGAAATGGAAGAGCAGCCAATTGCTCCAACCTGCTACCATTATGTTTCGCACATTTATCGGCAATTTGAAGAAGAAAATCTAGCTATTGCTTTTGCAAGCTTGCTTCCCTGTCCATGGTTGTACCATGATATAGGCAAGGAACTTAATCTTAATCCTTCACCAGATCCTCTTTATCAGAAGTGGATTGAAACTTATATTACGGATGAACTGGAGCAGCAAATAAAAGAAGAGACTGAGCTAGTCAATCAATTCTACCGAGAAAGCGATGAAGTAGACAAGAAAAAAATGCTCGAAGCCTTTAGGATAAGTGTTCATATGGAGGCACAGTTTTGGGAAATGGCCTACCAGCATCAAACATGGAAAAGCGACTTACAAGATTTAGAAAAAGGAGAATAATAGGAAATGAGAACCAATCAATTACAAATTCACAAATTAACAGTTTTATCAATGATGATCGCCCTTGATGTGGTTTTGACACCTATCTTCCGAATCGAAGGAATGGCACCTATGTCTAGTGTCGTTAATATTTTAGCTGGTATCATGATGGGGCCTGTCTATGCTTTAGTCATGGCAACTGTAACAGCCTTTATCCGTATGACTACACAAGGAATTCCTCCTTTGGCCCTAACAGGAGCAACCTTTGGAGCACTGCTTGCAGGACTTTTTTACAAGCATGGTAGAAAATTCTACTTCTCTGCCCTAGGGGAAATCATAGGTACAGGTATCATCGGTTCTATTGTTTCTTACCCAGTTATGGTATTGTTCACAGGATCAGCTGCAAAACTGAGCTGGTTTATCTACACACCACGCTTTATCGGAGCAACTTTGATTGGAACAGTCATCGCTTTTGTAGCCTTTCGATTTTTAATCACTCAGGAGTTCTTTAAAAAAGTACAAAGCTACTTCTTTGGAGAAAGGATAGATTGATGAAGGATTTTAAAAATCCCTTTCCCTTACATGATAGTTATTTGATCCATTGTATCACCAATGAAATTTCCTGTGAGATGGTAGCTAATGCAATTTTAGCTTTAGGAGCTAAGCCCGTTATGGCAGATGACCCCAGAGAGGTCCTTGATTTTACCAAGCAAAGCGCGGCCGTTTTACTAAATTTAGGACATTTGTCAGCTGCTAAAGAAGAATCTATTCGTAAGGTAACCTCCTTTGCATCGCAATCTGAAATACCCTTCGTTTTAGATGTAGTAGGTGTTTCTGCCTCACCTATTCGCAAAAGTTTGGCAATGGATCTTGTAAAATATTCTCCAACTATTATCAAAGGAAATATGTCTGAAATTCGAAGTCTTGTTGGTTTGAAGCACCATGGTGTTGGAGTCGATGCGAGTGTTCAAGATCAAGAAACTGAGGATTTGCTTCAAGTCTTGAAAGACTGGTGTCAGACCTATACAGGTATGTCATTCTTAGTCACAGGCCCCCAGGACCTCATCGTTTCGAAGAATCAGGTCGCTGTACTGGGAAATGGCTGTGCAGAATTAGACTGGATAACAGGGACAGGAGATTTGGTTGGAGCCTTGACAGCTGTTTTTTTAAGTCAAGGAAAGACTGCATTTGAAGCTTCTTGTCTCGCAGTATCTTATCTCAATATCTCTGCTGAGAGAATACTTGTTCAAGGAATGGGATTGGAAGATTTTCGCTACCAAGTTCTCAATCAGCTTTCCCTCCTAAGAAGAGATAAAAATTGGCTAGATGCCATTAAAGGAGATGTCTATGAATAGAGAGGCACTTAGACTGTATCTGGTAACCAATCGCTACCAAGATTCCTTGGAAAGCTTTCTTGAAAAAGTTGAGAAAGCTTGTCGTTCAGGGGTTACCATAGTCCAATTACGAGAAAAAAATCTTACAACTAATCAATATTATCAACTTGCAAAACAAGTCAAGGAAATAACAGATGCCTATCAAGTTCCCTTGATAATCGATGATCGTTTAGATGTGTGTCTAGCTGTTGATGCTGCAGGACTTCATATAGGTGATGATGAACTACCAGTTTCGGTTGCCCGAAAAGTCTTGGGTCCTGAAAAAATCCTAGGTGTAACCGCAAAAACAGTAAAAAGAGCACTTGAAGCAGAAGAATCTGGAGCAGATTACTTGGGCACAGGAGCCATTTTCCCCACAACCACTAAAGAGAATGCCCCTATCACCCTGATTTCAACCTTGAATGATATCTGCCAAAGAGTTAGTATTCCAGTTGTAGCGATTGGAGGCTTGACTTCGGAAAACATTGACCAGTTTATTGGTACTGGTATAGCTGGTGTAGCTGTAGTGCGTGATTTGATGCAGGCTGAAGATATAGAGGCAAAAACGCAAGCCTTTTTAACAAAGCTAGATGACATCATTTCCTAATGAAAAACTCTCTAATTCCCTTAAAGTTGGAACTAGAGAGTTTTTTCTTAATCTTTAAAGCTTGTATGGTTGACTGGGCCAGAACCGTGACCGAGTTGAGGAGCGTCTTGGATGGCTTTCGTAATAAAGGCCTTGGCCTTATCAACTGCCTGGTAAAGACTTCTGCCCTTGGCTAGTTCAGCCGTAATCACTGCAGCAAAGGTACAGCCAGTACCATGGGTGTGACAGGTTTCAATTCTTGGGCTTTCCCAGACAAATTGTTCATCCTTGGTAAAGAGGAAATCCTTGGCACCACCTTCGAGATGACCACCTTTGATAACAACGGACTGAGGACCAAATTCTTTTAGAATCAAACGCCCAGCACGCTGCATGTCTTCAGGATCATGGATTGAAAAACCAACAATCTCTTCTGCCTCAGGAAGATTGGGTGTGATAATGGTTGCAAGAGGTAGCAAGTTTGTTTTGAGATAGTCTCTTGCGTTTGTATCAATCAAAGTATCTCCACTGGTGGCTACCATAACTGGATCAAGCACATAAGGACAATCAAGTTTCTTTAAGTAGGGTTGGATGATTTCCATAATTTCGGTAGTTGCCAACATCCCAGTTTTCACAGCCTGAGGTGGGATATCAGAAAAGACACTGTCCAATTGAGCTTTCAACATTTGAGGAGAAACATGCTCGATTAATTGAACGCCTCGGGTATTTTGAGCGACAAGACTTGTCACAACAGCCATTCCATAGACATCTCTAGCTTGGAATGACTTTAAATCAGCCATAATGCCAGCACCACCACTAGGGTCAGTCCCTGCAATGGTCAAAGCAACGGGTAAATAAGTCATCTAAAACCTCCCAACCAACTGAAGTTTGTATTTGGTAAAACAAGATAAAGTCTGTATCAGGAAGTCAATTTGTGGCATAGAAGCCCTTATTATTTTGTCCACTTCCATCAGCTAGCATTACCTAGATTGAGTCAAAGGGTCCAACAGTCGTTAATCTCAGCTTTACGCACCCCTAGTGGTTGTTTTCTTTTTTTCTTTAGTATAGCATATTTTTATAGTTTATATAGTAAGATTTGGCTGGAAATCTCTCATAAAATGCTTAAAATTCAATTTTTTAAAGAAAAGATTAATTTTATAATTGACAATTGTAGATTTTCGGAGTATACTAATAACTGTAATCGACAAATGTAGATTTTAGGAGGTGTGATTATGCAGATTTCAGATGCAGAATGGCAGGTCATGAAGATTATTTGGATGCAGGGCGAACAGACCAGTACGGATTTGATCAGGGTTCTGGCGGAGCGGTTCGACTGGTCCAAGTCAACCATTCAAACTCTTTTGGCTCGTTTGGTTGAGAAAGAATGTCTGACGAGGAAAAAAGAAGGTAAGTCCTTTGTTTATTCAGCTCTTTTAACTTTGGACCAAAGTCGGGATTTACTTGTCCAAGATATCAAGGACAAGGTTTGTTCTCGTAGGATTAGGAACTTGTTGGCTGATTTGATTGCTGAATGTGATTTTACTCTAGCTGACTTGGAAGACTTAGAAGCTGTGATTTCAGAGAAGAAATCAAGCGCTGTAACAGAAGTAAGATGTAATTGTATGTAAAGGAGACGTCATGTTAAATAGTATTGTAACCATTATTTGTATTGCTCTTATCGCGTTTATCTTGTTCTGGTTTTTCAAAAAGCCTGAGAAATCTGGACAAAAGGCCCAACAAAAAAAGGGCTACCAAGAGATTCGAGTGGAAGTCATGGGAGGCTATACGCCTGAGTTGATTATCCTCAAGAAATCAGTGCCAGCCCGCATTGTCTTTGACCGTAAGGACCCTTCACCTTGTCTGGACCAAATTGTTTTTCCAGATTTTGGTGTACATGCGAACCTGCCAATGGGGGAAGAGTATGTAGTAGAAATCACGCCTGAGCAGGCTGGAGAATTTGGCTTTGCTTGTGGCATGAATATGATGCACGGTAAGATGATTGTAGAGTAGGAGGAGACTATGACAGAAATTGTAAAAGCAAGTCTTGAAAATGGTGTTCAAAAAATCCGTATCACGGCAGACAAAGGCTACCATCCAGCTCATATTCAGCTTCAAAAAGGAATTCCAGCTGAGATTACCTTTCATCGTGTGACTCCTTCAAACTGTTACAAGGAAATTCTGTTTGAAGAAGAAGGCATCTTAGAACCAATCGGCATAGATGAGGAGAAAGTCATTCGTTTTACACCTCAAGAATTAGGTCAACATGAATTTTCTTGTGGTATGAAGATGCAAAAGGGGAGTTATACAGTTGTTGAGAAGACTCGAAAATCTCTATCACTTTTACAGCGTTTTTGGATTACTAGTATCTTTACTGTGCCTCTTGTGATCCTCATGATTGGGATGTCGACAGGAGGAATTAGTCACCAAGTCATGCGTTGGGGCACCTTTTTAGCCACAACACCGATTATGCTAGTAGCAGGTGGTCCTTATATCCAAAGTGCTTGGGCTAGTTTTAAAAAGCACAATGCCAACATGGATACCTTGGTTGCTCTGGGAACCCTAGTGGCCTATTTCTATAGCTTAGTTGCCCTCTTCGCTGGCCTCCCCGTTTACTTTGAAAGTGCTGCATTTATCTTCTTCTTTGTTCTTATGGGAGCCGTTTTTGAGGAGAAAATGCGGAAAAATACTTCCCAAGCTGTGGAGAAATTACTTGACTTGCAGGCTAAAACTGCAGAAGTCTTGCGTGAGGATAACTATGTTCAAGTTCCTTTGGAGCAAGTCAAGGTAGGTGACCTGATTCGAGTGCGTCCTGGTGAAAAGATTGCGGTTGATGGTGTCGTAGTAGAAGGTATCTCTAGTATTGATGAGTCTATGGTGACAGGTGAGAGTCTGCCTGTGGACAAGACAGTTGGAGATACCGTCATTGGTTCAACCATTAATAATAGTGGAACACTTGTTTTTAGAGCAGAAAAAGTTGGTTCAGAAACTGTTTTGGCTCAGATTGTGGATTTTGTGAAGAAAGCTCAGACAAGTCGTGCGCCGATTCAGGACTTGACGGATAAAATTTCAGGGATTTTTGTCCCAGCAGTTGTCATTTTAGGGATTGTGACCTTTTGGGTTTGGTTCGTCTTGCTCAGGGATAGTGTAGTTGTGCTTGGAGCGAGCTTTGTGTCTTCGCTTCTCTATGGAGTAGCAGTTCTGATTATTGCCTGCCCTTGTGCCTTGGGACTTGCAACACCGACAGCCCTTATGGTGGGGACAGGTCGCAGTGCCAAGATGGGAGTTCTCCTCAAAAATGGAACGGTTCTACAGGAAATCCAGAAAGTTCAAACTATCGTCTTTGATAAGACTGGGACTTTGACGGAAGGGAAACCTGTGGTCACGGATATCATCGGCGACGAAGTAGAAGTGCTTGGATTGGCAGCTTCCTTGGAAGAAGCTTCTCAACACCCACTGGCTGAAGCCGTTGTGAAACGAGCGAGTGAAGCTGGACTTGAGTTTCACACTGTTGAAAATTTCCAAGCCTTGCACGGAAAAGGTGTCTCAGGGCAAATCAATGGAAAACAAGTTTTGCTTGGAAATGCTAAAATGCTGGATGGCATGGATATTTCTAGCATTTATCAAGAAAAACTAGAACAACTGGAAAAAGAAGCTAAGACAGTTGTGTTCTTGGCTGTTGAGAATGAAATCAAAGGCTTGCTTGCTCTGCAAGATATTCCTAAGGAAAATGCTAAGCTTGCCATCAGTCAGTTGAAAAAACGAGGTCTTAAAACAGTCATGCTGACAGGAGACAATGCAGGTGTGGCGCGTGCAATTGCCGATCAGATCGGAATCGAAGAGGTCATTGCAGGTGTCTTACCAGAAGAAAAAGCCCATGAAATCCATAAACTACAATCAGTTGGAAAAGTAGCCTTTGTTGGTGATGGTATCAATGACGCTCCTGCCCTTAGTGTAGCAGATGTGGGAATTGCTATGGGAGCTGGAACAGATATCGCCATCGAGTCAGCAGATTTGGTGTTGACAACTAATAACCTCCTAGGAGTGGTTCGTGCCTTTGACATGAGTAAGAAAACCTTTAATCGAATTCTGCTCAATCTTTTCTGGGCCTTTATCTACAATGTCGCCGGAATTCCGATTGCAGCAGGAGTCTTTTCAGGTGTTGGACTGGCTCTCAATCCAGAACTGGCAGGTCTAGCCATGGCCTTTAGTTCTGTATCCGTTCTGACCAGTTCCCTTCTGTTAAACTTTAGTAAAATAGAGTAAAAGCGGGCTTGCTCGCTTTTTATTATAAAACAGTTTCATAAAACGCTTTCAAACTGTACTGTAATAGATAATAAAAACTTCTGAGCAGATTCTTAGTAAACTAAAATTAAATGTGGTAAATTAGAAATGTAATAAATTTGCTAAAAACGCTTTCATGGTTTATCTGAATGCTCCTTAGTAAATTTAAAAATATTTGAAGGAGAGTTATAATGACTCAAGGGAAAATTACTGCATCTGCAGCAATGCTTAACGTATTGAAAACATGGGGCGTAGACACAATCTACGGTATCCCATCAGGAACACTCAGCTCATTGATGGACGCTTTGGCTGAAGACAAAGATATCCGTTTCTTGCAAGTTCGCCACGAAGAAACAGGTGCTCTTGCAGCGGTTATGCAAGCTAAATTCGGCGGCTCAATCGGGGTTGCAGTTGGTTCAGGTGGTCCAGGTGCGACTCACTTGATTAACGGTGTTTACGATGCAGCTATGGATAACACTCCATTCCTAGCGATCCTTGGATCACGTCCAGTTAACGAATTGAACATGGATGCTTTCCAAGAATTGAACCAAAACCCAATGTACAACGGTATCGCTGTATACAACAAACGTGTAGCTTACGCTGAGCAATTGCCAAAAGTAATCGACGAAGCTTGCCGTGCTGCAGTTTCTAAAAAAGGTCCAGCTGTTGTTGAAATCCCAGTAAACTTCGGTTTCCAAGAAATCGACGAAAACTCATACTACGGTTCAGGTTCATACGAACGTTCATTCATCGCTCCTGCTTTGAACGAAGTTGAAATCAACAAAGCTGTTGAAATCTTGAACAATGCTGAACGTCCAGTTATTTACGCTGGTTACGGTGGTGTGAAAGCTGGTGAAGTGATTACTGAATTGTCACGTAAAATCAAAGCACCAATCATCACAACTGGTAAAAACTTTGAAGCCTTTGAATGGAACTATGAAGGTTTGACAGGTTCTGCTTACCGTGTTGGTTGGAAACCAGCCAACGAAGTGGTCTTTGAAGCAGACACAGTTCTTTTCCTTGGTTCAAACTTCCCATTTGCTGAAGTTTACGAAGCATTCAAGAATACTGAAAAATTCATCCAAGTGGATATTGACCCTTACAAACTTGGTAAACGTCATGCCCTTGACGCTTCAATCCTTGGTGACGCAGGTCAAGCAGCTAAAGCAATCCTTGACAAAGTAAACCCAGTTGAATCAACTCCATGGTGGCGTGCAAACGTTAAGAACAACCAAAACTGGCGTGATTACATGAACAAACTCGAAGGTAAAACTGAGGGTGAATTGCAATTGTACCAAGTTTACAATGCAATCAACAAACATGCTGATCAAGACGCTATCTACTCAATCGACGTAGGTGACACTACTCAAACATCTACTCGTCACCTTCACATGACACCTAAGAACATGTGGCGTACATCTCCACTCTTTGCGACAATGGGTATTGCCCTTCCTGGTGGTATCGCTGCTAAGAAAGACAATCCAGATCGCCAAGTATGGAACATCATGGGTGATGGAGCATTTAACATGTGCTACCCAGACGTTATCACAAACGTTCAATACGACCTTCCAGTTATCAACGTTGTCTTCTCAAATGATAAATATGCCTTCATCAAGGACAAATACGAAGACACAAACAAACACTTGTTTGGTTGTGACTTCACAAACGCTGACTACGCTAAAATTGCTGAAGCTCAAGGAGCTGTTGGATTTACAGTAAACCGTATCGAAGATATCGATGCAGTTGTTGCAGAAGCTGTTAAATTGAACAAAGAAGGTAAAACTGTTGTTATCGATGCTCGCATCACTCCACACCGTCCACTTCCAGTAGAAGTACTTGAATTGGATCCAAAACTTCACTCAGAAGAAGCAATCAAAGCCTTCAAGGAAAAATACGAAGCAGAAGAACTCGTACCATTCCGTCTCTTCTTGGAAGAAGAAGGATTGCAATCACGCGCAATTAAATAATTTCTCTCGTCGAAAATCAAATGTAAACTGCGTTATCTTCACCTTGCCGTACTTCTGTACTGCCTGCGGTTCGATGCCTTGTTTATTCTTTGATTTTCTTAGAGCGAAACTTGAAAAGATCGGAGCAATCCGGTCTTTTTCTGGAGGATAGTAAATGAATTTAAATCAACTAGATATTATCGTTTCAGATGTTCCCCAAGTCTGTGCTGACTTGGAGCGTATTTTGGATAAAAAGTCCGATTATGTTGATGACAGTTTTGCTCAGTTTACGATTGGCAGTCACTGTCTGATGTTGTCCCAAAATCATTTGATTCCTTTGGAAGATTTTCAGTCAGGAATTATTCTTCATATCGAGGTTGAGGATCTAAATCAGAATTACCAACGTTTAAAAGAGATCGGTGTCGAGATTTTACACGGTATTTGTGAAACGGATTGGGGAACAGAGTCCTTATTAGTTAAAGGTCCTGCTGGTCTAGTGCTTGATTTTTATCGTATGAAATAGGATATAGTAGAGTTTGATCGCCAACAAAACTTATAGCATAAGAAGGGATTTATTCACTATTTTTATAAAATTTTCTCCCTACTTTATAAGATATTAAAAAGAGTTCAACTGAGACTCTTTTTTTGCTATAATGAAAGGAGAAAACAGACAGGAGAACAACATGTCAGAACCATTATTTTTACAATCAGTTATGCAAGAAAAAATCTGGGGTGGTACCAAGCTACGTGATGAGTTTGGTTACGACATCCCAAGTGAAAAAATTGGAGAATACTGGGCCATCTCAGCCCATCCAAATGGTGTCTCTAAAGTTGCCAATGGTCGCTTTGAAGGAACAGATCTAGCTACTTTATATGCAGAGCACCGTGAATTATTTGGCAATCGTCCTGAGCCTGTATTTCCACTGTTGACCAAAATTCTCGATGCCAATGACTGGCTCAGCGTTCAAGTTCACCCAGACGATGCTTATGGACTAGAGCATGAAGGCGAGCTCGGAAAAACAGAATGCTGGTACATCATCGCTGCGGATGAAGGTTCAGAGATTATCTACGGCCACAATGCCAAGTCAAAAGAAGAACTCCGCCAGCAAATAGAGGATAAGAACTGGGATGATTTGTTGACAAAAGTACCTGTTAAGGCTGGAGATTTCTTCTATGTACCAAGTGGAACCATGCACGCCATCGGTGCAGGTATCTTGATTCTTGAAACCCAACAATCTAGTGACACCACCTATCGAGTCTATGACTTTGACCGTAAGGATGGTAATGGTAACTTGCGTGAACTTCATCTTGAAAAATCCATTGATGTATTGAACATCGGCGAGCCTGCAAATAGCCGTCCTGTAACTATCAAAGCTGATGATTTACGTTCGACTCTCCTTGTATCCAACGATTTCTTTGCAGTTTACAAGTGGGAAATCACTGGAAAAGTTGACTTCGAAAAAACAGCTGACTACAGCTTGTTCAGTGTCTTGGCTGGTCAAGGTCAACTTACTGTTGACGGGAAAAATTATCCAATTCAAAAAGGTAGCCACTTTATCCTACCAAGTGATGTTGAAGCTTGGACCTTGGAAGGGCAAGATTTAGAATTGATTGTTAGTCATCCATAAAAAAGAAAGGGCCTGAGTTTACTACTCAAGTCCTTTTTGATTACATAAATTGGGCGATGAAGACCACGATGATGATGATTGGAATGATGAAACGAAGAAGGAAGAGCCAGACTTGGAACAGTCCCTGTTTCCATGCTGTTTCATCGAGATGGAGTTCCTCCATTGCAAGAGCCTTTTTAAAGATATAGCCTGTAAAAAGTGAAAGGCAGAGAGCTCCAAATGGCATGAGGAGATTGGAAACCAAGAAGTCCATAGCGTCAAAGAAGGTCTTCCCAAAAATGTGAACATCCGCCATAACACCGTAAGATAAGGCTGAAGGGATTCCAAAGACAAAGGTCAAGATTCCTAAAATAGCACTCCATTTGGCACGTTTGCTGTTGTCCTGATTGGTGATATTACCCACATTGATTTCCAGCATAACGACAGAAGAAGTGACTGTCGCAAAGAGGAAGAGCAAGAGGAAGAGGATGTAGAAAATGGTTCCAAAAGGCATCTTGTCAAAGAGTTGAGGCAAGACGATAAAGAGCAAGCTCGGTCCCCCTTCAGACTGGATATTGAAGGCTGACATAGCTGGGAAAATGGCTAGACCTGCCATGATGGATACCGAGATATTCATGGCTACGATGGAGATTCCTGATTGGACCAGATTGGTTTTCTTATCCAAATAAGAAGCATAGGTCAGCATGGCTGTAACTCCTAGTGAGAGGGCAAAGAAAGATTGTCCCAGAGCATAGAGGAGACCAGCACTGGTCAGTTTTGAAAAGTCTGGTTTGAGGAAGTAGAGTACGCCTTCCATGGCATTTGGCAAGCTGAGAGAGCGTCCGATGATGATGACAAAGATGATAAAGAGTAGGGGCATCATAACCTTAGAAGCTCTTTCAATTCCTTTTTGAACTCCACGTGATACAATAAAGATATTCAACAGGATAAAGGCAGCTTGAGCTCCTAGGGCAATGACTGGATTTGAAATGATTGAAGTAAATAACTGAGCGTAATCACCCGTTCCACCAAGCTGGAACAATTTCCCAAACTCAATGCCTAGATAGACTAAAATCCATCCTCCAATAACACTGTAGAACGATAATAGAATAAAGAGAGCAAAGGCACCAATCCAACCGATAAAGTTATACTTGCTATTCTTACCGAGTTTTCCAAAGGTTTTGATAGCTGAAACACCAGCACTTCGGCCGAGGGCAAATTCAGCAAGGAGAAGAGGGAAACCGATTAAAATAGTGGAGATGAGAAAGACCAGTAAAAATCCTCCTCCACCGTTAGCAGCAGTCATGTAGGGGAATTTCCAAACGGCACCAAGTCCGATGGCTGAACCAGCAGATGCTAGGATAAAGCCCAATTTAGAACCCCATTGCGATTTTTCAGACATAGTTAAACTCCTAAAATTAGTGTTACAAAAGAAAAAGCTACTGCCCTTGGCAACTAGCCTCATAAGTACTCAAAATGAGCGCTTCTTTTGATTGATAGACTTGACTATCCTATCATGTTTTCTAAGGTCTGTCAAGAAAACCATTTTCAAGCTTTTACACCTTTCTCAAAAAGTTTAAAAAATCTCACAAAAACGCTTGACTCTGACCTAAGGGGAGGGTGTATACTATAAATGTAATACTCTTCGAAAATCTCTTCAAACCAGGTCAGCGTCCATCTGCAACCTCAAAACGGTGTTTTGAGCAGTCTGCGGCTAGCTTCCTAGTTTGCTATTTGATTTTCATTGAGTATAAGGAGGAAATCATGTACCATATTAAAGAAGCTGCCCAGCTTTCAGGTGTCTCTGTCAAGACCCTGCACCACTACGATAAGATAGGACTCTTAGTCCCTTTAAAGTCAGAAAACGGCTATCGTACCTACAGTCGGGAGGATTTGGAACGCCTTCAGGTCATTCTTTACTACAAATATCTAGGTTTTTCTTTAGAAAAGATAGCAGAGTTATTAAAGGAAGAAAGGACAGATTTATTGCCTCACTTGACCAGGCAGTTGGACTATTTGACTCGAGAAAGGGAACATCTGGATACCTTGATTTCAACCTTGCAAAAAACCATTCAAGAACAAAAAGGAGAAAGAGAAATGAGCATTCAAGAGAAATTCGCTGGATTTAACTACCAAGACCATCAAAAATACCATCAAGAGGCGGTAGAGAAATATGGACAAGAAGTCATGGACCAAGCGCTGGAGCGCCAAAAAGGTCACGAAGATGAGGCTACGGCTGCCTTCAACCAAGTCTTTCAATCCTTGGCACAAAATCTTCAAGCTGGTCTGTCTGTAACAGCAGACGAAAATCAAGAGCAAGCAGCCAAGCTCTTGGAAGCCATCCGTACTTATGGATTTGATTGTTCTGTTGAGGTATTCGGTCATATCGGCAAAGGCTACGTTTATAACCCAGAGTTTAAAGAAAACATTGACAAATTTGGAACTGGAACAGCCCAGTACACATCAGATGTCATTGCTCACTATGTCCAAACTCAGACAAAATAAAATCGGAGGAGTGTTCTTCCGATTTTTATTAAATTTAAGCACTACTTGCTTAATAATTTTTCTACTACATTTAGTTTTCGCATTGTCAAATCTACATTAAAAAGCTTTTCAAGATAGTTGGTATGGAGTTTCTTTTGTTTTGCAGTTCTAGGGAGATAGAGGTAAAGACAATGGTTACCGATACAAATTTCTTCTTCACCGTAATCAATTTTCAATTTTTCTAAAGGGAGACTTTTAATAGATTCTTGATAAAAAATCACGTGTATACGGTCATAAAGATAGTGTTCTCCAAACGGGTTTTCTTGGACAATTTTTTTAAAATCACTTTTGTTCTTGATTACCATTTTTAAGTCAGCACCAATATTTTCATTTATTAGAGTATGGACACGTTCTCGTATTTTTTCTAAATCTAAGTCACTTTCAAGAATGATATTCCCACTTTGAATATAGGTTCGAACTTGTTGAAAACCAGCTTCTGTCAAGATATCTACTAGATAAGACATTTTAGGGATAGCGTTTTTTCCATTAGGAGTAACTCCCCTTAACAAGATAATATGTTCCAAAGTAGTTCCTTTCTTTTGAGGCTGATTTAGCCATTGAATAATTTAGATTTAGATTGGATTTGATCCTGCCACCCAACCAGTGCAGAGTGCTGAAGTGATATTGAATCCGCCCGTATGGGCATTGATGTCTAGGACTTCGCCGGCAAAGTGGAGACCGGGAACGAGCTTGCTTTCCAGAGTTTTAGGGTTAATTTCCTTAAGACTGACGCCTCCTTTGGTGACAAAGGACTTAGCCAATGACATTTTACCAGTGACAGGAATTTTGAGAGCCTTGATAGACTGGAGCAGATGTTCGCGTTCCTTTTCAGTCAGCTGTTTGACTTTTTCAGGATATCCTTGCACAAGAAATTCTGCTAAACGTTCTGGCAACAAGGTTTTTAAAGCATTTTTCAAGGATTTTTCCCGATTTTCTTTTAGAAATGCAACCAAGTCACTCTCAGATTTTTGTGGCAAGACATCTAGAGAGAGAACCTCCCCACCCTTGACAAAACTAGACATACGCAGGGCAGCAGGGCCTGACAAACCAAAATGGGTAAAGAGCAAATCGTGAGTGATGACATGCTTACCATAGCTTAGGGTCACATCGTCCAGCGAAATACCCTGCAAGATCTTGTGTGGAAAATCTGTCAACAAAGGACTTTCAGCGGCCTCAAGCTCTGTAATGGTGTGCTTAAAATGACGGGCAATCTCGTGACCAAAACCAGTCGAACCAGTAGAAGGATAGGATTTTCCACCAGTTGTGACAATGAGTTTATCACAAGTGAAGGTTTGGTCAGCTGATTTAAGGATAAATTGCTCATCGATCTTTTTAACAGAAACGATTTCTGTTTGAGTAGCAACTTGTCCACCTAGCTCGGTGATTTTCTTTTCCAGAGCTTCGATAATGGTTCGCGATTTGTCGCTGGCCGGAAAGACACGGCCGTGGTCTTCGACCTTAAGTTTAACACCGTTTTCTGTAAAAAAGTTGATGATATCATGGTTATCAAACTGGGAAAAGACACTGTAAAGAAAGCGACCATTACCTGGAATACCAGCCAATAGGTCATCCAAGGTTCCGTTGTTAGTTACATTGCAACGTCCACCACCTGTGCCTGCTAATTTTTTACCAAGTTTACGATTTTTTTCGATGAGAAGGGTGGCTTGCCCATAAAAGCTACTGGAAATAGTAGCCATCATACCGGCAGGGCCTCCGCCAATGACAATAGTATCAAAATGTTTCATAAGAGTATTGTACCACAAAAAAGAGACGGGAAACCGTCTCTTGAATGTAAATAATTAGTTAATTTCATACCCCATGAGTAAACCACCGTCTTCAGCATAAAAACTGCAGAGTCCAGAAGTGGGTAGGATTTTGATGTCTGCTTGAGGGAATCTTTCAAGAATAAGGTCTGACAGTTGTTGACAGAATTTTTCATTGCTACGATGGGCCATGACGATACGTCCACCAGAATACCCTGCTTTAACTAGCTCTTCATAGGCAGCTTGAAGTGATTTCTTAGGTCCACGAGCTTTTTGGAGTAGCTCTAGAGTACCAGTTTCGCTTGCTTCACCAACCATACGAATGTTAAGAAGACCAACAACAGTACCAAGAAGTTTGCTCAAGCGACCATTCTTCACTAAATTGTCGACCTTAGCTAGAACAAAGAGTAACTTTGTTTTTTCTTGATAGGCAGTAATGGTTTGAACCACTTCTTCAAAAGAGAGACCTTGTCCAATTAATTCATTTAACTTGTCAACAAACAAGTCAACCTCCCCACCCGCTGACAAGCTGTCGATGACATGGATGTTGGTTTCAGGATGTTCTTCTAAATAAATGTTTTTTGCTAGTTGCGCGCTATTGTGGCTTCCTGATAACGTTCCAGTGATAGTTACTACAATAATGTTATCTCCCCCTTCAAAAGAACGTAAATAATCATCTGGGCTTGGACAAGCTGATTTTGAAGCTTCTGAAGTAGCATACATGGTTTCCATCATCTGGTCGATATTAAGATGATGATCATCAATAAATAGCTGGTCCGCTACTTGAATCTTTAGGGGAACACTAACGAAAGTTGTGTCAGTTGCAGGGCTTACTAGTTGACGATAATCACAACCAGAATCAGCAACAATTTTCCAAGTCATAGAAATTCTCCATCTTTATCATTTATACATTGACAAAGGTTCTGTCTTTTTTTACAATTATATCATGAAATCCCTTGAAACAAAAGCCTAATACGTCTGTTGCGACAAGTAGAAAGAAATTGTTATGTCTGAACGCAAAATATCTGAAAAGTCTCTTGAAAATCTCCGAAAATCGAACCAAGAATCTAATCTTCTAACTAGAGAAGCAATTGAAACAGCTCTTTTACAACTCTTGGAAAAAAAGGAGTTGACCAAGATTAGTATTTCAGAATTGGTTAAGCGAGCTGGAGTTTCAAGGGCAGCTTTTTATAGAAATTATGATTCCAAAGAGGCTATTTTAGAAAGTGTCTTTAAACGTAGTGTCCATAATATTATGGAGCAACTCCATCATTATGATGTCAAGACAGATTTATATCTTGTTTGGGTTCATCTTTTTCGAGAGGCTAAAAAAGAGGCAAGAGTCATTCAATTGGCCTTGGATTACCATTTGGAAAAAATCTTTGTTCAAGCTATGCAAGAGTTTCTGGAAAAATACCATGGAAAATCAAAAGGTGTTAGCTCTTATCTTCATTCTTTTTGGAGTTCTGCCATTGTATCTGTCCTTTTAAAGTGGATAAAAGATGGCATGAAGGTACCTGCCGAAAAGATTGCGGATTTACAATTACCATTTTTTAAGAAGTAGTGAAAAGGAGAAAAAGAATGACTGAAAAAAGACTTGCCTGGGATGAGTATTTTGCGGCTCAAGCCCTACTAATTGCCAATCGATCCACTTGTAAACGAGCAAAAGTTGGCGCTATTCTTGTGAAAGATAATAAGGTAATCTCCACTGGTTACAATGGTTCGGTGTCAGGGACTGAGCATTGTATTGATCATGATTGCCTCGTTATTGAGGGGCATTGTGTACGGACTCTTCATGCTGAAGTTAATGCTATTTTACAAGGGGCTGGAAGAGGTGTCCCAAGAGGTTTTACGGCCTATGTTACTCATTTCCCATGCCTTAACTGTACCAAGCAACTCCTTCAAGTCGGTTGTGAGCGTGTAGTTTATATTAATCAATATCGGATGGATGACTATGCCCAATATCTTTATCAAGAAAAGGGAACTGAGTTGACCCATTTACCACTTGAAATGGTACAGAAAGCTATCAAAGAAACAGATTTAATTTAAAATTGTTAAAAATAAATTGTTCAGGAAGATTTTTAAACCATTTTTTGGTATAATGAGAAGAATAAATTGAAAGAAGGAACTCAAAAAATGGGAAAACTTGAAGTCATTAATCATCCACTGATTCAACACAAATTGTCAATCTTGCGTCGTACAGATACTTCTACAAAAGCTTTCCGTGAGCTAGTAGATGAGATTGCAATGTTGATGGGATATGAAGTACTTCGTGATCTTCCACTAGAAGATGTGGAAATCGAAACACCAATCACAAAAACAGTTCAAAAACAATTGGCAGGTAAGAAATTGGCCATCGTTCCAATCTTACGTGCAGGTATTGGGATGGTTGATGGACTCTTGAGCTTGGTTCCAGCTGCTAAAGTTGGCCACATCGGTATGTACCGTGATGAAGAAACACTTCAACCAGTTGAGTACTTGGTGAAATTGCCTGAAGATATTAATCAACGTCAAATTTTTGTTGTAGATCCAATGTTGGCAACAGGTGGTTCAGCAATCTTGGCTGTTGATTCTCTTAAAAAACGTGGTGCATCAAATATCAAATTTGTCTGCCTTGTATCTGCACCAGAAGGTGTCAAAGCTCTTCAAGAAGCTCATCCAGATGTAGAAATCTTTACAGCAGCTTTGGATGAACGCTTGAACGAACATGGTTATATCGTTCCAGGTCTTGGAGACGCTGGCGACCGTTTGTTTGGGACTAAGTAACAATTAAATGTATACTTGAAAAAGATTTCAAGTAAAAAGGGGAGGTTGAGTTTTTGATTCTGTGGTGGGAGCAGAGCAAAAATTTGACCTTTTTTGACTAAGATATTATAATAGACTTATCTTTAGTCATTTGACGAATAACATCAACACTTAAAAGGAGAAATAAATGATTCCTGTAGTTATTGAACAAACAAGTCGTGGAGAACGTTCATACGATATTTATTCACGTCTTCTAAAAGATCGCATTATCATGCTAACAGGTCCAGTTGAAGATAATATGGCTAACTCTGTTATTGCCCAATTACTTTTCTTGGATGCTCAAGATAGTACAAAAGATATCTATCTTTATGTTAATACACCTGGTGGTTCGGTATCAGCTGGTTTGGCTATTGTTGACACTATGAACTTTATCAAGGCAGATGTCCAAACAATTGTCATGGGGATGGCAGCATCCATGGGGACAGTCATTGCTTCAAGTGGAGCAAAAGGCAAACGTTTCATGCTTCCAAATGCTGAGTATATGATTCACCAACCGATGGGTGGTACAGGTGGTGGTACTCAACAAACAGATATGGCCATCGCTGCAGAGCACTTACTAAAGACCCGTAACAACTTGGAAAAAATCTTGGCTAAGAATTCTGGTCAGTCTGTTAAAAAAATCCACGCGGATGCAGAGCGTGATAATTGGATGAGTGCCCAAGAAACACTTGAATATGGTTTTATTGACGAAATTATGACCAACAATTCATTGAATTAATGATGATAGAAGGCAAACTCGACGGGGTTTGCTTTTTTTGGTATAATAGGGAGAGATTTCTTAGAAAGAGGATTTATCATGTTTGAAAAAGTCAACCGATCTGGCTTGATTATCTATCTTTACTATAATCGAGATGCAAAAAAAATTCAAGATTATGGAGATATTACCTACCATTCCAAGAAGCATCGCTACTTACAACTCTATGTTCCAACTCAAGAAGTGGAGCAATTAGTCGGGCACTTGAGTAAAGAAAAGTTTATAAAAAAAGTCAGAGTTTGTCATATCCAAGAGCTAGAAACACCCTTTGTTGGCAATCTTTATCGAGAAGAAAACGTTATCATTGAAAAAGTTCAAGAAAAGTATTGACAATTTTCTGATAATTCGGTATATTCTTAACATACTATTTAAGAAATAAGGAGACAAAAAAGATGAAGAAAAAATTTGCCCTATCGTTTGTGGCGCTTGCAAGTGTAGCACTTCTTGCAGCCTGTGGAGAAGTGAAATCTGGAGCGTCAAACGCTGCTGGTAACTCAGTAGATGAGAAGACAATCAAAATCGGATTTAACTTTGAAGAAACTGGTGCCGTAGCAGCCTACGGGACATCTGAACAAAAAGGTGCCCAACTTGCCGTTGATGAAATCAATGCAGCAGGTGGTATCGACGGAAAACAAATCGAAGTAGTTGATAAAGATAACAAGTCTGAAACAGCAGAGGCGGCTTCAGTTACAACTAACCTTGTAACCCAATCTAAGGTATCAGCAATCGTAGGACCTGCGACATCTGGTGCAACTGCAGCTGCGGTAGCTAACGCTACAAAAGCAGGTGTTCCATTGATTTCACCAAGTGCGACTCAAGATGGATTGACTAAAGGTCAAGATTACCTCTTTATCGGAACTTTCCAAGATAGCTTCCAAGGAAAAATTATCTCAAACTATGTTTCTGAAAAATTAAATGCTAAGAAAGTTGTTCTTTACACTGACAATGCCAGTGACTATGCTAAAGGTATTGCTAAATCTTTCCGCGAATCATATAAGGGTGAGATCGTTGCAGATGAAACTTTCGTAGCAGGAGACACAGACTTCCAAGCAGCCCTTACAAAAATGAAAGGGAAAGATTTTGATGCGATCGTTGTTCCTGGTTACTACACTGAAGCTGGTAAAATTGTAAACCAAGCGCGTGGTATGGGTATTGACAAGCCAATCGTTGGTGGTGATGGATTCAACGGCGAAGAGTTTGTACAACAAGCAACTGCTGAAAAAGCATCAAACATCTACTTTATCTCAGGCTTCTCAACTACTGTAGAAGTTTCAGCTAAAGCAAAAGCTTTCCTTGACGCGTACCGTGCTAAGTACAATGAAGAACCTTCAACATTTGCAGCCTTGGCTTATGATTCAGTTCACCTTGTAGCAAACGCAGCAAAAGGTGCTAAAAACTCAGGTGAGATCAAGGATAATCTTGCTAAAACAAAAGATTTTGAAGGTGTAACTGGTCAAACAAGCTTCGATGCAGACCACAACACAGTTAAAACTGCTTACATGATGACCATGAATAATGGTAAGGTTGAAGCAGCAGAAGTTGTAAAACCATAATAGAAAAATGTTGAAATAGGGAATGAGCCTCTGACTCACTCCCTGTTTCGATGTTTAAGAACCTATCAACAAGAGAGGGAAAGCCCTCTAATATTATAAATAGAAAGAGTGAATCTTATGCTCCAACAACTAGTAAATGGTTTGATTCTAGGTAGTGTTTATGCGCTGTTAGCTCTAGGATATACCATGGTTTACGGGATTATCAAGCTCATCAACTTCGCCCACGGTGATATTTATATGATGGGAGCCTTTATCGGTTATTTCTTGATTAATTATTTCCAAATGAATTTCTTTGTAGCGCTTATTGTAGCTATGCTAGCGACAGCCCTTCTTGGTGTCGTGATTGAGTTCCTTGCTTACCGACCTTTGCGTCACTCTACTCGTATTGCTGTTTTGATTACAGCTATTGGGGTTTCCTTCCTACTGGAGTATGGCATGGTCTATCTAGTTGGTGCCAATACCCGTGCCTTTCCTCAAGCGATTCAAACAGTTCGCTATGATTTGGGACCAATTAGCCTAACAAATGTGCAGTTAATGATTTTGGCTATTTCCTTGATTTTAATGATTTTGTTACAAGTCATTGTCCAAAAGACCAAGATGGGGAAAGCCATGCGTGCAGTATCAGTAGATAGCGATGCAGCACAATTGATGGGAATCAATGTAAACCGTACGATCAGCTTTACTTTTGCTTTGGGTTCTGCTCTTGCGGGTGCGGCTGGTGTTCTGATTGCCCTCTATTATAACTCTCTGGAGCCTTTGATGGGGGTTACTCCAGGTCTTAAATCTTTCGTTGCCGCAGTACTTGGTGGTATCGGAATCATTCCTGGTGCGGCTCTTGGTGGCTTTGTAATTGGTTTATTAGAAACCTTTGCGACAGCCTTTGGGATGTCAGACTTCCGTGATGCCATTGTTTATGGAATCTTGTTGTTAATCTTGTTTGTCCGCCCAGCTGGTATCCTTGGTAAAAATGTGAAAGAGAAGGTGTAAACGATGAAAGAAAATTTAAAAGTTAATATTTTATGGTTACTCCTTTTACTAGCTGGCTATGGCTTGATTAGTGTTCTGGTTTCAGTCGGAGTACTCAACCTATTCTATGTACAGATTTTACAACAAATTGGAATTAATATTATTCTGGCTGTTGGACTCAACTTAATCGTTGGTTTTTCAGGACAATTTTCACTTGGTCATGCTGGTTTCATGGCGATTGGTGCCTATGCAGCTGCTATTATTGGTTCAAAATCACCAACCTACGGTGCCTTCTTTGGAGCTATGCTAATAGGAGTTTTGCTTTCAGGAGCGGTTGCCTTACTTGTCGGAATTCCAACCTTGCGTTTGAAGGGGGACTATCTTGCGGTAGCGACTCTAGGCGTTTCTGAAATTATCCGTATCTTTATCATCAATGGTGGAAGCCTTACAAACGGTGCGGCAGGTATCTTGGGAATTCCAAACTTTACAACTTGGCAAATGGTTTACTTCTTTGTCGTGATTACAACCATTGCAACCTTGAACTTCTTGCGTAGTCCAATTGGTCGTTCAACCCTCTCCGTTCGTGAGGATGAAATCGCTGCGGAGTCAGTTGGGGTTAATACGACTAAAATTAAAATTATCGCCTTTGTCTTTGGTGCTATTACTGCAAGTATTGCAGGGGCACTTCAGGCAGGATTTATCGGTTCAGTTGTACCGAAAGATTACACCTTTATCAACTCAATCAACGTTTTGATCATTGTTGTATTTGGTGGACTTGGTTCCATTACAGGTGCGATTGTTTCTGCTATTGTTCTTGGGATTTTGAATATGCTTCTCCAAGATGTTGCTAGTGTGCGTATGATTATTTATGCTTTTGCCTTGGTATTGGTAATGATTTTCAGACCAGGTGGACTCCTTGGGACATGGGAATTGAGCCTATCACGTTTCTTTAAAAAATCTAAGAAGGAGGAACAAAACTAATGGCATTACTTGAAGTAAAACAGTTAACCAAACATTTTGGAGGTCTAACAGCTGTTGGAGATGTGACTCTTGAATTGAACGAAGGGGAACTGGTTGGACTAATCGGTCCAAACGGAGCTGGTAAAACCACCCTTTTCAACCTCTTGACGGGTGTTTATGAACCAAGTGAGGGAACAGTAACCCTAGATGGTCACCTTTTGAATGGGAAGTCACCTTATAAGATTGCTTCTTTGGGGCTTGGACGTACTTTCCAAAATATTCGTCTCTTTAAAGATTTAACAGTTTTAGACAATGTTTTGATTGCCTTTGGTAACCATCACAAACAACATGTTTTTGCTAGTTTTTTACGCCTACCAGCTTTTTACAAGAGTGAAAAAGAATTAAAAGTTAAGGCTTTGGAATTGCTGAAAATTTTTGATTTAGATGGTGATGCAGATACTCTTGCTAAAAACCTTGCCTACGGACAACAACGTCGTTTGGAAATTGTTCGTGCCCTTGCTACAGAACCTAAAATTCTCTTTTTAGATGAACCAGCAGCAGGTATGAACCCACAGGAAACAGCCGAATTGACTGAGTTAATTCGTCGTATCAAAGATGAATTTAAGATTACGATCATGCTGATTGAACACGATATGAATCTGGTCATGGAAGTTACAGAACGCATCTACGTACTTGAATACGGTCGTTTAATTGCTCAAGGAACTCCAGACGAAATTAAGACCAATAAACGCGTTATCGAAGCTTATCTAGGAGGTGAAGCCTAATGTCTATGTTAAAAGTTGATAATCTTTCTGTGCATTACGGCATGATCCAGGCAGTCCGTGATGTAAGCTTTGAAGTAAATGAAGGAGAAGTTGTTTCCCTTATCGGTGCCAATGGTGCAGGTAAGACAACCATTCTCCGTACCTTGTCAGGTCTAGTTCGACCAAGCTCAGGAAAGATTGAATTTTTAGGTCAAGAAATCCAAAAAATGCCAGCTCAGAAAATCGTGGCAGGTGGTCTTTCACAAGTACCAGAAGGACGCCACGTCTTTCCTGGTTTGACTGTTATGGAAAATCTAGAAATGGGAGCTTTCTTAAAGAAAAATCGTGAAGAAAATCAAGCTAACTTGAAGAAAGTATTCTCACGCTTTCCTCGTCTTGAAGAACGTAAGAATCAAGATGCAGCAACTCTTTCAGGAGGAGAACAACAAATGCTTGCCATGGGACGCGCTCTTATGTCAACACCAAAACTTCTTCTTTTAGATGAACCATCAATGGGACTTGCACCAATTTTTATTCAAGAGATTTTTGATATCATTCAAGATATCCAGAAACAAGGGACAACCGTCCTCTTGATTGAACAAAATGCCAATAAGGCACTCGCAATCTCTGACCGAGGCTATGTATTAGAAACAGGTAAGATTGTCCTATCAGGAACAGGAAAAGAACTCGCTTCATCAGAAGAAGTCAGAAAAGCATATCTAGGTGGCTAAAACAATCCAGTGGATTGTTTTAGTCGGTGGATGGAGATTGCGAAGCAATCATCATTATAGACTGGTGGATTATTTTAGTCGGGAGATAAAGACTGTGTAACTGATTTTCAGATAGTCTGGGAGACTGGTTTAGGTTGCAGGTGGAGATTGCAAAGTAATTATCATACCTAGAGAATTGTTACTTGCTACTGATTGATACGAAAAATTGAATGGAGATTCTAAATCTTTCATTCATAGAGCTCAATATCCGAGCTCTTTTTGCTAGCTAATTCTTTTTTTAGAATGTTGAAAAAGAATTGTAAGCATTTGATAGAACTACAAAAAGGATGTATAATAAGTTTAACAAAAGAAAAGGAGTAGTCTCATGGCAGTTAAAGATTTTATGACCCGTAAGGTCGTCTATATTAGTCCTGATACGACAGTATCACATGCAGCAGATTTGATGAGAGAACAAGGATTACACCGTCTACCAGTAATTGAAAATGATCAATTAGTTGGTTTGGTAACCGAAGGAACTATTGCGCAAGCAAGTCCATCAAAAGCAACCAGTCTTTCTATCTTTGAGATGAATTACCTATTGAATAAGACAAAAGTTAAAGATGTCATGATTCGTGATGTTATCACAGTATCAAGGTATGCAAGCTTAGAAGATGCAACCTACCTGATGTTAAAAAACAAAATTGGCATTCTACCTGTAGTGGATAATAATCAGGTTTATGGTGTTATTACTGACCGAGATGTTTTTCAAGCTTTTCTTGAAATTGCTGGTTATGGCGAAGAAGGAATTCGAGTACGATTCATTACAGAAAATAAAGTTGGGGTACTTGGGAAAATTATTTCCTTAATCGTAGAAGAAAACCTCAATATTTCTCACACGGTGAATATCCCACGTAAGGATGGTAAAGTTGTGATTGAGGTTCAAATTGATGGAATGATTGACTTGACTTCTCTAAAAGAAAAATTCGAAAAAGAAGGAATTCAAGTAGAGGAGATTAACAGAACCTCTGCAAAAATTCTTTAAACAAGAGGCTTGATAGCCTCTTTTTTCTTCATTAGAAACACTGAAATGTAAAAGAATGGAAAGAAATGAGAGATTATGGTATAATAAAATGATATAAAAAAGGAGTATCTATGGACATTTCAGAAATTCGTCAGAAAATTGACGCAAATCGTGAAAAATTAGCTTCTTTCAGGGGGTCTCTTTGACCTCGAAGGTTTAGAGGAAGAGATTGCTATCTTGGAGAACAAGATGACAGAACCTGATTTTTGGAACGATAATATTGCGGCTCAAAAAACGTCGCAAGAATTAAATGAATTAAAAAATACCTACAATACCTTCCATAAAATGGAAGAGTTGCAGGATGAAGTCGAAATTTTATTAGACTTTTTAGTAGAAGATGAGTCGGTAGAGGAAGAACTCGTAAACCAGTTGACTGAGTTAGATAAGATGATGACTAGCTACGAGATGACTTTATTGTTATCAGAACCCTACGACCATAATAATGCTATACTGGAAATACACCCAGGATCAGGTGGTACAGAGGCACAGGACTGGGGAGATATGTTACTTCGTATGTACACCCGTTATGGAAATGCCAATGGCTTTAAAGTTGAAATTTTAGATTACCAAGCAGGTGATGAAGCTGGAATTAAGTCAGTTACCTTGTCTTTTGAAGGACCAAATGCTTATGGGCTTCTTAAGTCGGAAATGGGTGTTCACCGTTTGGTTCGTATATCACCATTTGATTCTGCTAAACGCCGCCACACCTCATTTACTTCTGTAGAAGTCATGCCGGAGTTGGATGATACTATTGAAGTTGACATCCGTGAAGATGATATCAAGATGGATACTTTCCGATCAGGTGGTGCTGGTGGACAAAACGTCAATAAAGTATCAACAGGTGTCCGATTAACCCACATTCCAACAGGTATTGTTGTTCAATCAACAGTCGACCGTACCCAGTATGGAAATAGAGATCGTGCCATGAAGATGTTGCAGGCAAAACTCTATCAAATGGAGCAGGAAAAGAAAGCAGCAGAAGTAGATTCTCTGAAAGGTGAGAAAAAAGAAATCACGTGGGGAAGTCAAATCCGTTCTTATGTCTTCACACCGTATACTATGGTAAAAGACCATCGAACTAGCTTTGAAGTTGCTCAGGTAGATAAGGTCATGGATGGAGATCTAGATGGTTTTATTGATGCCTATCTCAAGTGGAGAATTAGCTAAGATAGAAAGGAACTCACATGTCAATTATTGAAATGAGAGATGTTGTCAAAAAATATGACAATGGAACAACTGCCTTGCGTGGTGTTTCAGTTACAGTTCAACCAGGGGAATTTGCCTATATAGTAGGCCCATCAGGTGCTGGTAAATCTACCTTTATTCGCTCTTTGTATAGAGAAGTTAAGATTGAAAAAGGTAGTCTGACAGTTGCAGGTTTTAATCTGGTTAAAATTAAAAAGAAAGATGTTCCTTTATTACGCCGCAGTGTTGGGGTGGTCTTTCAGGACTATAAACTCTTGCCTAAGAAAACAGTTTATGAAAACATTGCCTATGCGATGGAAGTAATTGGTGAGAGTCGCAGAAACATTAAAAAGCGTGTCATGGAAGTTTTAGACTTGGTTGGCTTAAAACACAAGGTGCGTTCTTTCCCAAATGAGCTTTCAGGTGGAGAACAACAACGGATTGCTATTGCGCGTGCCATTGTAAACAATCCAAAAGTTTTGATTGCTGATGAGCCAACAGGAAACTTGGATCCTGATAATTCATGGGAAATTATGAATTTATTGGAACGTATCAATCTCCAAGGCACAACAGTATTGATGGCTACTCACAATAGTCAGATTGTAAATACTTTGCGCCACCGTGTCATAGCCATCGAAAATGGCCGTGTCGTTCGTGATGAAGCAAAAGGAGAATATGGATACGATGATTAGTAGATTTTTTCGTCATTTATTTGAATCACTAAAAAGTTTGAAAAGGAATGGCTGGATGACAGTGGCAGCTGTGAGTTCAGTTATGATTACATTGACACTTGTTGCTCTATTTGCATCTGTCATTTTTAACACAGCAAAACTTGCAACTGATATTGAAAACAATGTCCGTGTAGTTGTATACATTCGTAAGGATGTAGCTGATAATAGTGAAACTATTGAAAAAGAAGGACAGACAGTTACTAATAATGATTACCATAAGGTCTATAATGCCTTGAGGAACATTTCGAGTGTTAAAAGCGTAATTTTTTCAAGTAAAGAAGAACAATATGAAAAGCTCACAGAGACAATGGGGGATAACTGGAAAATTTTTGATGGTGATGCTAATCCACTCTATGATGCCTATATTGTTGATACAAATGAACCAAGTGATGTAAAGACTGTAACTGAAGAAGCTAAAAAAATTGATGGTGTATCTGAGGTTCAAGACGGTGGTGCAAATACTGAGCGCCTATTCCAGTTAGCATCATTTATCCGTGTATGGGGATTAGTTATCGCAGGACTGTTGATTTTCATTGCAGTATTCTTGATTTCAAATACAATTCGTATAACGATTATTTCTCGGAGTCGGGAAATTCAAATTATGCGTCTGGTTGGTGCTAAGAATAGTTACATCCGTGGACCATTCTTACTTGAAGGTGCCTTCATAGGACTACTAGGAGCAACAATCCCTTCAGCTTTGGTGTTTGTTGTTTATCAAATGGTTTATAATTCTGTTAACCAGTCATTGATAGGGCAAAATCTATCTATGATTTCACCAGATATATTTACTCCATTGATGATTGCCCTTTTATTTGTTATTGGAATTTTTATTGGTTCAATTGGATCTGGTATATCAATGAGACGTTTCCTAAAGATTTAATGCAATTTTTCTTGAAATACTAAAATAATGGTGTAAATATAAAAGAGGAAGTATAAAAACTTTCTCTTTTTCTTTAATTTTTTGATAAAAGCCTTTACAAAAAAATTTAAAGTGGTATAATTAATACATAGCAAAGTGCAAACGTTTTCGTAAAACGTTTGCCTAAATAAAAATAAAGGAGATTTGAATGATGAAAGATACATTCAAAAATGTCTTGTCTTTCGAATTTTGGCAAAAATTCGGTAAGGCTTTGATGGTGGTTATCGCTGTTATGCCGGCTGCTGGTTTGATGATTTCAATCGGTAAGTCGCTTGTGATGATCAACCCTAACTTTGCTCCACTCGTTACTACTGGTGGAGTACTAGAGCAAATCGGTTGGGGGGTTATCGTTAACCTTCATATCTTGTTCGCCCTCGCTATTGGAGGAAGCTGGGCTAAGGAACGTGCAGGAGGTGCGTTTGCGGCAGGTCTTGCCTTTATCCTAATCAACCGTATCACTGGTACAATTTTTGGTGTATCAGGAGATATGTTGAAAGATCCAAATGCAATGGTTTCAACACTACTAGGTGGGTCAATCAAAGTTTCTGATTACTTTATCAGTGTTATGGAAGCACCAGCACTTAACATGGGTGTCTTCGTAGGGATTATTTCTGGTTTTATTGGAGCAACTGCTTACAATAAATACTATAACTTCCGTAAGCTTCCTGATGCACTTTCATTCTTTAACGGAAAACGTTTTGTACCGTTTGTAGTTATTCTTCGTTCAGTTATTGCTGCAATTGTACTTTCAGCTTTCTGGCCACTAGTGCAAACTGGTATCAATAGCTTTGGTATCTGGATTGCTAACTCACAAGAAACTGCTCCAGTTCTTGCACCATTCTTGTATGGTACTTTGGAACGCTTGCTCTTGCCATTTGGTCTTCACCACATGTTGACTATCCCAATGAACTACACAGCTCTTGGTGGTACTTATGATGTTTTAACTGGTGCAGCAAAAGGTAGTCAAGTATTTGGTCAAGATCCACTTTGGCTTGCATGGGTAACAGACCTTGTAAACCTTAAAGGTACTGATGCTGGTCAATACCAACACTTGTTAGATACTGTACATCCAGCTCGTTTCAAAGTTGGACAAATGATCGGTTCATTCGGTATCTTGATGGGTGTGATCGTGGCTATCTACCGTAATGTTGATGCTGACAAGAAACATCAATATAAAGGTATGATGATTGCGACAGCTCTTGCAACATTCTTGACAGGGGTTACTGAACCAATCGAGTATATGTTCATGTTTGTAGCAACACCTATGTATCTTGTTTACTCACTTGTTCAAGGTGCGGCCTTCGCTATGGCTGACGTCGTGAACCTACGTATGCACTCATTCGGTTCAATCGAGTTCTTGACTCGTACACCTATTGCGATTAGCGCTGGTATCGGTATGGATATTGTTAACTTTATCTGGGTAACTGTTCTCTTTGCCGTAATCATGTACTTTATCGCAAACTTCATGATTCAAAAATTCAACTACGCAACTCCAGGACGTAACGGAAACTATGAAACTGCTGAAGGAGCTTCAGAAGGAGCTGCTTCAGGTGAAACAAAAGTTGCAGCTGCTTCTCAAGCTGTAAATATCATTAACCTTCTTGGTGGCCGTGCAAACATCGTAGATGTAGATGCATGTATGACTCGTCTTCGTGTAACTGTTAAAGACGCTGACAAAGTTGGTGATGCAGAACAATGGAAAGCAGAAGGAGCTATGGGTCTTGTCATGAAAGGACAAGGAGTTCAAGCTATCTACGGTCCAAAAGCAGACGTATTGAAATCTGATATCCAAGATATCCTTGATTCAGGTGAAATCATTCCTGAAACTCTTCCAAGTCAAATGACAGAAACACAACAAAACACTGTTCAATTCAAAGGTCTTACTGAGGAAGTTTACTCAGTAGCAGACGGTCAAGTTATTGCTTTGGAACAAGTGAAAGATCCAGTATTTGCTCAAAAAATGATGGGTGATGGATTTGCTGTAGAACCTGCAAATGGAAACATTGTATCTCCAGTTTCAGGTACTGTATCAAGCATTTTCCCTACAAAACATGCTCTTGGTCTTGTGACTGAAGCAGGTCTTGAAGTACTTGTTCACATTGGTTTGGACACAGTAAGTCTTGAAGGAAAACCATTTACAGTTCATGTAGCTGAAGGACAAAAAGTTGCAGCAGGTGATCTTCTTGTCACAGCTGACTTGGGTGCTATCCGTGCAGCAGGTCGTGAAACTTCAACAGTTGTTGTCTTCACAAATGCTGAAGCTATTAAATCAGTTAAATTAGAACAAACAGGTTCTCTTGCAGCTAAAACAGCAGTTGCTAAAGTAGAATTGTAATGCACTTGAGGTTGGAAGCTGTTTTCCAACCTCTTGTTTTAGGAGAAAAGCATGAAATTTTTAACACTCAATACTCATAGCTGGATGGAAAAAGAAGCTGAGGAAAAATTCCAGCTCTTGCTTGAAGATATTCTTGATAAAGATTATGATTTGATTTGTTTCCAAGAAATTAATCAGGAGATCACCTCGCCTAAGGTAGAAGTTAATGATCTCTATCAAGCTTTGCCAGCTGCTGAGCCGATTCATCAAGATCATTATGTTAGACTTTTGGTTGAAAAGTTATCTGAGCAAGGGAAAAATTACTATTGGACCTGGGCCTATAACCATATCGGCTATGATCGCTACCATGAAGGTGTGGCTATCTTATCTAAAACGCCTATTAAAGCACGAGAAATTTTGGTTTCAGATGTGGATGATCCAACAGACTATCATACTCGTCGCGTTGCCCTGGCTGAAACTGTAGTCGATGGTAAGGAGCTTGCAGTTGCCAGTGTCCATCTTTCGTGGTGGGATAAAGGTTTCCAAGAAGAATGGGCACGATTTGAGGCTGTATTGAAAGAATTGAACAAGCCACTTTTGCTGGCCGGAGATTTCAACAACCCCGCTGGTCAGGACGGTTACAAAGCTATTTTAGCTAGTCCATTAGGCTTACAAGACGCATTTGAAGTTGCGAAAGAAAGAAGTGGTAGCTATACTGTTCCACCAGAAATTGATGGCTGGAAGGGGAACACTGAACCCCTTCGAATCGACTATGTTTTTACTACCAAAGAGTTAGCGGTGGAAAATTTACATGTCGTATTTGATGGTAAAAATAGTCCTCAAGTCAGTGACCACTATGGTTTGAATGCTCTGTTAAGTTGGAAATAACAATAGAAAAAGGTTAAGATATGTATCTTTACCTTTTTTTGTTATTTATTTAAATTTTTTGAAGTTCATAAAAAGTTACTAGTCAAAAAGAGTATTCTCATGAATAAGATTAGCCAACAATTTTACAAAGTTTGTAATAATCATTGGACGAGGAAAATGAGGATATAAATTGGATAAGATAGACTAGGAATTTGACTTGTGCTACGTATCATTTATTAGAAGTTGTTATTGGATTACAATGCTGAAAATAAAAAAAGAACAGTCGAAACTGTTCCTTTTAAAATTATTTGAGACCGTATTTTTTGTTGAAACGATCCACACGTCCATCTGCTTGAGTGAACTTTTGACGTCCAGTATAGAATGGGTGTGAGTCTGATGAAATTTCCACACGGATCAATGGGTAAGTTTCACCTTCGAACTCAACTGTTTCGTTAGAGCGTTTTGTTGAACCGCTAAGGAATTGGTAACCAGTAGTTGTGTCCATGAAGACAACTGGACGATATTCTGGATGGATATCTTTTTTCATGTTGCAATATTTCCTTTCTGCCATGGTCTCTTTGCGAGCCATAGATTGTTACCATACTAGTCTATCAAATTCTAATGAGTTTGACAAGTCTTTTACTTGGTTTTAAGCAAGTTTTTTAACTTTTGATAGATGATTTCGTTTTCCTCTATGCTATAGGAATTAGCACCGCTAGCTAGAGGATGTCCTCCACCATCATGCTCCTTGGCTATTTCATTGATCGGATGGATTTTACTGCGTAGACGGACACGGTAGTGACCATCAGCCTGCTCCACAAAAATTCCCCAGAGACTGACGCTGTCAATACGACCAGGTGCACCGACAATGGCTGCAGTTTCAGCATCGGTGACATTGAATCGTTTTAAGATTTCCTGGCTCAGGATAACGCGAGCTGCACCATTTTCATCTACTTCCAGATGGTCGTAGATGTAGCCTTGAAGTTTAGCAATTTTGTAGCTCATAGTGTCCATTTTGCGGGTGAGAGCAGCAAAGTCAAAGTTATGTTCTCTCAAATAAGCAGCTAAGCGGAGGGTTCGTGCAGTTGTAGAAGGGTAGAGGAAGCGACCTGTATCACCGACAATTCCTGCAAAGAGCAACTCAGCAGCGTGATCTGACAAGGCCAGTTGGGTTGTTTGGGCAAATAGGGTAATCATCTCGCTAGCGCTACTTGAACTAGTATCGACCCAAGACAGGTCACCGTATAAATCATCATTTGGATGGTGGTCAATCTTAATGAGAAAATCACCTTGACGATAGCGCTTATCATCGATACGAGCAGTATTCGCCGTATCACAGACGATAACAAGTGCCCCTTGGTAGACACTATCTTCAACAAGATCCATTTCAGCCATCCAAGTAAGAGTTGGTTCATCAAAACCAACTGCTTTGATAGTTTTTTCTGGGAAATGATGTTTGAGAAGAGCTTTCAAGCCCACTTGACTTCCCAAGGCATCAGGGTCTGGTTTCATATGACGATGAATGATAATCGTGTCGTATTCTTTGATTTTTTCTAAAATTTGATGGCAAATTTCCATAAATAACCTCAATTCTTTCTCATTTCATTGTAGCACAAGAATTTTTATTTTTAAAATGAAAAAGATGTGATATAATGGAGAAAGATAAATTGAGGAGGATGATATGGCATTAGCAAAAATTGTATTTGCCAGTATGACCGGTAATACCGAAGAAATTGCAGATATTGTAGCAGACAAATTACGTGACTTGGGCTTGGATGTCGATGTTGATGAATGTACAACGGTTGACGCTTCAGACTTCTTGGAAGCGGATATCGCTATCGTTGCGACCTATACTTATGGTGATGGTGAGTTGCCAGATGAGATGATGGACTTCTACGAAGATTTGGCTGATCTAAACTTGAATGATAAAATCTATGGGGTTGTCGGTTCAGGTGATACCTTCTATGATGAATTCTGTAAGGCTGTAGACGACTTTGATCGTGTATTTGCTTCTACAGGAGCAGAAAAGGGTTCAGAGTGTGTCAAAGTAGATCTCTCTGCTGAAGAAGAAGATATCGAACGCTTGGAACAATTTGCAGAAGAATTGGCTGCTAAAGTAGGATAGAAATCGAGCTGTGCTGATTGGGTAAGTCAGTGCAGTTTTTATTCCTTGTTTTTGGGTTTTACTAGCCTATTAACCAACTTTTTGATACAATGATTCAAATACTGGAGGAGACTATATGGATTTAGATATTATTCGCCAAGAAATTGATCAAATAGACGATCAGATTGTCAAACTGTTAGAAGAAAGAATGCACTTAGTTGAAGGGGTTGTCGCTTATAAGAAGGCTTCAGGGAAACCGATTTTAGATACCAAGAGAGAAGCAGTTATTTTTGAAAAGGTCAGAAATCGTGTAGAAGACAAGCGCTATCAGGAGACTATTGTCGCAACATTTTCGGACATACTCAAACGTTCGCGTGATTATCAGGATCAAAATATCAAATGAAAAAAGAACAATTTTATCCGCTAGGGATTTTTCTAGCTGCTATGTTGGGCGGACTTGTCCGCTACCTGGTTTCCACTTGGTTACCAGCCAGCCCTGATTTCCCCTTGGGCACCCTTCTTGTCAACTATCTAGGTATTTTCTGCTTGGTGTATCTTGTTAAGGGTTATTTAGTCTATAAGGGAACCAATAAAGGCGTTATTTTAGCACTGGGGACGGGCTTTTGTGGAGGCTTAACAACCTTTTCCAGTCTCATGCTTGATGCTGTGAAACTGCTTGATACAGGGCGTTATGTTAGCCTAGTTTTGTATCTCATTTTAAGCATGGGTGGAGGCCTGCTCTTGGCTTACTATTTGGGGAGGAAAAAATGGTAATCGTCTATCTTGCAATTGCTTGTGGCTTAGGAGCGCTCGTACGGTATTTCTTTTCTCGCTATAATCAAGCATCTAAATTGCCTCTCGGAACGCTCATAGCCAATCTTTTAGGTTGTTTTTTGATTGGACTTTTCTATAATCATGTGGAATCTAAGGAAGTTTATGCTATTTTAGCGACGGGTTTTTGTGGAGGGTTAACAACCTTCTCTACCTTGAATGATGAACTCCAAAGGTTGCTGAGCGATAGGAAGGTTTTTTATTCTTATCTGGCTTTGACCTACCTAGGTGGTTTGGTTGCGATTTTTTTAGGAATTCTGTTGTAAATTTCTTTACTTTTTTATGGAAATTTGGTAAACTTTATCTTGTGTGTAATGGACGCACAAAAATACAGTTTATCCGCTGAGGAAGATTCCTCAAGATTGACAAAGATAGGAGAATAAAATGAATCCATTAATCCAAAGCTTGACTGAAGGTCAACTTCGTACAGATATCCCATCATTCCGTCCTGGTGACACTGTTCGCGTACATGCGAAAGTTGTCGAAGGAAACCGTGAACGTATCCAGATTTTTGAAGGTGTTGTTATCGCACGTAAAGGTGCTGGCATCTCAGAAAACTACACAGTTCGTAAAATCTCTAACGGTGTAGGTGTTGAGCGTATCTTCCCAATCCACACTCCACGTGTTGAAAAAATCGAAGTTGTTCGTTACGGTAAAGTACGTCGTGCGAAATTGTACTACTTGCGTGCTCTTCAAGGTAAAGCAGCTCGTATCAAAGAAATCCGTCGTTAATTCGACTAAAAAACTCTGCTTCTTCAGCAGAGTTTTTATCTAGCTCCCTTAGTTCAATGGATATAACAACTCCCTCCTAAGGAGTAGTTGCTGGTTCGATTCCGGCAGGGGGCAATAGTTCAATCGAAAAAGCACTGAATGATCAGTGTTTTTTTCTTGTCCTAAAATGGAAACCATTTCAGATGAAAATAGAGGTGTGGTATAATAGGAGAAGTATAAGTGCTTATTTGGAGGGGAATTTCTCTCCTTATTATGGGGTTAGATTGAGTATTAGGATCTAGATTTCTGAGAAGGAATAACTAAGTAAAGAAAAACTGAGAATTGTATGTGAAGCTCTTTAAGAGGAAATCCTAAAGCGCAAGGCTTATTCACAAAGGCCGAACTGGAAGAAATATTACCCGAAGGTGCTGAAATTCTAGCGAGTAGCGATTAAAAAACGGAAACTAATCTTAATAAAAACAAAATGGTAAATTTTGCAGAGAACGAACTAAGTCTTTTCGAAATTGGAGATAAGAGAGATTATCAAATGAAAAATTACAGAAAACTCTTGTTAGAAGCTATTCAAGCTGGCAATGTTGTAGGGATTTTGCGAGGTGAAAAAAGATATCGCATAGAGTCTCCGACCTCTGTAACAGATGTTTTTCCAACAGACATTTGCCAAGTATTAGCTGAGTATTTCTACAAGCAGAATGATATTGATAAGATTCAAGATATATTAGAAGGCAGTCTTATAGAGTTATCCCAGTGTTCTGCCGTTGATTTGTATATTTCAGTTTTGTTTTTTGATGCAATCCTTTTTATGCAAGAAAAAAATATAGCTAGTTTTACAATCCATACGTCGACAGTTGCCCAAGCAATTGCTAAAGGAATTAAGGATTATCAAGAGGAATTGAACGACAGCATCACTTTCCCAAACGGTCTTGTTAAAATAAAACCAATGAACCAGCTGGAAAGATTGAATCAAAAATATCAAAAAAATGAACGTTTTTCCATTATTGAGAAATAGTGATGGGACTTGTAACACTCTATAGATAAACTGTTAATTGGGACAATAATATGAATAATAATTTGAATTTAGATTTGTTAAAACAAGATGTAGAAAAAGAAATCAGAGAAAAAGGCTTTGAAAATCTTTATTATGCTCTATTTGATGAACATAGTAGTCAACTTTGGGCCATACATCTATACTATCGAGATGGGAAGTTTATGGTAAATAGTCGGGACGACCGGACCTATATAATGGGGAAAACAAGGGAGTTTGACAATTTTGAAGAGGCAAAACTATTTTTTCTTAATTTAATGGAGTCTTTTATCGAAATGAACAGATATTTTGTACAGAATGGAGATTCACCCTACTATTCATGTAGTTTGTGGGATAAATAAGGAGGTCAAGAAAAGATGAGAGATGAAGCCCAAGAACGTTTAGAACTGTTGTCAGCCATTCATGATTTAGGTTACGAGAGCTTGAGGTATTCTATCTTTAACGAATATGGTCCTAGTGAATGGGAAGTGGTAATCGAATATGACGATTCTAAGCAAGTGTACAATGTCTACGCTACCATGGATCGAGCAAGTTTTAATAAAAAATTGGAATTCTATAATTTTGAGAATGCTAAAAATAAATTTCTAGAAAAACTAGATCTTACTGTAGAAATAAATAAACTTTTTGTAGAAAATGGGGAAGTTCCTGAATACTCCTCTCCATTATGGGATAATGAAACAGAATAACAAGTGCTAAGATAAGTTAGAATCAATAAGATACAAATACAAGGAGATATTATGACACAATTCGAAGATAAATTTATGGAAGTTCAAGTTGGTATGATTTCGTTAGCAATGGAATATGTCCAAAATCAAGCAGAAAAAGTATATATTTATGCGATAGCGGACAGTTTGTATAGTTTTAAGCCATTTTATAAAATTAATGGTATTGTAATTGGAATGGAAAAAGTTAATGAAGTTGCGACAAAAAAAGTAGATGATTCTGATAATATGGCATTTGCTTTATTGAAATATGGAACTAAAGATATGCAGAAATTGCAGGAGGTTTGCCAAGAATATAATCGTGAACATCCGACTGAGATGTGGTTGATTTATGATGCACAGAAAAATACCCTTAATAGTCGCTATAGCTATGAAGGGCGTTATGACAAGGACGAAGAATTGCTTCCACATCTAGAGTTTGAAAAATGGTTTGAAGAAGTGAAAGAAAATCAGCTATAATATTTTTGTTATTGGCACTTAATATTCAGTTAAGTGCCTTTTTACAAAGGAATGAGGTACTGGCCGTTAGTTGGATGGGAATGAGAGAGTTATGAGGGGAGCCTTTGCCCTGCTTGACTTGATCCCAGCCGGTAAATACCTTAGAAGCTTTGCCAAGACAGGAAAGATTGTAGGCCTCACGGCTATTAAGACTAGTATAAAAAATGCAGTGGATGAGAAGATACAAGCCTTGGCTGAGAAGATAACACCAGAGTATTACAAATTACCTATCTAAATGTTCGCTTTATTTATTAAAAAAGGAGTCTATATGTTAAAAGATTTTACAAGAGTGGCAACCGTGCCTCAAGAAGTAATCAAAAAGTACAAAGACCAAGTTCCAGAAGAGCTAGTTCAAATCTGGGAGGAAGACGGTCTTGGGCCCTTTTTAGACGGTTATCTGAAGGTAATTAATCCGGATGAGTATCTTGAACTGGTTCAGGAGACCTATTTCAGAGGGGACATTTCCATACCTATTTTTGCGACAGCTTTTGGGGACATTATAACTTGGGAGAAGAACGAATTTTTAGGGATTATTAAATATAAAGATGGTACATTTGATATTTTTTTAGAAAATTTATCACTTTTTATCAAGTTTCTATCTGACAAAAGTTTTACAGATGATTATTTTGACTTACCACTTTATCATGAGGCAGCAGAGAAATATGGTTTGCTTGATTATGCAGAGTGTTTTGGATTTGTGCCACTTTTGGCTTTGGGAGGCTTTAAAGAAGTGAATCATCTGGATAAGGTAAAAATGTATGAGCATATTTTACTGATTACTCAATTTGCTGGGCCTATCGGAGATTAAAAGTGATCATATTTTTGATAATCTAATCAAAATCAAGATGCAACACAGAAACTATAGGAACGTTTTGACAATAAATTAGATTGAGGTATTAAAAATGGATGTAACAAAATTAAATAAACTATCATATGTTTTATATTCTGAAAGCAATGCTGAAGCTGTGGAACTAGTTAAATCTATTAATAGTGAAGATGAACTCTTTGTCTTGCTTGATAATTATAACTGGGATAATGGTTTTGAAGGAAGAATCAGAGATTTCTCTAAGGCTGGTGATGCTGGATTAGGTAATACTCTTTAAGAGGTGGATAGTGCTATTCATAGACGTTTTACTCATAGAGCTGGCATCTCAATTCTGAAATTAGGAGGTAAATAAAATGGTATTAACTATAGACTCATTTGGGCATGCGGAAGAAAAAGATATCAAACTTTTAGAAAAACGATTTGATATCCAACTTCCAGAGGACTATAAAGCATTTTTAGTTACACAAAATGGAGGAAGGAATTTATCCTATAAATTTGAAAATTCAATTAAGATTAACCAAATAGATGAAGTTATCAATATTGATACTATGTTTGGTATAAATACGGGAATTAAAAATGCTGATATAGAGCAGTGGACAGAAGAATATCGGAATGATATTTTTGAACATTCCATTATTATTGGTGACACTATTCAGCATGGATTTCTACTATTTTGGCAAAGTGATGATGAGAATGAAGGCCTATATTATTACGACGATACGTATCAATTAGAATCCTCAAATGATGAGATTAATGCCTATTTTTTAGCTAAAACATTTTCTGAATTTATGGCTTTGATACAGAACTAAGAGCATAATTAAGGGAATTATCTGAATAGATTTTCACCGAACTAGATGCCTGTTTAAAAATCGAGAGAAATACGGTTAATAAAGACTTGTGTAAGCAAATTAAGGCCAATAATGAATTCGCACTAAAATTCATATGGAAAGAAATAGAATTATTAAAAAATCGTAGTGTCCTAAAGAGGAAGACTTGGTCCTACTATGAAGAACTTAGCTTGATAAAACTAGTTGAGAGACATATACATAGACATATAGGTGCTTAAAGCACTTTTGGGGAGCTGAAGTTAAAAAACTATTAGTTTTATAGAAAGAAAGGTTTAAAAAAACAATGGAAATAAATCATAAGACTTTTGGTAAAATAAAATTTAATTACGGTTACATTAGACTTACTTGATTTTTTAGAGAGTCATTGAAGTGAGCTTAAATATCATACAGTCTATCTAAATCGAAAAGCATTAGAGCAGTTTGCAATAGGGTATTTTCTGGATTCGAAATCAAATAAATTTCTGGTATATGAAGTGACAGAACGTCAGAGTTTGATTGAAATTGCTTGCTTTAAAAATGAAGAAGAGGCTATCGAGGAAGTTTATGAGATAGTCAAATATAGATGTCGGATATAAACTCGGTTTCTATAAAGAGTAAAGGATATTTTGGAGAATGGCATAATGACCAATTTAAAAAAAGAATTAACAGATTCGTTAACTGAATTAATAGAATTTTTATCAGAGTACAAGGAACAGCATAATGTTAAGTGTTTTATAGAGACGCTGAAAAATATGATAGCAATCATAGAAACTATAGAAAATCCTGAACTACCAATTGAATGTATAGAGCAAATTCGAAAAATGTACAAAAGTATGTTTTTCCCAAGAGATGGTTTATCGGATTTTTATATCATGGACTCGGATTACGCATACATGAAAAGAAGAAATGATCAATTTTCTTTATTGCTAAAAAGAATTGATAGCTTATTAAAAGACTAGGTAACGGATGGGGGATTCCATATGGTTGGAAAGTATTGAAATAGGAGTGAATAATGATTGCGATTTATCGGGGTAAAAAATATAATGTTTCAAAAGGTCTTAGTAATAATGTTTGGATTGTCCTGACTAGTGATACAAAAGATGGAGGGTTTAGCAATTATACAGATTCTTGGGGAGAGGAATTTGATGATTTCTTTTCTAAAAACGTCAAGATGGAAGATTTAGACTATCTATACAGTATTCATTATGAGATTCAATATAAGGGGCATTCTTTTTATGTTAGTAGTGGAATGATTCGAAGGAATATTGAGAAAGATTGGTTTGAAATAAAACCAGATACCAGCCAAAATCAAATAAAGGATGAGTTGGGATTCAAGCAGATAAACAAATTAGAATGGGCAAAAGAGATTGGTCGAAAAGACATTGAGGTCTTAAAAATAGTCGAAACACCTTTAGGAATCTTTAAAGATCAGGGAGTTAAGGTAAAAAGTTTAGAAGGTAAAGATATTGATAACTTTTTAAATACTATTGAAAAGTAATTTTTTGGTGCTGTAATTTCAATTCTATATAAAAAATAAAAATGTAATCTATTCCGGAGAAATAATAATGTTTGATAATGAATATATTGTAAGTTTGAAAAGGTTTATCAGCAATGTCGAAATTGTTTTAAGAAATAACAAGTTGCAGGCATATGATAATGTGGATATGATTTATATTGTAGAAAAAAGAGAAGACGAATTTTTTATTTCACTAAATGAAAGAGGGGTTATTTTAGAATACTGTAAAATTCGTAACAAGGAGTTGGCGCATCTCTATTTTGCTATCTTTGTTAAAAGAGGTGTTACAGATTTCGAATTCCCCTTGATGACTTTAATAAATGATATAGAGGATATCGAGATTCTGAAAGAATACTTAACTAGAGAACAACTTGATAACTTTTATTCGGTTGACTCTAGGACTAAAGGAAAAATAAATTTTTCTTCAGAGTTAAACAAAATTTATTACATAGATGCAAGTGACAATGAATACAATCTCTTTTCTCTACCAAACAGAATATTTCAAACCTTCTATGTATCAATTGTAAAATTAAAAACTATGAAGGAGTGGTTGATTCAACTGAATGATGCTAATGGACTAGGAGATCAATATGAGGCTACTTTGCTAGGGTATAGTTCAGAGGGGCTAAGTAGAAGTGCTCTGTTTGTGACTAAGGAGAAATGATGGAAAAAATTCGATTTACTTATGGAAATTTTCGGTTTTTAGTATTTGAATTCAATCATCAATACTATCTACTTGATAGAAGGCCATGTCATTTGATAGGATATCTTTTTCCACCTATAAATTTGCTTTTCTTTCAACATGTGTATCCTATTACATCGGATGAGTACTGTAAAATAAAAGAAAAAAATGGACGTGCTACAAAACTCACTGTTTCAGTTTCACTCGGTGCTGGACTGAGTGTCTTTTTATATAATTGGTTACGCGTGAACAAGATTGATATTACTAAGTATTTTGAAACGAATCTTTCAAGTTTTACGACAGTGGCACTCTTTTTAATGACTTTTCTTTTAACATATGTTCTGGTTGAATTATTTTACTATTCTCGGAAAAGAAGGATGGCCTCCTTGCTAGGGCGTGAACTTAGGCATTTACAATACTATAAAATCACGCCAGTAAAAATTGACTTTAAACAGTTGCTAGGATTTATAGTGGTTTTTGGTGGACTAGCATTTTTTATGTCCTTGTATTATTTTTACTCAGGGAACTTACTTTTTGGTTTAATGGCTAATGCCATCATCTTTCTATATTTATCGGCTTCTAATGTTGCATTTGGAACTGAAAGTCATCACTTATATAAAATAAATGATAAAATACTAAAATAAGATGTAGATTATATCGAGATACTCCTCATAGTTTGGAAGAACTCATGTTTTCTTAGATTAGTAAGGATTAGAATGCAAAAAATAAAATTATATTATAAAGGGAATCTTCGATACCTATTATTTCATTATCAGGGGAGACAGTATCTATTAGATAGATCTCCTAAACATTTTCTCGGATACTTCTGTTTGCCTCTAAACTGGTATTTTTATCAGAAAGTTTATGCTATTTCAGATGAAGAACTTGTTAAAATCGAAGAAAAAAACTCTAAGGCGAGCAAATTTATCCTTCCAACGTCATTAGCCGCAGGATTAGCAGTTTTTGTGAATGCCTGGGCTAGTATGAATCATATTGATTTATTTGCCAACTTTTATGTGAATCTTTCGATAGTAACTAGCTTGGTTTTAGTAGTTATTGGTCTATTATTGTCTTTTAGTTTGCTTCAACTTTTATATTCTAAAAAGAAAAAAACTTTGGAAAAATTACTCAATAGATTGTTGGAGCAATCTATTAATTTTAAGATAAAACCAGTAAATTCATTACGTTTTTATGTCAAAATGTTTCTATTGCGACTATGTATTTTTGCCTTAACTCTTATATTTGCTCTGGCATTCATATATTTGAAGAACATTAGCATGCTTTGTTTAATGATGTTAATAATGTTCATATTTCTAGGGACTGTCAACATTGCATTTGCACCTGGAGAAGAACGGGAATATGAGATAGTTGATGTTTTATCAAATCAAAGTAAAAATTAAATTTAGGTGTATGTGTATGAAAAAGAAATCAATTTTTAAAGCAAGTTTTGAAGAGAGTTTGAATCTAGAAGATGATGGACTTCGAAAGTTACAGCAAGAGCAACATGATAAGACGGCTAACTATTTTAAAAAAGGGAGAGCCTCTCTTTGGTTCTGTATCAAAAGTTTTATTTTAGCACTTATTTTTCCTATTGGTTTTAACTTTCTACTGCTTATTGTATCCATGGCGTTCCATGAAAGTGACACTTTAACTCTTCCAATAGCCAAGCACGAGTCATTAACGGTAAATGTTTTTTTGATATTACTTCTAATTTGGCTATTCTTAGTCATACTCGGAAAGTTTATTAAACGAGTCTATCTTTTACCATACCGCTATCAGTTTCATACTTTTACATTTATGATTTGGTTCTTATTGGAAATTGATTTAATCGTGTTTGATATTCTATTAGCAAATCTTGCAACTTGGGAAATGATTGGCATCTATGGAATCATTATGATCGTCACTTATGCGATATGGAATATTGAGTTAAGAGGATTAAGACGACTCATGTATGGTGAGATCACGGGAAATACTTTCCGTAATAAGATTGCAAAAATGATCTCTCTCTATGGTATGGGGATTTTAGGAGCAGGTATTATCATAAAGCGTATTTTAGGAATCTTTACAGTAGATATGTCAAGCTCAATAAAGGAATTTGGTTTCTTGCTATTATGGATTTTTTGTAATGTTCTACTGGTTGCAGTAGTTGCTTTCATAGGTTTACCTTATTTCCTTCAAGCCTACTACAAATGGAAATATCCTGAAGAATACCGTGATTGGGAAGGGAAAACTGTAGAAGAGTGGTATGGAAAGAGATACTTGAAAAAGCACTCAGAATTAGTAGAAAAGAAGATTGAGGATTAAACTTATGACAAAAAAGTCGCTATTTAAAGCTAGTTTTGAAGAGAGTTTGAATTTGGAAGATGATGGGTTTTTACAGTATCAGAAAAAAGATTATTATAATAAACTTGGGAAAGCCTTTAAGAAAGGGAGACCCTCTTTTTGGTTTGGTATTAAAACTTTTATTCTTAGTCTGTTGTTTCCGATAGGTGCAAATTTCATGCTCCTTGCTGTTACCCTATCATTGCAAAATTCTGATCCTAAAGATTTAAGGTTACCAGTTTCTCAGTATCCTTTGCTAACAGTCGAGCTTTATTTAATTTGCTTGTTAATTTGGTTGTTATTGGTATTAATGGGTAAATTCTTTAAACGGACGTTTATTCTCCCTTATCGTTATCGATTTCATATTATAACTTTTATAATATGGTTTGTGTTTGAATTTAATTTGCTGGCAACAACTATGTCTTTACCTATATTATCAATATGGGGGATCTTGGTATTTTTTGGACTTCTAGCATTCTTGGCTTATGTAATGTTAAGAACGGAGCTTAGAAGTTTGAAAAAACGAATGTATGGAGAAGTTAAGTCACCTACCTTACTCGATAAAATTGCTAAAGGTATTGCTATTTATGGAGCAGGTATATTGGGCTTGGCTGTGATTGTTAATTTTATTTTCAAAGCTTTTTCTATTAATTTTTCCTCTTCCGTAACTGTTTTAGGTCTCTTTATATTTTGGATTCTATCAAATATTGGTGTAATCGCCATGATTGTATTCATGGAGTTTCCTTTCTTTTTAGAAGGTTATTACAAATGGAAATATCCTGAAGAATACCGCGAGTGGGAAGGGAAAACTGTAGAAGAGTGGTATGGAAAAAAATATTTAAAAAAACACAAGGAGTTATTAAAATAGGATTTGGACAAAGAGTATGAGGAAGAAATCAATTTTTAAAGCTAGTTTTGAAGAGAGTTTGAATTTGGAAGATGATGGGTTTTTACAGTATCAGAAAGGAAATGTTTTCTCTAAGTTAGAAACATATTATAGGGAAGGAAAGTCTAAACTAGTTCTTCATATTCAGAATATTGTTTTGACTCTTATCGGTCCTATCATTATAAACTTTATGATTCTTGTTTTCTCGCTGTCCTTGCACAACTCTGATCCTAAAGATTTAAGATTGCCTATCTATCAACATCCATTACTAACAGCTGAGGTATATCTAGTCTGTTTCTTAATTTGGGTATTTATCATATTGATTGGTAAAGTTTTTAGAAAAGCTTTTATACTGCCTTATCGTAATCATTTTCATGTCATCACATTTCTAATTTGGCTTAGTCTTGAATTTAATCTGTTAGCGATTGATATGTCATTACCAACTTTATCTATTTGGATGGTTGCTGCTATTTTTGTTTTTATTACTATATTAGCCTATTTTATGTTTAGCCTTGAAATTGAAAGTCTTAAAAAACTGATGTATGGTAATGGAAGTGGCTCTTCTCTTCGCAACAAAATTGCCAATAAGATAGCGATTTATGGAATGAGTTTTTTGGGAATTGGAGTCATTATAAACTTTATTATAAAAAGTTTTTCCATAAAATTTTCAACTTCATTGGAAGGATTAGGTCTTTTGATAACATGGATTATCCTAAATATTGCTGTCATTGCTATGCTAATTTACATCGAATTTCCTAGCTATTTACAAGCATTCTACAAATGGAAATATCCTGAAGAATATCGTGAGTGGGAAGGTAAGACTGTAGAGGAATGGTATGGGAAAAAATATTTAAAAAAACACAAGGAGCTAATAGATATTAAAAATGAAGTCGATTTATACTAGTCAAAAAGATATGTTGGAAATTTGTCAAGATGATGATAAGTTTTTCTTGCGTTATCCAACTTTTAATATTACTATGCCAGAAGTAGTTCAAGAAATCCCCAAAGAAGCTGCAGATAGTTATATGTCGGGAGAACATACTGGTAAAGAGTTGATGAATTATGCACAATATGGTTTTTGGAAATCTAAAAAACAATATACACAAGAAGAGTCGAATAAAATTTTTATACAAAATAATCCTGACTTAATTTTCAATGATTTATCTGATAACCAAAAAATATTTTCTCCTGAAAAATTTACCCAAATCGTAACCAAATCTATTGTTTCAGAACTAGAACCTAGCGAACTTGACGCTATTGGTATAGTTGATAATCATTTAGAGTTACTCCTTGTTGATCCAGTCGGTTGGCAGGAAGAGACAGAAGCAGTCCATCTGGAAATTTTGCAAGAAAAACTTAACAACTACATCTACTTCCTCGAAAGTAAGCAGTATGTAGAACGATATGGCGATAACTTTGACAAAAAAGTCATCCATATCACATTCCAGTATTCTCCATCGGATAATGGCCTAGCCTTTCTTGCAACGGTTCAGAAGACATTGCAGAATTCGGATATGAGTTTGAAAGTAGAATTACCGGAGTAATAAAGGGAGCGGAAACGCTCTCTTTTTGTGGTATAATGAGACCATATTTATAAAAAGATTATTTAGTATTTCTAAATAGCGAACTGCTTATGCTGTCAATTGATATGAAGGGGCATTCTTACGGTGATTTTCTATCCGCTATTGAACGCCAAGGCTATTATGAAATCAAAAATCCACGTATCTATAAACCAGGCACTAATAAAATTGAGCAAATTGAAGGAATTTTCAGAATAAATCAATGGAGTAACTAAATGCAGGCATATAAATTGAAAAATAAAGAGAATTATAAATATTTTGTCAAACATTATCTAGAGGTGATGAAGGAAGGGAAAGAAGCAGAAGCATTTCTAGGAACAGAAACTAAGTATCGTTTTCGGCAACGAGATTCTTATGAACTTGACAGTACAGACATTAGCGTATTGATGGAATATTGCTTATTCCCTCTGTATGTAGAAGGTGATGAGGATATAGCAAGAAGAACTTTTGACATCTTGAAGGATTTTAGCTTATCGATTGACTTAGTCAAATTAGATAAGGTAACTGATTATATCTCTATTCAAAACTGGTTTTTAACTGAATATTCTAATCTTCCCTTTGTTATTGAAACAGATGAGTTAGTAAGAAATATTATAGAAAGTATTTCAAAATTATCAGATGATCAGAAACGTACGTATACTTATGAAAGACTCTGTAATGTATTAGACCGTAGTCCG